>JBMFOU010000015.1:0-74452 GCA_049969475.1 Bacteroidales bacterium | reverse complement strand
CCCAAACTCAAAACCTCCAAACTCAAAAACCCCAAACTCAAAAACTCCAAACTCAAAAACTCCTTTCCCATCTCAATCTTCCTGCTTACCTTAGCAGTACTATTTAATTAACCTGAATTTTGATGTCTTTCATAAGGCAAACCCTCATAATTATTATCATTATTCTGGTATTACCCAAGAGCCTCCGGGCTGAAGAGGAAGGTAAAAATCTCCGGGCTGTTCGCTCGTTTACAACTCCCATTATTGACGGACTACTAACCGAAGCTTGCTGGCAGACAGCCTATCCTGCAGAAGATTTTATACAATACATGCCCAATTTCGATCAACCCTCGCGCTTTCGCACCCAGGTATGGATTCTTTACACCGATAATGCCCTTTACATTGGGGCGAAACTCTATGATCCGCATCCGGACAGCATTTTACGACAGATGGGTAATCGCGACCAGGATGACCTGAACGCCGATTATTTTGCTGTGGGGCTTGATACATATAAAAATCAGCAGGATGCCTATGTTTTTAAGGTTTATGCCAGTGGGGTGCAATGCGATGAACGTTTTTTGGACGAGACCTACGATGCCGTTTGGCGAAGTGCTGTAGCCATTGAAAGTGATGGATGGTCAGTGGAGATGGAGATACCTTACTCATCTTTACGCTTTCCCAAACAGGAGGTGCAGTTGTGGGGGCTTCAGTTTGAACGTCAAATCAGGCGATATAGAGAACTCTCGCGATGGAACCCTGAACCCCAGGGTATTCAAAACCGATTGGCCTGGTGGGGAATACTGGAAGGCATTCGCTCGGTAGAGCTCCCCTTGCGGCTATCGTTTAATCCCTACCTGTCGGCTTCATTACAACACTATCCTTCAAAAAACGCTTCTTTGAGCGATTGGTCATGGTTTTACAACGGTGGGGCGGACATGAAATATGGCATCAATCAGGCCTTTACCCTCGATATGACTTTACTGCCCGATTTTACCCAGGTGAAGTCGGACGATAAAATCAAGAATTTGACAGCTTTTGAGACGATTTATGAGGAGCAGCGTCCTTTTTTCCGGGAGGCCATGGACTTATTCGACAGGGAAAAGCTTTTCTACTCACGCCGCATTGGTCGAACACCGTCAGGTTTTTACCAGGTGGCTTCCAGTCTCGATTCGGGTGAAGTGTTGATAGATAACCCGGCGCAGGCCCGGCTAATCAATGCCCTTAAAGTTTCGGGACGAAGCAATCGGGGACTGGCAATAGGGCTGCTCAATGCCCTTACCGCCCGCATGCATGCTGTTATTGAAGATACACTCAGGGGAACCACTCGTGAGGTGGTAACAGAACCTTTTGCCAATTATAATGTGTTGGTGGTAGATCAGGCCCTCAAAAATGGATCCTCTGCCTGGCTGATGAATATCAGTGTTATCAGGGAAGATCATTATTCTCGATCGAATGTGAGTGCTGGCGGATTCAAATTATATACCCCCCGCCAGAAATGGGGCCTTGAACTCTCCAGCGCCCTGAGTCAGAACTACAATTACGACAATATTTCGGGCTTTCGGGGAACATTGGGTAGCAGCCTGTCATTCAATACAGGCAAAATGTCTGGAAAACATCAATTTACCGTATCAGGTAAAATCGTGAATAAAAATTATAATGCCAACGATCTGGGAATTACCACCCAGCGCGATTATTTCCAGAAATCATTTACTTACATCTATCGTATTTTCAATCCTGTGGGACGCATCCGTAATCTCACTTTTAAAGCAGTTGCCAACCATCAGCACAGGCTTTCCACTCAAAAAACTGAGCAGGCAACATTGCGCTTACAATTGGTAACCACCAGTCTGAAATATACAACCTTCTGGGCCTCTGTGCAGATTTCACCGTTTTTCGTTTATGATTTTTATGAACCGCGAGTAGCTGGTCGCTATTACCTGTTGCCACGTTATGGATGGTTGAGTTTTAATTATTCCAGCGATTATCGTAAGCCCCTGGCCGTAGATGGGGGGGTTAGTTTTAAAAGTACAGAGTTTGATGGTTCCTTTATCAGTGCAGTTTTAAGCCCCCGTATACGCTTGAGCGACCGATTTTTCATTGTTTACAAGTTGAGTGCAGAAGAAAGTCATAACGACAGAGGATTTTTGGAAGTAAAAGACAACGACGTGGTTTTTGTGAATCGTTCTATTCGAGGACTGGAAAACAGCCTTTCGGTTAATTATAATTTCCGCAACAATCTGTCCTTGAGCGTGTGGGGCAGGCATTATTCCTATGCCGGCGATTACGATAAATATTTTACATTGATGGAAAACGGGCGTCTGGCTAATCTGGATAAATACGAGGGCAGTGCGGGCTTCTATTTTAGTACCTTCAACCTCGAAACTGCTTTTCAGTGGGAGTTCTCTCCCGGAAGTCTTCTCAGTTTTGTATGGAAAAATGAGGCGTTTGCAGAAGATGATAATCGAAGCCTGCCCTTTTTCGATGCCCTGTCGAATACTTTCACCTCATCACCCCAAAAGACCCTTTCCCTCAGACTGGTCTATTATCTCGATTATCTGTACCTTCGCAAATGGCTGAGGCCAGCTAGCACAGCTTCTTAAAATGAACAGGATGGAGACACTGCTTTCAGTTAGCAATATTCATAAAAGATATGGGTCAGTAGAAGTGCTTAAAGGCATCAGCCTGGAGATAAACGACGGCGAGGTACTGGCCATTGTGGGTGCTTCGGGGGCTGGCAAATCTACGCTGCTTCACATCATGGGAAGTTTGGAAAAACCTGACAAAGGGCAGGTCTTATTCAAGGGAACAAATATTTTTTCCTTCAACAAACAAGAGCTGGCCCGGTTTAGAAGTCACCATATAGGATTTGTGTTTCAGTTTCACCATCTTTTACCAGAGTTTTCTGCCCTTGAAAACGTATGCATACCCGCTTACATTATAGGTCAATCGAATAAGGAAGCTCAGAAGCGGGCCAGTTTTCTGCTTGAATTTATGGGTCTTGGCGAAAGGCTCCATCATCGACCCCCGGCCCTTTCAGGTGGCGAACAACAGCGGGTAGCAGTTGCCCGTGCCCTTATGAACGATCCTGAGATCATCCTGGCCGATGAGCCTTCCGGGAATCTCGATTCCGCCTCAGCCGCTTCACTACATAACCTCTTCTTTGATCTGCGTAAAGAATTTGGGAAAACCTTTGTCATAGTTACCCACAACGATGCCCTGGCCTCCCTTTCCGACCGCCGCTTGGTGATGAAAGACGGGATCATTGTGGCCTCAAATCCCTCTATGAATTGATTTCGCTAAAGATTTGGATGGAACTTAGAGGCAAAATCCGCGGATTGGCGTTCTGAGCTTTTCTGAGTCGAATTTCCCATTTTATGTAACGAAATACTTCTCCTGCGGTATAAATAGTTATTGTCTCAGCCTGCTTTATATCTGCTTTATTAGCACCCCGCTTGTCTGGCCTGAAATATTTTTTCCCATCCCTGGACAGAAATATATCTATGCTGCGAATTTCGTCTTTTAAATCTGGATTTACATTCAAGCGGATGCTATCGGCCCCGGTAGCGATACCTCGATTGATGATCAATGTAATTTCATTGGCTTTAGCGGGGATTTGAATAAAGGGTGCAGGGAGGCTATCGAATAGCGAGAGTATGTTCCCGTTTCTGGCAATGAATTCATGGGCATGAAGCGTAACACTTTCGATGCCCTGGATGCGGCGCAGCTGAACCCTGTTGCATCGGCTTTCTTTACGTCCCATCTCAACAGAGAGAATATTTAAAATGGCCGATTGCGAAAGCAATAAGGGTGAGGTATAGGAAGGCGAGGTGCGTTCGGCAGGGCTTCCATCCAAGGTGTAATAAATGGTACTATTGGGTGAAGGGCTGATCAGTCGAAGCTCCATCGAACGGGTAAAATAAAAGGTGGGGCTACTCAGGGTATCCCGTCCGGAAATGATTAGCGGACAACGACTTGCTTCCTGGGCCGACAGGGAATGAGTACCAAGAGGTAAGAGGCTCCCAATAAATAGTATTAATGGAATAAAGCGCTTGTAATTCATGGGTTTACATAAAAAGATGGAATTTGAATTCTTTCCGTGTATTATATTCCAGGGCTGGCAGGGGCACTTTGAGGATGTTAAGTGCTTCGAGTAGAATTTTTATGTAAGGCGACCGTGTTTTTATACGGCTGAAATCGATATCAGGGGAGATAAAAAAGCGGCGGTAGCGTATGATGTCGCTTCGGTCGTGGCGAATGCCCTGGTTATCGGTCCAAATATTGTCGTAGCCGCCATACATACCGCCGGCTCCATAGCCCAGCGCCACATTGAGCCAGGGAGGTATCTGCTGGCCTGCATGAAATGAACTGAGGTTGAAGCTCATCCAGGTATTCAGTGCATTGTAATCTTTGAAAAATCTTACCAGGAGTGATTTCCCGTAAAGGCTTTCGGCTCTCTGGCGGAGTTCTCCTTCGGGGTACGATTGAAAATGGGGCATGATTTTGAGCCGGATGCGTTGCTCACCCCAGACCAATTCCTGAGATGTCATAAGGGCTGCTCCGGCCAGGTTGGCAGCTACATCGCTGAGCGAGGCCCCCCAGCCGGCTGAAAATCCATCGAACACCTCAATGGTGTTTTGTAGCATAAAAGCTGTGGCTCCTGCATATACAGCAGCTTTTTTACGCTCCACACCCGTCCAACGCAATACATGCATTATATAATAGGCCTCAAGATAGGGGGTTACGGCGTGGCCAGCCTTGTCCACCTGCAGCCACTCTCCGCTGTCATCAAAAAAATGAAAACGACTCCGGGGATAATCCTTGTACCACAGGTAGTTAAGCCCTAAAAGCGTTGTTCCATATGCCACTGTTCCACTTGCCACAAAAAGCTTCAACCGGGCTGGATTTAAACTTTCAGGCGTCTGCATCCAATCCGGCCATTGAATTTCGGGCGTCGGCTTACCCGAAGTAAGAGTATCATTTTGCGCCAAAAGGAAGTCATGGTGTAAGGCTATGAATATTACAACAATTACAAACTTTTTCATAACAAAAAATCTGAGGGCAAAGATAGCAGCTTGCCTGAGGCGATGGCCAGGCTATTACCAGGGGCTATTCATTTAAGCTTCAGGCTGGGGAAGAATGCAGGTCGTAATTATAAAATATTAGTAATAAGCAATTTAGCAAAACATTCACACTTTCTGATACAAAAAATAGAATGCAGGGAGTTACGTGGGTATATTTGCCTGCAAAAATTTTATTCCATGAGCCCTTATTATTATCAGAATAAGGAAGAGCTGGCCGAAATCATTGGAGAGAAGATCAGTTTTATCAACCGGAGCCTTACGGCATTGGCAAGAGGAGAACCCGTGGTGTTGGATGAGGTCAGGGAGGCCATTGTTTTTCTAAAAGATCATAAGTATCTGTTTACCGGCCAGGGACTCAACCAGTTGGAGTTTTTTATCCGGGAATCGGAGGAAGCATTGAAGCATTTATAAAGGGGCTCCGGGTTTGCGGCAAAAGAAGGGTTTATCTTCTTCGAAGCGGCACTCGGCAATACCCAGCAGCATGAAATCGATAATAATGCGGGAAGCCTCACGCCGGCTGATACCTATCAATTGGCTAAATTCCTCGATGCTGACCAGCCCCTGGGTTTCAAACAGACGCAAGAGCAGTTTTTCCGGAATACCCATCTCTATCACCACCTTTTGTCCCTCCATTTGTTTTCTCCAGAATTCGATGAGCACGGTAGGGGCCAGTATGTTTCGGTCGTTGTTGCGTACCCAGGCCATCCAGCGGCCTTTTTCATCGGGGGCCAGGTAGGGCTTCTGGATGCCAGGCATAACTTTGACTTCCAGTATCTTCTTGCCGCCTAAATTCCAGGGCACCGACTGAAATTTCACCTCAGGCCGGGTATAAAGGCTGGCAGCGGTTTCTACCATGTGCAGTTCCTCTTCGGTACGTACTCCCGCTATGGCCCCGTTGTCCTTCACGCCAATTAAAAGAGTTCCTCCCTCGCTATTAGCGAAAGCCACCATCGAACGGGCAATTTTACGGGAATCGTTCACCGCAAACTTAAAGTCGAGGTGCTGATTTTCACCCTGCTCGATGAGCGCCTCGATATGACTCTTTTTCTTGGGCCAAAGCATGGGCAAAGATAAAACAGAAGGGGCTTCACCCTTTTTCCGGGGCAAAGTTCCTAAATTTGCCTCCACAAAATTTTCGCAAAACCGCAAACATATGCTGAAGCCCTTACCCTTTTCGGGCGTCATATTCGACCTCGACGGAGTTATCACTCAAACAGCCCTGGTGCATAGCGCGGCCTGGAAAAAAATGTTTGATGAATTTTTGTTGGAATGGAGCCGCAGACACGGCCTGCCTTTCCGGGAATTCGATCACAATGCTGATTATCTTCCTTATGTGGACGGCAAACCCCGGTATCAGGGTGTAGAATCGTTTTTAAAGTCGCGGGGTATAGAACTGCCCTGGGGAACTCCCGAAGATAGCCCTGAAATGGAAACGATATGTGGATTGGGAAATCGTAAAAATTTGGCATTCAACGAAGTGCTCGAAACAGATGGGGTAAAGGTTTACCAATCGACCATTGAACTAATTTATGAATTACGAAAAAACAATATTCGGGTAGGCGTAGCCTCCTCGAGCAAGAATTGCGAGCAGGTGCTGCGCAGGGCTGGAATCTTCAATCTTTTCGAAGCCCGGGTGGACGGTATTGTTTCGGCCGATTTGGGTTTGAAGGGTAAGCCTGAGCCGGATATTTTCACCACAGCCGCAGCTCAGCTGGGGGTCTCTGTTGAAAAATGTGTGGTGGTGGAAGATGCCGTTTCAGGTGTTCAGGCCGGGAGAGCCGGCAATTTTGGTATGGTGCTGGGCATTGCCCGCGAACACAACCACCGGGAGCTACTCATCAACGGAGCCGATAGGGTGGTTAGTGATCTGGCAGAGCTGGGTGGCATTGCGGGTATTGTAGAATGGTTTGAAATAGGCTTGCCAGCCGATAATTTTAGCCTGACATATCACGACTATGTTCCTTCCAAAGAAAAACACCGGGAAACCCTCCTGGCAACAGGCAATGGATATTTCGCCACGCGGGGAGCCATGGAAGAAACCTCGGCCGGTGGCAATCATTATCCCGCTACCTACATGGCTGGACTCTACAATCGGCTGATTTCTAAGGTGGCCGACAGGGATGTTGAAAATGAAGATTTTGTGAATGCAGTTAATTGGCTGCCGTTTACTTTCCGTTTGGGTGAAGGTCCCTGGTTCGATCCTCAGGTGCATGAAGTGCTGCATATTACCCGGCGCCTGAATTTTAAAAATGGTCTGCTGGAACGTGAGATGCTCGTAAACTATGAGGGTCAACGGGTGCGGGTTCAGTCGCGGCGTTTTGTCTCCATGCAAAATCCCTATGTGGCTGCCCAGGAATATGTGGTAATTCCTGAGGATTATGAAGGAGAGGTAACCCTCCGTGCTGGTGTGGATGGTAACCTCATCAATGATGGGGTAGAGCGTTATAGGGCTCTGAATCAGCGGCATCTGGTGATGATCGACCAGCAGGCTGGAACTTCCTCGGGGTATGTTGTTAACCGAACGGTGCAAAGCCAGATTACCATCGCTACAGCTTTTCAGGTGGAGAGTAATTTCGAATCCACTTCCTCGCCCGAAGTGTCGGAAGGACGTAGCTATATTCTCCTTAAAGGAAAGGCTACCAAGGGTTCAGAACTGAAGATGGTAAAAAAGGTGGCTTTGTGCAATAGCCTAACCGAAAATGACCCTTTGCGTAAAGCCCAACAGCAATTACAGTCTTTGCCGAGTTTTGATGAAATGCTCACTCTTTCCGAAGCCGCCTGGGGTCGTATCTGGATGAGGGCCGACATTCAGTTGGAAGGCGATCGCCTGGCACAGAAAATCTTCCGCATGCATCTGTACCACCTCATGGTTACCACTTCTCCGCACAATGTGAACTACGATTTCGGTATTCCTGCCCGCGGTTTGCACGGAGAGGCTTATCGTGGACATATATTTTGGGACGAACTGTATATCCTGCCGGTTTATTATTACAACTTCCCCGAAGTGGCCCGCAGCGTGCTGATGTATCGTTATCGCAGGTTACCGGCTGCCCGTGAGTATGCCCGTCAGCACGGATACCGAGGAGCCATGTTCCCCTGGCAAAGCGGTTCTTCAGGCCGCGAAGAAACCCAGGTGCTTCATCTTAATCCTATATCAGGTAAGTGGGGCGACGACTACAGTTCTCTTCAACGGCATGTTTCGCTCGCCATTGCCTATAATATCTGGGAATATTTCCATGCCACCCTCGACTATGAATTCCTGTCGCAATACGGAGCGGAGATATTCCTCGATATCTGCCTTTTCTGGACAGGCCTGGCGCAGAAAGACCCGGCTACAGGTAGGTATCACATCAGCGGTGTCATGGGGCCTGATGAATTTCATGAAAAATACCCTGACAGTGAGCAGGGGGGTCTGCGCGACAATGCCTATTCCAATTTAATGACCGCCTGGGCCTTACGTACCGCCTATAAAATCAGGGAAATTATCGGAGAAAAGGAATTGGGCCGCATTGCTGCTCAAATCGGTTTGAATGAAGAGGAATGGGAACGCTGGCATGATATCAGTCGCAATCTTAACTTGTGTATTAGCCCGGATGGCATCATCGCTCAATACGACGGCTATTTCGAACTAAAAGAGCTCGATTGGGATTATTTCCGAAAAAAATACGGGAACGTGTATCGCATGGACCGTCTGCTCAAGGCCGAAGGCATGTCACCGGATGAATATAAGGTGGCGAAGCAGGCCGATGCCCTCATGATATTTTATAATCTTTATCCTGAGGAAGTTACAAGTCTGTTGTCAGAGATGGGTTATTCCATGCCCTCGGATTACATCCATCGCAACCTGAAATATTATCTGCAACGCACTTCGCATGGAAGCACGCTCAGCCGCATAGTGCATGCCAAGCTGGCCCGCATGGTGGGCGAGGATGAATTGGGCTGGCAACTTTACCGCGAAGCACTGACCAGCGACTATATTGATATTCAGGGAGGAACCACTGCCGAAGGCATTCATGCGGGTGTTATGGCGGGTACACTATGGATTGCTCTGTCGGTATATGCCGGTCTCGATTTGAGAGGAGAGGTACCTGCTTTCTATCCTGCCCTGCCAGCCGGCTGGGAACGCATCCAATTCAGCTTCCAGTTCAGGGGTGTACGCTATTATGTCAAGCTCGATCATACCATCATCGAAATTACAGCCGCTTCGGCCACCCATGACAAGCTTCGTGTAAAAATCAGAGACATGGAAGTTGCGCTGGAGCCTGGCCTTCCCCTGAGCCAAAAAATTGATTAGATTTGTGCACCTCCAATAACCTGCCTTATGTACGAAAACCATCTTATAATCAACAAGAAACATAAAAAAGCAGCCAAAACCATCCTTGAGAAAGTGCTGGCTGAGAAAACCGATAAGTACATCATCACCATTTCGGGTGAAGTAGGGGCGGGAAAGGCTTCCATTGCCCATGTGTTGGGCAAAAAGCTGAAAAAGAGGGGCATCAAGGTTAAGACCATCTACCTCGATAACTATTATCGCGTGCCTCCCGCCGAGCGTACAGAATGGCGTCGACGCAATGGCTTGGAATCTATTGGCCCTCAGGAGATTGATTGGGAATTGCTTCGCAAAAACATTTCCGATTTCCTCACCGGAAGCAAATCGGCCCTTCCCTTGGTGGACCTGATGAACGATCAGGTGGATGAGTTGATTACCGATTTTAAAAATATTGAAATATTAATTATCAGTGGCTTATACGCCATGGAGGTGCAAGAAGCTGACCTGAAGGTCTTTATCGAGCTCACTTACCGCGAAACCATGGAGGTGCAAAAAGAGGTAGAAAATGAAGAGCTGGATGAATTCAGGATGCAGGTGCTGGAAGCAGAACATAAGGCGGTGCAAGCCCTGAAGCACAAAGCTGATTTCTTCGTCGATTTCGATACTTCCCTTGAAATCTTTCACCTCTGAGGTCGGGCATAACAATAGATGCAGCCGGTAGGGCAGGGCTTGGGTGGCCAGCCCCCAATATCTATCGAATGGGTGCATCCGCATAACGGGCGGGAATGAGGCTTTTTAAGTGAGATGAGGCCCCCCTCGGGATGCAATTGCATGAGCAGCTGACCATCGATGCATGCCGAGGTAGGCCAGCCTTCCACACTGCAGGCTTCCAAGCGAATACCCAGTTCCGATTGTAGTAGGGTAAATTTTCTGCGAAGGGCATCCTGGTCTTCCTGAGTAAAATCCAGCAAATGAATGCCTTCCTTTTCAAACCTGCGGTCTACCTTGCGATAGATGCCAGGCCTTACCAGGCTGAATGAAAAGTAATGAATGCCTTGCCGGGCTGATTCCCTGACAATATATTCAATCTCTGACACATTCGAATAAAATTTTCCCAGGCTGTCTTTTATCTTGAGCAAGGGATCGATGCGCAGGCGGATGCGGTCGGGAGAACCTGTTAGCTGCACGATTTCAGGCAAAAGGCTGAGGCTTTCTTGCGTATCCGGAGCCTTGGGCTCGGGCATCCAGGCTTTACCATCCTTGTCGGTTCCCACCACCCGTCCTCCCATACCGCTAATGGTCAGCTGTATATATAATTGTACGGCCTCTCTTTTTAATTTTTCCAGATAATCAGCCAGCGATTTACGCAAAAGACTTTGCGGATGCTTGGTCCATAGCACCAGGGTGTGTATTTTCTGACCCTTGTTTCGTCTGATTTCTATTTCTTCGATCAGCCTCAGGGGATACCAAGCCGGAAGGTCAGTCATCCGGGAGGCACTGATTACTATCGCAGGGTTCTTTGCTTCAGAAACCAAGGTCAGTAGATTTTTTGAGGATAAATTTAAATAAAAAGGGGGATGACGGCTTTCCCTTTTCCCCCAAGTAAATTTTCAATTATAAAATAAAAGAAAGAATAAAAGACTGAAGATGAATGAATCAGAAGAACTTTTTAAGTTTTTTCTTCAGCTCCTGTTCTCCTTTCTTTTTCAGAGAGTCGGCCTCTTTTTTGGCTCTGGCTTCCAGCTCTGCTTTTTTCTTCTCTGCCTCTTGTTTTAGTTTTTCTTGTTCTTGTCTGAGCTTTTGCTCGGCAGCAGCTTTTTGGGCTTCCAGTTCGGCCCGGGCTTTGGCTTCCAGTTCCTCTTTCTTCTGGTTAAACTGCTGCTCGGCCTGCTGCTTCAGCCCTGTCACCATGCTTCCTCCCGACTGGGCCAGCGAAACACTAACCTTGGGATTATCTACTGTTCCAGTGATTTTGCTAGCTATATTGATGACTTCGCCAGGATTGATATTCAGACCTTTTTTCCCGGCTTCGGCCACCAGGCCGTTCAACACATTATTGGCCGCGCCTCCAAATTCCGATCTTGGAATGCTGAAGAGGAAATCGAGGTTGAGTTCTCGGGTCCCGACAAGGGCTTCACCAGCCAATGTGCCAGTAAGATTGCCGGCCTTTAGCTCAAAAGGCTTGAGCATCAGCTTACCGCCTTCTATCAGGTATGCTACATGGGCTGGCGATAGGTTGAGGTTACTTAGCTTATTGATTTTTAAGGCCTCGTCGAGTTTGTTAAGGGCGTTTACCCCACTCACCTTCAGGGCTCCGGTCTCAATTTTCCCTGAAGAGAACAAGGTATTTAGGTCAGGCATCATATCGGGGCCCAGCAGCGTACTCAGATTTAGGCTGGCGCTTACCGTACCGGTAAGTTTTTCCATTACAGGGGCTATTTTTTTAACAGATACGAAGTTGGAGGCCACGCCCGCAATGCTTATTTCTTTCAGGTTCATTTCGAGGCTGGTGCTGGGCTTGTCGGGCTGGCGGGTATCGTAGCTGCCTTTCAGAGCCATGGTGCCACCCAGGGTATTAAAGGTGAGTCCATCCAAGATCAATTGTTGATTTCGCACTAACACGGTTCCATTAACATTCTTAAGCTCCAGCTTGTCATACAGCAATGTGGCAATGTTGGCTTTCAGGGTGAAGTCGATTTGGGCGGGTATGGCTATAGGTTTCAGTGCCACTGTATCAGCCGGGCGGGAACTTGTGCTCTGTCCCTGCATGAAATCGTTAAGGTTGAGGTAGGATGATTGAAAGGTGAACTGACCTTTTAGCGGCTCGTTTTTGAGGTAGTAACCCAGATAATTCGTGATTTTCCCCTGTACATCAAATGAGTTTCTGCCCAATGAACCGCTCATATGAGCAAGTTCTGCAAAAGCCGGGCTGAAGTTGAGTAGGGCTGAACTGATTTTAATCCCTTCAGAAAAAGCGCTGTCAGGAAGGAAAAGGTTGTTTATTTGCAAGTTTCCCTCAGCCTTAAATTGGTCGTACTGTTGTTTTTCGAGGGCAGAACTGTACCCCTCGAGGAAGAGATTGGCAGCCAGCGTTCCTTTTACGTCTTTCTGGAGCGGATAGATTTTTTTGATATCCTCGAGATTGAGTTTCCCTTTAATTTTCGTGCTGATCCAGGGATTGCTGATGGGTGTTTTCAGTTTGAGGGAGATATCTACCGGATTGCCGGCCATTTCAAGATGGAGCTGGCTAAGGTCGAGGTAAGTCTGGTCAGGGTCACCGGTGGGATTGCTGACTTGCATGAGCAGATTCACGTTTTCTACGGCTGCCGGCAGGTCAGGGTAGCGGAAATAGCCATCCCGGGCAACCAATTTCACCTCATAGGCAGGCATCCGGGTTTCGGTATACAGGCCCTTTATGTTTCCATCAAATTGCAGAGATCCCCGGGCTGTCAGCTTATCAAAATCTTGAGCATATAAGGCCGGTATGAGTGAAAGCAGACTCTTGAAAGAGGTTTCTTTGGATTTAAAACTGAGGTCGAGGTCATAGCCATCGTCGAGCATTTTAACCTTGCCCGAAAGGCCCAGAATTAAGTCGTTAATCTTAATTTCATTATCTTTTAGCGTAAAAACCATGTGGTTGAAATCGGCATCCATGGTAACATCGGCAATGCCTTGGGCCTGGCTCAGATAGCGAATGCCTCCGTAATCCACGGTAATAGAACCCACGGTACTGCGGGAGAGCAGGGTGGTGAGCTTCTCTGTCATGTCGCCCGAGAGCTTCGAGTTGATGCCTTCCACCCGGGCTAAGGTATTCAGCAGGCGATCATCGTACACAACCGTGGCGTTATTAATCTCTACCGACTTCATTTTCAGGGTGAAAGCCGATGGAGCCGTGGTATCGGTGGTTGCAGGGGCTTTGTATATATCCCAGTTGGCCGCACTGTCGGGCAATACTTTGAGATAGATAAACGGATCGTAGGCCTTGATGGATTTAATTTCGTAAGTGCTGCCTTTTATAGCGCTAAAAAGGTCGACCACCAGGGTGAGGCGCGGTACCCTGGTTAAGGTGTCGCCCTCAAATTTTCCGTTTCCTGCCAGGGTGAGGTCATAAACCGAAAGGCTGAGGTTGGGGAAATTGCGAATAAGCGACAGGCTAATTTTTCCAAAATCTACTTTTGCGTCGATGTAGGTAGCCGCCTGATCTTTCACAGCTTGTTTTATTTTTCCGCTGAAAAGCAAGGGGAGCGTCAAAAGCAGGGCCAGGAGAACGATGACAACAAGGCCAGTGATTTTCAAGGCTTTTTTCATAGGAGGTGTATTTTAAGTAATTAATTATTATGCAAGTAGAAGGTTTAGTGGGTTTGGATGGCTTTCCAGCGCAGGATATGATCGGCGATGACCAGCGCAGCCATGGCTTCCACCACGGGAACGGCACGAGGTACCACAGTAGCGTCGTGTCGGCCGCCTGGTAGCCAGCTAGCAGGTTCTCCCGAACGGGTAACAGTGGGCTGAGGTTTCCGTACACTGCTTACAGGCCGGAAAGCTACATCGAAGTAAATTTCCTGTCCCGTGCTGATGCCTCCTGTTATGCCTCCCGAGTGATTGGTGGCAAACCCTATCTTTCCGTTTTCCCCCACGGGTGTATCATTGAAGGCGGAACCCGGCATAAAAACACTTTGGAAGCCTTCTCCGTACTGAAAACCTTTGGCTGCGGGAATGCTTAGCATGGCATGGGCCAGCGAGGCCTGCAGTTTATCGAAGACTGGATCGCCCAGACCGGCAGGACAGTTTCGTATGATGCAATGAACAATTCCGCCTACGGTGTCGCCCTGGCTTTCAACCTGGGAAAGGTAGGCTATCATGGCTTGTTCGGTTTTCGGGTCGGGACAGCGTACAGGGCTGGCATAGACGGTTTCCGGGTCATACCATTCCGTTTGGGGCAGGGCCACAGGCCCCAGTTGGCTTACATAGGCTCCTATTTCAATGTGAAACTGCCGGAGAAAAAGCTCGGCCACAGCGCCAGCAGCCACGCGTGCAGCGGTTTCTCGTGCTGATGCCCGGCCCCCGCCCCGTGGATCGAAAATGCCAAAGCGTTGTTCCCAGCTATATCCTGCATGTCCGGGCCGTATTTTCTCTTCAGCCTGACTGTAATCTTCCGGTCGCTGATCCCGATTGTAAATCAAAAAGGCTATGGGAGTCCCGGTAGTCTTTCCCTGGTATATCCCTGATAAAAAATGAGGTATATCATCCTCTTTTCGAGCAGTAGAACCTGCTGTCGCTCCGGCTTTTCTCCTGGCCATTCGGGATTGTATAAATGCCTCATCCCATGCAATATTCGGAGGACATCCTTCAATCACTCCTCCTATAGCCTCACCGTGCGATTCACCAAAGGTGGTGAGCCGGAATAAAACCCCAAAATTGTTTCCTGACATAGAAGCAAAGTTAAAGCTATTTGCGGCTTCTAATGCAATGAACCCGTTTTTATCCCAAACTGTCCTTGCCCATCATGCATAATTTATTACATATCCCAGTTCATGTATGTTATTGGGGAACTTGTAATTCTGAAGCCTCGGTTTACATGATTTAGGATCCTTTAATTGTTAATTTAACAAAAGCCTATTTATTAATCAATTATAAATTGTATTGCATGGTGCCAAAGTTTTATTTCCAAAGGGATGACGAATAAAGAAAACCGGGTGGAAAACGCTTATGTTTGGGTTTGATTTTTATAGGTTTGTGGAAAAATTTAAACAGTTATTTCAAAACTTGTTTTTTTAAATCTTTCTTTGCTTTAGCAATACTATTGCTTCAGGCTTAAGCTCAACAAGATAATTAGCAGAAACTTCTTCCTCCCAATTTGCAGCGCACCCTGAGAAGTGTTATGAAGGCATATGCTGGGCGTATGTCGGTCAGAGAATTTGATACTACAATCTTCAATCTTCAGGATATAGCCGTCTTCCTCTGGGCAGCCAATGGAGTAAACCGGCCGGAAGAAAAAAAGCGTACTGCCCCTTCGTCCATGAACGCTCAGGATATTGAAATTTATGTATTTACTGCCAAAGAAGTGTTTTTATATGATGCTTTTCATCACTCCCTGATTCAGGCAGTCAAAGGTGATTAACGTCAGGACCTGGCGGCGGGTCAGGATTTTGTAACCCGGGCTCCGGTGATAGTATTGCTGGGGTCAGACTTGTCGAAATTTCCCAGGGGAACTGCAGACCAAAAGAAGCAGTGGGTGGCTATGGATGCTGGCATTGTATCGCAGAATGTGGCGCTTTTTTGTTCGGCCGCTGGCTGGCGCAGCCGTCCCCGTGCATTTATGAATGTTGCCCGCCTCAAAGAGGTGTTCCATCTGGCTGAAACAATGGAACCCTTGCTCAATGTTTCGGTTTCGTATAGATTAAATTTTGTAGTCTACAGAAATCCTCGTTTCGCGCGCCTCGGCCACAAAGGGCATCACGGCTCGGTGGAGGGGGTGATCCTGGTAAATTTGAAGAGCCTCCCGACTTTCGAACTCAGAATATAACACAATATCGGCGCTGTCGGGCGATTGCAGGAAATCTATGCCCACCTCCAGTTTTAGCAGTCCGGGTATCTTTCCATTTAGAGATTCCAGCTTTTCTTTGATTAGTAATGCATTTTTCGACTTCGGAAATCCATGGGCGCTGTCCTTGAGCTTCCACATGACAATGTGTTTTATCATAAAAGAGTTTTTTATGCTTACTATATGTATTCTCTGCGTATAGGTAATCCCAGTTCAGTCATTTCATCGAGGGCCCGATTAATCATTGCCACCTTGTCGGAATGACTCATAAAAGCCGATTTAAAGCCGTTAATTATCAGTACTATAAGGTCTTTTTCCGTAAATCCGAAATGTTCCACGGCTATCATATATTCGCGGGTCAGGGTTGTATTGGAAATGAGCCGGTTATCCGTATTCAGAGTGATGCGAAGTCCGTAGTCGTAGTAAAATCTTACGGGATGGTCGTCGAGGCTACGTACGGCCTTGGTTTGCACGTTGGAGGTAATGCACATTTCAATAGGAATGCGATGGTCGTTCATGTAGTTCATGAGGTCGCCATTTTCGCGCAGGCGCGTGCCATGACCGATGCGGTTAGCCTTTACCAAATGCAGAGCCTGATGAATGGATTCCGGACCATAAGCCTCTCCGGCATGTACCGTGGCATTAATATTATTGTTGATAATTAAATCGAAAGCCTCGCGGTGGTGTTTGGCCGGAAAACCATCTTCGGCGCCGGCCAGGTCGAAACCTACGATGCCTTTGTTTTTAAAAGCCACCGTTAGTTCGGCTGCTTTGAGCGATTCCTCCGGATTATTGTGACGGATGGAGCAGATGATGATACCTATGCGAATGTCGAAGTCTTTTTCAGCCTTTTGTTTACCCCTGAGTACGGCCTGCACCACATCTACCAGCGAAAGTCCCTTTTGCAGGTGAAGAATGGGGGCAAAGCGGATTTCGAGGTAGCGAATGTTCTCGGCGGCACAATCCTCGGCCAACTCGTAGGTAGCGCGTTCGAGTGCTTGGGAGGTCTGCAACACGCTTACAGTGATATCGAAGGGCTGGAGATATTCCTTTAAACTTGTGCAGGTAGGCGGTGCTATCAGTATTTTTGTGAGGTCGGCTTCATTATCGGCTGGCAATTTCACGTTTTGTTCCCGAGCCAGTTCGAGGATAGTGGCAGGTCTGAGCGAGCCATCGAGATGGCAATGAAGTTCGGCCTTGGGTAAGGCTCTGACAAGTTCTTCCGATATCCTGGCCATGACAGTAGCTTTTGTACTTTTACGTTGAATAACGCTGAGCGGTTTCAGTTACAATAGGTAATAAGGAAGAATTCATCAAAGAAAAAGGCCCTCGAATGGGGCCTTTCAGGTTAAGTATTTTGTAAGAAGAATGTTAGTAGGCAAACAAGGGTAGTTTGCTCATCATGTCCACGACCTTGCGTCCTACTTTTTCAATAACGGCTTCATCGTTGATGTGGCTGATAACTTCATCCACAAGTTCCACAATCAGGGGCATGGCGTCTTCTTTCAGACCGCGAGTGGTAATAGCAGGTGTACCTACGCGTATTCCAGAGGTCTGGAAAGGGCTGCGGCTGTCGAAGGGCACCATGTTTTTATTGAGGGTGATGTGGGCCTTCACCAGGGTATTTTCCACCTGCTTGCCAGTGATATCGGGAAATTTAGTGCGCAGGTCGATGAGCATGAGGTGGTTGTCGGTGCCGTCTGAGATCACCTTGTATCCTTTGTCGATAAAGGCCTGAGCCATGACGGCTGCGTTTTTCTTTACCTGAGCCACATATTCTTTGTAGGAGGGTGAGAGTGCTTCGCCGAAGGCAACGGCTTTAGCAGCAATTACGTGCTCCAACGGGCCACCCTGTACGCC
Source organism: Bacteroidales bacterium (assembly GCA_049969475.1). GTDB lineage: Bacteria > Bacteroidota > Bacteroidia > Bacteroidales > TTA-H9 > UBA2030. Next base: position 56,718 of record JBMFOU010000015.1, on the reverse strand, counting down.
TGGGAAAACGGCAGAGTCCAACAAGGCTGACATCATTTTGATTTCTCCTTTGGGCGTCTTAAGTCCCCAGGGATTTTCAAAGTCCTTACCCATCATGATAATACCTCCACGAGGTCCGCGGAGGGTTTTATGGGTGGTTGAAGTAACGATATGGCAGTATTTCAGGGGATCGTTCAGCAGTTTACCGGCAATAAGTCCGGCGGGATGGGCGATGTCGGCCATGAGAATGGCGCCTATTTTGTCGGCAATGCTCCGCATGCGGGCAAAGTCCCAGTCGCGGCTATAGGCCGAAGCTCCGGCAATAATCAGCTTGGGTTTTTCACGCAGAGCGGTCTCTTCCATCCGGTCGTAGTTGATGGTACCGGTCTCTTCGTCGACGGTATAGGCCACCTGTCGGTAAAGAATTCCTGAGGAATTGACAGGAGAACCGTGCGAAAGATGCCCTCCATGAGCCAGGTCGAGGCCCATGAAAGTATCGCCGGGTTTCAGGCAGGCCAGGAATACGGCCATGTTGGCCTGAGCTCCACTGTGGGGCTGCACGTTGGCCCACTCGGCCCCAAAGAGTTCTTTCAGGCGGTCGATAGCCAGCTGTTCGGTCATATCCACATATTGGCAACCCCCGTAGTAACGCTTGCCGGGATAACCTTCTGCATATTTATTAGTCATCACCGAGCCCATGGCTTCTAGCACCTGGGGACTTACAAAATTTTCGGAGGCTATCAGTTCGATGCCTTCGGTTTGCCTTTTGCGCTCCAGTTCGATGATATCAAAAACCCTGGTATCTCTGGTCATAGTTTCAATGAATATTTTGAATGGTTTGAATTATTCTACTTCCCAGGTGTCCCCGCTGTTGAGCAAATCGTCCATACATTTGATGGGGCTCTGGGCTTTGATGCGCTGTATCTGTTCCTCCATGAGGTCGTCGTATGTAGGAGCTTTCACGGCCCTAATGACCCCAAAAGCCACGGGCAGGTCGGGCCAGTTCATCTTGGCCAGACTTAGGTGCAGTCCGGGGTCGGGGTTGGTGGCATCGTGCACCAGCACATCATTGATGCCCCAGCCATTTTCCCCCAGTTTAATTACTTCCAAACTGCTTCCGTTCCAGCGTAGTCCTTTGTCCTTATTGGCCCCAAATAGCATAGGTTTTCCATGCTCGAGGTAAATGGTACGTTCATCGCGATATTCGCGGGCCGAGATAAAGTCGTAGGCTCCGTCGTTGAAGATGACGCAGTTTTGCAGTACTTCAACTACCGACGTGCCATCGTGCCGGGCCGCTTCAAACATAATATCAGTCAGCATTTTAGGCTGTACGTCGATGCCGCGGGCGAAAAATGTACCCTGGGCTCCCAGCACCAGTTCTCCCGGAGTAAAAGGATGTTCAATGGTGCCGTAGGGCGAGGTCTTGGTAACGGCTCCCAGAGGAGACGTGGGAGAATATTGCCCTTTTGTCAGGCCGTAAATTTGGTTATTGAATAGCAAGAGGTTGACGTCGATGTTACGACGAATGAGGTGTATAAAGTGGTTTCCACCAATAGCCATAGAGTCGCCGTCGCCGGTTATTATCCAGACGGAGAGGCTGGGATTGGCTATTTTCACGCCCGAGGCAATGGCCATGGCTCTACCGTGGATTCCGTGAAAACCGTAGGTGTTTACATAATAGGGGAAACGCGAGGAGCACCCGATGCCCGATACCAGTACATAGTTTTCTTTTTTGTACCCGATTTCGGGAAAAACTTTGGATACGGCACTCAAAATGGCATGGTCGCCACAACCCGGGCACCATTTTACCATTTGGTCGCTTATAAAATCTTCCCGAGTCAAAGGATAAGGACTCTTAGGAATGGTATTATTGATTTGTGGATGAGTGTTCGACATATTTGTTCCTCCTGGCATCATTTAATTACTTCCTTGAATTTTTCGCAGAGCTCGCTTACGGTGAAGGGTAAGCCCTGAATTTTGTTGTATTGCATGAAGGGGATTTCGGGGAAGTTCATGCGCAGATAGTTGACCATCTGACCGTTGTTGAGCTCGCAAACCAGCACTTTTTTGTATCCCGATAGCGCTTCACGGGTGTTAAGCGGCATGGGATTGATGTATCTAAAATGGGTATGGCTGATTTTCAGTCCTTCTTTGCGGCATTCTTCCACGGCATTGCGAACAGCTCCGAAAGTGCCTCCCCAGCTTACCACCAGCAGTTCTCCTTCAGGTTCGCCGAAAACTTCCTGAGGTGGGAGAACTTTGGCGATACGTTGTACTTTCTCGGCCCGGAACTTAACCATTTTTTCATGGTTGAGGGGATCGGTGGAAACTTCGCCATAGATGTCGGTTTTCTCTAACCCACCTATTCTGTGGCGTAAACCTTCGGTTCCCGGAAGGGCCCATTGGCGGGCCAGGGTTTCGGGATCGCGGCGATAGGGTTTATAATCGGAATTGGGCTCTGCCAGGGGCGGCTTGATTTCAGGCAAATCAGCCATGCGAGGAATTTTGAACACTTCGCTTCCAAAGCCTATGTAACCATCGGTAAGCAAAATGGCTGGTGTCATATGTTCCATGGAGAGCTTGGCCGTTTCAAAAGCTGCATAAAAGCAGTCGGCAGGAGAGGATGCTGCAATAATGAGCATAGGCGCTTCACCGTTGCGGCCAAAAAGTGCCATATTGAGGTCTGCTTGTTCCGATTTGGTAGGCATGCCTGTGGAGGGACCTGCGCGCTGAACATCGACAACTACCAGAGGTAATTCTGTCATGACTGCCAGGCCCATGGCTTCTACCTTAAGCGATAGTCCAGGCCCCGAGGTGGTGGTTACGGCCAGAGAGCCGGCAAAAGCAGCCCCAATGGCAGAGGTAATACCTGCTATTTCGTCTTCGGCCTGGAAGGTTTTCACACCCAGATTACGATGACGGGCCAGCTCCATCAAAATTTCCGTGGCTGGCGTAATGGGATAGGAACCCAGAAACAGCGGACGACCGCTTTTTTCACTGGCTGCCATAAGACCCCAGGCCGTGGCTATGTTACCCGTGATGTTGCGATATTTTCCTTTGGGCAGTTTGGCCGGAGGTATATGAATTTTTGAACGCAACAATTCGATAGTGTCGGCAAAATCGTATCCTGCTTTGAGCACTCTCTTATTAGCCTCTGCTACATCGGGCTTTTTGGCAAATTTCTTCTCCAGAAAATGATAAGTGTGTTCCAGCGGTTTATCAAAAATATAAAGGAGCATGCCCAAGGCAAACATGTTCTTGGTGCGGTCGGCCGATTTGGTATCCAGACCGAATTCCTTAACGGCCTCCCGGGCCAGCATGCGCATGGGAGCCTTCACCACCCGATAGGCCGAAAGGGTACCATCTTCCAGCGGATTACTTGCGTAACCTGCCTTTTCCAGCGCCTTAGGTTCAAAGTTGTCAACATCCACTAAAATCATCGCTCCTTTTTTGGCCCATTTGAGATTGGTTTTCAAAGCGGCCGGGTTCATGGCAACCAGTACGTCGCAAAGATCGCCCGAATTATAAATCTTGGTGCCTCCGAAGTGGAGCTGGAATCCTGATACACCCGCAACTGTGTTCTGCGGTGCCCTGATTTCAGCCGGAAAATCCGGAAAGGTGGAAAGGTCGTGTCCGGTATAGGCTGCGGTGTCGGAGAATAAGTTACCTGTTAATTGCATGCCATCTCCCGAATCACCAGAAAATCTGATGACCACATGTTCCGGCTGACCCTGATTCGTCTGTATTTCTGCCATATCGTTTTGGTTTCAAAAAGTGGGGCAAAGGTATAAGGTTATTTGCGAATAAAAAACCATGATTTTCAGCGTTCGTAAGGTCGGTTGCCCTGCCGGTTAGGGCTATCTCTCGGATTTTCAGCAAACGTTTGCATCAGGTGGGTTCATATAGATGTTTTTGCATGCATTTATTTAGATGCATTATAAATTTCCAGTAATTATCTTGAGCTACTTTTAAAACTTCTAAATTTGTAGCGTCAAACCCGCAAAACTCAACCAACATGGCATACGTAATTACCGAAGACTGCGTCGCTTGCGGTACCTGCATCGACGAGTGCCCCGTAGGAGCTATTTCCGAGGGTGATATCTACAAAATTGACCCCGATGTCTGCACCGACTGCGGTAGCTGCGCAGAAGTGTGCCCCACCGAGGCTATCCATCCCGCTGAATAATTTTACCCAACGGGTGCTTATCTAGCTGAAAGCCGTCGGCAGGACCTCCTGCCGGCGGCTTTTTTATAAAAATCAGGAAACGCTCAACGAAGGTAAATTTGATTTTATATGTGAAAGAAAACGATAAACCACTGAAGCAGATAAGAGAATATAAAGATGGAGTTTGGAGTTTGCTATCTTGAGTGCGATTTCTTCGGAGTCGATAGGTTTGAATCTTTTTCTGGGTTATAAATCAGGTGATACTTTGGCATCAAAGGTCGTGAATATCAGCAATCATTAACACTTGCGAAGCCTCCGCATGCTGGCGCAGCTAGCCAGACCTGTTTTTGGGAGCAACAAGTCCTCTTACTTCGCTATCTATTTTTATGATTGCCAATGAATTTAGTGATTTGTACTGCCATGTAAAAACAATCAAAAAAAAAGCTGCCCTCAGTTTTCGGACAGCTTTTTTAACGAGTTGTGTTTTTCTTTATTCTTTAGGCCACCATAATGGGCATAAGTAGCATCAGAAGGTCTTCTTCGGTGGGTTCTTCCGTTTCGGGGATGATGAGTCCGGCTCTTGAGGGGCTGGATAGCTCAAACCTTATATTGTTTGTTTCGAGGTTGGACAGTATTTCCAATAGAAACTTGCTGTTGAATCCTATTTCAATGTCATCACCTTCATGGAGGCAGGCGAGTTCTTCAGTTGCCGAATTTTCGAAGTCTACATCTTCGGCTTGAAGGGTGAGCTTCTGGCCTGTAGCTATGAAGCGCATCTGGTGTGTGCTCTGGTTGCCGTAAATCGAGACACGCCGGATGGAGGCTATCAATGCGGCCCGGTCCACAATGACCTGTATGGGGTTATTGCGAGGAATGACTGCCTCGTAGTTGGGATATTTCCCTTCGATCAGGCGGCAGGTAAGTACGATATTGTCGAAGGTGTATCGGGCGTTGGATTCGTTGTATTCAATGAGTACTTCTGTATCATCGGCAGGCACAGTGCTTTTGAGCTGCATAAGAGGTTTCTTCGGCATGATGAAAGAAAGCGATGATTCCGAATGGGTACCCAGGTGACGCATGCGCACCATCTTATGGGCGTCGGTGGCTACCATGGTGGCTTCTTCAGGGGTGAACTGGAACAATACCCCTGCCATTTGTGGCCTTACTTCATCTAAACCGGTGGCAAAGATGGTTTTGGTGATGGCTCTAACCAGCACATGTCCTTTAATATTTACATGGGCCTGATTCTCAATCTGGGGCATCTGTGGCCACATCTCGGGATTCTGACCTGCCAGTTTGAAACGACCGTTTTCTGAAACTATGTCAACCTGAAAAGTATTTGGATTTACTGTAAAGGTGAGTGGTGTTTCATGATAGGTTTTGAGCGTTTCCAGCAGAATTTTAGCCGGCATGCACACCTCAATGGGCTCTTCCATCATCGAGGGGGTAACCCTGATGCTCATCGTGGTTTCGGTATCGCTCGCCGTAATGATTAGATCTTCGCCTTCAGGTTTAAAATAAAAATTGTTGAGAATGGGCAAAGTATTGCTCGTAGTTACTACCCCGCTTATGGTTTGCAGACTCTTCAGAAGTGCGGCGCTCGAAATGATAAATCTCATGGGTTGAATTATTTTGGGTTTACTGCTTCAATTTTGTTGTTGAACAACAAAAGTACAATTTTATTCCGGGTTGTACAACTAACAGCTAAACAGCTGATTTATTGGGCATTAATGTGGTGTTAATAGGGATTTTCCTGCGATTTTTCAGGGTCGAGCGTGGGATCGAGCGGAGTATCAGGTTCGTCGGAATCGGGAATAAGGATTTCTTCCTTCACCTGCGTTCCTTGCTCGTACCATTCTCGGCGTTTCAGTTGTCCATCTTCCGTGTAATATTTCCATTCACCTACACGTAAACCGCGGTTATAGAGGCCCTCTACCCGTATTTTGCCTCCCGGATAAAATACTCGGTATTTTCCGTCCAGCTCATCATTATTATAATTAGCTTCGAGGCGGGGAGAGGAATCGATAAAAAATTGCCGCCAGGGCCCTTGCTTTTTGCCTCCGGCATAGCTCCAGTATTCACTTACCACGGTATCATTTAAAAAATAAATTTTCCAGGTCCCTGCAGGCTGTCCTGCTTGCCAGAATTCTACAGCGCTCAAAAGTTTTTTTCCCGGAATAAAGTATTTCCATTCACCGTCTTTCTGCTCCCTAAAATAAGAACCCCGGGCCGTGAGCAATCCATCTTCATTGTATAGTTCAGCCTCAGCTCTTTGTCCGTCGCCTGCATGGCGCACAATGGCCTTGAGCTTCCCGTTTTCATGATAATGTTTGAATTCTCCTACCGGAATCCCCTGTTCGAAACGCCCCTCGTAACGAATTTTTCCATTGGGGAAAGTCTTTTTCCAGATTCCCTGTTTTTTACCCTGAGCATCGGTTTGATTTATTGACTCCTGGGCATTAACTGATAAGGCACTAAGAGAAAGGGCAAATATTAGACCGAAAAATCCTGAACGGAGCAGGGATGCGCTGGTGATGGATATATGCATGGTCAGGTGAGTTTTTTTAGCCATGCAAAATTGGAATAATTTTGCATGGCATAACCGGGATCTCCGGGTCTTATTTATTGTTCGAAAAACACTGAATGTTGAATACCTACCCATCGAAACTTCTGGAAAACGCCGTTATCGAATTGTCAAGGTTGCCGGGCATAGGTCGAAAGACTGCCCTCAGACTTTGTCTGCACATGCTCAGCCAGCCCGAGCCTGTGATTACCCGACTGGGTCAGTCTCTCATCGATCTTAGGCAGAATATTCGATATTGTACGGTCTGTCATAACATCAGCGACGATGAGGTGTGTTCCATTTGTAGCGATACCTCCCGCGACGAAAGTCTGGTTTGTGTGGTGGAATCGGCCCGGGATGTGATGGCCATCGAAAATACAGGACAATTCCGGGGCTTGTATCATGTCCTAGGGGGAAAAATTTCGCCTTTTGAAGGAAAAAGTCCGGCTGATCTTAATATTGAAAGCTTGACTTCTCGGGTAGCTGAAGGCAAAATAGCAGAAATAGTATTTGCCCTCCCTGCCAATATGGAAGGCGACACTACAGTCTTCTACATATACAAGAAGCTAAAGCCTTTCGATGTGCGCTTTTCGACTATTGCCCGGGGTGTTGCAGTGGGCGATGAGTTGGAATATACCGATGAAGTAACCCTGGGCCGCAGTATACTCAACCGCCAGCCTTACGAAGCCTCACTCAATGGTATCTGAGGGTGGTTTCCCCTACTTCCGAAATTTGGTCGAAAATAGTGAGTTGCCGATGATTTGGAGGAGGCACTGGTTTAATGTCGCGATATTGGGTAAGAAATGGTTCCAGGTGTTTTTTAATAAACTTAATGGGTGAAGTCCCCCGGCGAGTGCAAAAATTTTCGAGCGATTTCATTTGCTGAGAGGTCAGTTTGAAAGTTACTTTCCTGTATCTGACCTGTTTGCGTTTTTTCGACTTTTTGCGGGGCATAGCAAAGGGTTTGTGGGCGAAGGTAAAATAAAAATACCATTTACAACCATGAGTCAGGCTGTAAGCGATTGAATTTCATCCATAATTCGCAATGCCAGCTGCCTGGCTCTCTCTTCTGAGGTGCTTTCTGCATATACCCGGATGATGGGTTCGGTGTTTGACCGACGCAGATGCACCCATTCGTTGTCAAATTCAAGCTTCAGGCCGTCGATGGTAGAGTGGGGCAGGTGATGGTAGCGCCGGGTCATTTCTTGAAGCAGAGCCTGGGTATCGGTTCCAGGCTTAAGATCGATTTTGTTTTTGGAAATAAAGTAGTCGGGGTAGGTCTTGCGGAGTTCGGAAGTTTTCAGGCCGGTGTGGGCCAAATGGCTCAGGAAAAGAGCTACACCCACCAGGGCATCGCGTCCGTAATGAAGTTCAGGATAAATAACCCCTCCGTTGCCTTCTCCTCCAATCACGGCTTTCACTTCCTTCATTTTTTCAACCACATTCACCTCGCCCACAGCAGCCGCAAAATACTGATAGCCGGCTTTTTCTGTAATATCTCTAAGGGCACGGGTGGAAGAGAGATTCGAAACCGTATGACCGCCCTGATGCCTGAGAACGTAGTCGGCTACTGCTACCAGGGTGTATTCTTCTCCAAACAGGGTTCCATCTTCGCACACCAGAGCTAGCCGGTCTACATCGGGGTCTACCACGATGCCCAAATCGGCCCCTTGGGCCCGGATGAGTTCCGAAATCTCCGTCAGATGCTCGGGCAAAGGTTCGGGATTGTGGGCAAAACGTCCGTTGGGCTCGCAGTAGAGACATAAAACATCGTTGACTCCCAGCGCTTGTAGCAGGCGGGGTATGGCAAGTCCTCCTGCAGAATTCACCGCATCTACGGCAACCCTGAAATTCTTTCGGGCAATAGCTTCCCTGTCCACCAGCCTGAGTTCAAGTATTCTCTGAATGTGGTAGTCGAGCAGGTCGTTTCGTACCTCATAAGTACCAAGCCGATCGACGGGAGCAAATACAAAAGATTCTTTCTCGGCCAGTTCGAGTACACGGGCACCATCGGCTGCTGAGATAAATTCCCCTTTCTCGTTCAGGAGTTTCAGCGCATTCCACTGCATGGGGTTGTGGCTGGCTGTCAGAATAATGCCACCGTCGGCCCCAAGCGCTGTTACGGCCATTTCGGTTGTAGGAGTGGTGGTCAGCCCGATATCGGTTACCCGAGCCCCTAAAAATTGAAGGGTGGCAGATACCAATGACGAGAGGGCAGGCCCTGATATCCTCGCGTCTCGCCCTAGTACTATGTGTGGGGTGGAATGGCCAGTTTTTTCTTTGACAAAGGCACAAAATGCCGAAGTATATTTTACGGCATCAACGGGCGTAAGGCCTTCACCCGGAGCTCCTCCGATCGTGCCCCGGATACCCGATATGGAGCGAATAAGCGTCATGAACTGTTGTTTTATTTCGATAAGCAAAAGTATAATTTTTGCCCAAAGCAATTTTTGGGGCATTCTCATTCGCTCACACGATTTTGTGTTATTTTCTGATTAATTTTGAGATTCAATAAAAATCTGAATGGTAAGGAAATACTTAGTGTTTTTTACTCTGGCATTCCTCGTTGGCTACGGACAGCTTGCTCAGGCCAATGAGGATGCGTGGAGCCTGCTGGCACAGCTTGCAAAAACCGAAGGAAATGATAAGTATGAAGTATGCAGGCAGTTGGTAAAGTTGTTTGAAGGCACAGATGATAAAACGGCTCTTAAGTACGCCTTGATGATGGAGGAGACCGCAGCCGGACTTAAGGATGAGTATCTCCTGGCACAGGCCCGGCTTCAGGCCGCTGATTTAATGGTTAGGATCTCCGATTTTAATCGGGCTAGTGTGTATATCATCAGAGCATTAGAGTATTTAGTTGTTAAGGGAACACTCAAAGAGGTTGCTGAGGCTTATTTTATTTCCGGAACCATACATTTAGCCCAGATGAATTATTCCCTTGCAGCAGAGCATTATGGACGAGCCCTCAGGCTTTTTGAAAGAATTGGAGATGTGGATGGTGAGGTAAAGGCTTATTCCAGATTAGCAAGCCTTTTTGAAGGTATGAAAGATTTTGACCTCGTGAGAAAATATGCCCTAAAAGCTTACCAACTTGCTCAGGAACCTCAAACTCGTATTTCTGCCCTGACCAAATACGGAATAGCGCTGAGTTCTCTTGATTCTGTTGACAAAGCAATTAATTATCTTACTCGTTTGTCAGATAGTCTTCTTGAAGTACGGGATTTCAACAGTGCACTGAAGGCGCGCAATGTTCTGAATAAGGTTTTGATTGACCATGGTAAAATTGAGGACGCCCGCAAAATTATTATTGAAGATATAAGGCAGGCAGAGGAAGTCATGGCGTATTCCGATCTGGGAATTCTTTATACCCGCCTGGCTCATGTTTATGATCTTCAGGGAGATCTCAGCCAAATGGTGGAATGCAACCGAAAAGCGCTTTATTATAGGGAATTGGCAAGTGAAAGCTATACCTTAGCCAGCTCTCTGAATAATCTGGCAAATAACATGATGCGGCTGGGAAGGTTTCGTGAAGCCCTGGGTTATTTTCGCCGGGCCAATCGTTTAGCCCACCAAACCGGGAATGTATGGATTTTAGATCAAACTTTTGGTGGATTGGCTTTGTACTATCTGAAGACCCAAAAAATCGATTCGCTTTATTACGTTCAACAACAACGGTCTGCCATTTTAGATAGTATCCGAAAATCCACTGCGCTTAGTGAAGCAAGGGTCTTGCTCAGTCTTATCGAAACAAGAGCCAAGCCCGTCTATTGGATTACCAAGTCCCCCTTTCAAACTTTCGAATTTTGGATTTCTGTAGTTGCACTTTTGTTGATTAGTGCTGGGACAATCATTGGGCTTCTATTGCGCTATCGCCGCATGAAGCAACGATTCAGGCAGGCCCTCAAGGAAGCTCGCATCCTGAACCTTAACCTCGAAAAGCGTATTATTGAGCTTCAGGAAAAGCACCAAGATGATGAACTGAAGCTCAAAGCACTCATCGATTATACACCTGTGGGCATTGGCCTGGTAGATGCATCAGAGCGTTTTATTTTCGCTAATCCGGCCCTGTGCCTGATGCTGGGTTATCAAGCTCAAGAAATGCTAGGTAAAAACCTAAAAGACTTCATGACGTCTGAGGAATTTAACCGATTGGCGCAATTGACAACCAACCGGCGCAGGGGTATTGCCGAAACCTATACGGTAAATATGCGCAAAAAAGATGGGAATCCTATAGAAGTGCAGGTTTCGGCCAGCCCTTATTTCAATGCTAAAGGTGAGTTTGCGGGTACCTTGGGAATTATTCAAGACCTGACAGAGCGAAACGTTTTGGTAGCGAATCTGGAAAAAGCGCTGGATAAGGCTATGGAGAGCGACCGGCTGAAATCTTCTTTTCTCGCTGTGATGAGTCATGAAATTAGAACTCCGCTCAATGCAATTCTCAACGGTGTAGAATTGGTGTTTTCGAATGAAATGGACGAAGAAGAACGGGGCATTATTATTCGCGAAATTCATCAAAGTGCGCGCACCCTCCTCGAGATGTGGGACAATCTTATTTTGCTCTCCAAGCTCCGTGCGGGGTTGTATGTACTGAATAAAAAGTGGGTGCGTCCTGCGGATTTACTTCGGGAAAAGATGGAAGAGTTCCTTGGGCTAATTCCTAGAGAGAAACTAGGTAATTTGGATTGGATTACGGAAATAAAACCAGATGAAAACTTTGAAGTTTACACAGATGCCGAGATTATCCAGCGCTCGATACACTGCTTGATTTCCAACGCCATAAAATTTACAGATAAGGGTACTATACAAGTGAATCTTACCTTTGAAAAAAGGCAACTGGAGTTAGTGGTGGAGGATACAGGTAAAGGTATCTCAAATCAAGAAATGCAATATGTCTTTTCATACTTCAGGCAAGGCGAGGAAGGGATGACGCGTTCATACGGCGGTGCCGGCATTGGATTGTCCATCGTAAAGGACTTAATTGATAAGGTATCTGGAACTATCGACGTGGTTTCCGAGCCTGGACGAGGTACCCGCGTAAAGGTTATCATTCCGGCAGCAATCAGAAAAGTAAAAACTGACGAACCTTTGAAAGAGACTTCACAAGGCAATGCACACCCGGACTGGAGAGGAAAAACCATACTCGTTGCCGAAGACACAGAGAGCAACTTCCAGTTTCTCAAAACAGTTCTTCGTAAATATGGAGCCGAGGTTTTATGGGCCCGCGAAGGGCCTCAGGTGTTGGAAATATTAAATCAGCACCCTGAGATTAATCTGGTTCTCATGGATATACACATGCCCGGAATCAGTGGACTTGAAGCTACTACCCGGATTAGGAAATTTAATCCCAACATAATAATCATAGCCCAGACAGCTTACGCCATGATACACGACCGCGAAGAAACCCTTAGGGCCGGTTGCAACGATTATATTGCCAAGCCCATCCGCTTGCCAGTTCTGATTGAAATGCTTAATCATTATCTTAAATAAGCTATCCTATGAAAGCTGGGGTTGAGAAAATTTTCACCCGTTTTTGGAGTTATTTTCACAACCGAATTTGGGTGTATTACCTCATAATTGGTGGAACGTGGATTCTCTTGAGTGATAGGGCCCTTATGTGGTTTGCCAAGTCCACCGACCAACTCACCCATTGGCAAACTTTCAAAGGATGGTTTTATGTTTTGATTTCAGGCGCTATTATTTGGTTCATTGTAAGACGTTATGAACAGCGGTTGAAATCGAAAATGAATGAATTATCGGAAGCACTGCGCAGGGCAGAAGAAAGCGACCGAATGAAAACGCTTTTTCTGCAGAATATTTCTCATGAGGTAAGAACCCCCCTCAATGCTATCATGGGTTTTGCTGAAATACTTGAGAACACCCCTGAAATTTCTATGGAACAAAGGGAATTTTTGCGGCATATACGCTCTAACGGTGAAGATCTCAGGGCTTTTTTGGAAAAAGTGCTGGATGTAGCCATTCTCGACAGTGGTTCAGCACATGTTTTGCCACGCAGGGTGATTCTTAAAGACTTAATCCGCGAGTCTTATCTCGAAGCCCAATACCTGGCAGACCTTCATCCCCATCTGGTTTTTTCTTTTGATGACGGAGGACTTTCGACCTCCACCCAGGCAATAGAAACAGATCCGGATATTATTCAAAAAATTCTGATCAATATCCTTGAGAATGCGTTTAAATTTACAACTATTGGAAATATAATTCTATCTGTTAGCGTAGAGGACGATCATCTCGTTTTTCGGGTGCAGGACACAGGCCCCGGCATCACAGAACAAGAAAAAAGCTATATCTTTGACAGGTTCAGGACGGGAGAGAGCCGAATCGACAAAATCACCCGGGGCGCAGGCCTGGGATTGTATATTGCCCGCCAATATACTTCACTATTAAAGGGTGATCTGCAGGTAACCTCCCATCCAGGAACGGGCTCTGAGTTTTCACTCTCTATACTCCTTGAATCATGTACATGAGCGATCAACCAGTTCAGCACCTCTATCCGGACCTCTCCGGTAAAACCATCCTTATTGCAGAGGATCTGGATGTCAATTATCGCTTAATTGAAGCTATCCTAAAAAAAACCAAGGCTAAGCTCATCTGGGCCAAAGACGGTAAAGAGGCTGTTGATTTTTGTACAAACGACTGTTCGCAAATTCATCTGATTTTGATGGATCTGAAAATGCCGGTTATGTCGGGTATTGAGGCAGCCAGTGTTATTTCCCGAATTTGCCCGGGATTGCCCATCATTGCACAGACGGCATTTGGCATCGAATATTCACGGGGTGCTACCCTCTCCGCGGGTTGCGTGGACTACATAGAAAAGCCGCTCACCTTGCGTAAGGTGCTGGATGTAGTAACCAAATACATTAATTAAAATTTTGAATGAAAATTAATGCTTTGAAGCGCTCCGGAAGGAAAGGAGCGTTGAGTGCCTTGCTGTGGTTTATTTGCGTTTTTTCCGCAAAAACTCAGGTTTCAGTCCCCACGATAGTAAGAACTACTAACACAGAAACAATTGTCCTGGGAGAAAATCAATGGAAAATAAAAGTTTTTGAAAATGATGTAGTTGAAATTGAAAGTTGCCTTAATGACCCCAAGGCAGATACTTCTGTGAGCCGGTTGGCAGGATTGCGGGAAGTTCCGGTTGCATGGGGCGACGATAGCACCCTGGTGGGTGGCAATTGGCGATTCATCATTGCTAAAAAAACTCTCGCGCTTGATTTTTATTACAAAGAGCAAAAGAAGGCCCGCTTTTTAGGACTGAAGGAAGAAGAATCGGGAGCTTTCAGCCTGAAGTTCGATATTTCGGGAGAGCGCTTCATCACGGGAGGCGGCATGCGGGCTATTCCATTGAATATTCTGGGCCGAAAGCTCGAGTTGCGTAACCAACCCCGATATGGCTATGGTTTCGGAGAAGAAAATCTCAACTACAGCCTTCCCCTGTTCATTACCGAATCGGGCTATGCAATCTTTTTCGACAATACAAGCAAGGGCTGGGCCGATATCGGACATTATGAGAAGGGGGTGCTGGAGCTGGAAGGCCGTGGAGGGCGCAAGGCTTTTTATGTGATACCGGGCAAAAATATCATGGAAATCACCCAGCGATTTACTTCGCTTACCGGGCGGCAACCACTTCCCCCTCTGTGGGCGCTGGGCCATTTACAAAGCCGTATGGCTTATCGAACCCAAAGCCAGGTTGACAGCATTGCTAACGCTACCTTACAGGCCGGCTTTCCGCTCGATGCCATGATTATCGATCTTTTCTGGTTTGGCCATTCTCTCTTCCATACCATGGGAAACCTCGACTGGTATCGCCCCCACTGGCCCGACCCCATAGGGATGATTAACGGATTGCAGGAAAAAGGTGTTCAGACTGTACTCATCACGGAACCTTACCTTGTGAAAGGTTCAGCCAACTGGAAGGAGGCTGATAGCCTGGGCATTCTGGGAAAAACGGCAGATGGTAGCACCTTTGTGCTTGAGCAGTTTTATTTCGGCCACGGAGCGGTAATCGATGTCACCCATCCAGAGGCCAGAGCCTGGATGTGGAAAAAATACGACACGCTAATGAAACAGGGGGTAGCTGGCTGGTGGATCGACCTGGCTGAGCCAGAACATCACCCCGACGGCATTTACTACCGGGGCGGAAAATCAGAGATTATACACAATGCCTTCGGGCACTTGTGGGATAAAATGTTGTACGACAATTATCAGAAATATTATCCAGGTCGGCGGATTTTCAATCTCAATCGAAGCGGTTTTGCCGGCAGCCAGCGCTTCGGAGTGCTTCCCTGGACGGGCGATGTAAGCCGCAGCTGGAGTGGGCTCAAGGCCCAGATTCCTATCCTGCTCAACATGAGCATATGCGGTGTGGCTTATGTACACTCCGATGCCGGTGGCTTTGCCCAGGGTACGCTCGACGAAGAGCTATATACCCGCTGGCTCCAGTTTGCCTGCTTTTCGCCCATCCTTCGCCCCCATGGCTCGGGCATTCCTTCCGAACCTATTTTTTTTAGTCGCCCGACTCAGGATATCGTACGTAAGTTTATGTTGCTCAGGTACCAGCTTTTGCCTTACAATTATTCCCTGACCTGGGAGAACTATAAGGAGGGAACCCCCCTGGCAAGGCCTCTTTTTGCACATCGCACTGCACCCAGCAACGAGCTCGAAACCTGGAGTTACTTTTGGGGTCCCTCCCTCCTGGTTTCTCCAGTGCTGGAAAAGGGGGAGAAATGGCACAGGCTCTGGTTACCTGAAGGCTCCTGGTATTATTTTTTTAATGACCGAATTTACGAGGGAAATAAGAAACTGCGTTTTCGCAATCGCATCGATGAATTACCGCTCTTCGTCAGAGCAGGTTCTTTCCTGCCCATGGTTCCTCCCCTGCAAAATACTCGCCAATATTCCTCCGATACGCTTATAATTCACTATTTTCCGGCTTATCAAGCCCATGAAGGCACCTTCTCCATTTATGTGGACGATGGGGCAGATGCCCACGCTCCCGAAAACGGAAAATTTGAGCTGATTCATCTTAAAGCAGAAGAATCCCAGGACCGGCTGGCAATACATCTTGAATCAGAAAATCGGGGGTTTAGTGCACAACCTGCCAGACGTCTCATCCACCTGATCATTCACGGAAAAGAAAAATTTACATGCATTAACGACGTTTCTATGATGGCAAAATCCAGCCAACCTAATCATTGGATCTTTACATGGGACAATAGCCCCCTCTCTCTCAGTTTTCAGCGCTGAGATGCTATTCCCCGTCTGGCATGAATGGTAAATGCTTAGATTTGAACAACCTTAAACGCTATTTGCAGCTATCATGAAAAAAAGGTACTTCTTCTTTGTTTTACTTTTGATTTACAGTCATTTGCTGCTCTCATCCGAAGTTTTGCGGGTAGAACCTCCCCATTGGTGGGTAGGCATGCAGCATAAAGATTTGCAGATTCTGCTTTATGGTAAGGATTTGAAAGGTTGCGAATTGGTATCCCCCACACAGGGCTTCAGCCTGCTACGAACGGTTTTCGTGGAAAATCCCAATTATCTGTTTGCTTACCTGTCTGTCGATCCTTCGTTGCCGGCAGGCGAATATCCTTTAATTCTCAAGAAAAACGGGAAAATCCTTCATACGCTGAAATATTCTCTTTTGCAGAGGAAATCTGAATCCTCCCGGCCACCAGGGTTTTCGTCAGCCGATAATGTATATCTGCTCATGCCCGATCGTTTTGCCAATGGCGATCCGTCGAACGACGATATGCCTGATATGCTCGAAAAGGCCGATCGCAGCAACCCCGATGGACGGCATGGGGGGGATATTCAGGGTATCATCAATCACCTGAATTATTTTGATAAATTAGGGATGACTGCCCTCTGGCTTAATCCCGTACTCGAGAATAATCAACCCAAATATTCCTATCATGGCTATGCCATCACAGATATGTATCGGGTAGATCCGCGCCTGGGCACCAACGAATTGTTTCGCACCCTGGTCGATTCGGCATCGGCCAGAGGCCTGAAAATCATTATGGATATGGTATTCAATCATTGGGGCGACAATCACTGGATGATACGCGATTTACCCTCGCCCCGGTGGATTCATCAATGGCCACAATTTACCCGCTCCAACTTTCGGGCACCCGTTATTCCCGATCCCTACCGGGCTGAAGCCGATTATCGATTGATGGTGGACGGTTGGTTCGATTCCCACATGCCCGACCTCAATCAGAATGAACCTTTACTAGCCGATTACCTCATACAGAACTCCATCTGGTGGGTTGAATATTCAGGAATCAGTGGCATACGCATGGATACGCATCAGTATGCCGATAAGGATTTTATGGCCGAATGGCTTCGTCGTTTGAAAACCGAGTTTCCTCGCCTGAGTGTGGTTAGCGAATGCTGGGTGGAACAGAAAGCCATGCATGGTTATTGGTTTCAGGATGCACAAAACAGGGATGGTTACAATCCGCATATGGATTACATAACTGATTTTCCGCTCTATATTGCCTTGCGCGAGTCGTTCAACGATACCCGACAGGGATGGGAACTTGGGCCTGAGCGGCTCTACTATTGCCTGGCTCAGGATTTTGTTTACCAGGATCCTACGTACAATATGGTATTTGTAGACAATCACGACCTAAGTCGGTTCTGGTCGGTGGTGAGAGAAGATTTCAGGCGTTTCACGCTGGGAATGGCTTTTCTTTACACCGTAAGGGGTATGCCCCAGCTCACCTGGGGTACGGAGTTGTTGATGAAAGGCTATGAATGGGAAGGGCACGGCCCTATGCGGGCCGATATGCCTGGTGGCTGGCCCGGCGACCCTGCGAATGCCTTCGATGCCCGGGGAAGAAATAAACAGCAACAGGCCGCATGGGAACTCATCAGCCGCCTTGCCCGTTGGCGCAAAGGAAAAGAAGTGTTGCACTCAGGCTTTACCCGGCATTTTATCCCTGCAGATCAGGTTTATGTTTATTTCAGATACAATGCCACCGATACCGTGATGGTGATGCTCAATTATGCTGATAGAGAAGTTACGCTGGATATGAAAAGGTTCTCAGAGATGGTGGGTCAGCGAAGGGAAGGCTTCGATTGGGTGGCCAATCGTACCGTTCGCTGGGATAATACCCTCACTCTTGCGGCATCCACTGCCCTGGTCATCGAATTTTAATTCCACTTAAAATAAAGTCGCCTTATGAAACCCATGCAGAAAAAACTAACGAATCTGTTTTATGTGATTCTGGGACTACCGGCAACGGCCATGGGCTTTGGTCTGTCGGTGCAGATTGCTGTGCTGAGCTGGATTTTGCGAACACGCTACAATCTCGATATTCACGAAATTGGTATAGTGTGGGCTGCAGGTCCAATGGCCGGAATTCTGGGCCAGGTTATTATTGGATTGATTTCCGATGGAGTATGGTTCTGGGGCGGGCGCCGCAGGCCCTTTATCATCATTGGCGGGATACTGGCTGCCCTTTCCATTTTTGCCCTTCCCCACATCGGCTGGATAAAAAATTTTCTGGGTATTGAGAGTATTATGGCTGTGGCTGTTACCATTGCCCTTACCCTTGACCTGAGTATTAACATTAGCTTCAACCCCACCCGAAGCATCATAGCCGACGTCACCCCCGAGGGTCCCGCGCGTACCAAAGGCTATACCTGGATGCAGGCCATCTCAAACTTTTTTGGCGCAGGCGCCTATCTGGTTGGTGCCTTGCTGGGAAACTATGTCCTGATTTATGTGGGAGTGGTGGTTATTTTACTTTTCAGCATCGTACCCCTATTTTTCATTACTGAACCCCGGCAATTACAGTCTATTACAGAAACGGACGCGTCTCAGGAGCCTCAGGCAAGCCAGACCCACTGGGGTGAGCTCTTTAAATTGTACTTCGCTCATGCGTTCAGCTGGCTAGGTATACAAGCCATGTTTGTATATTCATTTGCTTTCCTCGAGCACCGTTTCCAGGTATCTGATGCAGCCATACTAGGCTCCACCATAGGATGGATGTTCTTCCTGCTTAATGGGGTGGGAAGTATATGGCCGGTTGCCGTTCTCGAACCTCTTACCCGTCGACTGGGACGCGTAAAAGTTCATGCAACGGCCGTGGCTATCATGGCCCTGGGCTATTTTATCATAGCTTTTGGGGTAAAAAGTTTTGTTGCTCTCTACCTTTGCTTTGTCATCCTCAGTATAGGATGGGCCGCCGTTGTTAGCCTTCCTTTTGCTATTATGTCGGAAAATGTGAATAAAGGGCGTATGGGCTTTTTTATGGGAATTTTCAACCTATCGGTGGTTTTACCTCAGTTGGTGGTAAGCTTTGTTATGGGTTACTTTTTTCAGCAAGCCACCGACAAAACCCTGATTTATATTTTTAGTGCTGTTACGCTGGCTCTATCGGCCCTGCTCTGGCTTTGGGTACGCGAACCCGGTAAAAAATCTTCCGAGGACCTCAGCATATCTAAATCTTCTCACTAACGAATTTTACAAATGATTTTAAATAAATGGCAAGAACGATGAGAAAACACCTGTTAATGTTTATTTTGATTCTTTCGTTATTCCCCTGGCGATGGCTGGGGGCTCAACCCGTACGCGGTATTTCTATCCCCGAATGGGCCAGGGATGCTTCTATTTACGAGGTTAATGTCAGGCAGTATACTGCCGAAGGAACCTTCAATGCCTTTGCCGAGCATCTGCCACGATTGAAGGATATGGGAGTTAAAATCCTGTGGATCATGCCCATACATCCCATTGGCGAAATTAACCGGAAGGGAAACCTAGGGAGCTATTATTCGGTAAAAGACTATCTGGCCGTGAACCCTGAGTTGGGAACCCTTGAAGATTTCAAAGCCCTGGTCAATAAAGCCCATGAACTCGGAATGTATGTTATTATCGACTGGGTAGCCAACCATTCAGCCTGGGATAATCCCTTGGCTTCTCAGTATCCGGATTGGTATAAACACGGCAAGGATGGTTCTTTTGTTTCTCCCTTCGATTGGACCGATGTGATCGCCTTCGATTATTCCAATCCTGACATGCGTCAATATATGACTGAGGCTATGCTTTGGTGGGTAAAAAATACCGATATAGATGGTTTTCGTTGCGATGTAGCCGGCATGGTACCTGTAGATTTCTGGGACCATACCCGTAAGGTACTCGATGCCGTAAAACCTGTCTTCATGCTGGCCGAAGCCGACGATATTCCATTGATGTATAATGCCTTCGATATGGCTTATAACTGGAAGCTCATGAACCTGATGCATAAGGTGGCCCAAGGCAAAGCCGGTGCCCGCCAGATAGATAGCCTCATCACCAGATACCTGAAAAATTACCCTGAAGGCAGCCTGATGATGAATTTTACCAGCAATCATGACGAGAACTCGTGGGCAGGAACTGAGTACGAGCGCTACGGACAGGGTGCCCTCGCTTTGGCTGTGCTTACAGCCACCATTCCTGGCATGCCATTGATTTATACCGGCCAGGAAGAGCCTTTGATGCGCCGGCTCAACTTCTTCGATCGCGACCCGGTGGACTTCCATGAATACAAATTGGCTGGATTCTACAAGGCCCTTCTGGATTTGAAAAAATCCAATCCTGCGCTGTGGAATGGCACCTGGGGTGGCAGTTACCGACTATTAAAAACCAGTGGAGGAAATCAGGTGATGGCTTTCATTCGTCAGAAAGGTGAGAATAATGTGCTGGTTATACTAAACCTAAGCGAGAAACCTGTTGATTTTACGGTTGAAGATAAAGCAGCTATCGGTAATTGGCTGAACGTATTTTCTGGAGATTCCATCGATTGGGCTACTTCTCAGGCATTGCACCTCGAGCCCTGGCAGTATTTGGTTTTGACAAGAAACTAATTCATCCGTCCTTTTATCCGGCCGGCTGTTTTAATGTAACTTTACAGCCGGCCTTTTTTTATGTTAAAACATTTACAAATGGCTGACTCTTCGGAAGAATCCCCCCTGAAAGATATCCTCAACGAATTAATGGAGGAATATCAACTGAGCGCCAGGCTCAGGCAGATGCGTATTCAGAAAATATGGACGCGCATCGTGGGGCAGTATGCTGCTTCCCAGACCAAAGAAATAACCTTTAAGAACGGCCGGCTGGCGGTTACCCTGAAATCGGCTGCCCTGCGTAATGAGCTCAATTTCGCCAAAAGCAAGATTATCAGAAATATTAATCGGATGCTTGGCGAAGAGGCTGTCCAGGATATTCGATTCTTTTAACATAAAAAGCTTTCCTTAATATTTTTCTTTTATTGATGGGGCCTTGTTTTTAGCCACTTTTTAACCTTTTGGTTAAAAATCAATTTTTACTTTTGCTTCTCAAATTTAAAAAAATGTTAAAAGAGTATATCTTTGATGATGAGGTAGTTATAAAATTCTGTGAAATTACCAGGGATTACAATCTAATCCATAATCCCCGATATATGAGGGAAAACGGAAAGAAGCCCGTGGTTCCTGGGATGCTTATTCTTTCTACCGCCATTGGTATGGCCAAAGACCTCATCAGTCAGGGAGCCAATATGCTCGAGCTATACTTTCATTCCATCATCGGAACGGGTGAAAAAGCAGAAATAGGTTATAAATGGTTGCAGGAGAAACCCATCCGTGCCGAGATAATAGCCCGAAATACCATCAATACGCTCAGTAAGAAAGGAAACCCCAGCCTCCTGGTCGAAACCGATGATTTTCCAGCATTTTCTTCCGAAGGTATTCTTCGTACACTGGAAGTGAAGCCCGGACAAATGCAAGCGTTTGCGCATATGACAGGGCTCGGGGAGAATCAACTGGGGTATTTACTTTTTGCCATAACCTATGCCAGTCGGGCCCTGTTGCTCTCCATCGATGAGCCGGTAACCGACGTGGAACGGGAAATCAACTATTACCTGGATAAAACTCTCAATCCTGACCAATTATCACCGTTTTATCAATACCTCAAAATCTATTTACCTGAAAATGGGGCAACACCCCAACCCGACGTGGATCTTCAATACCTTATTCATTTCTCCCGGGTGAAGGAAGGCCGTACCTACGATGCAAGGGTATCCTGCTCTCAATCGGGTAAGGTAATTTATTATTCTGAATATCAGCTGATAGCAATACCCGATCGACTGATTATGCGTATGGCCTCAGCCGTTTAGCCGGTATTACATGATTTTAAGTTGAAGGCAGCGGGTATTTTCAATGTAACCTTCCAGCACATCTCCGCTATCTACTCGTCCGACTCCCTCGGGGGTTCCTGTAAAGATGTAATCGCCCTGCTTGAGGGTAACAAAACGTGATATATAAGCTATAAGGGTGGGAATGGGGAAAATCATTCTACCCGTATTTCCGTCCTGCACCAGCTCGCCGTTTTTGTAGAGTCTGAATTGAATGTTGGCCAGGTCAGGAAAATCGCTCAGGGGAAGGAATGTGCCTACAGGAGCCGAAAAATCCCATGCTTTGGCAATTTCCCAGGGTAGGCCTTTCGCCTTGCACTTGTTTTGCAGGTCGCGGGCTGTGAAATCGATGCCGAAGCCTATAGCATCGATGTACGACAAAGCAAATTTCTCATTTATATGTTTGCCCAGCTTGCTTACTCTTAAAACCAGTTCCCCCTCATAGTGCAGGTCCTTTGTAAACTCAGGAATATAAAAGGGATGCCTGCGGGGGAGCAATGCACTTTCGGGCTTCATGAAAAAAACAGGCTCTTCGGGCAGATCGTTATTGAGTTCTTTTACATGGGCCAGATAATTGCGGCCAATACAGATGATTTTCATGCCGGGTAGGTTTTCCGGCAAATCTATGCAATTCCGATTAATTTCAGTCCTAACTTTGTGCTATGCATCCTAACTGGCAGATACAAATTCACGGATTCCGCGCGTTTCTCAGGCTGGAAAAGAACCTTTCGGCCCACACGATAGAGGCTTACCTTCATGATGTGGGTTTATTAGAGGAATACTTCTCGCTGCACGGGGTGAACAAATTGCCCGGGGAGGTTACCGCTGCCGATTTGCAAAATTTTCTGAAATACCTTTATGAACTAGGGTTGGAAGCAAGCACCCAGGCCCGCATTGCCTCGGGTATTCGTTCTTTTTATGGCTGGATGGTGCTCGAGGGCAACCTTCGCGAAGATCCTTCTGCTTTATTGGAAAGTCCTAAAATCAGCCGTAAACTCCCTCAGGTGCTTTCGACTGAGGAAATTGAGCGAATGATTGAGAAAATTGATCATAGCCAGCCCCAGGGCACAAGAAACCGGTGCATCCTGGAAACTCTCTTTGCCTGCGGGCTCAGGGTCTCAGAGCTTACCGATCTGCGTCTGTCGCGCATCCATTTTAAAGAAGAGTTTATCGCTGTAATTGGCAAGGGAAACAAGGAACGCTTGGTTCCCATCGGTCAGGATGCCCTGAAGTGGATTCATTTATATATTTATGGTGAACGCAGTCGCCTAAGCATTGCAAAAGGGGCGGAAGATATTCTATTCCTCAACCGCCGCGGAAAAAAAATGAGCCGACAAATGGTTTTTCTTATCATAAAAGATCTGGCACTCAAAGCGGGCATACGAAAAACCATCAGCCCGCACACTTTCCGCCATTCATTTGCCACAGTGCTGGTTCAAAATGGTGCCAATCTCAGGGCTGTGCAGGAAATGCTTGGCCATGCCTCCATAACCACAACCGAGATTTATACACACATCGATAAAGAATTTTTGCGGGATACATTGTTAAAATTTCATCCTTTATATAAGCAAAATAAACTATAGAAGTCTGGCTCAAATCTGCATACACGATCATTCCATTGAAGCTTCGCTGGGGATCCCTTAAAAAAGTCCAGGGATTTTTAAGTAAAGCACCCTTTTATTTTTATTGAACCCCCCAAAGAACTTACGGTTTGCAAGGACCTCCCCTTGTATATCCCTTCAGACCTGGACAAGAAAGTCGGAGTCATTGGAAAAAGCAAAAGGCTGCCTCTTATTCGAAACAGCCTTTTTTACAAAAAATATAAATAGAAAAATCTGCTATCTAATGAATTGAATATCAGAAATTTACTCTGTCAGAGCAGGAGTATTATTTTCCGGCACAATTTCTTGCTCGAGCTCGGGTTTTATCAGGTAATATTTCATATTGCCGGAAGTGCCTTTAAATGAGGCAATTTTTTTATTGCGCAGCAATCCTGACAGGCAAGACCTGAGGCTCATTTCCGCTTTTTTGAGTATGGCCTTGTCGTTGAGTTGGTATTTTTCTTTCATTTGCGTTATCAGCTCTTTGGCTTCTATGGCCTCAGGGGCATCGGCGAGTACTTCTTTGATAAAATCCGTGTAAGGAATCTCAACCGTAGGGATTACACTTTTTCTCCCTCTTGTATTGGATTTTGCGGCTTTCGATTTGGCTTTGGGTTTAGCCTTGGTTTTTTTGGCTTTTACTGTTGGCTGGCCTTCGGCCTTTGCAGGTCTGCCGCGCTTGCCTTTGGGCTTTTCTATAGCCGGAGTTTCAGCTAATTCAGCAACCGGGGCTTCGGCAGGAGCTTTGGGTTTTCGCCCTCTTTTGCCTTTGGGTTTTTCAATGGCCGGGATTTCCTGGGCACCAGCTACTTTGCTGCGTTTTCCTTTTTCCTCTTTGGGCTTTTCTTCCACGGCTTCAGGTGTAGGCTTTGCCTCTGGCTCCACCGTCCCCACTTTACGCGGACGACCCCGCTTTTTGGCTGGTTCGGTTACTAATGCAGGTTCCTCAATTGTAACTTTTTCTGCTAAAGGTTCTTTTTTCTCTAATTTGCTTAGAATACTTTCGTAGTGAGCCACTTCACGCTTGGCCCGCGCCAGCTGCATGGTGTAAAATTCCTTGAGATCATTGAGCTCCTGTTCGGTTAACGTAATGCTCGTTGTTTTCATATTTGGGGGATTATCGATTTATTGGTTTTATAAATTATAATTACCTTAAAATCATTAGTGTGTAAATTTACGCCACAAAATTATAAAATGTTTCAATTTTTAAAAAAAATTAAAAATTTTTCGCGGATTCTTGGCCTGTTTATTAGGGTATTACTTTATAAAATACGGAAAAACAGCTTAATGAAAGATTTTTAAGCCTTTTTACTTTTTATGAAACTTTTATAGGATTTATAGATATCCTCTTTACTTTAAAGCTATTTGCCCATTTGTTCCTAAGAAAGGGGCTAAAATCTTTTAATCCAGACTTGTTCGGTCACCTGCGAGCCGTCTCTGATCATGACTCCATTAAGCGAACTTAATAGCGTAAATCCGCATTTCTGAAGAACTTTGGAAGAAGCCATATTGGGTTCATAAATACTGGCATAGATTTCTTTGATTCGCAAAGCGGGGACATAATATTCCAGCATTTTTCCCAGGGCTTCTGTCATGATTTTTTTATTCCAATGGGCCTGACCCAGCCAGTAGCCCACTTCCCACACCTGTCGGCGAAGCATAAAGGTACGGTGTATTCCAATGGCTCCTGAAGCTTCCCCCTCCACTTCAATGGCCAAAATATATTGATCTTCATTTTCTTGCACCCATCGAATAAATTTCTGGGCATCGTATAAAAAATAGGGATGGGGAAATGAAGGACGTAGGAAGCGGGCAACTTCTGCATCGTTGGCATGCCTTGCTAGGGCCTCTGCATCACTATATTTTAAAGGTCTAAGGATAAATTGGTTGCCATGTAAAATGGGGCCCATCGGATTTATGGATTTTTTGAGAGATATTGGGTTTTTAGCCTCTCGTACGACGGTAGACTATGCCCATTCCATTTGCCGAGTATTTTTCCCCCGCGTAGCAGCATGAGTCCGGGATTGGCTCTAACCATCATTTTGAGCTGAATATCGTCGGCACTGAAAAATTCATAATCCAAACCAAATTCTTCTTTCATTTTTTCTATTTCTTCGGGTGTGGCGGGGCAGAGAATAATTACAGAATGCCCTTCCTGGTTGGCCTGGCGCAGGATGGATGCTAACTTTTGGAGGGCTTTATTAGAGGCATGCGAGGCATCGTAAATCGTGACTATAAATTGATAATCGGGATTTAGCAGGTAGTGTGCAGTGACGTCATTTCCGGCCGTATCTGTAAAATGAATATCGGGGCGCTGATCAGCAGCCGGGTCGTAAACCCTCGTGCTAACATATTCCCACTGGGCCATCCAGGTGCTGTCGGTGTATGGAATATCAGCGGCAAGCATTTCCCGGGTCTCGCCGGTAATTTTATTTTTATACGTCAAAAAATATTGCGCCGGCTGATTGGTGGTAGGGTTGAAGTCGGTGCCGACTTTGTAAGGAAGAAAATCGAGCACGGGCACATGATAATACGACCATACGGAGAATGCAGCGAAAAGTACAAAACCCGCCAGAAATCCGTACAATCTGCCGGGAAACTTTACCTGGGCCTGCCTGGCACTGTAAAGCATCAGAAGGGCAAAAGCCAACAGAGCGATGTTTTTATAAAAAGTCTGCCAGTTGCTCAGTTTGATGGCATCGCCAAAGCATCCGCAATCGGGGACGGGGTTGGTTATGGCATCGTGGAGGGTAAGTCCCGTAAAGAAAATCATAGTAAGAAGGGTAAGCCAGGCAGCCCAACGCGTTTTAAGGTTGAACAGCAAGGCAGTCCCAATACCGAATTCAAACGTGCATAAAAGGATGGATAATATGAGTGCAAAAGGCAGGGCCCATTCCCATCCAAAGGCTATGAAATAATCTTCCAGCTTAAAGGCCGTACCCAGCGGATCCTGGCCTTTTACAAATCCAGAGAAAATGAATGTAAGCCCCAGAACGATGCGGCTGGAATGATATAGCACGCGTTGCATGTTTGGTTTATTTCCCATCGCCTTCATTGATTTTAATGAGTGCAAAAACGGCATAATTCATGATGTCGAGATAGTTGGCATCCAGCCCTTCGCTAACTATGGTTATACCTTCATTATCTTCTATTTGCTTAATTCGCTGAATTTTCATCAGGATGATATCGGTAAGCGAGCTCAGGCGCATTTCCCTCCAGGCCTCACCATAATCGTGGTTTTTGTTTTCCATCAGAGCTCTGGCTTGCGCTGCCTTCTGGTTATATAATTGCATCAAATCTGCCTGGGGGGCACTATTCTCGGGTTCGGGGCCTAACTCCAGCTGAATAAGTGCCATCAGGCTGTAATTGTAAATGCCTATATATTCGGGTTTTATTCCTTCATTTATTTTCGATTTTCCCAACGTCTCGACGGAGCGAATGCGTCGGGCTTTGATGAAAATCTGGTCGGTGAGCGATGAGGGTCGCAAAATGCGCCATGAGGGGCCATAGTCTTTGAGTTTCGAGATAAATACCTCCCGGCATTCATTAACCGCCTGGTCGTATTGTTCAAGGGTTTTATGCATGAGTTTTGTAATTTCGCTGCAAAAAAAAATATATGGCTCAAACGGGGCATAAAGTTACGAATAATATATTATCAAGGCCGGTTTCGTTAAGGGTGCAGGGAAAGGAACTGGCCCTTCCGGCCGTGATGGGTATTTTAAATATAACAGAAGATTCTTTTTATGACGGAGGTCGCTATTTAAACGAAAGCCAGTGGCTTGAAAGGACAAAGCAGATACTGGAGGAGGGGGCAGCCATTATCGATATAGGTGCTGCCTCGAGCCGACCAGGCGCTGCCGAGGTGCCTGAAGAGATAGAATATCAGCGGGTTGTAAATGCCGTGAAATTACTCACCAGGGCCTTTCCTGAAATCATTATTTCGATTGATACCTTCCGCAGTCGGGTGGCAGATGCAGCCCTGCATGCCGGCGCTTCTTTTATCAATGATATATCTGCCGGACTTTTTGATGCGAGAATGGCTGATGTAGCTGCCGATTACGACGCCGCATGCATTTTGATGCATATGCAGGGAACTCCTGCTACCATGCAGCAAAATCCTCACTATCAAAATGTGGTTGAAGAGGTATGCGATTTTCTGCTCCAAAGAGCGGAGGTTTTTTCGGAGAAAGGGGTGAGCAGCCTCATTTTGGATCCCGGTTTCGGTTTTGGAAAAACCTTGCAGCACAACTACACTTTGCTACAGCATCTGGAGAAGATCACCCAACATGGATATCCGGTTTTGGCCGGTCTCTCGAGGAAATCGATGATATATA
Organism: Bacteroidales bacterium; assembly: GCA_049969475.1. Classification (GTDB taxonomy): domain Bacteria; phylum Bacteroidota; class Bacteroidia; order Bacteroidales; family TTA-H9; genus UBA2030. The sequence goes on along the minus strand of JBMFOU010000015.1, from coordinate 28,897 downwards.
AACTTCTGAACCTTACACCTGCCGAAGCCCTCAACGGTACCACAGCCCTGCACATGGTAGCCTTGCTCAAAGGTGCTACATTGCTCAGGGTGCACGACGTTAAGCAGGCGGTGGAGGTGGTCCAGCTTTTTAAGGCGCTCACACAAACCCCCTAATTATGCATTGGATTTTTACGTTTATTCCTCTTTTCATTCCTTTCCGCTGGATCGACGCCGTGGATATTCTTCTGGTGGCTCTGCTCTTATACGAATTGTATAATCTGGTTAAAGGGACAGGGGCCATCAATATCTTTTTGGGTATTGTAGCCGTGGTGGTATTATGGAAAATTGTTTCAGCCTTCGAGATGGCGCTGCTGGGTGCCATTTTAGGGGCTTTTATAAGTGTGGGTTTTATTGCGCTTATTGTCGTGTTTCAGCCCGAAATTCGAAAATTTTTGCTCCTGGTGGGCAATCCGGCATTTATTCAACAGCGTCGGCGAAGGTTTCTTTTTTGGCGCCTTCCCTCAGCCAACGATGAAAAACTCGATATAGATGCACTGGTTACGGCCTGCCAGCGCATGTCGCAAAACAAGACAGGAGCATTGCTGGTTATAGCCCGTGCAAATGAACTGGAAGAGTATGTTCAAACCGGGGTGTTACTCGATGCCCGAATAACTCCCCAATTGCTTGAAAATATTTTTTTTAAAAATTCGCCCCTTCATGACGGAGCCGTTATCATAAGTAATGATAGAATTAGGGCTGCGGCTTGCATACTACCCGTATCCGCTGATACCCGCATCCCCGTGGAACTTGGACTCCGGCACCGGGCGGGCTTGGGTATCAGTGAGAAAACCGATGCCCTGGCAATTGTAGTTTCAGAAGAAACCGGAGAAATTTCGTTGATGAAAAACGGAGTGATTATCCAAAATATAAAACCTGCGCAGGTTAAGAATTTTCTTGAAAAAGAGTTTCATTCCAATCCCTGAACGGAAGTTTATACCTTTAAAAAATTGTGTAACAGGCCAGCCAACAGCTTGTTTCAATAGGTATTCGCTTTAAGTAGAAAATTTTTCCTCTCGTGGTACAAAACGCTCCCTTTATTGCTTAACTTTGAAGGCATTAAAACCTATCTCCAACGGAATGAGTGTTTTGGGTGAGATAAGGGAAGCCAGGGGTACCAGGTTGGAAGCCACTCCAAAAGGCGTGTGGGTGAACCCAGGGAGAAAATCTTATGTATTCGGTGCTGCCGGTAAGTGGTTTGTTTTCATTTTAGATTTTACACCGTTATTTTATTTAAATATTTGTTTATCAATATTTTAACCCCCCCCCACATCAACATCGCCCATGGCTTTTGGGGAAAGAGAATCCGCTCAAGGGGAACAGAGGAGGGTTTCCCTGGCATTTCGCAACGGCTACGGTAACGCACCAACCCCGGCCCCAGCCCAAACTCATCAAGCACAACTAAATGAGTTTTAAGCGGAGAAAGGCGTTGAGAGAAGAGGGGGTGAGCTGTGGGCTCATTCAAAAGGTTGAGGGGAGCCTCCTCAGGCTGAAAGCTCCCAGGAGGGAGAGGCAGGTCTCTGGCTGAAGGATTATTCTTCTCTCCCCGCTCGAGGGAGAGAAGGTGTGGGCAAAAACTTTTAGATACTTACCTTTGGGTTTGTGAAAGGTGTACTCGTTGATTTGCGTCTCTAAACGGCTGATTTTTAATTGCCTTTGGGTTGGGTGGTCTGGGCGGCTTCCTCCAGCATTTTCAGAATCTCCTCATTGCTTTTACCCAAAAATTCCATGGATTTTTTAGCATCATTCGTGAGTGAGTGATTGGGATAGCTGTCGATGAAACGCTGGTAATTTTCGCGGGCTTCGTTAATGCGCTGTAGATAGTTGTCATAGGTGAATGCCTTCATGAAAAGAGCCTGGGGTGCGACCTGGGTGCGAGGATAGCGGGCCATGATTGTATCGTAGAGGCTGATAGCTCCGTAATAGTCTTTTAGTGTGATTTTGAGCCCGGCCGCATCGAATAAGTACTTGGCAGAAAGGGTATCCTTGGGAAACTTTTTGAAATAGTCAGCGTAGAGTGCAATCATCTCGTTCCCTTTGTCGGGGTTTAGTATTCCGTTCTCGTTGAATAACACGGCCTCTTTTTGCTTGATTTCTTCCTGCATTTTTTTGGGCGAAGGAGCACAGGCCACCAGTAAGGAAATCACAAAAAAGATTGATAGGGTTTGGGTTTTCATAACTCGTATGATTTAGTTTAAATGGATCATCCTTTAGACTTGCGGGTAGGAGCGAAGATCATCCGGTAAGGAGGATTAATTCTCCCCCGTGCAATATTATTAAGTTTTCCGGCCAGCATGGTTTTGCGTAAAGGGCTGAGGTGGTCGGTAAATAGAATTCCTTCGAGATGGTCGTATTCGTGCTGAATAACCCGGGCCACGATTCCTTCGAACCATTCTTCATGTTCCGTAAAATTTTCATCCTGGTAACGCAGGCGAATGCGTGGTTTGCGATAAACGTCTTCATGTATGTCGGGAATACTCAGGCAACCTTCGCTGTATGCCCATTCGCTTCCCAACTCCTCAAGCATCTGAGGATTGATAAAAGCTTTTTTGAAACCTTGGGCTTCCGGGTATTTTTCTGATAAAACGCTGGTATCCACCACAAATATCCGGATGCTTCTATTTACCTGGGGCGCAGCCAGTCCAATGCCATCGGTGGCATACATGGTTTCCCACAGGTCTTTTAAAAAATCCTGTAAGCCAGGGTAATCGGGAGCGATGGGCTCGGCTTTTTTGCGTAAAATGGGGTGTCCGTAAGCAACGATAGGAAAAATCATAAGTTGGGATGGTTTCTGTTTTGAGCAATGCTGCGGGCATCGAGATACGATTGCAGAATAAGCACAGCACTGATGCGGTCCACCATGGCTTTGTCCTGGCGTGCTTTTTTGCTCAACCCGGCGTCTATCATGGTTTGAAACGCCATTCGCGAGGTGAACCTCTCATCGAAGCGCTCGATGCGTAGGGTAGGAAAGGTTTTTTGCAGATGTTTGATGAAGGGGGCAATGAAGCGCTCCGCATCTGAGGGGGTATTGTCCATGTTTCGGGGTTCGCCCACCACCACAATATCAACTTTTTCTCTTTGAAGATAATCTTTCAGAAATGGCATCACCTCCGAAACATGCAAGGTGGTAAGGGCATTGGGAATGAGTTGCAGTTCGTCGGTAACTGCAATTCCTACGCGTTTTTGACCATAGTCTATGGCCATGATTCTGCCCATACGTTTTTTTTGCAAAATTACCAAAATCCGTATTAGGGATGGGATTTGGTAATCAGAGCGCCGCAACACTATCCAGGGCTATTTCCATCATGTGGCGAAAGGCCGTGAGCCGCTCTTCGGCGCTGCTTCGTTCTCCGGTAACCAGTTGGTCGCTTACCGTGAGCAACGAAAGGGCTTTGCATTGATAACGCGCAGCCAGCGTATAGAGTGCCGTGGTTTCCATTTCTACTGCCAAAACGCCATGCCTCCGCCAGATTTCATATTCTTTTTCGAGGTCGTCTACGAAAAATAAATCGGTGGTAAATACACTACCCACCTTAACTTGAAGGCCCCGGGATTCGGCTATTTCGAAAGCTTTTTTCAGGAGCTGGAAATCGGCATGGGGGGCATAGTCGCGGTTGCCAAAGGTAAGCCGGTTGATGGCCGAGTCGGTGCTGGCCGTCATGGCCATCAAGGTATCGCCCAGCCGAAGGTTGGGTTGTATGGCACCGCAGGTGCCTATACGAATAAGGTTTTTACAACCATACGTAGTTATCAGTTCGGTAACATATATGCTCAGAGAGGGTACGCCCATGCCTGTTCCTTGTACCGATACTTTTTTGCCTTTGTAGTAGCCTGTGTATCCTAGCATGCCTCTTATATGGTTGTGGCATACAGGATTTTCAAAATAATTTTCGGCCAAAAATTTCGCCCGCAAGGGATCGCCGGGTAAAAGAACGGTTTCGGCAATGTCGCCGGGTTTAGCATCAAGATGTATTCCCATTTTTTACAATAAATTTTTATGCAAAAATGCAGATTTATAGCAAGGACGCCAAATTATCGGCTTCAATAAAATGAGGTGCAACGAATGAACGAATACTTCCATTCTTTGCTGATTTTTTACAAAAATTTTTTGCATGCTTGACTATATTGTGTAATGTTCCTGAAGCCCAGTGGTTTATCTATGTGTAAGTTCAATTATAGTATTCTAACGGTTTCTACAGCCATACCCCGGCTATTTCTCCGCCACACACCTGGCATTTGCCGTTTTTTACTTTCGATTGTTTGATGGAATAGCCTACCCGTTCAATTACCAGACTCTGGCAATGGGGACAGTAAGTGTTTCCGTAATTTTTTCCAGGCACATTGCCAATATACACATATTTAAGCCCTTGAGCAATAGCAATTTCACGGGCCTTTACCAATATATTTTCAGGGGTGGGTTGAAGGCGGCTGAGTTTATATTGGGGATAAAAGCGTGAGAAATGCAGGGGAACTTCCTTGAAACCATTCTGAGCCAACCATTGACACATGCTTCGAATCATGTTCAGGTCGTCGGTCCATTCGGGAATAACCAGGTTGGTAATTTCGAGCCATACACCCTTTTCCCGGAGCTTCTTCAGGGTATTGAGTACGGGATCGAGGCTGCCATTGTTGAGCATGGAATAGATATCGTCGCTGAAAGATTTCAGGTCGATATTGGCCGCATCCATCACCTTACACCATTCATCCAGCGGTGCCGGGTTGATATATCCGTTGGAGACCACTACATTTTTAATGCCTGCTTTGCGGGCCTGGCGCGAGCATTCGAGGGTATACTCAAAAAAAGTTACGGGTTCGCTGTAGGTGTAGGCAATGGAGCGGCATCCTTCTTTTTGCGCCTGCCTTACCACTTCTTCGGGTGTAAGACTGAAATTTTGGGTCTTGTCAGGACTGGTTTGCGATATTTCCCAGTTCTGGCAGTTGAGGCAGGTGAAATTGCATCCGGCGATGGCCAGCGAGTAGGAGGTGGTTCCGGGGAGAAAATGTAGCAGAGGTTTTTTCTCAATAGGGTCTACATGAACGGCGCAGGGGTTGTTCCAGGCCAGGGTGTAAAGTTTGCCTCCCCGGTTGTATCTTACCCGGCAATCTCCGGTCTTGCCTTCGGCGATGTTGCATTGATGGGGACAAAGCCTGCATTTGACCCCTCGGGGCGTGGGAATATAAAACAGGGCTTCTTTCAGCTCCTCGCCCCCTGGCGAAGCTATCAGGCTCAGGCTTCTGCCTACAGCAACGGCACCCAGGGCACACGAACCTTTTACAATGAAGTTCCTTCTTGTCCACCTATTTTCACCCATGGCATTTTTTTTACAAAATTACTCCGGAATTTTGTGGGGTGCCCCCCGCAATGGCAGGAAAAGTAGCATAACCAGAAGGATGAGCATCAACACCAGGGTGGTATTGAAGATGCCTGCCAAAGGTACCCCCACCAGGGCTACAAAAAGGCTTCCGGTGGCTCCTCCGGCCAGGTCGGCTGCATAAAGGGAGCCGGCCCTTTGGGGATAGGCTCCAGCATAAATACTATACAATTGGCCTGTCATCCAGGCTCCGACGCCAATGCTAAAGGCTGTCCATAAGCCTGCTACGATATTACTACTACTACCAAAGATAAAATAGCTAAACAGCCAGGGGCTTAGCGACAAACCCGATAATACCAGCAAAACCCACAGCACCTGCGAAGGCCTGAATGAAAAAGGGGGTTTTCGCTGAGCACCGGCGGCCAGGCCTCCCATGAAAAGGGCAAAGAAAAGTCCTGCAGTAAGATAAAGTTTTCCTGTGTGCATCTGAAATAGGAAAATCATGAGCAATTGCAAAGCACTACTTGTCAGACTTACACCGAACATGACAAAACCGGTGTGCGGGCTGCGTCGAAGTATCAGCCACAACAAGAGGCCTAAGAAAGCCAGGATGAGTACAGGCTGGGATTGATTGAGGAGGAACCAGTAACCCGTGTAGTAGCTCACAACCAGGGGTTGGTTGATGGTTGAGGGTGGAGTAGGAGAAGGCAAGGCCATACTCAGGGCCAGTGACCTCCGTTCGATTTCATCAGCCCTGAAAAACCAGGGGTTGACATAGTCGCTGAAGTTAGCCGTTTTTTCCAATCCTTTTTCCAGAGAAAAGTCCAATGGGGCATCAGATGCCAGGATTTGAGTACCTACTGCGGTTATAAGGCGGGTGTAGTGGAAATGCTGGCTGAGCCCCTCTCTGGCACTGGCCGGAACGGATAAGAGTTTTCCTGCAAAATAATTGGCCACTTGCGGCAGGTTAAGGCTTAACAGTCCTCCGGGGTGAAGAATCTTTTGGGCCCTTGCCGCAAACTCCGACGTCAGCCACCAGGCAGCAGCCAGGCTGGAGGGTTCAGGATTCATGACCACAATGGCATCGGGTCGGAAGTCCAGATGCTCCAGCCGGGGATGACTGTAAGGATATGTTTCAATTTTCGGGGGAATTTTTTTCCGCGTTCGGCTGAGGATAAGCCTGGTGGCATAAGGGGCTGTATCTAACCAGACCAGACGTGAGGGTTGATATTTCAGGGCATCGTGCAACAGCGAGAGGTTTAAGGGACCGATAAGTACAATGGCGGGAGCTACCGGTGCCTGCATAAGGGCAAAATGTAGCGGGGCTGCCTCTTCGGGGTGGTAATTTATGGAAGGTAGCAGGTGCCCCTCGAGCCGGTAGGTGGTATCTTCTGCGTAAACTACCTCCCTGAGTTGCCCGTGAGGCGTCTCGAAAGTATTGGGTTTTTCAGGAATGACCAGGAGAAACAGGAGCGTAGTTAAAGCTATCCAGACCAAGGCGTATGTCAAGCGTAGGGGGCGGGAATGCCAGTTGCCCGGGAGCAGCAGGGGCCAGAGGGCTGCCGGCAGCCAGGGCATCCAGGCGGCGGAGGGCTGCAACAGAGGTATGAGCAGGGCAAGGCTGCCTCCTACAAGCCCGCCCCAGGCTTCGAAGGCATATATTTTCGCTGGGACTTCTTGAAGAGTAAGCCAGCGGAAACCAATTCCCATAAGCAGGCAGAAAGGACTGAGCCAGGCTGCCATAAACAGGGCTGCCTGCCAGAGTGAAGGCATGCTACCGGGTAAAAAAAAATGTTGCCACCATGCAGGAACTATTTCTTCGGCCACTACTGGCATAAGGCTTAGCACTGCGCTAAGCAAGAGCAGTTTTAGGCAGGTGGGGTGCCCCGGTCTCACCCGGGCTCCGGCGGCTACCAACAGCATCCACAGCGCCAGAAAAAGGCCGGTAAGCAATTCGTTTCCCTCAAATAAGGTGAAAGCCATACGTATCCACAGCGCCTGAATAAAGAGGCTGCTGAAACCCATCCACAGCGCCATTCTACCGCCCATGTCAACTTTCCTGCCCGGCATCCTGCAAATTTTAAGAAATTTTGGGGATACATTTTGACTTTAAATGTCAAATTTTATATATTGTCCTCCTGTTTCATCCTTCATCAACCAAGTATTAATCTTAAAAACAAAAGGTATGAAAAAGCACATTTACAATTCATTAGCTCAGGTTGTTTTAAGAAACTCCCTGCAATCGGCTGAAAAATCTGAACAGCACTCTATACACACACAATGCATTGACAGGTAGTGTTTTATGTGTGTTATTTGGAATCAATCTATAAAAACCGAGGATTTTAGTTTTTCAGGGTAAATGGCAATTATTAATCCCATAATGAAGTTAAGAAGAAATAGTCTTCTCTTAATACTTTATGCGATACTTTTTTTTTCTGGTCTGGCCGGTGGGAGGACGTCTTGCGGGCCCTTCATTGGGTTTGCCCCTGAGGGATGGTGATACCATGCCTTTCGATTCCTGCCATCAGGCCAGGCCTTTTTGTGGGAAGCATGAAGTTTATTATACCGGAGGGGTACTTTATGGCCCCATTATAGAGTGTTACTGGAATTCTGGCACGGTTCCTTTTTACGAAACCTGTTGTATCTACAATTGTCATGCTGACCCGGGAATCTTAATGAACAATGTTGCCAATCCCATTTGGTGTTTTTTAAACCCACTGAGGCGGGGATTCTCGAATTGAGAGGGTATATTATTACACTAGTTTATGGTATAAACTATTATCTCAGTTTATTTACAGTATTTGGCCCTTACTCGTATCCGACTTCTGCATGTTTGGATAGCCTGGATAGCTTGCATGTTGTAGGCTGTAATGTTTTTTATTATGGGACTACTGTTCCCCCTTTTCTGCAAATAAGCAACCTTATACCTGGAAAATACTATATGATTCTCTCTGTTGGAGGAGGTTATCAGGGCAATTCTGCTAATCCTCTTCCTTTTGAATTTCATATCGAACAGGTAAATCGGGGGCAGCCCGGAGCTGCAGTGTTGGATTGTGGAATGGTGTATAACTGCACGATTCTAGAGATGACTGCTTCGGTAGGCGCATGCAATCCTCAGAGTAATACTTTTGGGGTTACAGGTCAGCTTTATTTCACCAATCCCCCGCCTACGGGCCAATTGGTAATATGGGACAATGTAACAAACCAGACGAGCATTATTCAGGCCCCTTTTGAATCGCCAATGGATTATAGTCTATTGGGATTACCTTGTGATAATCAGCAGCATAATATTCATGCATCGTTCTGGGATAGTGTAGGATGTGAGTATGAGGTGGCCATTCAGGCACCGGTATTATGCCCTCAGGCCATCATGAGCGGGGGAGGATCTGCATGCGATGAACCCGGAAACTATGTTCCGTCTATGTCCATTTTCCGGTGAATGCGGATACACCTTACGTATTTGTTTACTCTATCAATGGAATACCGCAACCGGCTGACACTACCAGCGGTCCTTTTCCGGTAATTATTCAGGCACACCAGCCAGGCCTGTATATGCTCGATACCGTGTATAATGCATTTTGTGGAGGCCAGGTTTCCGGTCAGGCGCAGGTATTTTTTTATCCATTACCCCAACCTGATCTGGGCGATGATATCCATGCATGCGAGGGAAGACCTGTAATACTCGATGCAGGGCCAGGCTATGCCAGCTATATGTGGAATACGGGCGATCCTACCCAGACCCTGGAAGTTACCAAAGCAGGTACCTATCAGGTATGGGTAAGCGATATACACAACTGTTCAGGAACCGACGAAATCAATGTGGAATTTACTCCTAAACCCGCACCTATATTAATCAAACACAATTAACTTTGAAAGCCATGAAAAAACAGTAATTCTTGGAGTAGCTTATCTGCTTTAGAGCATGGTAAGGTTGTCGGCCCAGCAATGGATAATGCCTCATCCCTGGGGAAATCCGGTTACCGACATTACATTTTTGGACGACAACACAGGGCTGGCTACGGTCAGCTACGATGGAATATACCGAACTACCGATGGAGGCTCTGCCTGGGTTAAGGTATGGGATACCGGCTCAGAAAACTGCTTTATGATCGATTTTAGCCCATCTGGTGAAGCGGTGGTGGCCTGCAATTCGTATCTCCTGTATTCTCAGGATTATGGCAATACCTGGAGTATACGAGGACAGCTTACTGACATGCACTATTTGAAAATTCAACTGGTAGCGCCTCAGCAGTTGGTATCGTTTTATTGGCCCTAACGCTGAAAAGGGCTATGCAATCGGCAAAAGTGCCAATGCAGGCCAGAGCTGGGTGATAGACACGCTCACCTGGTCGCCTTATCCCTGGATGCGAGCGATCTACATCGACATTTCCTTCGAAACCCTGATGAAGGGTTTGGTCGTTACAGACTTGGGGGTGCTCTATACTACCCAGAATGGAGGTAAAACCCTTCAGAAAGTCAATCATACTTTTTTATTCGATGGGGGTTGCCAATGTGCCGTAATGGCCCCCGGTTGCTACATGGTTACCGGCTACTCGTCGAAGAAGGGAGATCCTTTATTTTATAACATTTCGTATGATGGGGGAGTTACCTGGAATTCTTCTTATCTTTCTGAAGGTTCTGAGCCTGAGCGTATCAAGATAAAGAAAAATCCCACATAGGTAACGCTTTATGGCAGAGACTTAGACTTATACCCCCCGGTATATGTATATTTTTCTCCCGACACTGGCCGTACCTGGCAGTGGAAAAAAATCGAAGATGGAATCTCGGTGCAGGCTTTCGATGTGGCCCCTTCGGGTCAGGCCTGGGCTTATGAAAATGAAGAATTTTACCAGTTGTTCAGCGCATCGCCGGGCAGTGATCTTCTGGTTCTACAGCCGGGTACCTTCGTTTACGATGTGGCTTTTGTTCAGTTTGCCGGGCAGGTGGGCTTTGCCCTGGGATTTAAGGATACTGAACTTGGTTCCACTACTGTTGTTTATCGTAGCGAAAACGGGGGGCAAAGCTGGGACAGCCTTTTTTCGGTACCAGATGCCCCCCTTGACCTTTCATTTTGCAATGAATACACCGGTTAGTTTGCTTCAGGCTGCGGAAACTCCGAACTCTATCGCACCACCGACGGAGGCTTTCACTGGACGCTTCTTCCCCATTCCCTGGGGCAAATTGAGGGGTTGAAATTGTTTCCCGGGGGAGTCGCTTAGCTCTACAATTCTACCACCCTCTATCGCTCCGTTGACTATGGAAGTACTTTTACAGCGGTAAATTATCCAGTGGGTATTAATCCGCTGGGGTTTTATTTCCTGAATGAAAATACGGTGTATGCATTTGGCGACCAAAATGGACAGGGGGCTGTGAGTATGAGTGCTGGCGGAGGCCTTACCTGGCAGACGAAGGTTTTTTCCCACTACCATGTTGAAGATGCTCAGGATGGTAAATGAATATGAAGGCTTTGTCCTCGGTGGGTCGGCATCGGTAGTTTATCATCTTCAGTGGTCCACCGGCCAGGTGTTCGAAATTTTCAATGATACCACTTACAGGGTTTACGATATAGCCTTCAGCACAGGGCAGCAGGGCTACATTCTGTGTGCACCTGCCCATAATCCCATTGGGCCTCCCATAACTACGATTTTTTCTACCCAGGATGGCGGAAATACCTGGTTATCTTATGGTCCTTTCTGGAACCTGAAAAGATTGGCGGCGTTTCATGGGATGAACGGAGTAGCCGTTGGAGATTTTGGTCGCCTGATGTCGCTGGCTATGGACTATCCTTTGGGCGAGCCTATTCATGATAAACCAGGTTCGGCTGTCTCAGCCATTGTGGAGAACCATGGGTTGAGAATCTTCTTACCCGATGCATCCGTCTATCGTGAGGCAAGGATTTACGATATGAGCGGGCGAAACCTTCTTACCCAAACCCTGAAAAAGGAAAATACGGTTCGCTTGAATCTTAAAGGACTGGCACCGGGGCTTTAGGTGCTGGAGCTTTCGGGTAAGCAGATTACCAGAGTCAAGTTTATTATTCCTTAAAAGTTTAATTTTTCAATGAAAGCGGAAAGCGGGTGTTGCGATTACGGCGCCCGCTTTCTGGCTTTTAAAGGTTTTTTAAAGATCATTAATTAGGCCCAAAAACAATGCCGGGCAAGGCTTCTTAAATTTTTTTAAAAAGACTGGCTTTTTTTCGTAAAAACGTCTTAACTTGCAAGCGAAAAACCAAATGCCGCACAAAATTGATCGATACCTTCGAAAAGATTATCAACACTGCTGATTTTCAGGCAAGAAGTTCCGTATTGTTGAAGCGGGCCCTGGCCGTATTTTATCAGCGTAAGGCGATAAGCATTCCGGCACTGGCGCAGGAACTGGGGGTGAGCATACCCACAGCAAGCCGGTTGGCAGGTTTACTCACGGCCAGTCATTTCGTTCATTTAATAGGGGAAGGTCCTTCAGGAGGAGGTCGCAAACCCCGCATTTATCAAATCGACGACCATAACTGGTTTACCCTGGCTCTCGACGCCGGCCGCGATCAATTGCGTATAGCCCTTTTCAATCTCAAAGACCAGAAAAAGGCAGAATCTATTGCCACACTTCCGCTGGAGAGTTCTCAGCAGTATCTGGAAACCACTGTGGAGTACATCAAAAGGTTTTTGAGCCGGCATCATCTCAAATCTGGTCAAATCCTGGGGATGGGGTTTGCGGTACCGGGTCTCATCAATACCAAGACCGGCCGTTCGTTGGTACATTTTACAGGCCTGGCCCTTCCCGTGAACGATCTATTAGCCCAAATGACGGGCATACCCGTGGTAATGGACAACGATGCGCGCCTGATGGCCAAGGGGGAAGCTTCATTTGGCAAGGCCAGAAATATTCGTAATGCTATTTTCCTTTTTGTAGACCGGGGCGTAGGAGCAGGCCTGGTAGTCAATGGAGAAATTTATAAAGGAACGCATGGATTTGCCGGTGAGTTTGGTCATACCCGCTTTGTGGGCGGCGAACATAATCAGTGCTATTGTGGCCAGATTGATTGCCTGGAAACTTATACCAACCTCAGTGCGCTCGAAAGAGTGGCTCAGCAGAAGGGTTTTGTAGGACCGCAGGAAGAAGATGCCTGGGTAAATATTATTGAGGCCTCGTGGAGGGGCGACATGGTGGCCATGAAGGCTGTTACTGAAATAGGAAACCGCCTGGGCCTGGCGCTCGTTAACCTGGTGCACTTGTTTGATCCTGAAGTTATTATTTTGGGTGGAAGCCTGGCTATGGCCGGGCAAACGCTTACCGAGGCCATTTTTAAAACCCTGCGCAACCACAGCATGGAAGCTTTCCGCGACGATTTGAGATTGGAAATATCATCCATGGGGCAGGATGCCTGTCTGGCCGGCTGTCACGCCATGGTGATGAAAAACTTTTTTGCCAATATCTGAATCTTTGAGGGGCCGGAAGATATGGAAGAGGGAAGATTTATCCTTGAGGCAGGATGTGCAGACCTGGAGTCGGCCGTGAGGGCGGCCCGGGCAGGAGCCCATCGTATTGAGCTTTTTGCCAGTATGGCCCAGGGAGGAATTACCCCTTCGGCAGGAGTTATCCGCTCTTTGCTTCAAACTGTTGAAATTCCCTTCAGGGTGATGATAAGGCCCCGGGGAGGTGATTTTGTATATTCGGAAGATGAGTTCCGGGCCATGTGTTACGATGTGGAGCTGGCCCGCCAACTGGGAGTCGGGGGTATCGTCGTAGGATGCCTCGCACCCGACCTATCCATTGATATGGAAAAGTGTCGGGAGCTAAAGCGCCTGGCGGGCTCTATGGAGTTAACCTTTCACCGCGCCTTCGACCTTTCCCGCAATCTTAGAGCTTCCCTGGATGTACTCATAGAACTGGGTTTTCATCGGGTGCTTACTTCAGGGGGCAGTTCTACAGCCTGGGAGGGAAGGGAGATGCTTCAAGCCCTTTGCCGGCAGGCTGGCGACAATATCATCATAATGCCCGGAGGTGGTGTAAGGGCTTCCCATCTCAAAGCCCTGGCCCAGGCAACCGGATGTAAGGAATTTCACATGGCACCGGTGATACAACGTGGAACAAAACCCGCCGGAGAAGTTCACCCCAACGCCTTTTATATCACAACGATAATTGATGAAGAAGAAATAGCACACGCTGCACGAATTCTAAAATCGCTATGAAAAAAATTCTTGTATCGCTTGTTTTGTTAATGGTGGTTTCTGGTATACAGGCCCAGTTGCCCGAGTGGCAGGACCCTCAAACCGTGGCGGCAAACCGTGAACCAGCCCGGGCATGGTTCATTCCGGCTCCTTCCGAAAATCTCGCTCTGGCCGGGGAACTGCGCGACAATCCCAACTACCTGTCGCTCAATGGAACCTGGAAATTCCTGTTTCTTGAAAAATCTGCCGACATTCCTCAGGGTTTTCAGCAAAACGATTTTGATATCACCCGATGGAAGGATATGCAGGTACCCTCCAACTGGGAGTTGCAGGGATATGGATGGCCTATTTACGTGAACATCGCCTACGAGTTTACCAGCCATCCTCAACCACCCCAGTTGCCCACCGATTACCATCCCGTGGGACTCTATAAGCGTACCTTCCGCATTCCCTCACAGTGGGAAGAAAGGCAGGTTTTTTTAGTGTTGGGCGCTGTCAAATCTGCCGTCTATGTGTATGTGAATGGCCAGAAAGTGGGTTACAGTGAAGATTCCAAGTTGCCTGCCGAATTCGATATTACCCCTTTCTTAAATAAAACCCGGGAGAATTATCTAACCCTCGAGGTATATCGCTGGAGTACAGGTTCGTGGCTCGAATGCCAGGACTTCTGGCGCATTAGCGGTATAGAACGCGATGTGTTTCTGTATTCCACCCCCAGGGTACGCATCCGCGATTTCTTCGCCCGTACCACACTTACCCATGAATATCGCGATGGGTTGCTCGACCTGGATGTGAATATAAAATCCTATGATACCGCCCTGTGCCGCGACACTCGCCTCACCATCAAACTCTACGATGAAGATAATAAGCTGATTTACAATGATATCAGGCCGCTGGCAAGAAACCGGAGCAATGAAGTTTTGCATTTCCGCCAGATTTTTCCTGATATCAAGGCCTGGTCGGCCGAGACCCCCCATCTTTATCGTTTGACTATGACTCTTACAGGGAAAGGTGGGGCTACGCTTGAGTCGGTAGCACAATCCATTGGATTTAGAACCTCTGAAATAAAAAAGGGTCAATTTGTATTCAATGGAAAACCTATTCTGCTCAAAGGAGTTAACCGCCACGAGCATGACCCTGTGAGCGGACATGTGGTAAGCCGGGCCTCGATGCGTAAAGATATCGAATTGATGAAGCAGCACAACATCAATGCGGTAAGAACCTGCCATTACCCCAACGACCCTTATTGGTACCAGCTTTGCGATGAATATGGACTTTACGTAATCGACGAGGCCAACCTCGAATCGCATGGAATGGGTTATGGGGAGCGCAGTCTGGCCAAAGATACCATTTGGAAAACGGCTCATCTAAACAGGGTACTACGCATGGTGGAGCGCGATAAAAATCATGCCTGCGTTATTTTCTGGTCGTTGGGCAATGAGGCCGGCGATGGAGTTAATTTCGATGCCTGCTACGATGCCGTCAAACAACGCGACCCATTGCGGCCCGTGCATTACGAAAGAGCCGAAGGCGGACGCAATACCGACGTCTATTGCCCCATGTATCCTTCGGTACCATACCTTGAAAAATGGGCTTCCAAGCCTCAGCCCAAGCCACTAATAATGTGCGAATACGCTCACTCTATGGGCAATAGTACCGGCAATCTGGTCGATTATTGGAACACCATCAAGTCCCATCCTCAATTACAGGGAGGTTTCATCTGGGACTGGGTTGACCAGGGATTTCTGCGTATCGACAGCCAAGGGAGAAGATACTTTGTTTATGGAGGCGATTACGGCCCGGCTACCCTGCCCTCCGACAGCAATTTCCTCATCAACGGCCTGGTCTTCCCCGACCGCACCCCACATCCTGCCCTTCAGGAAGTAAAAAAGGTCTATCAATACATCGACCTGAGCTGGGCTCCCTCCGGGAAAAACGAAATCAGGGTCAGCAATCAATATGCCTTTTACGACCTGAAAAATACCGTGCTAAACCTTGAATTACTCATCAACGGCGTATCAAGGGCTAAGGCAAGCATTCCAGTGCTTTCAGTGCCTCCCGGTACCGCAATACATATTCCCCTGCCGGCTTCGCTTAACATACCTTACACTACGGAGGATGAGGTTTTCTTGAATGTTTCCCTGGCTCTGTCTCAGCCCTGGGGTTTGCTTCCCGAAGGCCATATCCTGGCCAC
The DNA here is from genome assembly GCA_049969475.1 of Bacteroidales bacterium. GTDB lineage: Bacteria > Bacteroidota > Bacteroidia > Bacteroidales > TTA-H9 > UBA2030. The sequence continues at coordinate 13,188 of JBMFOU010000015.1, read as the reverse complement.
CGAGCAATTGTTGCTGCAAGAGCCTTCACCTAAAGGCGAAACCCTGTCCTTCGGAACAATTAAAATGCTGGATGTGAAAGATTTACTCACCATTCAGGGAAAAGATTTTGAATATGTATTTGATAAGCATAGCGGTCAGCCCATCCAGATCATTTTCAAGAAGAAGCAGTTTCTTGCCCAGGCTCCCCAGCCGGCTTTTTGGCGGGCTCCTACCGACAATGATTTCGGGAATGGCATGCCCCAGCGATGCAAGGTATGGAAAGAGCTGAGTAAAGACCTCACGGTGAGAGAGTTCAGGGCCATACAGGAAGAATCTGGCCGCGTAGTTATACAATCTGTTTACGACCTGGAAGAAACAGGTTTTGAATTGGCATATACCTATACGGTTAGGGCTGACGGAGAACTCCAGGTAGATTATCACTTGAGGCCTCTGCCCCAAACCGATCTTGCGAAGGTTCCCGAGCTACCCAGGGTGGGCACTTTTTTCAGGTTACCGGCGCAGTTCGATCGGGTAAAGTGGTACGGCCGGGGCCCCCACGAAAACTACATAGACCGCAAAACCTCTGCCTTCGTGGGCATGTATGAATCTACCCTGAACGACTTATATGTACCCTACATCCGGCCTCAGGAAAATGGATACAGAACCGAAGTGCGAAAGCTCATCCTTCAATCTGCCGATGGATCTGGTTTGTTGATTATGGGAAAACCTTACTTCAGCTTCTCAGCCTTGCCTTATTCGCTTGCTTCACTCGATTATACCTCCTCTGCCGCTCGTCATACAGTCGATCTGCGGCCTTCCGGATTCGCCGAGCTGTTCCTCGATTACGGTCAGACGGGGGTAGGAGGCGACGATAGCTGGGGGGCCAGGCCTTATCCTCAATATACTCTCATGCCTGGTGAGTATAGCTATTCATTCAGCATCAAGCCTTTTACTCAGATTAAAGAGATAAAATTTTGATTAACCATTCATTGATAACATCCAAAAACAATTACAAACCTATGACCTCAAACTCTCATACGACTTTATCGCGCGACCAGGTAATGGGCATTACCATCATTGGTGTACTCTTTTTCATTTTTGGGTTTGTTACCTGGCTTAACGGGATTTTAATTCCCTATCTCCGCATGGCTTGCGAACTTACCAACTTCGAAGCCATGTTTGTAGCCTTTGCATTTTACATTTCCTACACCATCATGGCCCTTCCCTCGTCATGGATTTTAAAGAAAACGGGTTTTCGCAGGGGTATGATGGTGGGATTGTGGGTGATGGCATTGGGAACCCTGGTTTTTATTCCTGCAGCCCTCACGCGCACCTATGGAGTTTTTCTCACCGGCCTTTTTGTAATGGGTACAGGACTGGCTATTTTGCAAACTGCATCCAACCCCTATATTACCATACTAGGCCCACGAGAGAGTGCAGCTGCCCGTATCAGTATCATGGGAGTTGCTAACAAGGCTGCCGGTGCTATAGCTCCGCTGGTATTGGCCTACTTTATCCTAAGCGACGGAGATACCCTGGCTAAAAGCCTTGAAACCCTCAGCGGAGCTGAACGTACGGCTGCGCTCGATGCCCTGGCCCGTCGCGTCATTAATCCGTATCTGGTGATGACTGCAGTACTTTTCCTGCTAGGACTTATGATCCGTTTTTCACCCCTGCCTGAGATTGATGCCGAAGAGGAAGACGAAGAAACTCAGATGCTTAACGAAGGCAAAACCAGCATTTTCCAGTTTCCTCACCTCATGCTCGGTGTGCTGACATTATTTCTCTATGTGGGTGCGGAGGTAATCGCTGGTGATACCATCATTCGCTACGGACAATCGCTACATATTCCATTGGAAACGGCTAAAATGTTTACTTCTTTTACGCTGGGTGCCATGATAGTCGGCTATTTGTTGGGTATTGTGCTGATCCCAAAATATATATCGCAGGATAAGGCACTCGCAGTTTCGGCTGTGCTGGGCATGCTGTTTACCCTGGGTATCGTGACCACTACAGGCTACGTTTCCGTGGCATTTGTCGCCTTGTTGGGACTGGCCAATGCATTGGTTTGGCCAGCTGTTTGGCCCCTGGCTATCCATGGACTGGGACGGTTTGTAAAAACCGGTTCGGCCCTTCTTATCATGGCCATTGCGGGGGGAGCCCTCTTGCCCCTGGCCTGGGGTAAAATCTCAGACCTTTACTATTCTACCCTGGCTTATATAATCTTATTGCCCTGCTATCTTGTTATTTTTATGTATGCCGTAAAGTGGCATAAAATTAAAAACTGGTAAATATCCGCTCATTTTGAATAAAATCTGCATATTATGAATCAGAATGCAAAACCCACATTATTAGTGCTTGCTGCAGGCATAGGCAGCCGTTACGGGGGGCTCAAGCAGCTTGATCCAGTTGGCCCTCACGGTGAAACCATTATCGACTTTTCGGTGTACGATGCCTGGAGAGCCGGATTTGGTAAAGTGGTATTCATTATTCGCAAACAGATTGAAAAAGAGTTTCTTCAATTTTTTGAAGGCCGATTCAAAGGAAAGATAGAGATGGATTACGTCTTTCAGGAACTTGATAACCTGCCCGAAGGTTTCACGGTACCTGAAGGGCGTATGAAACCCTGGGGTACGGGCCATGCTGTTTTGATGGCAAAAGATAAGATTAAAGAACCTTTTGCTGTAATCAATGCCGATGATTTTTATGGTCCGGGGGCTTATACGGCCTTGGCCGATTTCTTTAAGGCTCCCAGGCCCGATGGCATTCGCGAGTATGCCCTGTGTGGGTATCAACTTTCCAAAACCCTCTCTGATTTTGGTGGGGTATCGCGCGGCATCTGCGAAACCGATGCAGCGGGCTTTCTTCATAAGGTGGTCGAGACCCATAAAATTCAAAAAACCCACAACGGATATGCTTATCCTGATGAAAACGACCACTGGGTCTTCTTACCGGGCGATACCGTGGTTTCTATGAATACCTGGGCTTTCTTTCCCGAGGTGTTCGCCGATTTTGAGGCCTATTTCAAGGAGTTTTTACTCGACCTTTCGAATCCCGAAAAAGCCGAATTCTACATCCCCACAGTAGCCGATAAGCTGATAGCTTCGGGCAAGGCGCGTTTCAGGGTGCTTCCCGTGCAAGAGCAGTGGTTTGGAGTAACCTACCAGGAAGATCGTCCTGTGGTAGTTGAAAATTTAAAACTACTTAAGGAGCAGGGTGTTTATCCTGAAAAGCTGTGGTAAAAATGAGTATTCCCTATAAGATTCTCCAGGCATACGGAATAGATGACGAGGTCAGGGTGGAGCCTTCGGGGTCTGGGCATATCCATCGCACCTACCTGGCATTGTGCAATCCTCAACCCCTCATTCTTCAGCAAATCAACCACAGGGTCTTTCCTGCGGTGGATCAGCTGATGGAAAATATATGCAGCGTTACAGCGTATATTCGTGAAAAATTGGCTGTCAGCCAGCCTCATGATACCATCGAAATTGTAAAAACTCAAGATGGACGGACCCATTTACAGGATGAGGAAGGAAACTGGTGGAGGGCACTGAGTTATATTGGGGGAAGCCATACGGTGGATGTACCCAGCCATGCCGGGCTGGCCTTTGAAGCCGGAAAAACACTGGGCAGATTTTATCGATTACTGGATGGATTTGAGGCAGGAAAGCTACACGTGGTTTTGCCCCGCTTTCATGAGCTAACTTTCAGACTTGAGCAATTCAGGGCAGCCCTGGTTAATGCTGACGCTGAACGCAAACAAAAAGCCATAGACCTGATACATCTGGTCGAGACAGAGGCTGCTTCTTTGCTCTGGCTCGATGAGTGGATAGCCAGGGGATATTTGCCGCTGCGAGTGGTGCACAACGATCCGAAAATCAACAATGTACTGCTCGATGAAAGCGACAAAGGCATTTGTATGATCGACCTTGATACTGTGATGCCTGGCTGCCTGCTTCACGATTTTGGCGATGCGCTGCGCACTACGGCCAATCCCGCCGCTGAAGATGAAACCGACCTGGATAAAGTAGTTCCCTCAATGGCTCTGTTTCAGGCCTATGCAGAAGGTTTTTTATCTCAAACCCGTTCCTTTCTCACCCCGGCAGAGGCACAAAATCTTCACCGCGCCCCGGCCTTCCTTACTTTCGTGATAGCTCTCCGTTTCCTTACCGATTATCTTAACAACGATGTGTACTACCATATTGAACACCCGGAGCACAATTGGCAGCGGGCCAAGGCTCAGTTTGCACTTTATAAAGGATTCTTAGCGAGAGAGCCGGAAATGAAACGTTTTATTGAAAAAACGTTGAACGGATATTAGGTTCTTAGAATTATTCTTTCAACCTGCAAACGTCTCTTCCGAATCCGAGGGAGGTGATTTTGCAGGCTTTTTTGTAAATCAGCGGTTTTTATCATCTATCTAAAGAAAAATCACTATTCCTGATTTCGTGGGTTCAAAGTCAAATGGGGGAATTACTGCGATTGCATAGGGAATATTTTCAATTATTTATGTTGCTTCTATGAAAGCCTTTGTTGTCTTTTAATGGATATAGATAAAATTCGCACCATTGCTTGCTGAGTTATTAGCAAGGCATATAAGCATCCATGGAATGCTTTGTAATTTAGCTGCATGATAGCAAAAGTTATGAAAAGAAATTATTTGGCATTTTTTCTTTTTTGGGGCTGGACCTTGAAGCTGATGCTCGTCTCTGCTCAACCTCCTATGAGTCGCGGTGTAAACCTTACAGGGTGGTTCGATCAGGCTACCCATATACGTTCTCTGCCCTTTGGAAAGTATTCCTTCAAAGACCTTGAAGACATTAAAAGTTTGGGCTGCGATGTAGTGCGCCTGCCGGTCAACTTGCATTATTTCACCAGCGGAGCTCCGGATTATAGAGTGGACACACTTCTTTTCAATTATTTATCGCAGGTCATCCAGTGGACGCATGAGTTAGGACTTACCCTCATCATCGATAACCACACGCTGGCCCCGGCCAATTCTCCCTCAGTACGTGACCCTTTGTTGAAAATTTGGCCACAGATGGCTACTTACTTTAAAAATGCGCCCGAATCGGTGGTTTTTGAGATTTTGAACGAACCCCATGATTTTCCGGCTTCCCAGTGGCATCAGATTCAGATGGAAATTGTGGATACCCTCCGAAAGATTGATACAACGCATTGGCTCGTTGTAACCGGTGCCGATTGGGGAGGAGTGTATGGACTACTTAATCTTCCTCCTTTGCCTTACTCCCGCCTGTTGTATTCGTTTCATTTTTACGAGCCTTTCATTTTTACCCACCAGGGCGCTTCCTGGACCAGCCCTTCGCTGGCGCCCCTGGCCCTTGTTCCCTGGCCTTACGATGCCAGCCGCATGCCAGCATGTCCTCAAGAACTGAAAGGCACTTGGGTGGAATATGAAATTACCACCGGCTACAAAACCTCCGGTACCCTTGCTTATTTGCAGAATACCCTGCAACAGGTGAAAGACTTTGCTACCAATCATCAGGTGCCGGTTTTTTGTGGAGAAATGGGGGTATATATGAATCAGTCTCCTGAATTAGACCGGGTTAACTGGTATCGGGAGACTTCGCAATACCTTCAGAGTCTGCAGATTCCATTTACTATGTGGGATTATCAGGGCGGTTTCGGTTTATTTAATAAAGGTTCCAACGAGGTTTTTGAGTACGACCTGAACCGACCTCTTGGCCAAGCACTCAACTTTACCCTTCCCCCTTACCAAATCTATCTAATGAGGCCTGATACCCTGGGTTTTATTTTATATGATGATTTTTTCGGGGAAGGCGTTCGCTTTGGATCAGTCCCCGAAGGCATTGCCGATGTGAGAGATGTTCACGCTTTCGAGGGGCAGTTTTGCATCTATTTAGCCAACACCCCTCAATATGGTGCGCTGGATTTCGACTTTACATTCAACAAAGACCTTTCCCTGCTATATGCCTGGGGCAGCAGGCTCGATTTCTGGTATAAATGCAATTCTGCGGATGCCTCCATCGTTCTACGTTTTCTCGACACAAAAACCACCGACCCCACCGATCATCCCTGGCGTATGGATTATACCCTCAAGGCCTCTCCGCAGACCCCCTTCGATGGGCAGTGGCATCATGCAAGTATTCCCCTCTATCAATTTGTGGATGCGGGTTCCTGGGATAATGCCTGGTTTCCGCCCCAGAATAAATTCGATTGGCATGCAGTGGACCGATTTGCCCTTGTGGCCGAACATGCCCCGCTCGATGGCAAAGAATTTTATTTCGATGAACTGAAAATTGTAAAAGGAACAGCAGGCTTTGATGCTCAGCTGCCTGATTTTAAGGACTTGAGAGTTTTCTATCGTTCAGAAGATCAATCCCTGCAAGTGTCGTTTCCAGTACACACTCCCGTCATGGCCAACATTCAGCTGTTAGATGTCACAGGAAGGGCCCTATTTCGGTTATATGATGGTGAAATCAGCCAGGGAGTTTTTGGGCAATCCTTTTCTTTACCTGCTAATTTACTTGCGCATGGCACATATTTTTTGCGGATAAGCCTCGGAGGGATTATGGTAACACGGAAATTGGTTCTTTAATTGTAATTTTATGGTGGTTTAAAAAGAATACTTTTTATGAATCGCGGTGGATTTTCATGGAATCGGTTTTTAGGTATTTCGCGAGTGAAATACAATATTTCGCGCAAAACAGGTATTCCCCTGACTCGCAGTGGACGACAGCAAAAAATTGGGAGAATGGTAACCCGGGGTTGTATGCCAGTTTTGGCTTTATTTCTTGTCATGCCTGCAGTCTTACTATTGCTTTTACTGTTTTTGCACAGATAAATTTCACTCTTTCTTTATTTCAATTGTCGAAATAATTTATACTTGACCTGTTCTGCTACTTTTAAGTGAACTGGTTGGTTTAATTTTGTCAAAAATTTCGGGATGGAAACCTTACAAGAATTCATTGAAAAGGCCTGGCAAGATCGGTCATTGATAAAAGACCCTCAAGTAGGTAAAGCTATTGAGGGGGTCATTGCAATGCTTGACCAGGGGCGCATTCGGGTGGCTGAGCCGGCTGGCGAAGGATGGAAAGTAAATGAATGGGTAAAAAAGGCGGTGATACTCTATTTCCCATGGTCAGGCATGGAGGTGAGTGAAGCCGGTCCGCTGGAATTTTATGATAAAATTCCATTAAAACGAGGATATAAAGAGTTAGGCGTGAGAGTGGTTCCTCATGCGGTGGCGCGTTACGGTGCCTATTTAGCTCCCGGTGTGGTGCTAATGCCCAGTTATGTAAATATCGGGGCTTATGTAGATGAAGGCACCATGGTGGATACTTGGGCTACGGTAGGCAGTTGTGCGCAGATAGGGAAAAATGTGCATCTGAGCGGAGGGGTGGGCATTGGAGGCGTGCTTGAGCCTGTGCAGGCCAGCCCCGTTATTGTGGAAGATGGTTGTTTTATTGGGTCACGCAGTATTATCGTGGAGGGAGCTCGCATAGGTCGTGAGGCCGTTGTCGGTGCCAATGTTGTTATCACCGGCTCCACACGCATTATTGATGTAACAGGAACCCATCCAGTGACTTATAGAGGTTATGTTCCCCCTCGCTCCGTGGTTATTCCGGGATCATACCACAAAGAGTTTCCGGCAGGAATGTATCACGTGCCCTGTGCTTTAATCATCGGTCAACGCAGTGCTTCCACCGACCTGAAAACTTCATTGAATGAAGCCCTGCGTGATTTCGATGTTGCAGTTTAAATAGCGTTGAATGAAGAAAATTCTGGTGATACAGACCGCTTCGGCGGGTGATGTCATTCTTATGACACCCATTCTTGAAAAATTGCATCAGGTGTGGCCCGAAGCTGCCATCGATGTACTGGTTAAGAAGGGCAACGAAGCACTCTTTCAGCCCCATCCTTTTCTGCATGAGGTCTGGATTTGGGAGAAAAACCGAAATAAATGGCGTAATCTACTGAGATTGATTGGAGACATTCGAAAAGAGAAGTACGATGTTGTAATCAATTGTCAACGATTTGCCTCTACCGGCTTGTTGGTGGCTTTCTCGGGTGCCCGTATTCGGGCTGGTTTTAGGTCCAATCCCCTGGCTTTGTTTTTTACACACCGTTATTCCCATACATTCGATGGCACACATGAAATTCACAGAAATCTTAGGCTTACATCTTTTGCCGGACTCGAAAATAATTTCAAGCCAAGGCTATATCCTTCTCCCACCCATTTCGCCCGAGTAAGTCAGTTTAAGACCCGTGCCTATATCACTATTTCACCTGCTTCACTCTGGTTTACCAAACAATATCCTGAAGAAAAATGGGTGGAGTTCATTCGCAACGTTCCGTCTGGTCTCTCAATTATTTTGTTAGGCAGTGCAGCAGACGTATCACTTTGCGAGCGAATCCGACAGGCTTCAGGCAATTCTTACGTGCTGAATCTGGCTGGAAAGCTAAACTTTTTGGAGTCTGCTGCGTTAATGAGAGATGCGATGATGAACTATGTAAATGATTCGGCCCCCATGCACCTCGCCTCGGCCATGAATGCCCCAGTGGCTGCCGTTTTTTGTAGCACAGTTCCTTCGTTCGGCTTTGGGCCTCTTTCGGAGAAGTCGTTTGTGATCGAAACCCAGGAGCAGCTAAGCTGTCGCCCTTGCGGGGTTCATGGACATAAATCCTGTCCCAAAGGTCACTTTAAATGTGCTTTAACCATTGATGTTAAACAACTCAACCCATGTCTACTGACATAACTTCCACACCTTTCTTTTATGATGACATACGCCTGGCTGTTGAAACCCTTAAAAAGGGAGGGGTGATCCTTTATCCCACCGATACCATCTGGGGGTTGGGCTGCATGGCTAATCAACCGACTGCCATCAGCCGTATCTATCAAATCAAGCAGCGATACGAAAAGAAAAGCTTTATTATTCTGGTTGATTCACTAGAGATGCTTAAAAAGTATGTAGCCGATGTCCCACAGGTGGCTATTGATTTGATGGAATCGTACCACAAGCCGCTCACCATCGTTTATCCGCAGGCTCGCAACCTGCCTACCATCCTTATAGCTGAAGATAAGACGATTGCTATCCGGGTGGTAAAGCATCCCTTCTGTGAGGAAGTGATTCGGGCAACAGGCGTACCTCTGATCAGTACCTCGGCCAATATCAGCGGCTTTCCGCCTGCACCCACATATAGTGCTATTACTGAAGAGATAAAGTCGAAGGTTGATTACATAGCTATGACCGACCGCGATCGGCTGCACAAACCCACACCCTCCACCCTGATCAAAATTTTACCCTCAGGAGATTTTGAAGTTCTACGCGATTAGTTTCCAGCCTTCTCTGCCAGTTCGAGCCAGCGCAGGGTTTTTTCTTCAATGAGCCGATCGATGGCCGAAAAACTTTCCCCCAGGCTTCGCAAATGTTCATGATGTTCAGCGGCCTCTGCCATTTGTTGCATGATCTGTTCCTTTTCATGCTCCAGTTCTGCAATCTCTGCCTCAAGGCTCTCGAGCTCTTTTTGTTCCTTGTAGCTGAGTCGTTGGGTTGATTTCTTTTCTCTGGGCTCAGATTTAGGGGTTTTGGGCTGAACACTTTCTTTCTTTTCCCGACCCGCGCGGCTTTGTAAGTAATCGGAATAATTACCGGGATAGTCGGCAATTTTTCCATTTCCCTCAAAAACAAAAAGATGATCGATTACCCGGTCGAGAAAGAAGCGATCGTGCGACACCACAAGCACGCAACCCTGGTAATTCTGGAGAAATTCCTCCAAACGCTGTAAGGTATAAATGTCGAGGTCGTTGGTGGGCTCGTCGAGGATGAGAAAATTGGGATTGCGCATCAGGGTAATAAGCAGGTAAAGCTTCCTCTTTTCGCCCCCACTTAGAGTGGAATACCAGGCATATTGCGAGGAATAGGAAAACCCAAAGTAATTGAGAAACTGACCCGCACTAAGGCTGCCTTCGGTGGTTTTTATTTCTTCAGCCACCTCCTTCACTATTTCAATGACTCTCTTATCGGTATCGGGCAAGAGGCCATCCTGCCTGAAATAACCAAACTGAATGGTTTCGCCCCGCGTAATGGAGCCTTTGTCGGGTTTAATAATACCCATGATTAGGTTGAGCAGGGTGGTCTTTCCTGAGCCATTGGGGCCGGCCAGCCCTATTTTTTCTCCTCGCTTAAAAATGTAACTAAAGTCGGTTATATAGGCGCGGCCGTCAAAAGATTTACATACATAATTCAGCTCCAGTATTTTGCTTCCCATGCGGCCGGGCTGTGCCTGGAATACCGGTAAATCTGAAGGTCGGTATTGCTTGACATTTTCTTCGAGTTGCTCAAAAGCCTGAATACGGGCTTTTTGCTTGGTTCCCCGGGCTTGGGGCATGCGTCGTATCCATTCCAGTTCGCTGCGATATCTGCTGCGTGCCCTCGCGAGGGCAGCAGCCTCAGCCTCTTCGCGTTCGGCTTTTTTTTCGAGATAATACGAGTAGTTTCCTTTATACCGATAAAGCTTACCGTCTTCGAGTTCGAAAATCTCGTTGCAAACCCGATCGATAAAATACCTGTCGTGACTTACCATGAGCAGGCTTACCTTTTGGCGGCTCAGGTATTGTTCGAGCCATTCGGTCATGGCTATATCCAGGTGATTGGTGGGCTCGTCGAGTATCAGCAAATCTGCTTCCGAGAGCAGTATCACTGCAAGCGCCAGTTTTTTGCGCTGGCCACCCGAGAGTTCCCCTACGGGAGTCAGAAAATCTTGAAAGCCCAATAAACCCAATATTTCTCTTATTCTGGCGTCATAGTCCCAGGCCTCCGTATCCTCCATGGATTGCATCAATCGTTCAACTTCTGCATGATTTCTCTGAACCAGGGCTTGTTCGTATGCCTTAATAAGTTGCGCTTTCCCATTGCCTGATGAAAGGACGGCGTCCAGCAGAGAAATATTCGGAGGGAAAACAGGTTCCTGCCTCAGATAGGCCACACGCAGACCCTGCCTCAATACAATTCGGCCACTATCAGGTCCATCGAGCCCCGCCAGAATGTTGAGCAGGGTAGTCTTTCCCGTTCCGTTGCGGGCTATAAGAGCTACTTTCTGCCCTTGGCTTATGCCGAAGGTCAGGTTATCAAATAGCAGTTTTTCACCTATCGATTTGCTTAATCCCTCAACCGACAGCAGATTCATCCATATTCCTTTCCTAATTTATCTGCAAAAATACTGATATCGCTTCTATCAGCCATTTCAGGAAAAAGGCATCAGATGTTTATTCAAAGAGTCGTGGCCTTACTTGAGGCTGCTTCGCATAAAGTCATTTCAACAGGGCGGGTAGGTTAATAAAAAAATTTTTAAAGTTTAGCAAAATCCACTTTGGGTTTTAAAAAAATCGGATATTTACTGCGTAAACCACAATTTATAAACCCATGGAAAACAATACGAGGAGAGAATTTTTAAAGAAAGCTCTGGCTGGAGCAGCTATGGCCGGGCTGGCAGGAGCAATTCCGGGTGTTGCAGGTGCTGCCCCACTGATACCTCAGACCCCCGCCCGCAGAGGTAAAACCATGATGGGCTTTTCTGCAGAGCCGCTCAAGACCGTGCGCATAGGTATCATTGGACTGGGCATGCGGGGAATGGATGGGGTAACCCGTCTGTTGCAGGTGGAAGGAACCCGCATAACAGCCGTCTGCGATTTATTAGCCGAACGGGTGCAGGAAGCCCAAAAAATAGTTCGCAAAATGCGCAATGAAGAGGCCGCCGGATATGCTGGCAGTGAAGAAGCCTGGATGCAATTGTGCCACCGCGACGATGTAGACCTGGTTTACATATGCACTCCCTGGAAATGGCACACCCCCATGGCTGTATATGCCATGAAGCAGGGCAAGCATACCGCCATAGAAGTGCCAGCCGCTACCACACTGGAAGAATGCTGGGAACTGGTGGATACCTCCGAAGAAACCCGCCGCCATTGTATGATGCTTGAAAATTGTTGTTACGATTTCTTCGAATTAGCTACCTTGGTCATGGCCCGCAAAGGTCTATTGGGCGAAATTGTTCATGCCGAGGGGGCCTACATTCACGATCTGCGCTTCCTCAAATTTGATGAGAAAACCGGTTATTATCCTATGTGGAGGCTCGAGTGGAGCAAATTTCACACTGGCAATCCCTATCCCACGCATGGTCTGGGGCCCGTTGCCCAAATTATGGGCATCAATCAGGGCGATCGCATGGAATATCTTACCAGCATGTCAACCAACCAGTTTGGTATGAGCCTCTATGCAAGGGAAAAATTCGGCTCCAATAGTGCCTATGCCCAGCAACCTTATCGTCTGGGCGACATGAATACCACCCTTATCCGCACGGCTAATGGTAAAACCATTATGATTCAGCACGATACCACCAGTCCCCGTCCCTATAGCCGTATTCATTTGATCTCGGGGACTCGCGGCATTGCCCAGAAATGGCCGGTCGAAGGGCTTGCCTTCGAGCCCAATGCCCATGAATGGCTCTCAAAGGAGGAAATGGAAAAGGTATTGAAAGAGAATGAGCATCCCCTTGTAGAAAAAATCGGGGAGAAAGCCCGCAAGGTGGGTGGGCACGGCGGAATGGACTTTATCATGGATTATCGCCTGATTTATTGCCTGCGTAACGGGTTGCCCCTCGACCAGACTGTGTATGATGCGGCAACCTGGTCGGCAATCGGGGAATTGTCAGAGATTTCCGTAAAAAACAATTCGCAGCCCGTGCCTGTACCTGACTTTACCCGGGGTGAATGGGAAAAAACTCCACCCTTGGGAATCGTTACCATCTAAAAACATTTTATACCTCACTATACGGCCCGGTAAATATTTACCGGGTTTTTCTTTGTGCAGCCAAACCTCTTTGTGTTATATTTGTTTTTGCCTTTAGTTCACATTAGTTTTTACTACCAACTTATGTCTGAATTCACCCAAACACGATGGGTTAGGCTCAATAAACTACGAGAACTTTCGTATGAGCTAATCAACAAAGGAAATGCCCGGGAGTTTATCGCTCGGCATCCGGAGTTTATTAGCCAGGTGATACCCTCCGATTTCATTCTGCTTTTCGATACGCTGATTGCTGAAGGTGTGAAAACTGAGCAACTCATCAGTGTCTCCAATAAAATTTTCAACATTTTTTATGAGACGCTCAGCGCTCACGAACGTCTGGCACCTCCGCCGGGCTCATTACTGTGGGCTATTGAG
>JBMFOU010000014.1:0-75148 GCA_049969475.1 Bacteroidales bacterium | reverse complement strand
TGCTTGATAACCCGGATAAGGACTGGCAGAAAACTTGCGATGAATGGATGCAGCCGACGTTATTTTGAGGGGCTTACTTTTGAAAATTGAAGAAGTTAAATCTTTAAAAGCCTGAATATCTGTTTATTGAAAAACACGATAATTAATTTTATATTTTTATAGGACAAAAGTGATAAGTAAATAAATTTCAAAACCCCTTTTCCACAAAGCCAAAGGACAGGATATAAGAAGGTAAAATACGCGTGAACACTAAATCCTTATAAGTATTTATTTACCCCAGTTCTCCCGGTCGAGGCTACGGTAATGAATCGCTTCGGCGAGATGTTCGGTGCGAATATCCGGGCTATTCTCGAGGTCGGCAATGGTGCGAGCAACTTTAAGGATACGGTCATAGGCCCGCGCCGAAAGCCCCAATTTTTCCATGGCATTACGAAGGATGGTCTGACCATCGGAGGGTATCTGACAAAATTTTCGTTGAAGTTTAGTAGTCATCTGGGCATTGCAGTGAATACCAGGGTAGTCTTTGAAACGCTCCTCCTGAATTTTGCGCGCAGCCACCACCCGCTTTCTAATAACCTCACTCTTTTCACCTTCTCTCACCGTACTTAAATCGCGGAAAGGGACCGGAGTGACTTCTACATGAATGTCGATACGGTCGAGCAAAGGACCTGAGATTTTATTCAGGTACTTTTGAACCTGTCCCGGGCTGCATGTGCAGGCAATTTCTGGATGGTTGTAATATCCGCAGGGACAGGGATTCATAGCTGCTACCAACATAAAACTGGCCGGGTATTCCACCGAATGTTTGGCCCGTGAAATGGTAACGATTCGGTCTTCCATCGGCTGGCGCATGACTTCGAGCACACTTCGCTTAAATTCGGGCAGCTCATCGAGGAAAAGCACACCGTTCTGAGCCAGGGAAATTTCACCAGGCTGAGGGAAAGTGCCGCCTCCTACCAATCCTGCATCGGATATGGTATGATGAGGTGCTCTGAAGGGTCTCACAGAGATAAGCGAAGCATTGTGGCCCAGGCGCCCAGCTACCGAGTGAATTTTGGTCGTTTCAAGGGCTTCATGCAGGGTTAGCGGAGGCAGAATGGAAGGCAACCTTCGTGCCAGCATAGTCTTGCCCGATCCCGGCGGCCCAATCAGTATCACATTATGTCCGCCGGCAGCAGCAATTTCAAGAGCTCGCTTGATATTTTCCTGGCCTTTAACGTCGGCAAAATCGTATTCATACTCATTGAGGCGCTGGTAAAACTCTTCTCGCGTATTGACCACCGTGGGTTCAATTTTAAAGGATCCATTGAGAAACCCTACCACCTCAGCAATATTGTGGGCACCTATCACCTCCAGGTCGCTCACAATGGCAGCCTCACGGGCATTGGCATCGGGAAGAATAAATCCTTTAAATCCCTGCTTGCGGGCCTCAATAGCTATGACCAAGGCTCCTTTAATAGGCTTCAACTCCCCATCCAGCGAAAGTTCTCCCATGATGACATATTGCTCGAGACGCGAAGTGCTTACCTGATTGCTGGCAGCCAGAATACCCACAGCAATGGTCAGATCGTAGGCCGAGCCCTCTTTGCGTATATCGGCAGGCGCCATGTTCACCAAAATTCGTTTGCCCGGATATTTTAAACCGTTGTTTGTCAGAGCGGCCTCTATGCGCTGCTGACTCTCCTTTACTGCACTGTCGGGGAGCCCAACCAAACTAAAATTAATACCCGGATCTATATTCACTTCAACAGTGATGGTAAGCGCATTGACCCCGATGACCGCACTGCCATAGGTTTTTACCAGCATAATGCGATTAATTAGCGTTTATCTCTCGTAAAATTACAGAGCTTCTACTAAAAATCCTATTCCTTTACGGAAATTGATGCAAGCTCAAAAAAAACTCCGGCCTTCATTTGAAAGCCAGAGCCATGCATAATACCAGTTACTATTTCAAAAACTAATACCGAAGGTAAAGGTTATGAAATTTCCGTGTGTCCTAAATTTCACGGGCTCCCAAGCTTGAGGAGGCCAGATGTTGGGATCGGGATAAGGAGGCTCAATGGTAATAGGTTGCCCGTTAGGGTCGGTGCCGGTATTCACTTCTCCCGTCCCCATACCCCCGGGAAGAGGCTCAGGATAGGGATAAGGTAAAGGATAGATGTAACTCCTGTAACCCACAAACTGATAGCGATATCCTATAGAAGCATGAAAATGCATGGAATGACTCAGGCGCATTTTAAATCCGAAACCTACACCTGCCATGAACCCCGCATCATAATCACTATAGGACTCCTGCTCCCCTGTGGGAGTGCTTACTCCCAACCTACCGTAAAGGAAGGGAGTGTTGCCCGCAGGATGGGCTTCAGGATTAATGTTCATTTTCACATCCACAAAAATGGGAATCCAATTGATGTATTGCAGGTCTTCCACCCCAAAACCCAGGCTGGTAGTCAGGCGAGGGGTCAGATAGTAACCAATCAGGCCATACAAACCATGAAAATTGCTTACTTCAGTGTTTCGCAGGGATCCGCCATAGGTGTATTCCACTCCCATATTCCAGGCAATTGGAGACTCTTCGGATAAATCCGGGCCTCCTGCTGGTTTTTCAGGCAATATTCCCGGACGGGGTGGATGCGGAGGTTTGAAATCGTATACATGCTCGATTTTTTCTATTTCATCGAGACGGAAAACAAATATACTACGGTCGGCCGTTTGAATCTTCAGCGAAACCAGAGGTGTTTCCTCTACGATCAGCCCCCTGACCACCGAGCCGTTTTTCAGGAATACCACGTCTTCGATCAGTCGTTGCTGGGCATAGCCGAAGGCAAGAAAGAAGGCAAAGAGCAAGGTTAGCAGAATCTTTTTAATACTCACGGTAGATAAAATTAGATAATGCAAAGATACGTCAGCTTTATGCCGATGCGTTGTTTTTCAATATTTTAATTCGGGCGTCCACCACTGTCACGTCTTGCAAATTTCCCAGCAAAGGATTGAGGTCCATCTCGGTAATTTCGGGGGCTGCTTTGAGCAAAGCAGATACCCGCAATAGGGTATCGATAAATTTATCCTCGTTAATACCTTCTTTTCCACGAATGCCTTTAAAAATAGGGTATCCTCTGAGGTTGTGCACCATGCGCCGGGCTTCCTCCCTACTCAGAGGAACGAGGCCGGTGCTGAAATCTTTCATCACTTCAATGAGGATGCCACCGAGCCCACACATGACGAGATGGCCGAAATTACCCTCGACGGTGGCACCAATAAAGAGCTCACTGCCGCTGAGCATAGGCTGTATGAGTACGCCCGTAGCATCCTTGATTTCCATGATCCGATGGAAGTGAAGCCGGACTGATTCCTCATCTTTTACGTTTAATACCACACCTCCCACGTCGCTCTTGTGCACCGGCCCAACCACCTTCATGACCACAGGAAAACCTGCCTTCCGGGCTGCATCTAATGCCTGCGATTCACTGGTTACCACATATTCTTTCGCCCTGTTAATACAGGCAGCGTCGAGCAGGGCTTGCACTGCGGAGGGTTTCAGGTATCCTTCCCCGGAAGTTTCAATAACGCTTCTGATTTTTTCATAATCAACCTCCATCTCTTCAGCAACTTCCACCGGTGCAGGCGTATGATAGACCTTAGCCAGGGCAGTTCCGAATACTACTTCATCCGGGAAATTGATATGACCGAGGGAGATAAAATATTCGATCTCCCTTTTCACATTGATTACTGAGGGAAGGATGGGGAAAATGGGCTTACGACAGGTCATCATTTTTTCGTGCAGCACCTTGTACACGTCGTACACCTCAAAGAGGCCCGGGCTACCAAAGATGACAGCCATTGCGTCAATATTGTCGAATTTCTGATCACAATAATCAATAATGTCCGCTAGCTGAGAGGCCGTGCCTGTAGCAAGGAAATCGATGGGATTGGCCACGGAGGAACCCGGAAAGAGTTTGGCGAGAAGCTCCGTGCTTTCGAGTCGGGGAATTTCCATACCATTATTGGCCAGGGCATCCGTAAGCATTACGGCAGGCCCCCCCGCATGGGTGATGATAGCTATGCGGTTACCAGGCAGAGGTTTGTGCATGAATATTCCTGCCACGGTGGCCAACTCTTGCCGACTGTGGCAACGCACAATGCCAGCTTTGCGCAGTAGGGCATCAACCGCTGTATCGCTGCTGGCCAGCGCGCCCGTATGAGAAGAAGCAGCCCTGCTTCCTGCCTGGGAAGTGCCAGACTTAATCGCTGCGATACGACATCCCTTGCTAATAAGCGATGTGGCATGCCTGAGTAATTTCTCCGGTTTGCTGATGCTCTCGATATACAAAAGCTTCACGCGGCTGCTTTTATCCGGATCGAAGGTGATGTCCATATATTCAAGCACCTCTTCCACCCCTATCTGGGCACTGTTGCCCACCGAAAACACGCTCGAGAAGGTAAGCCCGTTGGGAATAGCACTTTCCATGATAAACACGGCTGTAGCACCAGAACCAGAGATAAAATCCACCCCCTGAGACTCTAGTTTGGGTATAGGTGTGGTGAAAACCGAAGCATGCCAAGGGGTCATTACTCCAATACAGTTGGGCCCTATCAGGCAACCGCCTACGGAGTCTACAATCCGCACGATTTCCTGCTCCAGCCTTGCGCCTTCCTCACTTTCTTCATGAAAACCCGCCGATAGAATGATGAAGGCCCGGGTATTTTTTCGCATGGCGAGCTCCTCCACCGCTGCCGGACAAAAACGAGCCGGTATGGCCAGAATGGCCAAGTCTACTTCGGGTAATAAGCTCACGTCTGCATGGCAGGCTATGCCCTGAATAGTACTCTCTTTGGGATTCACTGCATATACTTGCCCTTCAAAATGATGGTCCAGAATATTTTTCAAAACTTTGCCACCGGGTTTGGAAACATCGTTGCTGGCACCCACCACCACAATACTTCGGGGCTTTATCAGTTGGTTGTTAATCATAGCGGGTTTACTTTAGTAAGTGAAACATGAATTTACAAGGGCGAAATTATGAAAATAGATTTCATTTTTTGGCGCCCTTTACACAGTAAACCCGCCATCTTTAAATCAGGAAATACTGATTATCAAATCACCCGCCCTATAGAGTACCCAGATAATTATCCGCTCTATTCAGTAGGAAATGTTGTCTCTCAACAGGCATCTGGTCAAAAGTTTTTATAAGAATACCCATTCGGGGATTTTGCACAAAAAAATTTCGGTGCTTATTTAAAAATCGCCAGAACAATCCATCCCATATCTCAGTCCATGAGCCTCCGGGATAATCTGACATTCTGAGCAAATAAGTACTGGCACTGATATAAGGTTTGGTGGTCAAAAGCCCCCCATCGGCATACTGACTCATCCCGTAAACATTAGGAACCATCACCCAATCGTAAGCATCGATAAAATGCTGCATGAACCAGCGATAGACTTCATCCGGATGAATTTCGCAAAGAAGCATGAGGTTGCCAAATATCATGAGGCGCTCAATGTGATGTGAATAGGCAGTTTTCTTTAAACGTTTGAAGGCCTCATCAAAAGGCAGGAGGCCCGTTCGACCCTCATAAAATGACTGCGGCATAGGACGGGTGAAATTCCAGAAATTGCGGGTGCGCTGGGCGATGCCTTCCTTCAAATAAACGGCAGCTACAAATTCCCTCCAGCCAATAATCTGTCGCATAAAACCTTCCACGTCGTTGAGGGGAATTTCCCGCTCTGACGCGTAGCTCATTGCACGCTCGAGCACTAGATGGGGAGTAAGCAGTCCAGTGTTTAGTAAAACAGATAAAAGAGAATGGTGTAAAAACGATTGTCCGCTAACTATGGCATCCTGCCAGGTGCCAAAGCCCACCCATCGGCTGCTCAAAAAATCATCAAGCCACTCTTGAGCCTGCGCATGAGTATGAGGATAAACAGGGGTATTTCCCAAGTTTAAGTCTGTGCCGAAATGATCTTTTACGTAGCGAGTGGCTTCTTGCCAATACTCATCGGCGGGTGGAAACATAATTGGAGGTACCGTACGACCTTTGGGCCAGCGCTTTCTGTTTTCCTGATCAAAACTCCAGCGGCCGCCCAGGGGTTTTCCATGGTCATCCATAAGTAGGCCCAGCCGCTTCCTGTGCTGCTGATAAAATGAGGTTTGAAAATAACTACCATTTCTCAGGGTATTTTCCAGCTCAGGCCAGGCTCCTAAAAAACCCGGATTGGGATGCTGAGTAAATGAAATATCATAAGCTGAAAGACCCCGATGAAGCCTTTTTTCCAACCAATGATCCATCAGCTGGTATATATGAACGCGCCGAATATTTCTTTGATGCAAAACTTCGGGGAGTTTTCTCACATCTGAGCCTGGTTTGCCCGAGTCAACATAAAATACGTTAATTCCCTGTTTTTGCAGAAATTCTGCGAAGGCTTTCATTGAAGCCCGATGGAAGACAAGCTTGAGCGGATGAAAAGGTAATTGCCTGAAAAAAAGGTATTCTTCAACAAGCCATACCTCAGGTACGGATTCTATAGATAATTGGCTGAAAAGTTGATGCGGAAAAACTAGATATACTTCACTTTCCAAAGATATCCTCCAGTGCTATGCGCCTAAATTCAAAAATTTCATTTAGTCGTGGACGAATCAGCCACGGATGCATCCACTGACCCAGCCAACCCAGGGGCGGAACATAAGAAACAAGGTCGTGCATGAGAGTACCCCCTTGCACGGGCACTATTCGGTGTTCATGGTGCCACAGCGTATAGGGCCCCACACGCTGTTCATCCACAAAATAGTATCCTTCCCTAATGTGAGTGATTTCTGTTACCCAGGTCAAGGGTATATGCAAAACCGGCCTTACAGTATAGGCAATCATCATGCCCTGATACATTTTTTCGGACAGTTCCTTCGTCAGAATATCGAAGCCCATATAGGAGGGGGTAATTCTTTTCAAATTCCTTGGTGTAGCAATAAAATCCCAAACCTGGTCGGTAGGTGCCGGAAGAAACTGGGTAAATTTCAACTGATAAAAAGCCATGTTGTTACACTTTAAGGTTGGAGAATCCACCATCCACATGCAAAATTTGTCCAGTAATCCACGACGAAGCATCGGTGAGCAGAAACACAGCTGCCTGGGCTTGATCGAGGGCTGTTCCTACCCTTCGGAGCGGGTGCCGTTCGGCTGCGGCCTTACGTTTTTCATCACCGGCCAGCAAACGGGAGGCCAAAGGGGTATCGGTCAACGATGGGGCAATAGCATTTACTCTGATGCGAGGAGCCCATTCGGCTGCCAAAGAACGAGTAAGTCCCTCAATGGCTCCTTTAGAGGCCGAAACAACACTATGAAAAGGGATACCTGTTTGTACCGCTACGGTGGAAAATAAAACTACAGAGGCTTTTTCCGCTGCTTTTAACCGGGAAAGCGTGGCACGTAATACTCTTGTAGCCCCAACAACTTGCACAGAGAAGTCATCAATAAAATCACGTTCTGTTGTACTTTGGAATGACTTAAGAGGAATGGCTCCAACACAATAAACCAAGCCATGTAAAATTTCTGGAAGTGATGTTGCATCGAAAGGTTCATCGGCCAACCACTGCAACCATTTGACACCTTCCATACTCTCGTTGGGTTGATTCTTGTAATAAGTACCCCAAACATGATGCCCCATTTCAGATAATAAACGGGTAATCTGGTTCCCGATTCCCGACGAGGCACCTACGACTAAATAGTTTTTCATTTCAATTTTTTTTAAAAAAACACCGAGAGATCAAAAATTGTTTAATCTTTAGAGAAAAAAATTAAACAAAGTTCATGGTTTGGAACTACAAAAAATTTATTATTATATTTGCATTCATCTCTCTAAAATCTGAACCTATGAATATGAGTAAGTGGTCGAGTATAATAATAATTTTCATGGCTTTATTCCTGAACAGCTGTGCCATTTACTGGACCCCTTATGCGAATTTAAACTCTAACACAACAAATGTAGAACTGGGCGAAGGAAATTTTACCATCATTGGAAAAGTGGAGGGACAGGCATCAGCAAATTATGTTTTAGGAATCGGTGGCTTTTCGCACCGAGCGCTTATGGGAAATGCGATGAGTGAATTATATGACAATGCCGAGCTACAAGGCCAGTCAAAGGCAGTTGTTTATTTAACACCGGAGACGCGGCATTCCGGCTTTTTCCCTTTCTTTTACCGCAAATCTATAATTATCAAAGGATTAATCGTAGAATTTAAAGAGGCTACAAAAAATTGAGCAGTTCCCCTAAAAAAAATAATTATGAAAAGAAACATTCAAACGATAGTAATTTCGGCTTGCTTGCTGTCGAGTGCAATGGTCATGGCTCAGATGCGCACGGCCCCCCAGTTTGTTAAAGGAAGTGTTGATGATGCAGTCAAAATCATTAAGGCATATGCACTGCCGGTAGAAAAGTCCCTGGCCCTTAACAATGCAAACAATTCCCTGATGCCCTTATTGCATCAGGAGCTTAACGATCTAAAATTTGGCATTGGACTCACGAGTTCAGTTTCTATTGTTAATTCTGCTGACCTGACATATAATATAATGGATTTGCAACTCACGGAATTTGAGCCAGCCGATCCCCAGCGCACCATTGCCCAGACATACGCTGGCAGTGCCAACACTATTCCCCTGCAGACCCAACAAAAATATTATGTTCCGTCAAGTTCCTTCCCATTTTACTCTACTCGTCCAGTTCTAACCCTGAATTCACCGGAAGGATATGGAGTGAGAATTATGCCCTATGCAGCCTTTCATTTGTTTGGTGCCTCCCATGGAAACCTAATAGACCTTAAGTTTATCCCGCCCATAAAATATTCTCCCCGAAACGTGGGCTTATTTAATATTTCCCTTCAGTTGCAATATAATCTCAACTCACTTTTCAAAGACTTGGATGCAACAGGACTCAAATTTTACCTTTCAGGAGGATATGGATACAATAAGGTAAGCAACTATCTTGAAATAAAACCCAATGAAGCGGGGCTCACTTTCAGTCCCTCCGGCGACAAAGGACCCTACGATAACCAGGAGCTCCAACTATTATCGGTGAGTATCCCCCTGCGTTTTTATCTTTTCAAAACTTCAGGGGCTGTGGCTATTATGGTGGGGGGTGGTTATAATTTACTAGATTCTAAGGTGAGTCTCAAAGGAAACTATCCTATATATTCTACCGACCCCACTAATCATTTCCAAGTCATTGTAAAAGATCTTAGCGACCCATTCAGCTATAGTCGAAACTTTAACACTTATGCCCTCGATGGCGGAATAAGCTTCACCTTTGAAAAAATCATTCTAGGACTCCTTTACAGCTACTCTTCATACAGTAACCTGAATCTATCTTTCGGCTTTACCCTCTAAAATATTGCAGTTTGTTTTAATAGCAAATTTTTTAGTTCCAGTTAGGGAAAAGTCAGCTTCGACAATTAGTTATTTTGAAGAGCACCTGATTTAAATTCACAAAACATAGCAATTTAAATAGTTAAATCTATAGCCGTAAATCGTAGAAGCGATATGAATAAAAACTCCCTTCACAGACCTATAAATACGTTTAAGCTACACAGGGAAAACTTGAGTGTTGCCGAACGCTTTGCTGTATGGCTTACTCATCGGGTGGGGACCATTGGATTCTTTTTCATTATTTGTTTATGGACCCTTTTATGGCTAGGATTCAATACCTTGGCCCCACCGCCCCTGCGTTTCGATCCCTATCCCGCCTTTGTGCTTTGGTTATTCATCTCTAATATGATTCAGATATTTCTGATGCCTTTAATTATGGTTGGCCAAAACCTGGACAGCAAGCATTCGGAGATTAGAGCCGAAAATGACTATCACATCAACTTAAAAACCGAAGCAGAAGTAGCTGAGATAAAACAGAAACTTGACTTGCTGTTGCAGGAAATCAATGAATTGCGAAAGCAGGGAGAAGCCCAAAACCCAAATTAAGCTACACTGACTAATCAAAAACAGACAGGAATATCCATGACAGATCAGGACGAATCGATGCAACTCTCTATCGATGGGCGGGTATGGTTGTGTTTGGGCCAAAAGGTTATGCTTGGCAAGGGACGTATTGAGTTGCTGATTAAAATCAAAGATTTGGGTTCTTTGCGAAAAGCGGCCACTGAGATGAAAATGTCGTATCGTCAGGCCTGGCAGGAAATAAACCTGATTAATCAATACTCCCAGAAGCCAATTGTGATCTTGCACCGGGGAGGACGTCAGGGTGGTCAGGCTCTTCTAACTCCGTGGGGCCAACAATTGATAGAAAGCTTTCATCAGACTGAAAAAGCTTTTGAAGCTTTTAAAAAAGAACTTTCGACTTTTCTCCATTAACAAAACCGGGTATAGAGCTCAGCTTTCCTGATAAAAACATCCATTTACAAAACTAAATTACTAAATCTTTCTATATTTGCACCGTTATTCACAAACAAGCATAACGAACATCAAATTCACAAAAAATTCATGTTATGTCAAAAAATTTATTCTTCGGCCTTATCTTGTTCATTGCCCTTAGCCTTCATGTAAAAGCACAACTGATAAATGACACCTTGACATGGGCTCCCAGAACTTACAACCTGGGTGAGGTAGAAATTACAGCACGGAGTGGGAAGCATGAAATAAACCTTTCGAAACCTCAACAGGTACCCTGGCAAAAAGTCAACCAGACCCTACATTCCTTACCTTTTATTGTAAATACCTTTTCAGGAGCACGTAATGAAGCAGGATTAAATCTGAGGGGAAATGACATTCGCAGTGTTCCGGTTTTTATAGATGGAATTCCGGTTTATATTCCTTACGATGGCAACTTCGATTTGGCCAGATTGAATCTCGCCGACCTTTCAAAAATCGATGTTTCGGCCGGAAATGCCTCTTTACTCTATGGCCCCAATACACAAGGAGGTGCCATCAACCTGGTAAGCTACAAGCCAGTAAAAGAAACCGAAGCTCTGGTGAAAAGCAGCTTAATGAGTGGAGAAGGTTATTCATTATCAGCCCGAATCGGCCATAAAGCAGAAAAATATTGGGTTTCTGGTCATATAATAAACACCCACCGCGACTATTTTCCCCTTTCCCACCACTTCGATACCACTGGAACCGGTGAAAAAGATTTTCACCGCTCCAATTCTTTCATGCAAGATTTCAGAACCGGGCTTCGCATTGGTTTTACGCCTCGCACCACCGACGAATATAGCCTGAGTTATTCATACCAACATAGCTCAAAAGGTAATCCGGTGTATTTGGGCAAAGATCCTAAAATTCCTGTCAGGTACTGGCAGTGGCCCAAATGGGATAAACAAAACCTTTACTTTTTGTCTGGGACCCAACTCCCTGGTAAAGTTTTTCTAAAAACCAGGCTGTACTATGATAAATTTGATAACCAACTTAACAGCTACGATGATGATACATATTCATCCCAGAGTGCAAAATATGCTTTTACAAGTTATTACAATGATGACACCTACGGAGGATCAGCAGAGGCCAATTGGAGTATTAACCCAGCGAATCATCTCAGAATGGCCGTCCTTTTCAAACGTGATAATCATCGAGAAAACAATGAAGGGGAGCCAGTAAGGCACGCTTCTGACAACATCTATTCGATAGCACTTGAAGATGAGTATTGGTTGGGCAGGCGTGCAAGTATAATTCCATCCCTAAGTTACAATCGGATGGAAAGTGTAAAGGCAGAAGACTATAATTCGAAAACTGGCTTAATAAGTGTTTTCCCACAAAATAACCATGAAGCTTTCAACGGTCAATTGATCTTCAACTACCGCTTGCTGAGTTTTTGCGATGTAAGGCTGAGCGCTGCCCACAAAACTCGTTTCCCCACAATGAAAGACCGCTACAGCTACAGGTTAGGAAAAGCAAAACCAAACCCTTTCCTGGATCCCGAGCAATCTCAACACTATGAAATGCATACGGATATGCAAATACTAAAAAAACTTTCCCTTTCAGGCTCAGTATTTCATGCCAGGCGGTCGAAAACCATACAGATAGTTGACAATGTCGAACCAGGAATTTCGCAGGTGCAAAACACCGGAGTATCTCATATACTAGGTGTCGACCTCATGTTGGATTATCAGCCTTTAGAGGATTTACAACTTAGTGCTGGTTATTCCTGGCTACACCAAAAAAATCTCAGTCATCCTGAGTTAAAATTCGTTAACGCACCTAAACATAAAGTTTTTGCAGAACTCAAGTTGAAACCCTTCCAGGAAAGCCTATGGGTTCTCAATTCCGAATACAACTCTGAGAGTAACAGCACCAGCTATGGAAGCACATCTCCGGGCTTTCTAATCCTGAATACCTGGCTTAGTTTTTCCATTTCACGCCATTTTACACTTCAGGGTGGTATTAATAATCTTCTCGACAAAAGTTATTTTAGAACCGAAGGTTATCCTGAGGAAGGACGAAACTTTTTTATTTCCCTCATAGTAAACCATCCTATCTAAAAAAACAATCGAGACGTTCGTCAAGGCATCAACTGAATAACGAAGGAATTGTATTTAGTATTCTGTAAGGCATGAGCTGTTGCTTGCAGACATGAACAAACAAACCCTCTACCTGGAAAAGGAAGGCAGAGGGTTTTTTGATTGATTGACACCCAATATATGCGAATATAATTTATCTAGAAGATTTTAGAAGCTCGACAGGAAGCGTTCGGCTTCGATGGCAGCCATGGCACCGGTACCTGCAGCCGTTATTGCCTGACGATAGTAGTGGTCTTGAACGTCGCCGGCAGCAAATACACCCTCCACACTGGTTCGTGTGCTGCCTGGTATGGTTTTGATATAACCAGCTTCATCCATATCCAATTGTCCACGGAATATTTCACTGTTGGGCTTATGACCTATAGCAATGAAAAGGCCGTCGATATCGAGCTTTTGGGTTTCCCCGGTTTTCACGTTCTTAATAATGATTCCGTTCACCGATTTCATAAAACCGTGGCTCTCACCCACTACTTCCTCCACCACAGTATCCCAGATTACTTGAATATTGGGTGTATTGAAAACTTTGTGTTGCATGGCCTTAGAAGCGCGGAATTCGTTGCGGCGATGAATCATATAGACTTTCGTAGCCAATTTAGCCAGATAAGTAGCTTCTTCGCAGGCGGTATCGCCACCTCCAACGATGGCCACTACCTTACCCCGATAAAAATACCCGTCGCAGGTAGCGCAACCTGACACGCCTGCCCCCATGTATTCTTGCTCGCTGGGGATACCCAACCATTTGGCGGAAGCTCCTGTAGCTACAATAACCGTTTCAGCCTCAATGACTTTGCCATCGTCAGCTTTGCATATAAAGGGCCTCTGGGAAAAATCAACCTCTTCGATGGTACCCCAACGAACGTCAGTACCAAATCGCTCGGCCTGAGCCTTGAACTCTTCCATCATTTCAGGGCCGGTAATTCCCTTAGGATATCCAGGGAAATTTTCAACTTCCGTAGTAATCGTCAGCTGACCGCCAGGTTGCATACCCTGATAAAGTATGGGCTTGAGGTCAGCGCGGCTGGCATAAATAGCTGCAGTGTAACCAGCAGGTCCTGAGCCTATAATAAGGCAACGGGTCTTTTCAACATTGTTTTCCATTTCGTATGTTATTAGATGCTATTAGATTCAAATTTGCTTTTATATTTTTGATGCTTGCGCATGGCAAAAACCGTACCCAAAAACAAGTTTCTGCCACTGGCAAAAATAGCACATAGAGGTGCGAAGCGACATAATTTTTTTAACAAATTGTTAATCAATATATAAATCAATGTTTCTAAACAGGTTTTACAAATTATTATATGTCAAAATGTCAATAACATCACTTCATTGGGTGTCCTTTCTTACCCTCGAAATTACGAAAGGCCGATACAGATAATTGATTTGATGAATATTACCATTGATAAGCAATTAAATATTTATCAAAACAAATAAATATTAACTTGCGCCTCCCAAATTTTGATAAGTTACAAACCAATGAAAAACAATTTCCTTATCTTACTCACATCCCTTTTCTTGCTTGTAGGCCCAACTGGATTGCAGGCTCAGCAAATGACGGTGGTAAAGGCAGCGTATTTCCGAAAGTCTCCCCCTTTATCGGAGATGGCAGCCGTATTGGCAGGGCCGAGAGATCGTACGTGGAAGGATTCATTGGTGAAGAACCTTGCATACGAAGACCGTAAAAAAGTGGAATACCAGCTCACTCCACCTTCAATGGACCCTGTAAGGCAATCGGTTAATGCAACCCTTCCCAATAATGGGCCGGTGCTTAATTTCGATGGGGTTGGCAACGTAAACAGTGTATATCCGCCGGATACTGATGGAGATGTTGGGCCCAATCATTATTTCCAGATGATAAACCTCTCGTTTGCCATTTATGATAAACAAGGCAACAAACTTTTCGGGCCTGTAAATAATTCTACGCTCTGGGCAGGATTTATTGGTCCATGGACAGGCACCAACGACGGAGATCCCATTGTATTATATGATGAGCTGGCCGATCGCTGGATGGCCAGCCAGTTTGCCGTAAACACTTCCAACGGTACCTACTGGGAACTCATCGCCATTTCAGAAACAGGCGATCCCTTGGGAAGCTGGTACCAGTATGCCTTTCAGTTTCCAGCTTTTAACGATTATCCTAAAATGGCCGTTTGGCCTGATGCCTACTATGCCTCTTTCAATATGTTTGGCAGCTATTTGAGAGTAGCTGCAGCCGCATTCGAACGCGAAGCAATGATATCCGGTAATCCCAATGCCCGGATGGTTTTATTTGATCTTCCTGCCAATAGTGGTCCATGGAGCATGCTTCCCTCCGATTTCGACGGCACTCCCCCTCCCCCTGGTACTCCGTGTTATTTTGCCTATTTTACAGATGATGGCCTGGGAGGAAACCAGGATGCCATGCACTTCTGGGAATTTCATGTAGATTGGAACAATTTGTCGAACAGCTCTTTTCAGCATGCATTTTCCCTACCGGTAGCTCCTTTCGATGCCTTTTTCTGCAATGCCAGCCGTTGGGCCTGTATTCCACAACCTTCAGGTGCCGCACTCGAAACTTTGTCTGATAGGCTCATGTACCGACTGCAGTATCGAAATTTCGGCACCTATCAAAGCATGGTGACCTGTCATTCGGTAGATGCTGATGGGCAGGGACATGCAGGAGTCAGGTGGTACGAATTCCGCAAAACAGGTAACAACCCGTGGGAAGTTTACCAACAAGGCACTTATGCTCCCGATAATTTAAACCGCTGGATGCCCAGTATTGCTATGAACGGGGCAGGAGATATTGCCATAGGTTACTCGGTAAGTGATGAAAGCCATCATCCTTCGATACGATACACAGGTCGCAGCGCCACAGCCCCTCTGGGCGTCATGAACTATGCTGAGGCAGAAGCCATTACGGGGCTTTCTTCGCAAGGTTCCTACAGCCGTTGGGGCGATTACGCCATGATGTCGGTGGACCCTGCCGACGATACCAGCTTCTGGTTAACCACCGAATATATGAAATATGCATGGAAAACACGTATCCTGAAGATTCATTGGGGCGCTAATCCCGTTCTGAGTGCTTCGGCCGGCCCTGATACATTGGTGTGCGCAGTCATTCCTTACAACAACGTATCAGCCAGTGCCCATGCTTTTCGTAAAGTAGAATGGCAAACCAGCGGAGATGGATACTTTATAAGAGCTAATGACACCAACTCTATTTATTTTCCCGGGGCTCAGGACAAGTTGAATGGACAGGTGAATCTCTGGATGACAGCTTACGGTTACAACATGGTAGATGAATTAACTGATTCCATCACTTTAACCTTAAGTCCTTCACCTTCTGTGAATGCCGGAAAAGACACCACTATTTGCGCAGGAGATCCAGCGTACCTAAACGGATGGGCAGCTCACGCCGACAGCATTGTCTGGAGCACTAACGGCGATGGCATTTTTTCCGATATTAACTCCCTTCAAACCATGTATTATCCGGGTAATCAAGACAAAAGCAAGGGATACGTTAATCTGAGACTTACAGGATTTCCCATCGCACCCTGCCCGGCATCGGTATACGACATCATGCGGTTAAATATAACGGTATGTACAGGAACTACCCCGCTGTCAGTGGCTAAACCCTATCTTGACATCTCTCCTAACCCTGCCTCGAGCCTCATCACCCTAAGTGCAGGTAATTTGAGCGCTGCTCCTGTACGTCTCAGCGTTTTCGACTTGCAAGGCAATGAGCTATTCACCAAATATTTAAGCGACTTCAGGGGAGAAACTGAACAAAGCCTTGATGTGCACCTATTACCCTCAGGTAGCTATTTGATTACCTTGGAACAAGGAGGTACTATTCTTAAAGCTAAATTCATAAAACAGTAAAGTTGAGATACAACGGAGAACAAGTAGGAATTTTTTCTAAAATGGGCTTGCATGCAATGATAAAAAGTTTTTAACTTTGCACCCGCTTTCGCAAGAAAAGAAAGCGTTCTTTAAAGGATCGGGGTGTGGCGCAGTTGGCTAGCGTGCTTGCATGGGGTGCAAGAGGTCGTGAGTTCGAGTCTCACCACTCCGACGGACCGCTTCGGGAAACCGGGGCGGTTTCTTTTATTTTGAGGTTTTGGGGAAATGCCATCCATACTCAAAACCTGGGAACAGGATCATTTAAAGAAATGCTTAAGTAATTTCCTAAAAGAACGCATTAAAAGCGGGTGACAATTCCTGCATTAATGATAGGATTGCTATAAGGAAAATTTTTCTGACCAATAACATCCCAAAGTAAGCTAACATTGAGAGATGAGTTCCCACCTAAAAGCTGTACATAGCCGACACCTAAAAGCAACCCTTCTGACCAAATTCTATAAACCACCCCGCCACCAGCAGGTAGAGCGGTGTTCACTTTTACATATTCACCCTGCAAGTAGTAATTGTAAGCAGGATAAAGACGTGAAAAAATACTAACACTGTAAATGGAACCTGTAAATCCCCCTTCACGGTCATCGTCCATAAATATGAGGCTGGTGCCAACGCCTCCTACCAAGTAGTCGGTAAACCAATAACCAAGCCGTGGCGAAATTTCTATAAGGGTAAGACGTCCGAACTGAATCCCAAAATTTCCTCCTAACTCTGTTCGGTTCTGGGCACGGGATGTTATAACAAACAACGAAAGACAAAAAATAAAGAAAGTTTTTTTCATAACAAGCTAACTAATAAAAAGTTAGATATATAACTCCTATCGCTGTGAACTAATGAGCGGTCAGAGTGGTTAGTATAACAAAAGAATTCCTACCTTTGGCCATTCGAAACAAAGTTACGTTCATTCTATGAATCTGCACGAATTTCAGGGTAAATCCATACTTCGTAAATATGGAGTATCTGTACCCGAAGGTATAGTGGCATACAATGCTCAGGAGGCTGTGGAAGCAGCTCGCACGCTTAAAGAACGTACCGGAACAGACAAATGGGCAGTTAAGGCCCAGATACATGCAGGAGGCCGTGGCAAGGGAGGAGGTGTCAAAATAGCCAAAACCCTTGAAGAGGTAGAGCTTTATGCAAGCCAAATCATAGGTATGATGCTTCGTACCCCGCAAACTCCACCGGAAGGAAAGCTGGTTAAAAAAGTTCTCATAGAGCAAAACATTTACTATCCGGGGCCTGAGCCTGTGCTGGAGTTTTATATGAGCGTACTGCTCAATCGCCAGCGGGGACGCAATATGATTATGTATTCGCCGCGCGGAGGAATGGACATTGAGGCGGTGGCAGAAGAAACACCAGACCAAATATTTACGGAAGAAATCGATCCCAGGGTGGGTTTACAGGGTTTTCAAGCCCGACGTATTGCGTTTAACCTGGGGCTATCGGGTGATTCATTCAAATACATGGTAAAATTTGTAGATGCCCTTTACAAAGCTTACATGGCAAGCGATGCCTCGCTTTTCGAAATCAACCCGGTGATAAAGGCAGCCGATGGTAAGATTTTCGCTGCCGATAGCAAGGTAGTAATCGACAACAATGCCCTTTTCCGTCATCCGGAGATTGTTGAGATGCGCGACCTCGACGAAGAAGATCCCACAGAAGTGGAAGCCGGCAACTACAAACTCAACTATGTTAAGCTCGATGGAAACGTAGGGTGTATGGTCAATGGAGCAGGCTTGGCCATGGCTACCATGGATATGATTAAAATGTCAGGCGGATCACCCGCCAACTTTCTCGATGTAGGAGGCACAGCCGATGCAAAGCGCGTGGAACAGGCCTTCCGCATTATTCTGAAAGACCCCAACGTAAAAGCCATTCTCGTTAATATTTTTGGTGGAATCGTACGCTGCGACCGGGTGGCCCAGGGAATTGTAGACGCTTATAAAAACATTGGCGAGATTAAGGTACCCATCATCGTGCGTTTGCAAGGAACCAATGCCGAAGAAGGAGCGGAGCTCATCAATCAAAGCGGGCTCCGGGTAATGTCGGCCGTCCAGCTCAAGGATGCAGCTGAACTCGTTACTAAGGTTTTAAATAATTAATTTTTTGATATTTAAGTTTCAGTATCCAGAAATCTCAGGGCAGCGGGTTTTGCACCGGCTGCCTGCTGTTTTTTTATTCACATTTTAAATTGTTTATCTACTCATGAAAATTGCAAACGACACCGTAGTCAGCCTTACCTACATTTTGAAGGCCGACAATGCCGAAGGAGAAATCATCCAGGTGGCAGATCAGGAAAATCCGCTTGAATTCATTTACGGCAACGGTCAGCTGTTGCCAGCATTTGAAGAACATCTGATGGGCCTTGAAAAAGGTTCGACCTATTCATTTACTCTAACCCCCGAACAAGGATACGGCGAATTCGACCCCGAATCGATCGTGGATCTTGATATCAACATTTTCCGTCAAAGCCCTGAAGGCGAACAAATGCTATTCGAAGGCAATATTATTCCCATGATGGACCAGCAAGGCAACCGCTACGAAGGCCGCGTTATGCGCATTGGCAACGATACTGTAAAGATGGATTTCAATCATCCACTGGCTGGTAAAACCCTTTTCTTTACAGGAACCATTCTCGATGTACGCAATGCCACGGCCGATGAACTGGCACATGGCCATGTGCACGGCCCCCACGGACATCACCACTGACCTATTCTCCGATAATATCTGGCGTACGGGGTTCCCATTCTGATGGAACTCTGGAGATAAAGCTGATAATAAAATAAATCACAACAGCGACAGCCAGTATTATCAAAAAGGCAGCTATGATTTTTACTATGCGTGAAATCTGGTCGTTGTCCATGATTACACAAAATTAGACAGAAAGCGGAGATTTTTTCTCCGTTTTTTATATCCAGTTTTTGATTGCCGAGAGGTATAATGGATTAATAAACTTGGCAATTTCCTGAAATTATTCACTAATTAATCAATTGATAATATTCAATCTCATTCAATACCAAAATATTAATAACTCATTCAAATAACCTCAAAAACTCAATAAATCACTGATCGAATTTTTAACATACCATGAAGCCAGCATTAAAAAACACGTTATCAGTAATTGCAGGGGTTATCGTTGGAAGTTTAGTTAACATGGCGATAGTTATGATTGGTCCCCAAGTTATTTCCCCTCCTACTGGGGTTGATATGACAACGACTGAAGGGCTCAGAGAGGCCACGCCATTGCTTAAACCTATTCACTTTTTAATGCCTTTTCTTGCGCACGCCCTGGGAACTTTTGTAGGATCATTTATTACAGCAAGAACCATGGCCAGGCCCATCCGTATGTTCCCATCTCTCATAGTTGGACTGACCTTTCTTGTGGGTGGAGTTTTAAATGTAACTATGATACCCGCCCCAATCTGGTTCGATGTAGTAGATTTAACTATCGCCTACCTACCCATGGCATGGATGGGTTATGGGGTAGCAAGAAAAATCAGAACCTCTGATAATTGATTACTTCAAAACAACTTTAAGGGTTGCCGGGCTGTAATTAGTGGCCTCAAAGCGTAAGAAATAAACCCCTTTGGGCAATCCATCAACAGAAATCTTTAGTTCCAATTCTCCACCTACCTCACCCAGAAGGAGCTCCCTTACAACGTACCCATTGGGATTCATCAACTTTAATCTGGCATTTACAGCTTTTTGCTGACATTCAAGAGCGACACGAAATTCACGTTCTGCGGGATTGGGAGCAATATTAAAGAAAACCTTAGGCAATGAATGTTCCACCATACCCTCGGCAATCTGCCCCGGACGGCCCCCGAGAATAGCAGAATAATCTGAGCGCTGCTGACCATTAAATGCAAAAATTCTGTAGTAATATTGGTGAGAGGTATCCACATTCACATCATGATAATAGGATATGGTTGGAGCGAGTCTGGCTATACGGTTGAAATGCTCCAGATCATCTACAGAGCGCTCAATGATATATCCTTCCGCATCATTGCGGGTATTCCATTCAAGAATAATTTTTGAATTGGGATTAGCTTGAGAGTTTTTAACGGCAAAATGTTGAGGAATACCAGGTTGAACGAACTTGTAAAACCAGGCATACACAGCCTTGTCTGGAAATGGTTTATTATGGTTGATGACACCTGAAAAGCGCGCCGAGGGGACATCCACCAAATTCATATCAGTGAGATTAACAGCCCATTCAGTAAAGCCTATTGATGAAGAGCGTTTGATCTTTTTCAGAAAAGTCCAACTATTTCCCTGAGCTATAAATAGAGAATCGCCTGAAATCATGCGGTCGCAGCCAGGTTGCAGAGTCAATAGATTAGGCAAACCCGTGGAAGCATCCAGGTCAGTATCGAAATAAAATTTAACATGTGTGGGTTGTTCATATCCTCTGATAGAGAGATACAATGAATCAAGATAATTTACCACGGTAACAGCCATAGTACGGATATCGTGCAGAGTAGCCTGGGGTTCAATGATATTCCAATCAGCTTGGAACCCATCGCAGCGCATGGAAATAAACTCATCGGCAGACTGATTCGGCAGAAGCGAAGGCGTTGTTTTACGTTGGGAAAAATTATCGGAGGAGGCCCGATATACTGCATAGCGATACGCCTTGGTGGAGTCAAGCCCTTTATCTGTAAAGGCGGGTACGTTTCCCCCAAGAACGGCCCTAGTCGTAAAACCCCCGTTTCCCTCTGACCTTTGAACGATGGTTGAGATATTATCATCGCCGGCAGCTTGCCAATAAAGGGTAATTTGTCCGGGCCCCAGTACGTAGCGTAAATCGGGCACAGCATTCAAATTAAAGGTTGTGGAAAGAAAGGGTTGACCTGATGAAGGAAGAGGAAAGGCATTATTGAGCATGAAGGCAAGGCCTACTTGCTGGCCCGGGGTAATACCGGCCAATGAAGCAGGAATAGCCACTTCACAAAGGGTGTCGCTTATAAGCCAGGAAACCGGTCCTAAAAGAGCCCAATTCCAGGTACCAGGAATGCCTTGATGACTATAAAGCAGACCGTTTTCAAAAAACAAATCTGCCCCATTGTTGGTCCAGGGCCAGGCCGGATAACCGGTTGCAGGATTCCTATCAACATCAATAAAAATCTGAACACTACTTAATGGCTCAGCTCCACCCACGAAGAGAAATAAGGTATCGTTATCAAAAAAGGCTTTGGCCTGTGTGTGAGGTGAGGCAATAGAGCCCAGTGTACTTATAGAATCCCACTCGAGCGGCAGGCCATCAGCTTTAAAACGAAGGTCGGTAGGAACACGCAAGGCGGAGCCTACAAAGAACAAGTTCCCAGCGTACCCGGGGAGTGAGGAATCATTAACAATTTCAACCTCAGTTAGCAAGGAATTAAGACCCGAGGCGGCTCTCCAAGTATCTTTGTTAGCAGTGCGGATAGAAAAGAGTGGATTTTGGGAAAGGCTGAGGTCAAAATCAGGCATTTCGAAGAAGACCTCGTAGTTACCCACGGACATTTGGGAAGGAAGCCCGGCAGTAATATCGAGCCGAATGGTATCGTGGAGGGGCCATAACCGCAAGTCGCCGGGGATTTTGACCCGGAAAGTTTGACCGGTGCCACTGTTTTTCAGCACAAAATAGGCATTTCTTGGATTGACAGGGTTGCTAAATCCTTCATTAATAAGCTTGAGTTCCAGATGAAAAGCACCGCCGGGTTTAGCTTGCTGTTGAATGCGGGAAGCAATCATGCGATAGCGGTATCCCAATTTATTATTTATTGTTTCGAAACAACCCTGAGTTTTCCATCCGGAGATCACAGAAGGATGATAATCTAAATTAATCGCTGTCCAGTGAAAACGGGCCATTTCCTGCAATGTATTGTCGCAGTCGGAGCAAGGGGAACAAACACCACAGGTTTCACCGGTAACCATGGTGAAACGGGAGTCGCGTTCGAGGTATTTTTTTTCTACGGGGATATTCTGATAGGTACCTACGTCATCGGGGCTGGCTAGGAAACAGTCGTTATGATGCCCCAGGCGGGCTTTTGGGACACCTGTAAAGGCAATTTCGAGACTCACAGGGGTTGTGTCATTGTCTACTATTTTCCATTTATATACTGGGGTCCGAAGCTCCACCTGCCTGTACTCTGGAAGGGCATTTAGGAGAGCACTAACCAGTTGCTTGCGCATTTCCCAATGCTGGGGCAAAATGACACCGGGCGAGGAGGCAAAATGGTCGGTATAGTACCATTCGCCCCAGGCTCCTATGAAACCTGCCTGTAGGACAAGAATGACATCACTATTTTTTCGCAGGATAGGTTCCAACTGCTGGATGTGTATTAGCATCCAGTCCAACGTAGCATCGCCGTATGGTGGCGTAGATTTTTCGGTGTAGCAGAAGCGGATAACAGCCTTGAGCCCGTACTGGCGTAGCAAACCAAAATCCTTTTCCATACCAGAGAGGAAGGCCGAAGACAGATAATCGCTCACATGACCGTCGAGTATATAATTGCGAAAGATGAGGGTTATTCCTTCATTTCGAAAGGCCTGCAGCTTATCGGCTTCGAGTGCATTATAGCTTTTGGAGGATCTGACGGAGGTAAAGTGAAAAAAACCTCTTTCTGGATTTACCAGAACGCTATCAATTGCTGAGTAATACTTTACTAAATGCCCTACCTGGGCCGAAAGGTTGAAAGAACCTGCCAGCAACAAAAAGAAAAACGACAAAACAATTATTCGAAATGTATTTCTCATAAGCCTATTAATAAAATGAAGGAAAAGCAGGCCCCTTTATCTTCTATCAGGGACCTGCCCCGTTTTAATTCATCAAAAGACTAACCAAAATCTATGTTATTGCATATCGAGCACAAAGGCATTGGCTCCCTTTGCAGGGAAGAATCCTGCGGGTTCCCAATTTACATAAGGGGTTACAGCCAGGGTAACTTTTTTACCCAAAGTCTTGGTAGTGGTGTTGAGCTTCAGACGTTTGAAAGCAAATTCAAACTTGATTACACCCCCGTCCTGCACATGATTTCCGTAAGTTATAAAATCGCTGGCCCCGAGGTCGTTCCAACCCCATCCTTGTCCGCCAGTCGGGTCGCTGTGTTCAAACATACCAGCACCTCCAGCAGTGCTCAGCTGACCTTCTACATACAAATCTACACCTATAGCTTTATGGGTCCATGGCTTAAAGCCAGTGAGGCTGTCATTGTCGAGGTCGAACCAGCAACCTATCCATAGAGAATCGGTAAGGTTACCTTGAACTTCCAAATAGAAGTAAATATTATCTGCATCGTAATCCACTTTGGCCTTGTTCAAAATTCCGCCGTTGTTGTCAACCGACTGGAAGGCAACATCAATGGTATTCCAGTCGTCGAATGAAGCATCATCTAGCTTCACAGGGCTGGTTTTCACAATGGTAATTTTGTAAGTGTAGGTGTTGGTTCCCCCGTCGCCTGTAGCTGTTAGAGTAACTGTGTACTCCTTGAATTCGGCATAAGTGTGAACCGGGTTGACTTCGGTAGATGTCTGGCCATCACCAAAATCCCATGAATAGCTGGTAGCATTGGTAGATTCATTGGTAAATTCAATAGTGCGACCATCACCCGTGGCCTTAAAAGAGAAGGAAGCCTCAGGTGCGGGTTTGGGTTCATCTTTTCCGCATGAACTCAGCAGAGTAGCCATGGATAACATGGCAACAAAAGCAAACAGAACTGAAAAAACACTGATTTTTCTCATAGTAATTGGATTTTAAGGGTTAGGGTTATTTATTGGTTTAACATGCATTTGCATTACGGATTTTGCGTACATAAGGGATTGAGCCGGATTTCGTTTTCCGGAATGAAATAGATGTTTCGGGGATCGTCGAAGGGGATAACTTCCACAGGGGCGGGCTTGGTGTAATCTACATCACTTTCTTTGAGGCCAATGAGATGGTAACCCCAGTAATTGCGCACCAGATTGAGCTTATTGCGGAAGAGATCGAAAGTGCGATGCCCTTCGAAGGCCAATTCAATGCGGCGTTCCTCTAGAACGGTTTCCAGAAGGGTCTTTCCTGCTGGAACAGAGGTGTAGAGCTTGTTTTGCAAACCTCTTCTCTCGCGGATTGCATTTAAATCGGCCAGCGCTTCAGTGGTCATACCTTTTTTGGCATAGGCTTCAGCCCGGTTGAGGTACATTTCAGAAATACGGAGCAATACAGGGCTGCTGAGCGTAGGCGAACCATCCTGGAAAGAAAAGCGGGTAACATAATAAATTTTGATGCCCGTACCTGCCTTGCGCATTACTTCTCCATTGTTATCAAGCAGGGGAACTATATACTGATTACGGGTATCCTCGGGATTCTGAGCCATAAGATTACGGAGGGCATCCGAAGCATATTCCTCTCCCCAGCCAGAATTACCATCAGAGTAATACATGGAGGCAATGCTGCCATATTTTTTCAGATCGTCTGCAGGCGTGTATATTACACAAAGAATGGTTTCTTTGGACGTAGGTGCATTGGC
Organism: Bacteroidales bacterium; assembly: GCA_049969475.1. Classification (GTDB taxonomy): domain Bacteria; phylum Bacteroidota; class Bacteroidia; order Bacteroidales; family TTA-H9; genus UBA2030. The sequence goes on along the minus strand of JBMFOU010000014.1, from coordinate 50,253 downwards.
GAAATAATGAGGAAAGTCTGGTTCAATTTCAAACTTGCCACTATTGATAACTTTAGAGGCATATTTAATTACAGAGTCGTTTTCATTCATATAAAGAAAGACCCTCGACATCAGGGCATCAGCAGCATAAACAGAAGCATAGCCAGGCCCTCGGTAAGTGGAAGTCTTCATTAATTGTCCAGCTTTGCGTAAATCATTGAGCACAAAGTCGTAGACTTCAGCCACTGTAGCCCGGGCCTTTTCATTTTTTTCATTATCAGAATTGCGAATGATGACCCCAGGCGCCTGAGGATCGAGTGCGTAAGGCTTGGCAAAGAGATTTACTAAAGCAAAATGAGCAAAAGCCCGCATGAAATAATTTTCGCCAATCATCTGAAGATCGCTAGCCGTGGGATTTTTAATCTCTCCCCTCTCCCAGCGATTGATTACCAGATTGGTAGCTGAAATAATTTTATAGCTAACATACCAGAAATAAGAAGTATTTTCCTGAGAAGGGGTGTGCTGGCGGGTAAAACTCAAGAAAAAAGGGTCGGTAGTAACCTGCCCGCAAACTACATTGTCAGAGGCAAATTCAGTAAGGAAGAAATACTGTCGAAGATATGAGTAATTGAGGTTGAGCTGGCCATTAAAAGTGAGCACATCTTTTAGCATAGCATAATTACCATTGGTAATACTGGCAAGCCCTCCGGGCATATCAATCAATTTATCGGGTGTAATCTGGTCGGTGGTGTCGTAGTTCATCTCGCAAGCCGAAACCAGCATAAGCCCAATAGTCAGAATAATCAGCAGTCGTTTCATATTTTTAATCAATTAAAATCCAGAACTTTAAATTTTAATACGCAAACTAAAATTATACTGATGGTTGAGTGGGTATTTCAGGTCGTTCATACCCGGCAGCGACCAGTCGGTGATGCGCAGGGTAGCCTCGGGGTCCATTCCTTTGTAGCCGGTGAGGGTGAAAATATTATCACCACTTAAAGAGACAGTTAAACCTTTGATATGGTTGCCCAACCAGCGCTTTGGAAGCTCATAACTGATAATGAAATTGCGGAATTTGAGATAATCTCCTTTTTCCAGATAGCGGGTTGAAGGATAATAGGAGAATGAATTGGAGCCCATACGTGGGTGAGTGACTACATCGCCTGGTTTTTCCCATCTGCTCTCATCGCCGAGTAATTTCACGAAATTCATTTTCGGTTCATTGCCATCAGTATCGAACTGTGAGCGGTCACGATTATATACATAATTGCCGCCCAGGTAAGAAAAATTCATTGAAATGCTGAAATTTCCGTACTGCAGTGTGGAAGTAAAACCGCCATAGTATTTGGGCATGGCCGAACCAGCATACTGTATGGCGGCTTTCGAGTAACGGATAGTTGTTTTTCCGTCAGCCGTTTCCCACAAAGGATTACCAGTAGCGGGATCTACTCCGGCCCATATCGGGAGATAAAAAGCATGCAAGGGCTTACCGCTTTCCAAGCGTTGCTCTATGCCACTCACAATACGGGGTTTGGCTCTTTCCACGTCGGTTACTTCATTTTTATTATAGCTTATGTTAAAATCAGTGGTCCAGGTCAGTTTCTGAGTTTTGATATTGGTAGAGGAAATAGAAAATTCTACTCCTTTATTGAGGATTTTTCCAGCATTTTCCCAACGAAACTCATATCCAATGGAATAAGGCTGTTGGGCGATATAAAGCAGATCTTTGGTGGTATTGGAATAAAGGTCGATCGACATTTCGATGCGCTTGTAAAGGTTGAGATCGAAACCCAGGTTGATCTGCCGGGTCTTTTCCCAGGTAAGAGACATGTTGGGTAGTTGTGAGGGGTAGGCTCCTACCTGCCCGTTATAATTGCTGTTGAGCGCATACAGGGCATTGTATTTACCTGGGTCGATAGCTTCGTTTCCTGTGTATCCATAGCTTATACGAGCTTTCAAAAGGTCGATGGACTTAGCGCTGCTGAGAAAATCTTCCTGATTGATAAGCCAGGCCAAGCTCAGTGTGGGGAAACTAGCCGTTTTATGCCCGGGTGCAAACTTGGAATTGGCATCTATACGATACGAAGCCGTAACAAAATATTTTTGCAGATAATTATAGTTAACCTGGCTAAGGAATGACTCGAGGGCACTTTCACCATAAGCTCCATGTACTTTAAAGTTGCGGGAAGCCGTGTTGAAAGTGCGATACCCCTGCATCAGGCCTTCGGCCGAGGCACCCCAGTAGTCGTTGTATCCATAAGAGAACTCTGCACCCAGTAGTCCGCTCAAGGAGTGAGCTCCCCAGGTTTGGTCAAACTTCAGCAGGCTGGTATTGAGAAAACCATAGCCAAAATTTTCGAGCCTCGACAAGCTGCCTATATTGTGCAAAGGTCCGGCAATGGCCGGATTGACCAGCGAGGTCGACAGGCCGTTGTAATAATTCAGCGACAGGGTATTCGAAAAATTAAGCCAGCTCAACAGTCGGGCATAGAGTCCGAGGTTTAGACCCATAGAAGTGGACTGATAACCATAATCAGAATTATTTATGGAATGAATGGGATTGATTTTATCGCGTGAGTACCAACCGGTGGTTTTCTGGTCCACATAGCGGGGTTCGCCGGTTTTTGTGTACCCACTGTCCCAGGGTGAAGAGAGATAAGTGTAATACATATCCATGTAATCGTAGGTACGGCCAGTGCTACGCGCAAGGTCGATATTAGCCTGAAGATTAACTGCATCGCTCAAAGCATAGCTGTTATTGCTACGTATGCTTAGTTTACGGAAGTAGGTATTCATGAAGGTACCTTTCTCGTCGTAGTAGCTACCCCCCAGGAAATATTTATATTTTTCGGTTCCACCACTGGCCGAAAGGTTGTAGTTCATGGACAATGCCGGGCGAAATACTTCATTAACCCAATCGAAATTGCGCTCACGCAGAGTCTTGGGATAATTGTTGAGGTATCGAACCTTATCTATATAGCCCGTACTGTCAATAAAGAGCCCACGCAAGGCATCATAGTATTCAGCACCGTTCATCATTTTCACTTTTCCAAAATCGGCTGTACGTAAGCCGGTAGTGGCCGAAAACTCAATCACCGGCTGCAATCCTCCTTTTTTAGTGGTAATAATAATGACTCCTCCATTCGCTCTTGAACCATAAAGGCCAGTAGCACCAGCATCTTTCAAAATTGTAATGTTTTCGATCATGGCCGGATCAATACCAGGGTCGCCATTCCCGGAAATAACCCCATCTACAACATAAAGAGGTTCAGAGTTGCCGTTGAGGGTGCTGGTACCTCGTATTCTTATTTCGGCGCTGCTGCCTGGCGCTCCGGAGCTGTTGACGACCTGCACACCACTAACCTTACCCTGAAGCATGGTACCTAAGGTCGGACTTACCACATCGCGCAACTTATTTTCTCCAACTACCGAGACCGCACTCGCTATTTCCGTTTTCTTTTTATCACTGTAACCCATTACCACAATTTCCCGAAGAGCCGTGATTTCGGGTTCGAGTTCAACATTGATAACCTGACGGCCTCCAACAGCAATTTCTTGCTTACGGTATCCCACAAATGAGAAGACCAGCACTTCATCGCCGGAAGCAAGCTCAATCTTATAATCACCCTTAACGTCGGTAACAACGCCGCGTGCCTTGCCTTTCACTACTACATTTACCCCCGGAATGCCCGAACGCGTATCTGCGCCCGTTACTTTACCCAAGACAGTAATCTGTGCATTCACACTCCAGCTCGTAAGAAAAATCCAAAATGCAGGCAGTAGATACTTGCGGGCTTTCCATTTCTTACGCTGTACATTTTCATTCATAGTTTTAACTGGTTTTTGGTTAATGATTTTTTGGCCTGCAGAGCACAAAATTAATATAAAAATAAGTTTTCGCAAATAGATTTAACAAAATATTAAGATTTCGTAAGCTATCCAAAGTTTATGAAACAAACATTAAGGTTGAGCTATAGGAATCGCTTCCAAAAGCAGGTGCCCATTAAAGGTGACTCTGAGCGAGGATTGTTCTCCCAGCACTGTAGCGAGAAGTTTGTTATTTTCGTAGTCATAAACTTTAAAGTGAGTTTTGGGCTTCAATCCCCTGAGGGTTATTTCGCCGTCGAAAGTTGGAGCATAGAAGGCGTAGTAGAGCGTGTCAGATTTTTTTATCACATGGGCTTCGGGCCGCTCATAGCCTATGTCGTAAAGTCCACCGAGATATTCTCCTGTGGAAATCATTTTTTGCCGGTAAATCCCCACCCATTTTTTAATCAATGCTTCTTTTTCGGGTGTTAGCAGGAACGATTCGGTACTTCCAGGATGATCTGCAGGCCAGGTAAACTTGGTTCCAGGCACCCCACCTACTCCTATCTGGCTGGCGAAATCAGATCCTCCATCGCTAAGCTCAATATGGTCGCCATAGTAAGCCAACTGTGGGGCCAGGGCCTTGTAAACAAACCCTTTACTACGTATCTGCCAGCTCGATAGCGGGTCGGAGGCTACAGCCTGATTCATATAGGGAAGATGAAATACCGACATTACACAACCGCACGGACAGAGCTGAACCACAGCGTTCGGCTTCAGCTTGCGTGCCGTTTCCCACACCATTCTGAAAAACTCTGGAAGACGCCGCGGGGCCTCATCGGGTGATAAATATCCAGCCGTTGTATTATAATCAGGAGGTATGCAGTTGATATGCTGCCCATCTACCTTCAGCCCGTCGTAGTCCCATACTGAAAGGAATTTTGTAAGGACTGAGCGGGTGTGTTGGAGGGTAAGGGGATGCAAGGGCGACATGTAATAGCTGTCCCACCAGCTAATATCCTGATGTTTCCCTTCTTGATTTATCAAAGCAATTTGAGGATACGACTGCAATAATATGCTTCCAGGATCCACAGCCAGGGGTGCCCACCAGATTTTAGCCTTCAGACCGGCTTTGTGTATTTCGTCCACAAGACTGCGCATATCTGCATCGCCCCGAGGATATTTCCGTTGGTTAACATCCCAATCGCCTTCGGCCTGTTGATATCCATCGTCGATATCAACCCAGGTAAAGCCTAGTTCTTTCACCTTGGGTAAGGTGTTGAGTATCTCTTCGCGGGTAGCTTCACGACCATAGCCCCAGGCACACCATACAGGCTCAAATGCACCGGGTTCGGCCTCCGGAAAATTTATTCCCTGCAAGTGCAAATAGCGAGCATACTGACGAAGGCTTCCAAAACAATCGCCCCGATGCACCTTAATCCATGTAGGAAGTGCGTGAATTGTATCACCAGGTTTCAATTCCAGCGGTTCAGGATAATTGTACGTTACACACAGGCTTAACTCCCTGGTCGCGGAGTCGGTTTTCACCGGAAAACTCACCCTTTCGGGCTGCAAGGCCCCATGCCCTATGGCCAGACCAGCATCCCTGCGCCAAACATCCACCAGGGGAATTCCGCCCCCATAGTCGCTGGCATTCATACCCATATAATTCTCCCGATAAAAAGCACTGTCGATGGGTAATATCCAGTCGTGACGCGATGGATCGCTGCTTCCTTGAAACGACCAGAAAGAAGGCTTATCACCGGCTGAAGCCAGTACATAGGCATGATTCACCCACTGGCTCACTCTTACAGGCTTACTGCCCTGGTTGATGTAACTGACTTTCACTAACAAGAAATCGGATAATGAATCGCAATACACATAATGTATCTGCTTTTCAAGACGAATGCTGTCTTTTACGAAAATACCGCGGGCCACAGCTGCCGTTTTCCACGCAAGGGTTTCCGATTCTCCTTTTGTGAATTCCACCAATTTGAAATCTTTGGCCTCGAAATCTCCACAATTCAAATACTCAGAAGCATGCCAACCTTGGGTGAGTTCTACCCTTGCGCCATCATCCAGCACTATCTTGGTTTGCATCTGGTCATTCAACAACAGCTTTAAATGGCCCTGGCTGACCTCCCTATTTTTCCCGCATGAGACCATTACCAGCGCTAAAAAACCTAAAAGATAAATTCTGCTTTTTCTCATAGCTCATTTGTTTTTCTCTCCTAATCCCAATATGTGCTGGGCATTTTTATAATACACCTTTTGGAGCACCGCTTTAGGGATATCCCATCCATTGAGGGCCCAGTGATAATTGAAAAGTTCGGTAGCATAGAAATGCTCGTCGGTTGATTCTAAAATTCTGAAAGTCAACCTATACATTGAAATATCGTAGCCCATATCGGTTCCATAAAGGAGCTTATCCTGATGTTTAATAAAAAAATTACGCATGTAACGGGGAATATTCGATTGCTCGGCATAGCGGGCCGAAATGTCAGCATAGAGATTAGGGTATTGATCGAGAAGCTGCCCCAGGCGTTCGGGGTCATGATTAAGATTGGCATAGTGAGCTGCCACAAAAATCGTCCGGGGATTGTCTCTTACAACATTTTCGAGTGAGTTGATCAATTCGTCGTAAGAGCGTAAATCGGGTTTCGACCTATCAATTCTCCACTTCCAGGCATTCATCAGCCCATCGTTGGTGGAGTCCATGGGCAGGTAAAACCAATAGGGCTCGGCTACATGAATGTTGACTGGCATATTGAGCTCAGCACATTTTTCGTAAAGGGGTTTAAGCAAAGGGTCGTCGATGTGAAGACCATAACCAGGTTTGGGCCAGGAATAAAGCTCTCCAAGACCTTTGTCGCCCAGCTCGCCCACGCCTCGAGCTCCCTTCCGATAACAACGCTCGAGTTCTCTGACAGCCGCAGCAGGAAAATCAGGAGTTCCATACGTTGAATAATCCAGTCCACAATAAACCACAAAACGATCAGGGTATGCACCATATAAATCCATAATGGAATCGAAACGGGCTCCGGTGGCCATGCTGAGTATCACTACTTTTTCTATACCCAGACTATCCATAGTCTGCACCCAGTTTTTAACCTCTTCAGGCGTGGTGGCATAGGCATGCGAGTGCATATCGATGACCGAGCAGCAGGGCTTTTTTACCTGTGTGGAAGGTACGCGGTAGATGCTCTGGGGCCTATAATGAGCCAGTAGCAAACGTTCAGGGTTTTGTTGGGCTTGTATTGATAAAGTCGCAATCAACAGTACAGAGAGTATAAAGCTATTGGCATGTATTTTCATGGTGATAAGCATTTGTTTCTATCCGATTATTACATCTATCTTATAGGAAATGAGCTGAATTACCTCGTCGATAGCAGGAGGGAACACCTTGCGAAGATCTATTTCGTCGCTGGTAGCCAGCAACTGGCGGAGCTTCATCATAAAAATGTTTTTGGTTTCGGTAGCCAAATTGATCTTTGTGATACCTCTAAGAATGGCCTCGCGTAACATATTATCGGGGATACCGGAGCTGCCATGAAGCACCAGCGGAATTGGCGTAGCTCTGGATATTTCCTCCAATAAGTCGAGTCGTAGCCTGGGTGGTTCTTTATAAAATCCATGGGCTGAGCCAATGGCAACTGCCAGAGCATGCACACCCGTTTCTTCTACAAAACGTCGGGCATCTTCAGGAGAGGTAAAGCCTTCTTCGGTCTGATTCTGGCCCAGTTTAGCCACATAGCCCAGCTCTGCCTCTACACAAGCCTTATAGGGTTCTGCTTCGCGCACCACCTGTCGGGTGAGTTCCACATTATATTTAAAAGGATGTTCGCTGGCATCAATCATCACAGAATCAAATCCTTCATCGAGGCAACGCCTGACCAGTTCCACGTTGCTTCCATGATCCAGGTGCAACCAGGCTTCAACTCCCGTTTCGGCTATGGCAGCTCTGGCCATGCCTACGGCAATTTTCAATCCCATATAGTTAATGGAACTCTCAGAGAGTTGGAGAATGATAGGTTGTTGACTCTGGGCAGCTGCCCTCAGAATTCCAACAAGGGTTTCAAAATTGTAGAAATTAGTGGCCAGTATGGCTTTTTTTTCATTCCGTAATGCAACAAGTTTTTCCTGAAGTAGCATGAGTTTTAAAGATTTATTCAAAGAAGAAATTTCGTTCCGAATTTATTTAAAGCCATTTGTCGAACCACAGGCAGACTCACAAAGGCTCCTGTACCCCCGGCCGCTGTAGTATTGATAGCTCCGCAGAGCGATGCCAGCCGCAATGATTCGGTTTCGGATAAACCTTTTAACATTCCGGTAATAAAACCGGCATCGAAACTATCGCCTGCACCGATAGCATCCACCACTTGATGGTTAATAAACGCAGGCTGGTGCACACGCTCATTACCTCTGCCTAGCCAGGCCCCTTGCGTACCATCCTTGACGATTAGGGTCCGGGCATGTGTGAGCAAAGCATCCATGGCTTCTTTTAAGTCTTCCCTACCCGTAATAGCTTTAAGTTCTGCTGCATTGGGCAGAAAATAATCCACCCGGGGTAGTAGCTCCTCCCAGGGCAAGTCCCAAGCTTCTGCCGGATCCCACTGGGGGTCCATCGATGTGGTTAATCCCGCTTCATGTGCTTTCTGCATGAGTTGAACCCAATCAGCCTTCATTCCGGGCTGCAGAAAAACGGATGAAACATGTAGATGTCGGCTCTGCTGCAACAATGTCCCATCGATGTCCACCAATTTAAAATGTGCCATAGCACCGGGATAGGTCACCATGGCTCTTTCATTTCCGTAATTCAGAACAAGGGTTGCCCCCGAAGCATAATCTTGCGAAACCTTTACGCCTACAGTATTTATACCTCTGTTAGCCAGCTGATTAAGAATGAAGTGGCCATAGGCATCGTGGCCAACCATGCCAGCAAAGGCAACCTTAAGCCCCAGGGTGGCGGCCACACTGGCAAAAATGGCTGAAGAACTGCCCAAAACCACATCCATCCGCTGGGCAAAAATTTCCTTGCCCAATTGCGGATATCCATCTATCTGATTGAGAATCACATCTACATTCAGCTCACCAACCACCAGCAAATCATATATTTTGTGCATAGGTTGAAATTTGTTGGTTTATCAAGGCATTGAACCCCTTAAGGTTAAAATTATAGAAATATTTATCAAGGGTTTTTTGAAGATGAGCATCAAGAATAGCCTCGGGGTCGATACCCAACAGACGCAGATTTTCGAAAAGCCGACAACGGGCAGCCACTATTTCAGGGTTTTCCCATATATACCGGCATCCTGTTTTTATGAGCCATTGCTGCCGCTCTGATGAAAGCGAGTCGAAATACTGAGGGTCTTCCCCGGGCTGCAGCCATTTCTTCCAGCGGCCAGAGGCCAGAACTGCCTGCCTTAGCAAAGAAAGGATGGGAATTTTTGCAGGCACCCTTCCTTGTTCGAAAAGTTTATCTTGAATTAAGGATAATTCCTCGAGGGCCTCATATTCGCGCTCGGTGAATTCAGGGCCTACATTGGCCGCGCCTATTCCCGACATGGGATAGAGTTCGGGATGATCCACATTATCTGTGTAATGACCTTTGATAAAACTTCCATAGGCACCTGCTTCGGCCACCAGCTTACGGGCTACCTCGGGATCGAATTCAGTGGTATGCAAATCGGTACCTACTTTGCCTACTACAAAAACAGGCCACACATCTTCAAGCTTTGCCTCCCGCAGAAGCTTCTTAAGGAGTTGCAAAAATGTACGAAATACCTGCAAATCGGCCAGCCCTCCGTGTACTTCCTCAGTTCCTACTTCATATGCAATAGGAGGATATCCATGACTACGCCGAAACCATTCGGCATGCCGAATCAACTCAGCCGTTCGTTCGGCTACCGTTTCTATTGAAATATTCACACCACGGGGAAGAGTAATATCCACCGTAGGATCAACATGAATAAGGTCGTAGCCGGCTGCGATGGCTGCCTCAAAAGACTTCTTAACGGCATTCATCGTTTCTTCGAAAGACCATTGCTCGCGGGCATGCTGGTCTTTAAGCCAGGGCCCTCCATGATCAATAGCAATGATAACGGGTACCTGCAGATGAATTCGGGCAGCTTCAGTGTGAATAAATTGGACCAGTTCCTGCTGCGAGAGTCGGGTGTAGCCCCCGTCGACATCCACTTGATTGAGTGTAGCGGCAAATTTAATAGGGGCATCCCAGCGTTTTGCTGCCCGTAAAGCCGCCCTGATAACCCCCAGACTATTGGGGCAGACCGCCAGGAGCGTGCGGCGAATCCCTGTCTGCTGCTCTAAACGGCGCATCTCTTCCATTAAATAAACCACCAGCGGCTTACCCGACTTAACGGCAGTCTCTCTAAGTTGGACATTCATGGATTACAGGGATAAATGGTTACATTCTCAACTACACGCGAAATAGCCCCATTCACCGAGGGATTATCAGGCGAAAGCCCCAGGTTCAATGATTTATAAAAACCAAGCATCTGGGCCGGAACTACGGCAACAACAGGTAATAATTCTTCAGGAAGTGGGGTTGTAAATACATCGTTCATGCGAATATGGAGGTCGAAAGAGAGACCTGAAAAGGTATTTTCAGAGACCGCCACCGTAGCCAGCGGTGGCTTGCCCTTATCCATGCTATGGATAAGATCGCGCTCATACTGATGCACATAATCCTGATTGGAAAGAATGAAGACCACCAGGGTATTTTCATCAATCACTGCTTTGGGTCCATGACGAAATCCGAGGAAAGAGTCAAATTTGCAGACCACCTGCCCATCGGTAAGTTCCTGGACTTTAAGATGAGACTCCATAGCTGTTCCCAGCAGCGGGCCTGAACCCAGGAAAACGACCCTCCCAAATTCACGCTCTGCTAATTGATGAATAAGAACTGGATAGGTCTGAAGCAAATTTTTACCATAGGCACTCACCTGCTGAACCAACCCCGAAAGTTGAGCAAAGACTTTGTAGCGGGCTATCAGATAACCAGCCAGCAACATAGAGGTATAACTTCCTGTCATGGCAAGGCTCTGGTCGTTGGAGGCCGGTGGCAGTATGAGGTTGTATTTGGGAAAAGACGAAGAGTAGCGGGCCAGGTTCCCCTGCGGGTCACAAGTAATTACAAGGTGTCTTACATATCCACTGAATTTTTCGGCAAGTTCAACGGCAGCTAGGCTCTCAGGGCTATTGCCCGAGCGGGCAAACGAGACAAGCAGCAGACGGTCGTCAGAAAAAAAATAATGCGAAGGATGAGTAACCAGTTCAGTAGTGGGAATAACCAACACATGTTTGCCCAGGCATCTTCTGAAAACTGTGTACAACGAAAAACCAATATAACCACTGGTCCCAGCCCCTGTTAACACAATTCGGGTGGTATCGGCCAGCGCTGACCCTAAAAACTCGCTCAAGGGAATTATCTGTTCCTCCACCAAGGCGTAAGTAGCCTGCCAAAGATCAGGCTGACCAGCAATCTCCCGGGCTGTAAACAAGCCTCCCTTTTCTTGTAGCCAGGTCTCATCGTATCCTAAATATTGCATACCGGCTTATTTTTTGTTTAGGCAAAAATAATCAAATTTCGAAAGAATACAAATTTTTTTTAAAGCTTTTGAAAATTTTTTATAAGGTTTCGAAGCTTTTTATGCTTAATATTAACTTTGAACATAAAAAAACTCGTATAATCTTTTTTTACAGGATTTTTCTTAATTCCATCCGGGATAAACCTGAAACAAAATATTGATAAACAATAAATTGACAAAACAACTTCTACTACTTGTATAATTTACACTTTAAAACCGTAAATTTGCATCTTATTTTTGCTTTCAAAAACTTATAAAAATGGCCACCCCTCGTAAAAACAATACGGTAGAACGCCGTCGAGAAATCCTCAACAGACTTTCATCGCAGGGACACATATTTATCGACGAACTTAGCCAACAATACGGGGTAAGCGAGGTTACCGTTCGCAACGACCTTGAAAAGCTTGAAAAAAAAGGCCTTTTGATCCGGGTACGCGGAGGGGCTATCAAAGCAGAATCGGCGGTAGGGCTCGATATTCATATCTCTGAAAAAAATAAAATCCATTACCAGGAAAAAGCCAGAATAGGCCGCAAGGCTGCTGAACTAGTAAAAGAAAACGATACCATTATTATAGATAGTGGAACCACAACTTTCGAAGTGGCAAAAAACATAGGAAGCATCAAAGGAGTAACTGTTATTAGCAACGCACTGAACATAATATCGCACCTGGCCAACCACAACGATGTGCAACTCATTGTTCCCGGAGGCTATCTGCGGCATAATTCGCTCTCGTTGGTAGGCCCGCTGGCCGAGAAAAACCTCCAGAATCTTTTCGTTGATAAAATTTTCCTGGGAGTTGACGGGATTATTGCTTCTCAGGGCATCTACACCCCTAACCTCGAAGAAGCTTATCTGAACGAACTCATGATACGAAACGCCAAGGAGGTAATTGTGGTCACCGACTCAAGCAAGTTCCAGCGCAAAAGCCTGGCATTCATTTGCAGCATCGACCGCATCCATACGTTGGTAACCGATGAAGGAATCTCCCCCGAAGACAAAAAGAAATTGGAAGACCAGGGTGTAAGGGTTATTATTGCCTGAAGCAGGGGCTTTCATCATTTAATAAGATTATGAAACTAATTGCTTATAATTTCTTTTCTTTTATTGTAATTTTGTTTCATTAGCTTATCTTTGTGCCTTATCATTTAAAACAGGCATAATGAAAGGAATATTCAAACAACCCTGGCTGGCCTTTGCACTGATAACCACCCTGTTTTGGGGTGTATGGGGTGCACTGATTGAAATTCCCGAGAAAGCAGGCTTCCCACCCACACTGGGTTACGCCGTATGGTCGCTCACCATGATTCCCTGTGCATTGTTTGCCATCTATAGAAATCAATGGAAGATTGAATGGAATTTGAAATCTGTTTTCCTGGGCTCATCAGTAGGCTTACTGGGCGCAGGTGGGCAGCTTATTTTGTTTCAGGCACTGAAAACCGGTCCGGCCTTTATTGTTTTCCCCATTATTTCATTGTATCCGGTGCTTACCATCTTTCTTTCTCTTCTGTTACTTCATGAAAAAGCCAACCGGAGGCAATGGGTAGGCATTATCCTGGCTCTCATCGCTATGTTTTTGCTCTCCAACCCGCAGATCAATCCTATCAACGGAGGAAGCACCGACTGGCTAATTCTGGCCATTCTTGTATTTATTATGTGGGGCCTGCAGGCCTGGGTGATGAAATTTGCCCATCTTTCCATGCAGGCCGAAAGCATCTTCTTTTATATGGCCCTTACAGGCGTTTTGCTCGCTCCGGTAGCCATTTTAATGACCGATTTCAGCGTTCCTATTAATTGGGGCTGGAAAGGACCCTATCTGGCCTTTGCTATTCAATTGCTCAACGCTATAGGTGCCCTAACCCTGGTATATGCTCTACGCTACGGAAAAGCCATTATTGTGGTTCCCCTAACCGGGTTGGCTCCCGTCATTACCGTAATTCTCTCATTAATTATTTACGGAGTAATTCCAGGAGGAGTATTGCTGGCCGGGCTGATAGCAGCATCCATTGCCATGGTGTTGCTCGCTGAGTAGGAATACTACTCTAATATTTCCTGGAAAACTCAAAAATAGTTGTTTGTTGGTATTTCTGGCCCGGCAGAAGCAGGGTCGAGGGGAAATGGGCGATGTTGGGAGTGTTGGGCAGATGCTGGGGTTCGAGACAGAATGCCCAGGGTTGGCCTGATTCGATGCCTGAAACTGGTAAATCGGGATGCTGCACGCTGGGCCTTTCGATAGGTGTATAGAGTTGGAAACCTGGCTGCGTTGTTGTAACCTTCATCTGCATCCCGGTGGAAGGACAGAACACCGTAGCCGCTGGCGTATGCAATCCCGGATGAGATAAGACCAGGCAATGATTAAAAATATCACCGAGCTGCTGCATCCCCTGTTCCAAAGTTTTCGCTTTTCTGAAGTCGAATGCACTTCCGGCTACTTCGGTCATCTCCCCTGTTGCTACAATCCGTTCATCCACCTCCAGGAATTTATCAGCCTGAATGGTCATTTGGTGATGATGAACCCCTTGCCCAAAGCCTGAGAGATTGAAATATCCATGAGTTGTAAGGTTCACATGCGTGGGTTGATCGGTCTCAGCCTGATAATTCACCATCAAACGATGAGCACTCAGGTGATACATTGCAGTTACGCTGAGATTACCAGGAAAACCCTGGTCGCCATCAGGGCTGAAAAGGCGAAAAGTGATGATGGCCTCATCATCAAATATCGAATAATCTACCAAATCCCAAACCCGGTGACTAAAACCTTCGGCCCCCCCGTGCAGAGAATAACCCTGGCCGTTTTCCGATAATTTAAATATTTGATTACCAATGCCAAACGCAGCACCCCCAATGCGGTTGGCATACCGGCCTATGATAGCCCCTGGATAGTAATCTGCTTCAAGATATTGCCCAAGAGTGGCCAGGGGATAAACTACAGGGAGCAAGCTTCCATCGTCAAGCGCGTAGTCGAGCCTGACCAGCGTGGCCCCAAAATTACTGAGCTGCATGCGCAGGCCGATGCCTTCATGATTGGCCTCTACCAGATAAACATCCTTTCCTTGAAGTTTTCCCCAGGGATTGAAATGTACTTGCATAAATCAATTATTTGCTTAGGGCTTAAAGCATGTAACTACTTTTTTCCCTGACAGTAGTGGTTGTAGGCACGTTCTGAGGCTACATTTCCCAGCTTCATCGACTTTTTCCAATCTTTACAGGCTCCATCGAGGTCACCCAGCAGATATTTAGCATTGCCCCGATTGTTGAGGGCTGGGGCATACAGGCTGTCGATACGCAAGGCAACATCAAAATCGTTTACAGCTTCTTTGTATTTTTCCAGATAACTGAGAGTAAGCCCCCGATTGTAGTATGCATACATATTTTTAGGTTCAATCTGAATGACCTTGGTAAACATGGCAAAAGCATCGGGGTACTGTTTTAGGTAGAGATGGGCCTCACCCTTGTACATGTAGGCATAGGTATGCGCTGCATTTAGTCGCAGGGCCTCTTTGTATTCAGGGATAGCCTTTTCCCATTCTTTTTTTTGGGAATAAATGAAGCCACGTACAAAATAACCGTTGCCGTCGTTAGGACTTTTCTCAATATACTGATTTATGTAGGTTAACGCTTCATCATAATTCTGCAAGCCAATGAGGGTAGCAGCTTTAGTAAAAATCCACTGGGCGTCTTCATTGGCCCCTGCCCCGGGTTTGAAAGCGTCGGTACCAGGCTTGTAGGCAGCATTAGGTGCTTTCTGGTTCTGGGGTTCATTGGTCGTAAGGTTTTTCTTCTGACTTTCTTGTTTACAAGCACTTAGTCCTACCAGGGCAATAAAAACTAACAGAAGCAATTTTTTCATAGTCCGGCTATTTTAAGGCAAATGTATCAATCTTTGCAGTACTTTGAAAGGTATTCGGCAGCCTTAACAAAGCCCCGGCGCGAAGCTTCGCTGAGGTCAGCACAACCTTCTGCCGATTTTCCCTGAGCCAACCTGGATACTCCACGTCCCGTCAACGCTTCGGCTGATGCGGGTTCAAGCATAAGCGCCTGATTATAATCCTGTTCAGCTTCAGCAAACTTATAGAGATTAAAACGCGCCAGACCCCGGTTCATATAGGCTTCTGCGTAATCGGGTCGTAGGGCAAGGGTCTGCGAAAAATCCTCTATGGCTGCATAGTAAAGTCCAGCTGCTGCTTTCGATACTCCACGAGAAAGCAAAATGTCGGGTTCGTCGGGGTTTTGTTCCAGGGCTGCGGAAAAATCGGCTATGGCATCGTAGAAACGCCCCTGAAAATGTCTGCACAATCCGCGATGGTATAAAGCCTGCCCATCTTCGGGATTTTTCCGGATTAGGTAGCTGAAATGGGGCAGTGCCTTTTCATACTTATTCCTCTCGTACCAGATCAATCCCAGATTAAGATGGGCTTCGCGAAGGGTGGAATCGAGGCGGACAGCCTTTTCAAGGTCAAGCACGGCCAAAGAATCTTCATCGAGGGCATGACGCACAAGGCCTCGTTGTAAAAAGATGCTGGCCTGTCTGGGATTGAGCTGAGCTGCGCGGTCAAGGTCGAACAGGGCTTTGGCGGGTTCTCCACTTTCGTAATACAAAACAGCCCGGTTGTACCATGCTTCCGGTAGTGTAGGATCGAGACGGATGGCTTCTGTAAACTTTCCCAGGGCGTCGTCTTTGTAACCCAGGCGGGCAGCAGTGATTCCTCTTTTCACCAGATCCTCGGCATTGCGCTTCTGGGCAAAAACCCTATCTGCTGAAACCAGGGCCAGAAATCCAATCAAAATCATCAGCAAAGTCCTATGCATCCCCAACATTTTTTGACTATGATTGAGCCTCTGTTAAGATCCTGACAATTTCACGGGCAGCTCGTTCGCTAACGCCATTTCCGCCCAGGAGTTGCCGAAGCTCCAGGTAATTGCGCTGCATACTCTGACGATAAAATTCATTTTTTACTAAACGATCCAATTCATCATAAAGCATGAAAGAGTTTAGATCATTCTGTATCAACTCCTTAACAACAGGTTTATTAAGAATAAGATTAGGGAGGCCTATAAAATTAACTTTTACCAGCCTTTTGGCAATCAGATACGAAAGATAATTCCCTTTATAGACAATCACCTGCGGGACTCCGAACAAGGCTGTTTCGAGAGAAGCAGTTCCAGAAGTTACAATAGCCGCATATGCTATGTTCAGAAGGTCATAGGTCTGGCCATAAACAATTTTAACGGGATAATTCCTGGTCCATCGCCCGAGAAATTCTTTATCCCTTTCGCTCGCGGCTCCAACCACAAACTGGTACTCTGGAAAACGACGGGTTACCTGCAGCATTATAGGCAACATTCGGGCTATTTCCTGACGCCGGCTACCAGGGAGTAGAGCGATAACCGGACTGCCGGGTGAGGTGTATTTTCTTTTGAATTCCTCAGAAGGCACAAAGGCTGACGTCACATCGAGCAAGGGATGTCCTGCATAAAATACGTCGAAGCCATGGCTGGCATAAAAATCTTTTTCGAAGGGTAAAATAGTAATCATTCGTTGAACGGAACGACGGATAGCGCGAACTCTTGAAGGCCGCCATGCCCAAATCTGAGGCGATATGTAATATATTACCCGGAAACCGTTTTTACGGGCAAATTCAGCCATTTTCAGATTAAAACCTGGATAATCCACCAGAATAAGTACGTCAGGTCGAAAGTTGAGTAGTTCGCGCTGAGCATCTTTCAAAAGTCGAAGAATAGAAGGCAGATTACTCACCACCTCGATAAATCCCATGAAATCCATTTCACGGATATGATGGGAGAGCCGGATGCCCGCTGCTTGCATTCGATCGCCGCCAAAACCTCGCATTTCAGCTTCTGGATCGAGCTGCTGCAAATCCCTGGCCAGGTTCGAGGCATGAAGGTCGCCCGAGGCCTCTCCGGCTATGAAATAATATTTCATATAAGATAGCCCTTGATTTTTAAATATATAAAATAACCCAGACCCAGCACCACGACTACTGTCAATACCCCTTTGGCCGTTGCATCCAACTTACGGTTAATAAAAAAATAGCGCATCAGCACGACGGGCGGTATGAGTCCTAAGAGATAAATCTGCCATCGCTGCAAGTAGGGCTCGATACCCGTCAGCTTATCGAGCAACAAGCCTAAGAGCCAGAACACGAGCCATCCTGCTACAGCAGCTCCTAGCCCCGCCAGGGTTCCCAAGTAAAAATTATTCTTCCTGAGCATTTTCCAATAGGTTTTTTAAAAAAGGAATGGAAGGATGGGCGGTAAGGTCGTAATGAACCGGCACCACCGAAATGTAACCGTTTTCAAGGGCATGAAGATCGGTGTCAGGCAATCCGTCCAGATTTTTGAAATAACCAGTAATCCAGAAGTAATCTCGGTTACGGGGATCAATTCTGCGTTCAAACTCCTCCTCCCAGCGGCCCTCTCCCTGACGCACCACTTTAATGCCACGTATTCCCCCTGATTCAGGCACGGGAATATTCACATTGAGCCCTGTGTGCCTGGGAAGTCCCTGGCTAAGCACCCTGCGGGCTATCGACTCCACCCATGGCTCAGCCGACTCAAAATCAGCATTCCACCTATAATCACATAGAGAAAAACCTATACTGGGAATATCGAGCATGACGCCTTCGAGCACAGCTGCCATGGTACCTGAATAAAGAATATTAACAGAAGCATTGGAGCCATGATTGATGCCCGAAACGATAAGGTCGGGGCGCCGAGGTAGCAAAAACTTTTCGGCGAGCTTCACGCAATCGGTAGGTGTGCCGCTTATGCTGTATTCTGTATATCCTACCTCCCTGGCCAGCAAGTTGTATCGCAGTGGAAGGCTTACTGTGATGGCATGGGCCATGCCCGACTGAGGTTTATCGGGCGCTGCCACCACCACCTCACCCAGTTTTCGCATGACGCGAATCAACGAACGGAGCCCGGGCGCTGTGATTCCATCGTCATTGGTAATTAAAATCAATTTTTCGTTATGACTCATTTGTTGAAGAATTTTCAGTTTTTACTACTCCCCGACCTGGAATGAATAGAGGTAACACCTCCCGAAATAACGTATTTCATCACTTCGGCCGGTGGTGCGGAAAGAGGTCGCACACGTTGAGCTGGAAAGATTAGCAACTCACCCAGTACCGTGTAGGAGGAGGGAAAATAGACAGCCACCCTCCCTTCGGGGATCCCTAACATCGATAAATCATGGGCCGTAACAAAACCAATACGATCGGCCTCAGTGGTATCATCAACACGCACCAGAACGGGCTCGGTAAATCTTTTTTGTTGCCCCACAAAGGCCTGCAAAAAATCTTTCACAGCCGTGTAAATAATTTTGATGAGAGGAGCCCGGCTGACCACCCGGTCAAAATAAGCCAATATGGGTCGAAAAAAGATGGTGTTTCCAAGAAAACCCGTCAAAGTAATAATTATGACTAGTGCCACCAAACCCAGGCCAGGAATGCGGTATCCGATGAGATCGGCCAGATAGCTGAGCAGGACATCGTCGAGGAAATTGATGACTGCAATTATAGCCCAGATGGTTATCGAGAGTGGGGCTATAAGCAACAATCCCTGTACAAAATATCCCATCAAAAGTCGAAAAAGCCGGGTTTGACGCATCGGGCGGCTCATGAAATAATTCCTATGAATTTTATCATTTGCAAAATTAACGTTTAATCGGTGGCCAGAGGCATTCTGCATAGTAGCCATGAGAAAGGAAACAAAGAAGGTCAGCTCAAAACATGCGGAGATGTTGGTATAGTAACTGTGTGGGCAGCCCCATTACATTGAAGTATGAGCCCTCAATGCGTTCGATGCCCACATAACCTATCCATTCCTGCACCCCATATGCCCCGGCCTTATCGAAAGGTTGAAAATGAGTCACATAATAATTAATTTCTTCATCATTCAAATGACGAAAATAGACCGTGCTTTCGGCACAAAAACCCGTCTCTTTTTGTTTGCTCCGAATGAAAACACCGGTATAGACTTTATGGCTTTTGCCTGATAGCGTTTGCAGCATGCTAACTGCATCAGCAGCATCAGCCGGCTTATTAAGTACCTGGTTATCAAGCCACACAATGGTATCTGCAGTAATTAACAAATAATTCTCAGGTAGCTCCGCTTCGGCAAAGGCATAATTTTTTCTTTGGGCGAGCATAAGGGCAATTTTCTGACCAGGTAACCCCTCAGGGTAGTCTTCAGGCGTTTCTTTAAGGCGCACTTCAAAAGGTATATTCAATCCCTTGAGCAAATCGTGCCGTCTGGGCGAACGGGACGCAAGTATCACGCGATAGGCGGACAAATCGAGCATATAAGTGAGCTATTTAGATGATTACGCCAGATATTTGCCAACAATCGGCATGCGTCGGCCACTACCAAAGGCTTTAGCCGATACACGAAGAATGGGTGGGGTCTGATGCCGCTTATATTCATTCATGTTTACCAGTCGGAGTACCCTCCGAACTAGAGCTGGATCGTACCCTTTGGCAATTATTTCTTCAGGACCCAGCCGGTTTTCGATATATTCAAATAAAACTGGATCCAATTGGTGATACTCAGGCAGTGAGTCACTGTCTTTCTGATCGGGGCGTAGTTCTGCAGAAGGAGCCTTTAACAGGATATTTTCAGGAATAATTTCTCTCTTATGATTTAAATAGCGAGCCAAGGCATAAACATCGGTTTTATAAACATCGCCCAGAACCGAAAGTCCTCCGCACATATCGCCATAAAGCGTTCCATAACCCACCGCTGCTTCGCTTTTGTTGGAGGTATTCAGTAAGATGTATCCAAACTTGTTACTCAAAGCCATAAGGATAACTGCTCGGATACGTGCCTGCAGGTTTTCCTCCGTTAGGTCAGGTGAAAGACCCTGAAAAAGCGGTTGAAGGGTGTGCTCGAAAGCGCGGAAGGCATCCTCGATTGAAATGATGTCGTGGGCTACACCCAGATTCTTGGCCAAGGCAAGGGCATCGTCGACGCTATGAGATGTAGAGTAGCGCGAGGGCAGCAATACAGCCCTCACATTTTCCGGCCCCAAAGCTTCAGCTGCCAAAACCAATACCACTGCTGAGTCGATTCCACCCGAAAGACCCAAAATAGCCTTACTAAGATTCAGCTTTCTAAAGTATGCCTTGATACCTGTTACCAGCGCATCGTGTATGAGCGTAATGCGTTGGGGCAAAGTGGTTTCTGGTGCAGGGGAGAGATGATTAAGATCGACTATTTGCAGACTCTCGCGGAAAAATGGCAGATGGGCACATACTCGTCCATGGCCATCCAATACCTGCGAATCTCCATCAAAAATCAATTCCGTCTGGGCTCCGCAATGGTTTACATAAATTAAGGGAACACCAGCCCTACGTGCATTCTCGGTAAGCACTCTGCGTCTGATTTCAGGTTGTCGGTCATGAAATGGAGAAGCTGCAATATTTATCAGTAAATCAGGCTTATATGGAAGCAGGCGATCGAGTGGGTTTTCAATGTAGAGCGGGTGCTCATCGGTATTCCATAAATCTTCGCAAACCGTCAAAGCGATGCGTTTTCCCTCATATTCTACTACCAGAAACTCACGATTGGGTTCGAAATATCGATATTCATCGAAAATGTCGTAGTTGGGCAACAAGCTCTTACGCTGGATGGCTTTAACCTGACCCTGATGCAGAAAAAAAGCTGCATTGAATAGGGGTTTTCCCCTCCCCGTGGTATTCTTTTCGGGAGCCCCCACCACCGCAGCCAGGTCATAACATTCAGATGCTATCAGGTTTACGCTTTCTTCACTTTTTCTTATAAAGTCATCGAATTCCAGGAAATCGCGAGGTGGGTAACCACAAACGGATAGTTCCGGAAAAACAACCAGACGGGCACCGGCTTGCCGGGCCTGCCTCAAGGCTTGCAAATGTTTCTGCAAGTTTCCTTCAAAATCGCCAATTATATAATCCTGCTGAGCAAGTGCAACAATCATTTATTCAATCTTTTAGAAAATTACAGCAAGAGTCAATTCGAGATAATGCTGAATGGCCTCTTCCTGCGCCCTTACCAGGGGATGATTGTTGTATCCGGAGAGCAAATCGGTAAAACCATTACTGTAGGTAAGGCCCATCATAAAGTATGTCGATTTGTCGATGGGTATTTCAATTCCTCCCCCTACATCCACCGAGAGTTTCATAGCATTAACCTGATAAGACACGTCCGGAGAATTTTTGATACTCTGGCTACCTTCCGGGTAAAATACGTCATCGGCCCGGGTGCGCAAGTTGAATGCAGGAACCAGGCCCATAATCCCAAAGTATCTTAGCCCGTTATTGAATTCCCGGGTTTTCATTTTAAAAAGCAAGGGAATTTCGAGAAATCTGAACTGGTACTTTCTGTAAAGCTTACCATTTACGTTAACCGGGTAAGACTGCGTGTCGACCACCATGGGATAGTCCACCGGGTAACTGAGTTTTCCGCCCAGGTAACTCAGATTGAAGCCTGTGCTGAAATAATAATTATCAATCAAATGAATGTCGGCTACCAAACCCCAGCCAAAACCTATCTTCCCTCCGTCGTTTTTATAGTTTGATGTTGCAGGATCCAGCCAGTTGAAATTCGGGGAGAAACGCATACCAAACTGAAACTTTTTGGGAGTCTCCTGGGCATTCAGAATAAACACCCCTGAGAGCAGTAAAAGAAACAAAAGCTTTCTTTTCATGGTGATTAGTTATTTTCAGTGCAAAAATATTCAAAATACGCACCGGCTACTCAGAGGGGTGAAAGCATGAAGTCAATCTAACCGCTGGTCAGGAATGCTTAAATAAACTATGGTACCCTGGTGCTCCTTGCTCTCTATCCATATTTGGCCACCCAGCAGATGTGAGAATTTGCGGGCAATACTGAGTCCTAATCCTATTCCTTCCCGAACATCCATATCCTCTGGATCGGCTTGCTCAAACAAATTTAAAACAGACTCCAATTTATCGGGAGGTATCCCAATGCCCTGATCCTTGATGTAGATTTCCGTTTCTTCCATTTTCCGGTAATATCCCAACTCAATAATTCCCTGCGAGCTATATTTAATGGCATTACGTATGATATGTTTTAAAATCGATTTTAAAACCGTCCTATCAGCATAACATTCCACTTCTTGGCAACGCACATCCTCCTTAACAATCAGGAAAAGACCTTTCGCCTGGGCTTCAGGCATAAATTCAATTCTCATTTCTTCTAAAAACTCCTTTAAATCAATTTTTTCGAAAACCATAGATACCTCACCTGACTCCAACTTGGAGATTTCCACCATTTCATCGATTAAGTTCAGAAAACGATTCCCGCTCTTTTCAATGCGATCGAGGAACTCATCTAAGTATTTTTCTCTCATTTCTCTGTCTTTCAGAAGATTAGCAAACCCCAAAATTCCATTCATGGGTGTACGGAATTCATGGCTTATGTTTCTAAGAAAGGCAGATTTCAGGCGATCGTTGCGCTGGGCCTCTTCCATGGCCAGCCTGAGTTGTTCCTCGTAATGGTAACTTTCTGTCACATCCCTGATAACCACTAAAATACTTTCCGATTTCCGCAAAACGATTTTACGCAAATTTAACGCGAGCCTCAAGTCTCTGCCATTCATGCATGTCGAATGAATCGTAGTATGGCTTTCCCCTGTTTTCAGGGTATTATTCATAAGTTCAAAAAGATGTTCTTCTGTCAAACCCCTGTCGGACAAAGGCAAGTCTGAAATATTTTTATTGAGAAGGAAATCGGGTGAGATAAAGCATAACAACTCGGCAGCACGGGCATTACATTCAGTAATGGTTTTATTCTGCAGTTCAATTATAAGGATACCATCGCTTACAGCATTGAAAATGTCGCTGAGTTTTCGGGCATTTTGTTCGAGCAAGTCGGCCACATGATTTTTTTCCTGAATTTCACGCTGAAGACTTTCGAGCAGGGCCTCCAGTTGCTTATTAGCAACTCGCAAGGCAGCTGTTTTACGGGCCACCTCCCTCCGAAGACTCACCGATATCACTGCACCCAACCCGACCAGCACAGCTAATACAGCCAGAGAAATCCATAATATTCGCTGTAGACGAATTGTTTTGTAATCTTCAATATCAGGCATTTTAACATTAACCCATTTCTCGTAAATGCTTTCTTTCTCTTCTTCAGAAATGGAAGATAATACCTTATCAATTATACCTGCCAGCGGGGCATACTCTTTCCTAACGGCCATTCCAATCTCCCAATTGAATCCGGTTTCGGTAGCCAGAGCCAGATGGGTAATTCCATATTTTTGAGCAAGGTAGCTGGCAGTTAAGATATCTACTATAGCCCCGTCCACATTTCCCAGTGAGGCCATAAGCAAGGCGCTCAAATCTGTTGGGGTAGTAATAATTTGGGCATCAGGAAAATTCGCTATTACATGATTTATACTCGCATAGCCCTCGGTGCAGGCCAAACGCAAACCCCTTAGATCGCCCGAGTGGTATTTATCATAAAAATCGTTTCTGCACAAAACTACCACGGGAGCCTCAAGGTAAGTGCCCGTAAACTCCAGAAACTGCTCCCTTTCTGCATTTTTATGGATGCCAGCCACAAAATCCACCTTCCCCTGCTCCAATGCATTCAAAATCTCAGCCCAGGTCTTGAACTCTACCCTCTGGAATTTTATGCCCAACTGATTTTCAATCCTTTCTATATATTCAGCTGCAATACCCCGATAATTTCCAGAATCATCGACAAACTCGGCCGGGGGCCAGGTAGGATTGGGGGCAAACCGGATTTGGGATGCATGTTGCTTCAACCAGCTCTGCTCTGAAGAACTCAAAACTACATTTTCAGGTTTCGCATATCCTTGCAAAACTGCAAATGAAATAGCTGCCAGGATGAAAAGAAAATGACGCATTTTGAAAGAAATACCCATCCAAATATACAAAATTTCCATGCGAAGGGGGGTTTTTATACTTACATCTTCAACTAATTTTTTAGAAAGATTTCAGGAAATAGTAAATTTGCCGCAACACCAAAACGCTTATCTATGAAAAAGACTGCACTGTTTGCCATGTTTTTTCTTTTAAACAGCCTGATGATATTCGGACAGCTCTCTTTCGGGCCCAAAATAGGCCTCAATGTCAACCGACTCTCCACCGACATGGGAGAGAATGTTAATATTCTAAAAGAACAAAGCAAATCAGGTCTGCAATTAGGAGCCTTTGCACGCTTAGGAGGAAAAACTTATTTTCAGCCCGAGCTCATGATTTCCGGCAGGGGTGGTAAATTCAACCTGACAGCCACAGGAGGTTCAGGAATAGATAATTACGAATACTCAATGACTGCGCTTGATATTCCCTTGCTTATCGGAAATAAGTTGTTAAACACACCGGTTGCCAAACTGCGGGTATTCGCAGGTCCGGTAGCTTCTTTTGCATTAAACAAAAAACTAAAAATCAATAATTTGTCAGCAACTGCAGACGAAATTAAACTCAAAGATGCTGTATGGGCTGCCACCCTCGGTGCTGGAGTAGATGTGCTGATGTTTACCTTCGATGTGAGATACGAAATAGGACTCAATAACATTTCCACCGAAACCGGACAGAGTATCAAACCACGCATGTTCAACGTAAGTCTGGGATGGAAAATACTCTAAATCAAAAATAAACGCCATAGGTTCCTGGGTCAGCGCTTGATACAGGAACCTTTTGTTTTTCAATAGATTTCGGTTATGATAAAAAAGTTTGTTCACCTCTTTTGGTTAATCCCTGCTTTCTTCTTGCTTCTAACTGGTTGTAAAAGAAGCGACAAGCCTGACCTGAGAGGGATAAAGATAAAGCCTGTACACATTGAGCGCTATGAAGTAGATCTTTTTCGCGTAAAGGCAGACAGTTTGCCCACAGAGATGAAAAAACTGGCCGCGAAATATCCCCTTTTTATCGGAGAAGAATATAACAATCCGGCCAGCTTGCTACAGATGGAAAATTATCTCAACGACCCAGTCATCATCGAAGCCTATGTAAAAAGCACCCGAGTTTTTCCTGACTTAAAAACAGTGGAGTCGCAACTAACCGAAGCCTTTCGCTACCTGAAATTTTACTTTCCGGATTGGAATCCGCCCTCACATGTTTACAGCTATATTAGTGGTTTCGATATCGAACATGGTATTTTTACAAAAGATTCCGTGCTCGTAATTCCGCTGGATAACTATCTGGGTAACGATTTTCAGGGATATCGGTCAGTCCATATTCCGGTGTATATCACTCGCCGAATGACACCTGACAATCTGGTGCCTGACGTTATTAAAACCATACTGATAGCTCGTATGGCCGAATATCCGGATGATGGTGCACTTATCGAACAAATGATAGCCCAAGGTTTACTGTTGGCAGCAACTGAAAAAATTCTTCCTGAAGTACCTTCGCATTTGCTAATCGGCTATACGCCTGAGCAATATGAATGGTGTTTGTCGAATGAAAAAGAGATGTGGGCTTTTCTGACGGGTCAGAACCTTTTGTTTAGTCGAGAGAAAAGTGTTATTAACAAATTTGTGGGTGAAGGCCCTACCACGCAGGGTTTTCCTGAGGGAGCCCCAGGACGTACGGGCCAGTTTATGGGTTGGCAGATTGTAAGAGCTTACTTAAAAAATCACCCTAAAGAAAATTTAGCTTCGATACTCAATAACACAAATTTCAGGAGTATTTTCGACCGTTCCGGATATAAGCCGCCCCGATAGGACTTCAAAGCTTACGATCTGCCACGGGCAACCATACCCGCATGCGGCCCGGGCCCCGATTTGCCCATTCAAAATAAGGAATAGCCCTGAAGTGCACTTCAGACCATTCTTTCTTGCCTGACCCCGTCACGAATGCCTTTCCCTCCAATACCAAAGTGCCCGGGAGCAAACCTTCGAAGGGCCTTACTTGAATGGCTGCAGAGGTGTCGATCTTCATAAGCGAAATGTCCCAGAGATTAGCTAGTGAATCTAACTCAGTAGCATCTGTTTCCTCCACTAATTGGTCGGGCCATTCGAGGCAGTACACCAGAGGCCCCCGTTGCAGGGCCACTTTTCCTGAGTCTTCTTTCACCTCCGGGTGAGCCACCACAAATTTCACCGGCATCGAAAGAGTGAGGTCTATTCGATCGCCGGGCTGCCAATCGCGCTGTATAATAGCAAAGCCCTTTTCCATGGTATAATTGACTGCCTGACCATTCACAGCAATGCATATTTCGGAAGGTTTCCTGTTGGTGAACCTGTAGAGATCCGACGGAACGGCCTCTCCCCTCGCCCATCCCGGAATACGCAAAGCCAACCGACCCGGCATTCCCCTTACTTCTTTTAAAACCATTGCAATATTCCCCTCCCAGGGATAATGGGTAAAGGTTTCAATGACCACGCCATCGAGGGGATTAGCAGTACCCCCTGCATAGAAATTAACGTAGAGCCGGTCAGCATTGTAAGCATAGAAAAATCCAGGTAAGGAAGGAAGAAAGCGGCAGATATTAGAAGGGCAGCAAGCACAGCCAAACCATTCGGCCCGCTTATGTTGGCCGTTCGATTCGAGAGGATTGGGATAAAAAAATCGGTCACCGCTGAGCGATACCCCCGACAAAAGTGCATTATACAGGGTTCGCTCGGCAACATCGAGATAGCGGGCATCGGCATCCATCAGAAACATTCGGTAGTTCCACAACACGTTGCCGATAGAAGCGCAGGTTTCACAATATGCTGTTTCGTTGGGCAGATGATAGGCTGGTCCGAAACCTTCGTTGGACGCGTCGCTGCCAATTCCACCCGTTATGTAATATTTACCTCTTATCATGTCGTTCCATATGCGCCGAATGGCATCCTGATAGGCCTTTTCGCCTGTTAGTGCAGCTACATCAGCCATTCCGCAATACATATAGGTGGCCCGCACCGCATGCCCAATAATTTCGTCCTGCTCTACCACTGGCTTATGTGCCTGGTTGTATACTTCTCCCCCTTTCCTGATATCCAAAAAATACTTAGCCAATTGCAGATAACGTTCATTTCCCGTTACGCGGTAGAGTTTTACAAGAGCCAACTCAATCTCTTGATGTCCCGGATAGAATTTCAAGCCCCGGTCGAGGAAATCCCGGGCAACGAGGTCTGCATTTTTAATGGCCACATCGAGCAGTGTACGTTTTCCCGTAGCCTGGTAATGGGCAACGGCCGCTTCATACAAATGCCCCACATTGTATAACTCATGACTGAGTATGGGATCGTTTTCCCAGCGCTTTCGGCTTACCCAGGGATGAAGATTGTTGGAATCGATGGTTCGGTTGGTGTATAGATATCCATCGGGCTCCTGAGCCAGAGCAATATAATGGATCAGCGTGTCGAGCGTAGCCTCAAGTCGGGTATCGGGGAAGAGTTGTAAGGAATAGCTGGCCCCTTCAATGATTTTAAAAACATCGCTGTCGTCGAAAGGATATTTGGAGCAAAAACTACCGGGCGCCAGGCGGGCTGCCACCACAAAATTCTGAATGCGCCCCGTTTCGCGGCTTTTCTGAATGGAAATAGGAATGGTAACCTCGTGATTGGTTTGAATGCGGGGTGCCCAAAAAGCATCGTTCAGCTTCACTCGGGTGAATGGGACTGGATTGAGATGATTTACCTGTGCTTCTAAGCTTAGGGTCCCGATCACAAAACCTATCAGCCAAAATCTCAATTTCATACAGGTTATTATTTAAGTCCGCCGAAAATACAACATTTTAGACATACTTCCCTGCTGAGCTTTCCTCTTCCGCAAAGGTTTGCAGGAATGCTATCAAGCCAATACCTTTGCAAAACCAGAGAAAACAACAGAAGTATTATAAATCATTCACTTATGAAAAAACTTATCGAATGTGTGCCCAACTTCAGTGAAGGACGCGATATGGGCATCATCCGTCAGATAACTGCAGAAATAGAGAGTGTGGAAGGGGTGAGGCTGCTGGATGTAGACCCCGGACAGGCCACCAACCGAACAGTGGTTACCTTTGTTGGAGAACCAGAACCCGTGATTGAAGCAGCATTCCGAGCCATTCGCAAGGCATCCGAGGTAATCGATATGCGTAAACATAAAGGAGCTCATCCCCGCTTTGGTGCCACGGATGTATGTCCGCTGGTACCAGTAGCTAACATTAGCATGGAAGAAACTGTGGAGTATGCCAGGAAATTGGGTGAACGCGTAGGGAGAGAACTGGGCATTCCGGTGTATTGCTACGAAAATGCAGCTTTTACGCCTGAAAGGCGCAATCTTGCCCATGTTAGAGCAGGGGAATATGAAGGATTGCCGGAGAAACTCGCTAAACCCGAATGGAAGCCGGATTTTGGGCCGGCCGAGTTTAATGCCACCGCTGGAGCCACAGCCATCGGAGCCCGCGATTTTCTTATCGCCGTCAATTTCAACCTCAATACCACTTCCACCCGTAGGGCTAATGCGGTGGCATTCGACGTAAGAGAAAAAGGCCGGCCCCTACGTGAAGGAAATCCAGTTACCGGAAAAATTAAAAAAGACGAAAACGGCAACGAAATTTGGATTCCGGGAACGCTCAAGGGAACCAAGGCCATCGGCTGGTTTATCGATGAATATGGCATTGCTCAGGTATCGATGAACATTACCAATATTTCTCAGACGCCCTTGCATATAGCTTTTGAAGAGGTTTCGGAAAAAGCCCGTCAGCGGGGGCTGCGAGTTACAGGTACCGAGATTGTAGGTCTGGTGCCAGCACGGGCCATCCTCGAAGCAGGTCGGTATTTTCTGCGCAAACAGCAGCGAAGCCTTGGCGTTCCCGACAGTGAGCTGATAAAGATTGCCGTCAAAAGCATGGGACTCGACGACCTGAAGCCTTTCAAACCAGAGGAAAAGATTATTGAATACATGCTGGCAGCCGAAGAGAAACAAAAGCTGCTGGTTGACCTTACCTCAAAGGGCTTTGCCTACGAAACAGCTTCCGAATCTCCGGCACCTGGCGGTGGAAGCATTTCAGCCTATGTGGGTGCTTTGGCTGCAGCGCTGGGTACCATGGTGGCGAATCTCAGTGCACATAAACCCGGCTGGGACGAGAAGTGGGAATTTTTCAGCGATTGGGCCGAAAAAGGCCATCATCTCATGGAAGAACTCCTTCATCTGGTAGATGAAGATACCCGGGCATTCAATAAGATCATGGATGCCTTTGGCCTGCCCAAAGCAACCGATGAAGAAAAGGCAGCCCGTAAAAAGGCTATTCAGGAAGCCACCCTGTACGCTACCCTCACACCCCTGGGCACCATGGAAAAGTCGTTGGAAGCCTTCGAAATTATTAAAGCCATGGCAGAACATGGAAATCCCAATTCGTTGAGCGATGCAGGAGTGGGAGCTCTCTGTGCCCGTACAGCCGTTATGGGTGCATTTCTAAATGTTAAAATTAATGCCGCCGGATTGGACAATAAAACCCAGGCCCAGGATCTCATTAACAGAGGGGCAGAAATAGAAAAGAAAGCACTCACGGCTGAAAAGGAAATCCTTGAAATTGTAAATACAAAAATCGGCGCCTGATATAAGGAGCTGAATTATACCCACTAAAGGTTGTCTACAGGTCGCCATACACCCCATGGGACAACCTTTTTTATTTTTGTCATCGTAGCTATTACATCCATACAATCAAACACATAGCAAACCAGCCTACAAGGAATATACCTGGCAGCCAAACTTCAAAAACCTTACGACTGGCGGAGGGTAAAATACCTGCTTCCTTCATCATCCGGTGTTTCTCCTTCCCTGGAAGTTTCTGCCATCGTTTGAATTCAGACAAAATATTTTTGTCAGGGCTCATTTCTTTTACTAGGGCTATCTGCCACTGAAAATAGGATACATCCAAAGCCCTTGCACGGGTAATCTTTATTCCAAGCCCCATCAATACCAGCGCTACAAACATCAGATTATTAAACAAATAGGTATTGTGTTGGGTGGAAACTTGGATAGCAGCTCCCGTAAATAAAATCACCTGCATAAATCCAAAAAGCAGCCGGTATCCCTGAAGGAGCAGTTCCTGAATAAGCCAGTATTTAAGCAATTTATCTTCCATAAAACCCAAATTTCATCAAAAATCGTTAAAAAAATAGACTTCTTTTTGGCGTTAGTAGGTGCTATAGCAAGGATCACTGGGTTTGCCATACCAGCAATGACCCTTACGCAAACTAATGCGCAAAGAAAAGTAAAGGTCGGCCGATTTAAAATTGCCCTGACGAATAAAGCCTCCAAGATTATCAGTCCCCAGGGTAAAAGTTCCAAATCGGAGACTCAGCCCCAGGCGAGGTCTTACCAGTCGGTACATTGTTAAAGGAAAGGCTGCTTCAAAGTATCTGGTTTCGTACCTTGGAATAAGCATAACTTGGTCAGGTCGGTGAATAGCGGCATCGCCCATTAAAGGGAGTGCCTTGAGGGCACCTGCATAAATATACCAGTGGCCCTCCAGCTTTCGGTCGTATTGAATACTCAAGGCCGTAGGCAGTCCTATGCTAAAAATGGTATCTACAAGGGTTCCTTGGGGGCTACCTGTAAGCCGGGTGCTGAAATCATTCACAGCCTCCTGCACGTTCTGGTAACTTATCTGATTAGCATTCTCCCAAAAATATTGGGTGTTGGTTATTCGGTGTTTCTGCGCATTAGTAAGGAAAGTAATAGCCCCCACATCGAGTAGCGACACGCCCAAACGCCAAACAT
Source organism: Bacteroidales bacterium (assembly GCA_049969475.1). Lineage (GTDB taxonomy): Bacteria > Bacteroidota > Bacteroidia > Bacteroidales > TTA-H9 > UBA2030. The sequence goes on along the minus strand of JBMFOU010000014.1, from coordinate 19,171 downwards.
AATCATCGAAGGAAGTCTGGCAAACCCTTTGAGGCAGAAGGCGCTTGATTTCCCGGGGTGTTTTTAAAAAAGTAAAACCTACATCGAATCCCAGACCTTTTCCTAAGATGTAAGGCTGACCACCCGGGAATGTATTGGTGTTGTAATTCATGGGCACGGCAAAAGCCGCTTCGCCTGTCAAGTTTCGGATATTTATCGTCGAATCGTTGAGTACAATATAGCGAACATTATCCATTCTGGCATAAAAACCCGAATGACCCAATAAATATTTAAAAGTTACGCCTGCCGTCCAAAGATCGAAACGTTCTCTTCGAAGTACCCTCGCCACGGTGACCCCTATCTCACTCCAAGCCAACGAAGATCCACTGATATTAAAATCATTGTATTCAATACGGTGCTGCCGTGAATAATCGAGTCCGTAATAGCTAAAATTCGCCACGTCATAAGGAATGCGTTCAGCCCCCCCAGCAAAGCGGCTTTGCAAAGAAATAGCTATAGCAAAACGCCTGCTCATGTCGGAATATAAAACGGCGGGCAGCAAAAGTCGGTTGTCAGTATATGCATAAAATAGCCTGCTACCCGCCGATGCCAGGACAGGTCGCGCATATTCTCCATACCTGGGAAACTGATAATTTTTCCTGAGCAAATCAGTCAGGTTGAAGTCGGCGCGCGGAATATATACATAAGTATTCTCAGCAAATAACCCAACTCCAGCAAGCCGTATATCGAGCCAGGAGCGCTGCAGCAGGGCCAGTGAAGGATTGGCCGTAATGGCATCTACACCTTTAAAATTACCTACATTGAGCCCCGTAAATTCCTGAGCTTCTACCCTCAGTGTCCAAAAAGATAAAAAAAACAGTAAAAATCGAAAATATTTTTGCATGTGAATGGAAGATGTTCTCAATGACTCAATCCCCTAAAAAAAGTTTGTCCAGGGGGTGCAAAATTAACGAATAGATAAAGCATAAAATTATGCGCATAGGCCTCCTTATTAATTGCTATCGAGCGAAAAATCCTGCTAATCATTATGGGTATCAGATTATCAATAACCTATAAAATTCATGCGATTAATTCTGTGAAAAAAAACTGAATATCTTCAAGCGTCTGAAGGGTTCATTTTGCCTCAATAAGATTAATTTTGCGCTCTAAACCTTTACTGAGGAATTCAAAGGAAACTAAAATGCTGGTTCTCAGAGTACTGCTTTTTATATGGCTCCTTTTGCTCAGTCCTGCGAGGGCACGCACTGGAGAATATACAGTAACACACCCTGGTGCAGGAGGAGTTAAAAAAGAGAATCCACCCCTCCCCGATTCACAATTATTGGAAATCAAACAAATTGTGGATGAAATTCTGATTAAAAATAAATTCAACGGAAGCGTTCTCATTGGGTATAAGGATTATGTATTATACGAGAATGCAATTGGTTTAGCCAGTTTGAGACAGCGCAATCTTTTAACCGAGGAGACCCCATTCCAACTAGCTTCTGTAAGTAAATCATTTACAGCTTTATCGGTGCTACTATTGGTACAGGAAGGTCGTATTCGTCTTGATGAACCCTTAAAAAACTACCTCCCTGAATTTCCTTATCCCTCAGTAACGGTAAGGCATTTACTTAATCATACCTCAGGTGTTCCCAATTATGTAGGCATAGCGGCAAGCAAATGGAGAGATGGGGCTCCCCGCACCAATGAAGACATGCTGGAATTACTCGTAAAAAATAAGCTGCCTCTGCGTTTTAAACCAGGCACCCGTTTTCAGTATTCCAACACGGGTTATGCCCTGCTAGCCCTTTTAGTTGAAAAAGTAAGCGGCCAACCTTTTCAAGCCTTTTTGAAAACCCGCATTTTTGAACCCCTGGAAATGGAAAATACTTTTGCCTACGACCGCTCTGTATTCGAAACGCGTGAAGTAGCCATTGGGCACCGGGGAAAAAATCCTGCTGCTGAAGTTCCGTGGCCCGACCCACTCGACGATGTATTGGGCGACAAAAGCATTTACTCCACGCCTGCCGACCTTTTCAAGTACAGCAAAGCCTGGACTAGCGACATTCTACTTGGTGATAGTCTTCGCAATCTGGCGTTTACTCCAGGTAAGCTCAACAACAATAGAGAAACATTTTATGGCTTTGGGTGGAGGCTCAAAACGCTAGATGGAAGACCCATTATCTATCATAACGGTCTGTGGCATGGATTTACAGCCACTTTTACCCGAATTCCCGACGCTGGGCTCACCATCATTATGCTAAATAATACCAATGCACATGTAGGAAGGTTGGCATGGCAAATTGTCCGCCGCATCGAACCCTTGCTCAACACAGGAAAATCTTTCCTGCCAGAGGAAATGGAATCTGCTGAAGATACAGACGAAACGGGAGAATAGAAAGTTGCCCAAATTTTCTTGCGCATGAATTTTTGGTAAATATCTCCTAATGGACTTTTTAATTTCTTATCTTTGTCTTCGGAAACGAAGTCTAAATTTCAAATCATACTTTTATGGAAACCACCAATAATATCGTCCTGGTTCCGACTGATTTCACAGAAGTAGCCGAAAATGCTGTCAATCAGGCTTGCGAGGCTGCTAAATTTCTGAAATACAAAGTTGTCGTCCTTCATGTGATAGATAAAAACACGAAGTTCAACCTCATGAAGGAAAATCAGACTATTGAAAGCATCAACCAGAAACTTGAAGCCATCTGCAACAACATCAAATCCACTTATGGTATTGAAGCTGAATATATTGCACAAGAGGGGAGCATTTTTACCACTATAGGAGAGGTAGCTAAAGAGAAGGGAGCCCGCCTACTCTACATGGGTACTCACGGAAAAGTCGGTCTCGAACAAATGCTTACGGGCAGTTATGCCATGAAAGTTATCTCTTCAAGTCCGGCCCCGGTGGTAGTAGTGCAAAAGCGCTCCTTCGATAATGGTTATCGTAACATTGTTCTTCCCATTACCTCCGATGCCGGTCCATGGGAAAAAACCAAATGGGCCGCTTACATTGCATCCAGTTTCAACAGCACTATCCACATCTATCAGCTCCCGGGTGAAGAAATCTCAGAAGCAGTAAAAACTATTACGGGTTGGTTTACTAAAAACGGTATTAAGTTCACGGTGAAAATGGCTGAAAAGAGCAGTGATTTCAGCAAGCAGGTTATCGAATATGCCACTTCCATCAATGCTGACCTTATCATGATTATGACCAACCCGGAGAAAGGTTTTGCTTCTTTCATCTTTGGAAGCTACGACGAAGATATTATCTTCAATTCCTCTCAAATACCCGTAATGTGCATCAATCCCAGAGAATTCAATTGGGCCAAGCTCGTTGATTATTGAGATTAATACCCCTTTATGGAAGCCGGGTGCAGATGCCCGGCTTTTTTAATTATCAATTTTTTTAATGAACAATAAGCCTTTTTAGAAGATAAAGTATGTAAAAAACCGTTAAGGCTTTAAACCGTAAAGGTCTCCGACATTCAAATACACGGTTTAAAATACATTTTCCATGATTTTTTCTCGAAAGATAGTAAACAGCTCGGCCCTTTGGGCTTTTTTATTGATTACAACTGCAATGCATGGACAGGGTGTTCGACCCGGCCCTGATCGACAGGGGCAAAATATTTCGCCCGAAGCCCGGGTAGCCATGATGAACCAGCGCATAGGCACTATCAAAGGACGTGTCATTGATGCTGACACTAAAACCCCCCTGGAATATACCAATATAGCTATTTATAAAAAACGCGACTCATCATTGGTGGATGGCACAGTTACCGATGCCAAGGGGAATTTTATACTGGAAAAGTTACCCTTTGGTCGCTTTTACGCAATGATTAGCTTTATTGGATATCCCACACGAACCATCGACTCCATCTTTATAACACCCCGCGAAACGGAGATTAATCTGGGTACTATACGGCTTAGACCATCCGGAAAGGCCCTTCAGGGCGTGGAAATTACCGAAAAAAAATCGGTAATGGAGTACAATCTCGATAAAAAAGTATACAACGTTGAACAAAACGTGGTTTCAGCCGGGGGAACCGCAATCGACATCATGCAAACTATACCGGCCGTGCAGGTTGACATTGACGGGAACGTAAGCCTCAGAGGATCCGGTAATGTAACCATACTTATTGATGGCAAACCTTCTATGCTTACCAGCCTCGACCAATTACCTGCCAGCATGATTGAAAGGGTGGAAATTGTGACCAACCCCTCAGCTCGCTACGATCCTGACGGTACCACGGGGATTATTAACATTATCTTAAAGAAAAATAAAGCCCTGGGCATCAATGGAATGGTAAGTGCCAATGCAGGAACCGGTGATAAATACAACGGCTCGTTCAACCTCAACTACCGGGTAAAAAAATGGAACCTGTTTACTTCTTACGATTTCAGGCAATTTGGAGGCAGCGGCACCAGCGATCTGTTCCGTGAAACCACGATCAACGACACCTCGAACTATCTTACTCAATCCGGAATCAATCGCCGAAGTGGAAAATTCCACAACCTTGGACTGGGCTTCGATTTTATGCCGGATAATTACAACAGTTTTACCCTGAGCGGCCGCTACAATACACGCGACTTTACCGGAAGGGAAAACATGGACAACATTTATCAGAATTACCTGTTCGATACGACCCGTTTCTTTAACCGCCGATCCAACAGCGATAATAGCAATAGTGGCTATGAACTCTCTTTTAATTATACCCGAAAGTTCGATGAAAAATGGAGGGAATGGACCGCAGATGCTTTCTACTCCAACGGCACAGGAGACAATACGAACATCATCGATCAGCTCAATTATCCACAAAACCCTTCCATGAATCCCTTCCTTATCAGGCAGCAGACACTTTCAGGCAATACCCGCAGGGTGCTTACCGCCCAAACTGATTATGTAAGCCAATTAGGGTCGGGAAGGGTTGAAACGGGATATAAATTTTCATACAACTTCAATGATTCTGATTACGGCTTTTATAATTTCACCGACTCCACCTGGGTCATCGATCCCACCCGCAGCAATAGATATGTTTATTCCGAATACCTTAACGCTGTTTATATAAACTATTCGCGGAAAATAACTGATAAACTTTATGTACAGGCAGGTTTGAGAGCTGAAATAGCTACCATAAATTCTGACCAGAAAACACAGGATTCGATATACAAAAATACTTATTTCAGCCCCTATCCTTCAGCCATTATCAAATATAGCTTTAACGACAATCATCAACTTCAGCTGAGCTATTCGCGGAGGGTAAACAGGCCTGGTCCATGGGTGCTCAATCCTTTTATCAACTATACCGACCCACTCAACCTGTCGGCCGGTAACCCAGCCTTGAAACCCGAATATTCCAACTCACTGGAATTAGGCTATACCATGCAAATGGGAAAAACTACCCTGAGCCCTTCGGTTTACTACCGCAATACCAGCGGTGTCATCTCACGTATCATGACCGTCTATCCTAACGGAACTTCTTTTACTACCTTCCGCAATCAAAATAAAGCCGAGGCCTACGGGCTGGAATTTATTGTTACCCAGCAATTAGCTCGCTGGTGGAGAATGAACGGCAATTTTAGCTATTTCCATTCTGCCCTTATGGGACCCGATGTAACAGGCGATAATGCCGCCAGCAATTCATGGACCGTTCGCTTTATGTCGATGATGATGATTCCCAATATTTTCGACCTTCAACTTTCATTTAATTACAACTCGCCTGTTATTTTCAATCCTTCCGTCGGCGGAGGACGTATGGGTGGGCCCGGCGGCGGCTTCTTCATGATGGGCAGCCAGGGACGTATGTCAGAAAACTACTGGGCCGATGCCGGACTCAAAAAAGACATCATGGGTGGCAAAGGTACCCTGACGCTGCGCCTGAGCGATATTTTCAAAACCATGAAATATCAAATTACAACTTTTGGTGAAAACTTCACATCTGAGTCGAAGCGGACGCGCGACAGTAGAACTCTCTTCATCGGGTTCTCCTACAAATTTAACGACTACAAACGACGTCAGCAGCGCCTGCAGGATACCATGGAAGAAGCAGAGTCCTTCAATTAAATAAGAAAACAACTTCAGGACAGAAGACCGGACATTGGCTCCGGTTTTTCTGTTTAATGAGAATTATCCCCTATATACCAAATGCTTACGCGGCTTTCTTGTGAATTACCCTGCTTTGTTGTAATTTTACACCCCCCAAACGAGTTACATTAAAAATCCTTTATATGTCAGGTCATAATAAATGGTCAACCATCAAGCGTAAGAAAGGGGCACTGGATGCCAAGCGCTCCAAAATTTTTTCCAAAATCATTAAAGAAATTACGGTAGCTGTTAAAGAGGGAGGCTCTGATCCCGAATCCAACCCGCGGCTACGTCTGGCCATTGCCAATGCGAAAGGGGCAAGTATGCCTAAGGATAATATCCTCAGAGCCATCAATAAAGGGTCCGATAAAGATACCGCCAATTTCCAGGAAACCACCTATGAAGGTTACATCAGCGGGGTTGCCATTTTTGTGGAATGCACCACCGACAATGTTCAGCGTACAGTTAGCAATGTCAGAAGCATTTTCAACAAATACGGTGGAAGCCTGGGTACCAACGGCTCACTGGCTCACATCTTCGAACGCAAAGGCATTTTCACCATTCCACTGAATCAGATTAAGAATATGGAAGAGTTTGAGCTCGAAGCCATTGATGCAGGCGCCGAAGATATTGATGTGGATGAAGAAAACGGCATCGTAACCGTCAATACAGCCATGGAAGATTTTGGCCCCATGATGAAAAAACTTGAAAGTCTGGGAATAGAACCTGAAAGTGCTCAATTGCAGCGCATCCCCTTATCTACTATCGAAGTGGACCTGGAGACCGCAAAAAAAATCATGAAAGTGATCGATATTTTTGAGGAAGACGACGACGTGCAGAACGTTTATCATAACATGGCTATGACTGACGAACTGGCTGCTGCCATGGAATAGTACATAAACCCTGACCCCAAAAAAGAGGCCGGACCCTAAACATCCGGCCTCTTTTTTTGGGGGACTCTTGGGACTTAAAATAACATCAACCAATCATCAGAATATCTCTTACGATGGGCTTAATTCCGCTAACAAAAAATTCTACAGCTATAACCATGACGATAAGTCCCATAAGCTTGGTGAGCACTTTATTACCTGTCTCGCCTACCAACCGCAAAAATTGGCCTGAGCCTACCAACGAAAAATAGGCGATGATGAGAACGAGTAGAATAGCAACGATGAGAATAAGCCGCGCGGTGAGTCCATGAGCGTCTTCCATGAGCACAATGCTATTGGTTATACTGCCCGGACCAGCTAAAATAGGAATTCCCAAAGGAGTAATTGAAATGTCATCAACATATTCTTTAACATCTTTTTTGCTAATCTTAATGCGGCTTATACGAGCATTGAGCATATCGTAGCCCATCAAGAAAAAAATAACCCCGCCCACGATGCGAAATCCATTCACAGAGATACCAAAGACTTTAAAGAGAAGTTGTCCCGTAAATGCAAAAACCATCAGGGTTGCAAAAGCGGTAATGCAGGCACGCAGGGCAGTGCGTTTCTTTTCCCGTTCGTTGAGGCGACTGGTCATAGTCATAAAAACGGGCATGGCACCCAGTGGATTAATTAGGGAGAAGAAGGAAGTGAAAACCAGCAACAGTTGGGTAAAATGATCGTGCATGGTGCAAAATTACGAATGCCCCAGCAAATAATCCTCATCAACTGAAAAACCCTCTACCTGCCAGTTGTTGCTGTATAGGCCTTCCAGGAGACGTGCCTGTTTTTCCTCAGGGCTTAATTGTTCATAACGCCTCTTTTCCTCTTCCAGCCTTCGTCTCTTTTCCTCTTCAATACGGTGAATCTGTTCCAGATAGCGTTGCTCAACTCTTTGTTTCAAAAAATCGGTCGCTACTCCGGGAAACAACTCTAACAACAATTCTTCCTTTTCAGTACTGGCAAGTCGCAAATTACCATACTCCTCAAATACCGGATTAGGCTGAGGCTTGTATTGACGGGTATCGTAGGGTGTCTCCTCGCGGACTCCAGCCACACGGTAGCGAAATTCAGGGTCAACTGGATAAGGGGTTTTCCCATAAACGCCTTTCACCAGATTAACAAACTGCAACGAGCGGGTAGTGTACATCGGTAAACCTTTTGCCTCGTCGATAGCACAATTAACTGCCTGAACTCCAATAATCTGACTAGTAGGAGTAACCAACGGTGGAAGGCCTGCAGATAACCTGACCTCGGGTATAAGCTCAAGTGTACGAGGAAGCAAATGATCGAGCCGCAATTGCTTGAGCTGAGCGAGCATGTTGGTGTACATCCCACCGGGTATTTCAGCTTCTTTAATTTTTTCATCCGGTGGGGGAAGCTGAAAATAATCCTCTATGGTATGGCAGGCTTTGAGCAAATCTTCTTGCCTCTGGTCGGTAGCAGCCAGAATGGCCTGGTCGAAGGCCTGATGAACTTCCATGGGAATATTGTCGCGACTTATGTTGAAAGGACGGGGCATATAGGGTGCCGTATCAAAAGCAGAAAGTAATTTTCTTATTTCACCCAGTCTTTCGTTAATAGTACCAACGGCTTCCAGGTTAATTCCTGTGGCTATGCCCAGTTTATCGCAAAACAATTGGATGATTTCGAATGCCGGGGCGCCTGGGCCTCCGGCAAAGTTGAGAATTCCGGTATCAAGAATATCCACCTCCGCCCAAATAGCCATAAGCGCAGAGGCAAGGCCGTAACCAGGTGTGCAATGTGTATGAAAATCGATAGGAATACTCAGTTCTTGTTTTAGGCGGCGAATGAGCCGATAGGTGCGCATCGGCGGAATCAGGCCGGCCATATCTTTAATGGTAATCATATCGGCCCCCATCGACTCCAATTCTTTAGCCTTGGCTACAAAATAATCATCGGCAAATATGCGACCCGGCAGGTTTCTCCCATGAATGAAAGCTTTCACCCTCGAACGGGTAGAAAATTTAGGATCAACAGTATAGCATATAGCAGCATCGGCTATCCCTCCATATTTTTTTATATAAGCCAACGAAGAACGAATGTTGTCAGTATCGTTCAACGCATCGAATACCCGCATAATTCCAACACCTGATTCGATGGCATTGCGAAGAAAACCTTCAATGACAGTCTCTGGATAGGGGTTATACCCAAATAGATTTCTACCTCTCGATAAAGCAGTTAATAAAGTACCTGGCCCAATTTTCTGATGAATGAATTCCAGCCGTTCCCAGGGATCCTCGTTTAAGTAGCGCATCACTGCATCGGGAACTGCTCCGCCCCATACCTCCAGGGCATAGAAACCGGCTTCTCGATAGGAATCAATAACCTTAAGAATCTGTTCACTGCTCATGCGTGTGGCAAAAAGCGACTGCTGCCCATCGCGCAAGGTTACATCCCTAATTTTTAAAACTTTATTCATTACAAACAGCGCTTGCGTTTAATTATCAAATACTTAATATTAATACATGCCAGCAGGCTCAGTGAATGCAAAAGAAATTAAAAAAACCGAAGCGCCACCGATATTGTTAATGAATTAACAAAAAAAATCTCACCTTAAAAAATATATTAAAAATCAAGCTCTTACAACGAATTAATAACTAAAGCCCATAAGTTCCCAGAAAACGATCGAGCAAAGAATAAAGACTGGGAATATCGATGGGTTTGGTTATGTATTCATCACAACCCGCTTCAAGGCTTTTGGTTCTGTCGCCATCCAATGAGTAAGCAGTTTGAGCAATGATGGGAATATTAGGCCGCTGTTTCTTTATTTCCCGGGTAGCATCGTATCCGTTGAGTACCGGCATGCGCAGGTCCATCAATATCAAATCTGGTGGACGGCCGGATAGGGCCCGGTCAACGGCTTCCCTTCCATTTTTTACCCAAACAAGCCGAGCATTGGTTTTTTGCAGAGCCGATCTGAAAAACAACCAGTTATCTTCCACGTCCTCGGCAATGAGAATAGTTTTTCCAGTAAAGTCGGGAACACGAGTCACTTCAGGAGCTTCCTGATTAATCCTTTCGACCCCAGCTTCGATAGGAATATAAGGTATGGTGAAAAAGAACGTAGAGCCCGCTCCTTCGGTGGATTCCACCCAAATTTTGCCCCTAAGAAGGTTCACTAGGGCTGATGCAATGGCCAATCCCAGCCCGGTGCCTTCATACTGACGGCTGTGAGAATTGTCGGCCTGCATAAACCGCTCAAAAATTATTTTTTGCTTTTCCTCAGCAATACCAATACCTGTATCCTTTACATACACCATCAAGGTATAGGCATCTTGCAAACGATACCCCACTTCGATATAACCCTTATGAGTAAATTTTACTGCATTGTTTATCAAGTTAATAAGAATCTGATTGAAGCGAACCGGATCGGTAACCAAATGGGCCGCCTCATCATTGAACAACTTCCTGCTTCTTAATTCCAAATTTCTCTTAAGCACCAGTTCGTTTGTACTAAAAAAAGTTAAGGCATCGTTGATGATTTGGTTGAGATTGCAGGGCTTTAACTCAATGTGCATCATACCGGCCTCAATCTTCGAAAGGTCGATGATGTCGTTGATGATGGTTAGCAACTGCTTCCCTGAACGAAGGATGACCTCAATGTATTTGATGCGTTCCTCCTGCGATAGCTCAGAATCTTTGAGCAATTCGGCAAACCCCAGAATACCATTCATAGGGGTTCGGATTTCGTGACTCATGTTGGCCAGAAAAGCCGATTTCAGCCTATCGGCTTCTTCTGCCTTATCCTTAGCACGCTGCAACTCTTCTTGCTGGTTGAGAAAATTCTCAAATAATTCGCCAATTTGACGGAATTCGGTTTTGAGCTTTTTCAGGTGTTCAATCTGGGTTCTGTCTTTTTCGGCTAATACCCGGTTGATGGCTTGCAAGGGTTTCCCAATCCATGCATTGAAAACCAGATAAATAAGAATAATAGCCATGATAACAAAGAGCATCATCAGCCCAATCATAAGGATGCTGTAGAAACGAAATAAATCAAGGAATGGAAAGTTTTTTTCGAATACCAGGGTTCCGGCAACCCTGCCATCCCAGCTCGCCACGGGTTTATAAGACCTTATAAGAGAGTATTCAGCGTTGGTAGTATCAAATTGAGGTGTTTGAACATAAGATACTTTTGCTGAAATAAGCCCCCCCAATTCTTTCAGTAATTTTTCATTCCACAGCTGCCCCAGGAAAAAGTACCCCCTGGGTTCTGTAAGCCGTTGTATATCAGCCGTTGGATGCACAGTGGCCGCCGAAACCCGAATAGGCCCTTGCGAGGTGTTGACAAACCAACTAAAAAAATGTTCTCTATATAATAACGGTAGTACCTCTTCAGGGATGATGGGCAGACTGTCGACCCGTGGATCTCCACTTTTGAAAACAAAACTTCCATCAAGACTTCGGATTTCAGCCAGGCTCAGGTGAAATGAAACGGGTATAGTGCTTATATTTTCATCAGCCCAATTCTTATCCCCCTTTTGAATATTTTCGACAAGTTCATCCCAATAGGTATAATCGTAAACCACCCTATCGAGTTCGGCAAATTTGGTTCTCAGCGCCACATCAATACTTGCCTCGAATTGCCGGGCGTAGTCTTCCTTGAGGCGATCCCTCTGCCTCACCGCCAGAAGAAAAACAACGAACGACACCAATGCAAACAATAAACTTAATAAACCGATAAAGAGTAAAATCCGGCTTCTAACGCTGCGTATTTTATCGAGAAATATAAATTTCATAGTGCAAAGTTGGGACTTACAGGCTCAGCATCGCCACAAGAAATAGATTTTTTTCTTCAGGGTTTAAAACGAGAGACAAGCCCAAAGGTAGTGAAGTTTCATTAGTTAGTTTTAGATTTTTGGTAAAATTTACCCCAACTTCCACGATAGCGGCTCTTGAAGCGTAAAAACCCGCCTTAGGGGTGAAGCCAAGCACAAGTCCAACATTATCATTGTTTGAAAGTGTTCGCGTCCAGGAAGTTTCTATGAAATAAGACCTATCTTTATCGTAACCGGCAAAGAACCAACCCATAAGCAGATTAAGAGTATTATCATCCCAGGAAGAAGTCCAGGCTGCCTGCAATTCAAAAAGATGGCCCGTGGTGGCTTCGTGGTAATCGAAATAGTTTCCTGCCAGGGTATCGTTAAAGCTATAGTAATCCCAAACACTTAACTTGAGGTCACCCAAGTCTTTCGAAAGATACAGATCCGTTTCCTGAAATCCGGCTCCAGCCAGGCGATAACTTGCCCATGTACCCAGCGTAAACCCTTTCCACGAAGCCTCCATCCAGGGCTGCGCAGCGGGCGAATGCTCGTAGTCCCGCCCACGCCAAACGAAACGACTTACCCAATCGAGGCCTCCGCTAAAGGATAAACCAGACTGTAATGCATGGGTAGTATCCTGCTGTGCACCAACCCTTATAGAACAGGAAAATAGCCCGCATATCAACAATAGGTAAAGTTTTTTCATACTCGAGATTTTTAATAAACAGAACTAACTTATAACAAAAATACCCAATGCCGTCTTAAACCATGCATGAACTATTGTTATTTTTGCAAACCGACGAGATAAATTGCATGGCAGGCAAAGTAGCTAAGAACAAGGAAGAAGGAAAAACCGGGAAAGGAGATGGTGTGGGCAAAAAAAGCCAAAATCCGAACCAACCCTGGTGGCAGAACGATGAAAAAACCCGGGCTGTAGTGGGGTTCTTCCTTTTTGCTGCCGGCATTTACCTCCTTTTGGCTCAGGTGTCGTTTCTCCTAAACTGGCAAGCCGATTTCGATAAAATTACCGGGTTAACCTTTCGCGATATTGTGGAAGGGAAATCATTATTTAAAAACGCCAGTGGCCTGCTGGGCGCAGCAATCGCCTATTACCTGATATACAAAGGATTTGGTATTTCAACCCTGGTAATTCCCATTTTACTTATCGCTTCAGGACTGCGCATTGCACTCGCCATTCGTCTGTTTTCTCTTAAAAAAGCCGTGCGCCTGAGTTTTTACTTGCTTATCTGGCTTTCATTGACCCTCGGATTAGCCTTGCATGCTTGGGCAGGAACAGCCAACCTGTTGGGAGGAGTTTTCGGCAACCAGATAGCCCTGTGGCTCTCAGCAGTCGTCGGTGCGCCAGGTCTGGCTATTATCCTCGCGTTTATACTTATTGCTTTTACTTCCATTCACTTTCATTTCCCCCAAAAATGGATTCAGCGTCGACGCGAACAGCGCAAGCTCAAACAAGAGCTTGAGGCCCAGGCTGAAGCCGCCCGTAAAGCCGCTGCATCCTCCCCAGCCTCCGGTGTTTTCAACCTCGAAGAATATGCGGTAGATGAGACAGACGAAGAAAATCCTCAGGCCCATGCTACCGCTGCTCATCAAAAGCAGGAAATACATGCCGATTTTCCAGATAGCTCCCAAACAACCCCTACGCCCAAGGGACAAGAACCAGAGCTGATAGTTATTAGAAAAAATACCACCTCACCTACAGAAACAAATACAAATACGCCAGCCAAAGAGGTTGAATTGGAGGTAGTTAGTCCTGAAGCAGATAAGCCCGACGACAACGATGTTCTCACCCATGAGGTTGGCGATCCCTTACTATCCAGGCACAACCTACAGCCTTTCGACCCCACGGCCGATCTGCCCGACTTTCGCTTCCCTACCCTTGATCTGCTTGAAAACTATTCCAATTCCAACGCCAATGTTTATCAGGAAGAATTGGATTCCAACAAAAAGCGCATCGTAGAAACCCTCAACAATTATCAGATTGAGATTCAACATATAAAAGCAACCATCGGACCGACAGTCACCTTATACGAAATCGTACCCGCACCTGGCATTCGCATATCCAAGATTAAAAACCTGGAAGATGATATTGCCCTCAGCCTGGCAGCATTAGGCATCCGTATCATTGCTCCCATTCCAGGCAAAGGAACCATCGGAATTGAAGTTCCTAATCAGAATCCCGAAATTGTATCGATGCGGAGTTTGCTTAGTAGTGAAAAATTCCAGAATACCCGTTACGACCTTCCCATCGCTTTAGGGAAAACTATTAGCAACGAAACCTATATCGCAGACCTTACGCGCATGCCTCATTTACTGATGGCCGGCGCCACAGGGCAGGGAAAATCCGTAGGGCTGAATGCCATAATTACCAGCTTATTATATAAAAAACATCCCTCCCAGCTCAAAATCGTTCTGGTTGACCCCAAAAAAGTAGAGCTCTCACTTTATAATAAAATTGAGCGGCATTACCTGGCCAAGCTCCCCGATGCAGAAGAGGCCATAATTACTGACATGCGGCAGGTAGTACGCACACTCAACAGTCTGGTGATAGAAATGGAGCAACGCTACGCTCTGCTGAAAATGGCTCAGGTACGCTTAATCAAAGAATACAATGCCAAGTATCTGGGTCGACGACTAAATCCGGAGGAGGGGCACAGGTTCCTGCCATACATCGTTCTGATTATCGATGAGTTTGCTGATCTAATCATGACAGCAGGCAAGGAGATTGAGTATCCCATAACCCGGCTGGCGCAGATGTCGAGGGCCGTGGGAATTCATTTGATTATCGCCACGCAACGTCCCTCGGTTAACATCATAACAGGAACTATCAAAGCCAATTTCCCGGCGCGTATGGCTTTCAGGGTAAGCTCAAAGATCGACTCGCGCACGATTCTCGATACCGGTGGAGCTGAGCAGCTCATTGGCCGGGGCGATATGTTGCTTTCCATTGGTAGCGACCTGCTCCGTCTGCAATGTGCATTTGTTGATCTTCCAGAGATAGAAAGAGTTACCGACTTTATAGGAAGCCAGCGGGGTTACCCCGATGCCTTCCACCTACCAGAATATTATGAAGGCGACGAAGAGGCACCCGAACCCACCTACGACCCCTCGGAGCGCGACCCCCTTTTTGAAGAAGCAGCACGCCTGGTCGTTATCCACCAACAGGGAAGTACCTCCCTTATCCAACGTAAGCTCAAACTGGGTTATAACCGTGCCGGACGCATCATGGACCAGCTCGAAGCCGCCGGTATCGTTGGTCCTAACCAGGGTTCCAAGGTCAGAGAAGTGAGAGTAGCCACCGAAATGGCTTTGGAACAATTCTTGAAAGATTTATACAGTAAAGATTAAACCCTTAGCCCAATCATGAAAAAATTTTTCCTGCTGATTGCCCTCCTGGGCTACCTGACTCTACCGGCCCAAAATCATAATGACAAGGCTGCAGCCTCTCTGCGCGACCTGGCAACCAAATTGAAAAATAGCAAGCAGGTGCGCATTGAGTTCACTTTTAGGCTCGACAACAAGGAAGCCCGCATTCACGAAGAAAAAAAAGGTACCATGTGGCTTTCAGGCAATAAATACAAAATCATGCTCGACGGACAGGTCATCCTCAACGATGGCAAAGCCCTATACACCTACCTACCACAAGCCAGAGAAGTTCAGATTAGCGAGCCCGAGGCCGAAGGGCAAAGCCTGAGCCCTTTATCAATTATCTCGGACTACGAAAACAAGTATCGCATCAAATACATCAAGGAGCGTAAAGGAATTATGGTCGTTGACCTGCTTCCGCTTGAAGGTAGCCGATTCTACAAAATACGCCTGGAAATTATTTCTGCTGATAATCAACTGCGATCAGTATCTTTGCACGAGCGGGAAGGGAATATTTTTTCCTATCAGATCGATCGCATGGAAGCACCCCGTAGTGTCGACCCTTCCATGTTTACCTTCAACAAAAGCGATTACCCGGGAGTTGAAATTGTTGATTTAAGGTAATATGAGCCACGAACCCCTGGCTGAAATTTTACGTCCCCAATCGTTGGCAGAATATGTGGGACAGGAACATCTGGTAAGTCCGGGGTCGGTGCTGTTTGAAGCTATTCAGTCGGGTAGTATTCCCAGTATGATTTTCTGGGGGCCACCAGGAACAGGCAAAACCACGCTGGCCCTTATCATAGCTCGCACATTGAACAAACCCTTTTTTATTCTAAGTGCTATCAGCAGCGGGGTAAAAGAAGTTAGAGCCGTCATCGAAGAGGCCCGGCAAAGCTCTACTGGGGCCATTCTTTTTATCGACGAAATTCACCGATTCAACAAATCTCAACAGGACTCCTTATTAGGGGCCGTAGAAAAAGGATATATTACCCTTATAGGAGCCACCACCGAAAATCCGTCTTTCGAGGTAATTACTCCACTGCTTTCCCGTTGCCAGGTTTACATCCTCAAACCTTTGTCCGAAGAACATCTCGGCCATTTGACCCAACGGGCATTACTTTATTACCGGCATAAAGGCCTGGAAATTGAATTGGCGGAAAAAGAAGCCCTTTACCGTACATCAGGAGGTGATGCCCGTAAATTATACAATGCGCTGGAGTTGGTAATCAACAATTTAAAGATTAAAGAGAACCCTGTAGTCATCACCAACCAGAAATTACTTCAAATCATCCAACAAAACCTTGCCATTTACGATAAAGGGGGCGAACAGCACTATGACATTATTTCTGCGTTCATAAAATCGATCAGGGGCAGCGATCCTAACGCCGCCGTATATTGGCTGGCCCGCATGGTGGAAGGAGGAGAAGATCCCTTATTTATAGCACGAAGGATGATTATTTTGGCTGCAGAAGACATTGGTAATGCCAATCCCAATGCCCTATTGCTTGCTAACACATGTTTCGATGCGGTGCACAAAATCGGATGGCCCGAGAGCCGTATTATTCTCTCACAAACGGCCATTTACCTTGCTACAAGCCCAAAGAGCAATTCGGCTTATAGGGCTATCAACCAAGCCCAGGAAATGGTAAGAACCACCGGCGATCTACCCATACCCCTACCTCTTCGCAATGCTCCCACAGGGCTTATGAAAGAGGCAGGCTATGGGCAAGGCTATCAATATGCACATGACTTTCCCGGAAATTTTGCCAATATCGAATTTCTGCCCGAGCCACTCAGAGGTTCGCAATTTTACACCCCTGGAGATAATCCCCGTGAGAATGAAGCCCGCGCACGCCTGCGCGCACTCTGGAAAGACAAATACAAATATTAATCGATGATACCTACCCATATTCCCCTATTGCGAAATACCGAAACCCATGCTTTCTTTTTGATTGCTGGTCCCTGCGTTGTAGAAAACAGGCAAATGCCTTATGAAATTGCCGCAAGAATCCTTGAAATGACAGATGCTCTTGGTATACCCTTCATTTTTAAAGCTTCGTACAAAAAAGCCAATCGCACAAGCCTTCATTCATTCACAGGCATTGGCGATGAGGCCGCACTCGAAACGCTCGCCGGGGTTCGGGAAAAACTCAAGATTCCTGTCATCACCGATTTTCATTCAGCCGAGGAAGCATCGCTGGCTGCCCGTTATGTTGATGTATTACAGGTTCCAGCCTTTCTTTGCCGCCAAACCGACCTACTAATAGCAGCCGCTGCCACAGGGAAAACCATCAATATTAAAAAAGGGCAATTTCTCTCGCCCGAAGCCATGAAACATGCAGTGGAAAAAATCACAGCTGCAGGTAATCCCCATGTTATGCTTACCGAAAGAGGCTCCATGTTTGGTTACACCGACCTGGTGGTCGATTTTCGAAGCATCCCACGTATGCAGGCTTTTGGGGTTCCGGTGGTGGTGGATATCACCCATTCGCTACAGCAACCCAACACCGGCGGAGTTACCGGAGGCTTACCCCATTTTATAAGCACCCTTGGCAGAGCAGCCATCGCATCAGGTGCCGACGGAATTTTCCTTGAAACCCATCCTGAACCTTCAAAGGCATTATCAGACGGAGCCAATATGCTTCCCCTCAACCAACTGGAAGATATGCTCAAAACCCTCGTTAGGATACGTCAGGCCATTGCCCCATGACTTTAAATTTATTCAAATAAAACCTGCCTGATGTTACCCGTCTGGGTGTCATAAATTATGCGGCTGCGGTTGAGGGGCATTTGGGACAACAGACCAAACTGAGAAACAGGTACATAACGGTCGTCGTAAATACGATTGTTGTATTTTAGGCTCAATTGGGCCATTTCAGGAATAATGTATGGAGCTGCGGTAACTTTCGACGAGGGTTTGGGAGCCCAGGCAGGTGCTTGCGCCCAATTTCCCGAACGCTTGGCACTTAAGGTGATATCCTTACCTTTATTGTCATTGGCATCGAGTATTCCCAATTCTCTCGAAAAACGGCACACTACCTGATTGAGTTTATTTTCGCTGGGAACCACGTAAAAAGTATAATTAATCATTTGTTCTGTGCGCACCCCTCTAAAAAGGGAAATGTAATCCTGCAACATACGCTGCAGATTCTTGTCCATATACTCCATGGTCTCCTTCGAGAAGTTGGTTTCCTGATATCCTGTAAGCAAATTGTATCGACTTTCGCGAATGCGCGAAATCATATCGGCTGCCTCACGAGCCTTCATCTCTGTGGGCTTCTCTTCAAAGAAAGTGTTGAAATACCTCTTGCGAATAGTGGCTGTGTCAACTGTTACCGTGCGTATAATGGTATCAACACGACGGTAGAGCGATGAAGAAATACCACTTTCGAAAACATCTGTAAATGAAACTATTCGGGTCTCATCCTGCATATTCCGGGTGGGTTTCTGCATGGTGATGCCATTGATGGCCCTGACTATTCCATTACCCGTAATTTCAACACTAATATTGCGCTCTTCTTTTGAGACTCTCTCGTCTACCTCCATATAATAAACCCGGTCGGGATCGGGCTCTGAGAGAACTTCGAAATTCATATCGGCAATTTCGTATTCCTTGGAATACTGCATCACCGGGTTGCTTATGCCCAAAAGCTGGGTAGCATACTCCGCGTATGGGCCTCTCATGTTTTCAATTTCCCTGACCTTTACCGTGACTTTTACAACTGTGCGAGGCAGTGCGAAAAACACCCCATTTTTGTCGGGTTTGTTAGTATTGGAACTCACGGGATAAATATTTACCTGGCCCAGGCTCAGTCCGGTGAGTGCAATGATTACCCAAAGAGATAGAATATATTTTTTCATGAGATGATGCCTCCTTTACTACTAAATCTCTAAGATGCATGAATGATTGCAAAAATAAAGAATATCAGTTCAAAAGCAAGTACCTGCGCCAGCCTGAACAAACCCCCTCCGTTTTTGTTAATAGTTTTAAAATTTAA
>JBMFOU010000013.1:0-76013 GCA_049969475.1 Bacteroidales bacterium | reverse complement strand
TGATTATAAATTTAGTTTATACTCCTATGCTTTCCAAAAGCTGAACAATCGAACCGGTAAAGAGCCTGAAGGGCAAACCAGCTGGAGTTTTTGGCAGGGCTGCCATTGATAGGTTGTATATCGCCCGCCCAGAAATACCCAAAAACGCCCACCATTTGCAGATGGCTGCCTGCCTGGTAGCTGGAATAGATGTTAAACTCGTTGCCCAAATGATGTTTGCCGGGTTGTAGCCTAATGGTAGTTAATAGAGTGGCATCAACGGGTGAAGGGATATAGAACCAATGGAAGTTCAGCTCAACTTTTAACCCTTTTACTGGGGAAAAATACAATGCAAGCTCTCGGTCATCGAGATTTGACCAAGAGGTTATGTTCATACGGCCGTAATAGCTATCCTTTGCCCCAAAAGCCGGGTCGAAGGTTTTTACCTGTGCATCACCATTACTACCCCCAGTTGCATAAGACTCCCTAATGAGAAGCATTGGTTTTGCTGGCAGGCTATGCAGCCTATAGCCCAGCGAGCCAACTAGGCCATAAGCGCTAATGGTCTTTCCGTTTTCATTACCAAACTCGCGGGTCAGGGTAAAGTCGTAGGTAAAATGATTTATGTCGTCGCTAAAAGCCTTTGCTCCAATCCATTGCCTTGTAAAACTTTGTTCTTTGATATAATCGGCCGAACCCTGAGTTTTGATGGCGTAAAACGGTTCCACTACTGCAAATTTCCCTAAATCGATATGGGCATAGGCTCCTCCTCCCCAGTGTTCGGTTTGGGTAAAGGGTATCGATACGCTTTTGGGGTCGTGAATTTTGGTTCCCCCACCAAATAAATCAACGCTTGTTTTATTTTTCCTATAGGTTAGTCGAATGGCATCCCAGGTCCACCGACCGGTATTTCCCCACTCGCCAGGTCCAAAAATGCGATTATCGGCAAACGATATTTTTTGCCGACCAATTTTCAAATCAACATTCCTTATTAGCTCTCTGGCCTCGATGTACAAATCGTAAATCTCGAAAAACTCCTCGTTGGGGTTCATGGTGTAGTAGGGCTCCTGTGTATTCTTCTGTTTCACCCTGAAAATCTCCGGATACGCTGAGTTGCGTAACGACCAACCAAATGCCCTTGAATCCTGAATATGTGCTGCAATCGCGATTTTGCTGTTAGGCATGAAGGTAAAACCTGTTACAACACGTTGGAGTAGCATTTTGTCGTTTAGTTTGCCTGCACCATTAGGATCCCCGTAGTTTTTGGCATTCATCCCGTTCCATAGCTCAAAACGTTCGCGCAGGGTGAAATCGAAATCCAACCGGGCTGAGTCAGGGCTAAACGAGGCCTTTGTAGCCGTTGATATCAACAAAAAGAATATCAATATAAAGTACGATTGCCGCATAATCTAATCAAGATTGAACTCTTTTGCTAATTCCTCGGCAGCCAAATGCCCGGTATGCCTGAAGAACTCCTTGCCTTCAGAATTTAACAGGACTTGGTTGGGGATTAACGAAATTCCGAAATACTTCATTAACAATTGGTTATCCTTTTTAAGAATGTTCACAAAAACCACATTCACCCTATTGGGATAATCGCGTTTAATTTGAGCCATAACCGCTTCCATTTGCTTGCAAGCAGAGCATCCTGTTGCGCCAAATTCCAAAAAGGTGATTTCATTCTTTAATCCATTCCTCTTATAGTTATAGAGTGAATCAATAAGGATCGAAGCTGATTGTCTGGTACCAGCATTAACTTGTGCCTTTATGGATTTTGAGGTTAGTTCGGTCAACTTTCCTTTTAACGCAAAAAGTGCAGCTATGAAAAGTACTGAGAACAATAAAAATAAAATACTGAGCCCATGTTTGGCGTTAAAAAATAATTTCAGCTTTTTCATATACTACATTAATCACTTCATCAGTAACGGGTGTATGACCTTTTTTATATCCCAAATCAGTAACTATCAGGTATTTGTAATTGGTAAAGCCGTACTTGTAGAGTATTCGCTTACCGCAATCGGTTGGGCAACCATCCAGCATAAGGATGTTCTTTGCTTTGAAAGCCTCTATGGAAGGCTCTATGCCAGCACCAATCACTGCCAAACAGTTCATTTTACGCACCTTGTTATCGCGCAGCTTGCGGGCAACCAAATCGGTTATTTGACCTAAATCGCAAGCTCCTGAGCAGGCTAAAACCATGTACTCATCTACGCCATAAAGGCATCCTGATTTTTCTTTGTTTTCCATATTACTTTTTTATTAGGGTTGAAGCAATTTTTTTTGTCATTGGCATTACCAGTAAAACTGTTGGGAAGGCAACAAGAAATGAAATTCCCCAACCTTTAATCCATCCTACAAATTCGAAGTAGTTGTTCGGGAGAGCCGTAACAAGTGTTACAACGCAGGTCATTATGGCAACCATAATAAACATTGAAAGCACATTGGCCTGTTTTTCATTTAGCTTCATATATTTATCCATTTACAGTTTATACTCAAAACTTAAAAGTATATGATTCTGAAAATCCAGATTATTATCTTTGGGTTTCCAACCCTGATAGTTGAGTGAAAGATTTACTCCTTTCACCGGGTTAAAGTGAATTCCTGCAATAAAGGCATTTCCCATGCCGGAGTAATACCAACTCTGCGACTCCCCTTCTATGGTGTTGGCCTGAAGCTGGTCGAATCGACCAAACAGCTCAATATTTTTTGCAAGTGATAAACTCCCATAAAGCGAAAAACCATAGAGGCTATGTTTATCGACGTTAAGATGATTTTTCCGAAAGTTGTACTCTGCTCCAATTCGAAATTTGCCATCCATCTTATAACCCGCGAAAATTGAAAATAGTTGCTGAGCAGCAGGCTTAAGAGGATTGTCTGATTTTGTGTAATCGGTATATATACGGGTCTGCAAGCCCTTGACGGGGTTAAAATCAACGCCACCCGCCAATTTTACATCTCCGTATTCATCCTGATTGAATCTGAATCCTTCGCCATTGGTTATTGCAAAATCAAACAAAAGGCGCTTACAAGGTTTATAATACATTATAAAACCCAGGTCGGCACTGGGAATGTGGTAGTATCGGTCCTGAAAGGTTTCGGCCAGATAGCGGTAGCCCCAGAACCGTTCCTGTGTGATATAATGGTTTTGCAAGATTGAACCCGCTTCTATGGTTAAGTAGTCAGTGGGTTTCCATTGAAGCGAGGCAAATTTCAAGGTCATAGTGTAGTAACTGCCCTCGCGGGAAGAATTGCTGACATTTAGACTGTTACCCAGAGAATCCTTTACATTGATAATTCCCACAGTAGTTGGACGTCCGGCATCTAGAATAATTTTGCCGGATAGTTGTCTGCTAAACTCGTATTGATAACCGAAGTGCGCCCGTCCAAACCAGAAAGCATATTCTTTCTGAACATTTTTCGTAGCATTGAATTCGAAGTTGCCAAAAACCTGGATGATGGGCTGGCCATGGGGGCTAAAAGTTGAATCCGATAATTGAAAGGTTGCAGCCTTTGAATTATTATTCTGCAACCCAAGGATAATACAGGTAATGAAGAGAAAATGCTGTTTCATAAAGCTTCGATTAAAAGGTTTGATGGATTTCATCAAGGATTCAGGGTTATTATAATGAACAAATGCAATTTCTAATGAAAGCTCGTAGAACAAGCCTTTACCCGGCTGAATGGCCATAAGGAGCAAGGCTCAACGTTTCCAACTCTTAAAAAGCCTCCAGGTTGTCCATGAAACCGACTTCTAATTAACAAACTACCAGCCAGATATTTTTGCTTCATTCCGAATGGCATTATTTCATAATTTTATTATTTCGCAAAATTACGAAATGAAATAATTTATTCACTCTTTCTCAAAAAAAATCCCTACTGACCGGTAAAAAAGTTCGGGCAGTAGGGATTATTAAATAGTTAGCTTTGCGAAAATCGATTTTTCAGTATTTAATGGGCAATAGTGAAAGATATTACTCTACAAAAAATTTGTAAACAGTGGTCGATTGATATTCTTCGCCGGGCCGTAAGACCACAGAAGGGAACCAGGGTTTGTTGGGACTATCAGGAAAATGCTGGGTTTCGAGACACAGTCCCCAGTATTGCGGATAAATCGTCCCGTTTTTTCCTTCCAGGGTTCCATCGAGGAAGTTACCGGAATAAAACTGTAAGCCCGGCTGGTCGGTCCATAGTTCTAAGGCACGTCCGCTCACGGTATCCGACAATAGGGCCACCTTTCTAAACCGTTCGCTCCCACTGCGCAGCACAAAGTTGTTGTCAAAGCCTGGTTTTTTATTGAATACCTTTTGAATATCACGACCAATGGTTTTGGGCTGGCGAAAGTCGAACGGAGTGCCTTCCACAGGTTTAATTTCGCCTGTAGGAATTAGCAGACTGTCTACAGGGGTGTAATTATCGGCCATGATTTGCAATTTGTGGTCCAAAATACTGCGACGGGCATTGCCGCTCAGATTGAAATAGCCATGGTGCGTAAGGTTAACCACGGTAGGTTGGTCGGTAGTGGCCCGATAGTCGATGCGTAGTTCATTGTTATGAGTCAGGCAATAGGTTACATAAACCTCCAGATTGCCCGGGTAACCCTCTTCTCCATCGCGGCTTAGATAATGAAGTTCCAGGCAGGGGCCGATTGAATCCATAAATGGCCGGGCATCCCATACTACCTTATCAAATCCTTTCAAACCGCCGTGGAGATGGTTAGGTCCATCATTGGCCGTTACCTGATATTGCTTCCCATCGAGCACAAAACGGGACATACCGATGCGATTTCCATAGCGGCCTACAATGGCTCCAAAATAGGGTGAATCTTTAAGGTATCCATCCAGACTATCAAAGCCCAGGACGATATCTTCCACATTTCCATCCTTATCAGCCATCCAGAGCGATTGGACAATGGCTCCATAGTTGGTGATTGTGGCCTTCATACCATGGCCATTGGTAAGGGTAAACAGTAGCACTTGTTTTCCTTCCACCGTACCCCATTGTTTTTGCATGATTTCCATGTTGTTATTCCGTTTACAAGCGATGAATAAGGTAAATATGGCCAGAAGGGTGATTACAAGTTTAAAGTCGTTGGTAACAAACATAACAAAGAGGTTTAGCGATGAGTGCCGAAAATTAGTAAAGATTACCGAATATTTTAAATTGTATTTTTTACAATCTGCCAGTGAAATGAAAATATTTATAACTTGCGCCGAAATAGAAATTACCTAATCGTAAAAGCCAGCACCATTATGAAATTCTCATTCATCGATTATGTCATTTTTGTGGCCTATGTTATAACCATTATCGGTGTAGGCCTATGGGTATCGCGTACACGAAAAGGGACGCAAAAAACCTCGCAGGATTATTTTCTGGCAAGCAAGTCGCTGCCCTGGTGGGCCATAGGCGCCTCACTCATTGCAGCCAACATTTCGGCCGAGCAATTTATTGGGATGTCGGGTTCGGGTTTTGCTATAGGGCTGGCGATTGCCTCCTATGAATGGATGGCCGCCCTCTCCCTTATCATTGTAGGGAAGTTTTTCCTACCCATATTCATAGAAAAAGGCTTGTACACCATTCCCGAATTCATAGAAAAACGCTACAGCACCCAACTCAAATCGATTTTGGCTGTTTTCTGGTTGGCCTTATTTATTTTTGTTAACCTCACTTCTGTATTATTTCTGGGAAGCAAAGCGCTGGACACCATTGTAGGAACAGGAGATGGGAGTTTAATTATTTATGCTATTATCGGCCTTGCTCTTTTTGCAGCAGCCTATTCGCTATGGGGTGGGTTAAGCGCAGTAGCCTGGACCGATGTTATTCAGGTGGCATTGCTTATTGGTGGTGGATTGCTCACAACCTTTATCGCCTTAGGGCATGTCTCTCCCGATGGGAGTTTTGTCAGTGGGATAAAACATATTTACCAGGCAGTACCCGAAAAATTCTCCATGATTATTCAGAAAGGAGAAATTTTCACACCCAATGGTGAAGATGCATATACTTACCTTCCTGGACTGGCTGTGCTGGTAGGAGGCATGTGGGTGGCCAATCTTTATTACTGGGGATTCAACCAATACATTATACAGCGTACGCTGGCGGCCAAATCGCTCAACGAGGCCCAGCGCGGGATTGTCTTTGCTGCCTTCCTCAAACTTATCATACCGTTGATTGTGGTTATCCCGGGTATCATAGCTTTTGTAATCAACATGGATCCGAGTGGACATATCACCCAGGGCGTGGCCGACAATACTTTCTTCAATGCTATGGGCCAGGTGGACAATGACCGGGCCTATCCCTGGTTGGTGAGCCATTTCATCCCCACGGGGCTAAAAGGACTGGTTGTAGCCGCATTGGTTGCCGCTATTGTCTCCTCTCTTGCATCTATGCTCAACAGTACCAGTACCATATTTACCATGGATATCTACAAACCCTATTTTTCGCCTAAAGCTTCTGAAAGCGAACTGGTAAGAACAGGTCGGATAACCGCCGCCGTGGCCCTAGTCATCGCCATTTTCATGGCTCCTTTGCTGGGCAACATCAAACAGGCCTTCCAGTATATTCAGGAATACACCGGCATTGTGAGTCCCGGAATTTTGGCTATCTTCCTCATGGGCTTATTTTACCGCCGGGCCACTAACAAATCAGCCATTTTTGGAGCTCTGTTCAGCATTGTGGTGGCCTTCTATTTCAAAGTGGGGCAGAATGGCTGGCTCAATGGTACAGCCCTCGAAAGCCTTTTCCCTACCCTTCCCTGGATGGACCAAATGGGAATTACCTGCCTTCTCACCATGGCTGTTATGGCCATTTACAGCTATTTCGAACTCAAAGGTGGACTCGATGAAAAAGGTATCGAACTCACTAAAAAGACCTTTGCTACAGATATCGTTTTCAACCTGGGCTCTACGATTGTGATACTAATCCTGGTGGCCCTCTACGCCATCTACTGGTAAAAGAAAAATATTCACAGAAAAAGTTTCCGCTGCCGGTAAAGTCTACAGGCAGCGGATTTTTTTCGGGTTTAGAAGAAATAAAAGGGCTTTGTGCTCCCACCTTTATTTCGTTTGGGTTATGAACCGATCATTTTTTAAGAACTTATATATCAGTAACTTTTGAACCTGACGATTAGTTTCGATACATGTAACCCAACAACTACGTGTTACTCACCTCAGGCTATGACACTTGAAACGTTTGCTGACTTGCTTGCAACCTTTTACTTTTGCTTCCGTTAAAGCCATTACACAAGCCGGCATCCACGTATGAGAAAGCTCTGGATCATCCTTGAAGTCTTCACGCTCCTGCTCATGGCATGCCGGCACGAGGAGAAAAGTGAGCCCCATGAACCCCTTATAATCCGTCAACCCTGTATTGTTTTCTATTACCCAACGCTCACCCACGAGGACAGTTTAAAGCAGCAAATGGGGCCTGCTTTTTTTGCCTTTCGTGACAGTCTAACCCGTGTCAACACCACCTGGCGACGCTACGCCGATTCTTTGGAATGGTTACAGATTAATACCGATCGAAACTTCTTGAAATTTCTGGTTCATCCAGGGTATGAGGTATTAATCGACACACGCAAACTATCTGCTCCCTATGGAATTTTTATTTTCGAAGGCAACAAGGCACCTGAATGGGTAGGGTCAATGTTGCCTCCGATGATACGTAAGACACACAAGGAAACTCCGCCAGGCCCCACACCTGCCCCAAAAATTTACCGGGTAAAAAAATCAACTCCTCTAGTGCAACCCGTTGAGCCCATGCCTGTTTCACGCTCCCGCGATTCGCTGGGGTTTATGCAACGGCTTCGCGCTCGTATTTCCCATTTTTTTGAACGAAAAACAGAATTCACTTATACCCATTCCGAACCCGCTTTTGCGGGAGCTGTCAGTCGTAAAAAGGTGGTTATCCTCGGAATTGAAAACGACATCTTTGCCGGTACCGATATGTGGTATACTAATGGGACCACGGGTGAATGGATAAGTCCGGCCTGGCAGCATGCTCCGCTAAGCCGGCTTCTTCTCCCCTCTCGCAAAGCTTCTGTCGATTATTATGGCTTGCAAATCCGTCAAAACCTTTACACAGCCAAATATCCCTTCTGGGAGGGCATACAATATGGCGATCGACCTTTCGCAGCTTACCTCACCATAGGTAATTTCAAAATCTCCAACGATCCCCGTCGACGACTCAGGCTTCAGTCCTCGCTGGATGTGGGTATCATAGGACCCCATGCCTATGGAGGGCAGGTGCAAAAGTTTATTCACAGCTCGGCTAAGGAACCGGTGGGTTGGGAGAACCAGATAAGGGATGATATAGTATTGAAATACAGCATTCTGTCAGAAAAATCCATTTTCTTTACGCCCGGCCACGACCTAACCGTTGATGCCGGCCTCAACGCAGGGACGCTCTATAACAATGCTTTTGCCGGACTGGCTTATCGCTTTGCCCGCTTCGACCGGCGCTATAGCGACGATCTGCCAGAGGCTTTCCGACCCGGCATGTGGGGCGAAGTCTTTCGTAAAACTCAGCTGGAGGCTTTTGCCCGACTTCAAGCTACGGCCATTTTTTATGACGCTACGCTTCAAGGGGGCATGTTTAACCACTCAAGCCCCTATACCATTCGCGAAAAAGACCTCAGTCGCTATGTTATTGGTGGGAGTGGCGGAGTGTCGGCATCCTTTAATGGGCTCAGCGTGGCTTTTTCGATGTACATGATTAGCCCAGAGTTCGATACTTTCCGACGCTGGCACAAATGGGGCAGGCTCTCGGTAGCCATTTCATGGTAAAACCAAAACAACATTTTTTCTTGATAACCAATTACTTGCAATCATTATGAATAATTTGCGGTAATCTCGGTTAATTTGAGGGCTGGCTGAGCCAAAGTCTTTCCGTAATTTCGCAAAAACCTTCAAACGAGCTTTTTTATTCATCATGCAAACGGAAAACACTCTTATACAGCTGTTTACATCACTTTATGGATTTCAAAAGTCGGAACTTATTCACGATTTCATCGACGAATTAAAAGCATTAAAAAAGAGTCTGCAACTTGAACCTGCTGAAAGCCAATGGTACAAGAGCGCGGTTATTTACTCTCTCTACGTTGACTTATTCAATAAAAATTTTCAGGGGCTTACAGAAAAATTAGACTATATCTGCTCATTGGGGGTCAACACGTTATGGTTGCTACCCATCCTCGATTCTCCCATGCGCGATGCAGGTTTTGATATACGCGACTATCGCAGTATCCGGCGAGAGCTTTTTTCATTGCCTCCAGATACGCCTGCTGAAAGTACACGTCAGTTGTTTCGTAGTTTTCTGAACGAGGTTCATGCCCGAAGAATACGGGTCATCTTCGATATTGCCATGAACCATACCTCGAACGAACATCCATGGTTTGTTGAATCGCGAAAAGGCCCCGACAACCCTTACCGGGATTATTATATTTGGAACAAAGACACCAACTTATACAAAGAAACCCGCTTGCTTTTCAAAGGCCTGTGTCCCAGCAATTGGGAATACGACAATGGTTGGTATTATTTTCACCGGTTCTACGAATTTCAACCCGATCTGAATTACCGCAATCCCAAAGTGCTGCTCGAAATTAGTCGTATCCTTGCTTTCTGGCTAAGCCAGGGTGTGGATGGTTTCAGGGCCGATGCTATTCCTTTTATCTGGAAAGAAGATGGCACCGATTGCGAAAACTTGCCCCAAACGCATACCATCGTGAAATTTTTTCGGGCATTGCTCGATTTCTTGCGCCCGGGCACCCTCCTTCTGGCCGAGGCCTGTCAACCTCCCAAAGAAGTGGTAAAATATTTTGGTGATGGCGATGAATGTCATGCGGGTTATCATTTTCCGCTCATGCCCCAGATATTCATCAGCATGGCTACAGCTGATGCCAAACCCGTGCAGCAGGTACTGAGCGCCGAAGTAACCCCTCCTATTCCTTCTTCCTGCCAATGGTTTACCTTTCTCCGCCTGCACGATGAACTGACGCTCGAAATGGTAACTCCTGCTGAACGCGATATCATGAATACCCATTACCGACACGATATGCGCTGGAATTTTCGTGAAGGTGAAGGCATCTCGGCCCGCTTGGCCGAGCTTTTCCGCTTCGACGAACGAAGGGTGCTGCAGGCGTACAGCATTATGCTCACCTTGCCCGGAACTCCGGTGATTTATTATGGAGACGAGCTGGGAAAAGGCAACGACGAGGCATGGTTCAACCATATGACCCAGATTACCGGGCACCCCGATAGCCGGTTTTATGTAAGAGGGCCTATCGATTGGGCCTGGGCAGAGAAGCAACTCAGCGATCCCAATTCTTTCTCTTCCAGGATTTTTAATGCATTACGCCAGATGCTCAGCCTACGTAAACAACGGCAGGTATTTGGCCAGGGTGCACTGGAATGGGAAACCTCGCTCGAATCCTTACCATCCCACGTACTCGCTTTTCGAAGAGTATATAAAAACGAGGAATTACTGGCTGTTCACAATCTTTCAGATAAGCCCGTCATCATCAGGCATTCGGCTAGGGCTCACCCGCAGAAATGGGTGTTCTCCTATGGAGCGCAGCTCCATCAAGGAGAATTGTTTACCTTTGAACCCTACGGATTTGTCTGGTTATTTAATGATTAATGATGATAAACCCTGACACCACCTGGTTTCTCTCGCATAAAGATTGTGCTTATACCCTTTCTGCACAAGAACAAGCCCAAATAAATAGCATGCGGCAGAAACTGCTGGCCTGCCGTACAGTTGAAGAAGCCTTTGAAACGGTTTGGGAAGGAACCGAGGGAATCATCCCCCGGGATCGTATCGGTCTCTCCTTTCTTTCGGCTGATGGCGAAACTCTTACGGCTGCCTATCACAAGGCAACTTATCATCCGGTGCGGCTCGATAACACCTATTCGGCTGGGTTAAATACCTCAACTCTGCGGCATTTGCTTGAAGATAACAGCATACGAATCATCAACGACCTTGGCACTTACCTTCGTTTTCACCCCCGTTCGTCGAGCACTCGCCTGCTGATTGAAGAAGGCGTTCGCTCCAACTTGACGCTTCCCTTGCGTGTTGAAAACCGCAACGTGGGTTTTTTGTTTTTCAGTTCTCGTCAGCCATCAGCCTTTACCTCAGGCCATGCCTGCGTGCTAAGGGAGATTCTCGATCTCATAGCTGCTTTCATCGAAAAAGCCTGGATGATTGACCAACTCTCCAAAACCCGTAACGACTATCTTCAAATGCTGGGCTTTGTGGCACACGAACTGAAAGCCCCCCTGTCCACCCTTACCACCATGGGCCATATGTACCTCGAAGGCTACATGGGCACCGTAGATGAAGCAGGCAAAGATACCGTGAGCAAAATGCTCAAGCTGTCGGATTATATGATTAGGATGATTCAGAACTATCTCGGGCTTTCCCAGCTTGAGACAGGTGAGATGCGCTTCAAGCCGCAACCCCATGTTCATTTCCGTTCCGATATTCTCGACTTCGTAATCCAAAACCTTGATGCACGCATTAAGAAATCAGGAACCAGAATAATTATTGAAGGGCCTGCTGACCTTACCCTCGAAGCCGACCCCGACCTGCTGCGCATTGTATTTACCAATCTGATAGACAATGCTATTAAATATGGTCTGGAAAACGGGGAGGTGAATATAAAGTACTTTATTGAAAATCAAACCCTTCAGTTTTTTATCAGAAACCAGGGGGTTGGTTTTACGCCCGAACAGGCATCATCCCTATTTAAACGATTCAGCCGGCTTCGTCAAAAAGGCCTCGAAGACCGCAAAGGTACCGGACTGGGCTTGTATCTCACCTGGTGGATAATCCAAAAGCACAAGGGGCACATCAGCGCCTACTCAGAACCCGGACAATGGGCCGAATTTAGAGTGGAACTTCCACTCAGGCAAACAGATCTCATTTGAACATCCAATTTATGGCCTAACCCATACAGCTTACCGTTAAGTCGTCCTCTTTATTTCCAGTTAGATCAGTTTTTTCCATGAGCTGGGCCAGCTTGACTTAAGTCGTACCAAAGACGACAATTGATGTTAGTTTTACCTCTTTAGAAGGGTTTTCCTTAAATTCAAGTGGCGAGGGATTAGCCTTTAGTCAATTTCAATAGTCAAAATTTTCCTAACTTCGCCCAGAACAATCCATGGATATGGACCCTTATTCTGATACGGATGTTGCGATAGCGGGCGCGGGCCCGGCTGGTTTGGCCTGTGCCCTGCAATTAGCGAATGAAGGATTTCGCATTACTTTAATCGACAAGGAAACCTTTCCCCGCAATAAGCCCTGTGGAGGGGGATTGGGCGTAAGATCGCTCAGAGTATTGAAGGACCTCGGTATAGACCTGAGTGGGTTTGAGTTCAAAAATGCGGTTAACGGCATCAAAATACATACACCCACCCACCGCACCCACATTTTCCGCACGCATCATGGCGAAGAAACCAACAAACCCCTGGGTTATGTGGTAGACCGGAGCGAATTCGATTATTTTCTTTTAAAGGAGGTACTTAAGCATCC
Organism: Bacteroidales bacterium; assembly: GCA_049969475.1. Classification (GTDB taxonomy): domain Bacteria; phylum Bacteroidota; class Bacteroidia; order Bacteroidales; family TTA-H9; genus UBA2030. The sequence goes on along the minus strand of JBMFOU010000013.1, from coordinate 63,512 downwards.
CCAGGTCACCTTTCTCTCCGATCATAAAGTAAAAATGATGGAAAGCAACGGCCAGAAGGTGATCACAGCCGGAGACGGATTTCGTGTTATCTCCGATTGGGGAATTGATGCTCGTGGGGCCCGATATGCCGAACATGAAGGTGACCGCAAAGACTGGGCTTTTGCCATGACGGGTATCGTAAGTGGAGTGGATTTTGAAGAACAAGAGGAGCATCTTATTGAGTTCTATTTTACTGAACCCTTTTTCCCTGGCTATTTTTGGATTTTTCCCCTTCCCGAGGGCCGGGCCAACTCAGGCATTTACGTCCCGCTGATGCATTACAAATATGACCTCACCCACTTTAAAGAAGCCTTTTACGAATTCATACAAAATCATCAAGAACTTGCTGGCCGGTTTTTACATGCCGGGTTAAAGGATGCACTACAGGGAGGATGGTTGCCTATTGGGCACGAAATCGGTGAGGTGGTGAATGGTCATATCCTTCGTGTAGGCGATGCAGCTTCTCTGGTTGACCCTCTGGCAGGCGAAGGCATTGGTAATGCGTTGTTAAGTGGCCTTAAGGCAGCCCGCACCATCATTGCAACGAAAAACGGAAACATGAGTCTCGAGGCATATGAAAAAGAGCTCAAAGACCTCATGGAAGCAGAATTCCGCCACAGACACCGGCTCCTCCGACTGGCTGCCCGTTATCCCAAAGGATTCAGCATCCTATTTAGCCGTCTGGCCCAGAGCCAACACTTACGGCGATTGGCCGCCTCAGCCGTGCGTTCCAACGATTTTGTTAAAAACCTATCGATAAGCCGCCTGCTCATCAGTCTTCTCCATTAATCACTGTAATTCAAGCTGCAATAGCCATGAACGAGGCCTTTCTGTACTACATATGGCAATATCGTCTAAAGGGCAAGCAGGTGGTCAGCACCCAGGGTGAGGAAATAGATATATTGAAGCCTGGATATCGGAATGCCGATGCAGGCCCTGATTTTACCGAGGCTATGATACGTATAGGTGAGGAGGTTTGGGCCGGAGCCATTGAAATTCACCTACGTACTTCCGACTGGTTTCGTCATCATCATCAAAACGATAAGCATTACTCTGGACTCATATTACACGTAGTTTTTGAGAATGATTTACCGGGTCGTGAGCCCACCTCATGTCCTACCCTGGAATTAAAAAACTATGTTGACCCTCAGCTTTGGCAGGTTTATCAGGGCTTTTTGCTATCAAAACAATGGATCCCCTGTAGGGAAGGTTTTAGCCGTGTTTATCCTGTGATAGTGCATTCCATGCTCGAACGGGCAATGCTTGAACGAATGGAACGCAAGGTGAGTGAAATTCAGCGTTTGCTGCATGTAACACAGAACAATCTCCATGAAAGTTTTTATGTGGCCCTAGCCCGGGCTTTTGGTCAAAAAACCAATGCTCAGGCTTTCGAAATCCTGGCACGAACTACACCACTACATATCGTAGCCCGCTATGCTCATTCCCTTTTTCAAACCGAGGCTCTGCTGTTTGGCCAGGCTGGAATGCTAAGCGAACAGCCGGTGGATGAATACCACGACAGTCTTTACCGGGAGTATCTATACCTGAAAGAGAAACACCATCTGGTGGCTGCCCTGCACATCCCCTGGAAATTTATGCGCTTAAGACCTCAGGGATTCCCTACCCTTCGCATAGCCCAGATGGCCGACCTGCTTCATCGCTCCTCAGGCCTATTGCAGAAACTTATGCAATGCCATGATGTGGAAGAGATGAAGACGATGCTAAATTGCCAGGCTTCGGAATATTGGGACACCCATTATCGTTTTGGGGAAACTGCTCCGGCACGCCCCAAAAAGGCGGGCCGAGACTTCTTGAATCACCTCATTATTAACGCAGTAGTTCCCTTTCAATGGATCGACGCCCAGTTGCGCGGCGACCCAAAAGGCCCAGAAGAGGCACTGAACCTGCTTTATGGACTTCCGCCCGAGAACAATGCCATAGTGCGAGGCTGGCAACAACTAGGGTATACAGCCAGAGATGCTTTTTCAAGCCAGGCCCTGCTCGAGCTTAAAAACCGTTATTGCACGCTTAAGCGCTGCCTCGATTGCAAAATCGGACATTCATTGCTCAACATGCACGCCAAATAATTGTTTGTGCTGAATTCAACCAAAATTTTTACCTTAGGCCCCGGAAAGTGCTATGCCTTAGCTCATGGTGGGGCAAGATAAGAGCCTTTGACATGTTAAACACAATGAATCAATCTTTAAGCAGGAATGAAAGCAAAACTAAAAACCGCCGACATTCAAACCGAGCATTGGGGTTCGCGCGTGGGGTTGGTGCTGGCTATGGCCGGTAATGCAGTAGGCTTTGGCAATTTTTTGAGGTTTCCGGTGCAGGCCGTGCAAAATGGAGGTGGAGCCTTTATCATACCATACCTGGTTAGTCTGGTGCTTTTGGGATTTCCACTCCTCATGATAGAATGGACAGCCGGCCGCTACGGAGGTCGCTTCGGACATCATTCTACTCCCTTCATCCTACACAGCTTAAGCAAAAAAGCTATTTGGAAATACGTTGGTGTATTCGGCCTTTTTAGCAATCTTGCTATTGCCGCATACTATTGCTATATGGAAAGTTGGACCATGTCGTACGTGTTTCATAGCATTAAAGGCACTTTCAACCACCTCGACCAGCATGGTGTAGCAGCATTTTTCGACAGTTATGTAGATATTGGTCATTCTACTACAGGAATTCCTTTTGAAGCCCTTATTTTTTACGTGCTCTGTTTAGCCCTCAACGTTTGGATATTGAGCAAAGGACTTTCAGGGGGTGTGGAAAAAGCAGCTAAAATTATGGTGCCAGTACTCATCTTCTTCGGCATCTTTTTGGCTATCAGGGGTATCACTCTTAAAGCCGGAGAACAACATGCCATTATGGATGGCCTGGCAGGACTCAACTTTCTGTGGACCCCTCAATACGATTCTCTCACCAATCCTAAGGTGTGGCTGGCAGCCGCAGGGCAGATATTCTTTACACTCTCAGTTGGTATGGGCTCCATCCAGTGCTATGCCTCTTACCTGCGTCAGCGCGACGATATTGCCGTCAATTCTATGTCGGCTGGCTTTATGAACGAATTTGTGGAAATCGTGCTGGGTAGTTCTATCATTATTCCCATTTCAGTAGGATACCTCGGTGTCGAAAAAGTAGTAGATCTGGTAGGTTTAGGAGGGTTGGGCCTGGCCTTCCGCACGATGCCTTTCCTGTTCGAACAATGGGGCCCCATCTTTTCGGCTTTGGCTGGTACGGCTTTCTTCGGACTGCTCTTCTTTGCAGGCATCACCTCCTCGCTGGCCATGGGAACCCCCATCATGGGGTTTCTGAAAGACGAATTCAACTGGTCGAATAAAAAATCGGCTCTGGCCTTTGGAATCATAACACTCGCACTGGGCTTGCCTACTGTGCTGTTTTTTCAACAGGGCGTTTTCGATGAATACGATTACTGGTCGGGAACTGTGGCCTTGTTTGTTTTTGCCATGCTCGAGTCCATACTATTTGCCTGGTTTTTTGGTTACAAAAAGGGATGGAATGAATTTATGAAAGGGGCCGACCTTCGCTTACCCGTCATTTTCAAATATATTTTAGGGTTTGTTACCCCAGTAATTCTTATCCTAGTATTTCTTGCCTCCCTGATACGTCCCGCCGGCGATGATTGGAGCAAGCTCAGCCTTAAAGGATGGGAATTACATCCCGAAAGCATCTTAGGACAATTATCTTACAAAAGTTTTACTGAAAACCGCGAAAGCTTTGCCCATGCTTTTTACAGCGAAACCACCGGAACGCTCGATACCATATACACCCTCAGGGGAAAACATTACCTGCGGCTTATCCCCGACGGCCTGGGACCTGAGTTTGCCAGAAGCTATCTCTTCAACCCCGAAAAACATAGATTGCGAGTTGAAATAGGTCAACACATAAGCCAGGGGCAAATGCTATTCCAAGGACCGGTAATCAACCGGATATTCTACATCAAGATGGCACGCATGATATTAGTAGCTCTTTTTGTGGGTTTGAGTATTTTGGTGTGGTATGCTTACCATAAACGTAAAAAAGAAAATACAATCTGAACTATGAATACATCAGCATTAATTTTAATGGTAACCACATGGGTAATTGTAACAGGCTTTACTGTATACTTTTTCATCAAGGTGTTGCGTGCACCCATGCGCGATGAACCTGACTCTTATCTTGACAACGACCCTGAATGAGGAGGTATGTTTTGGGGTTTTGAGTTTGGAGTTATGAGTTCTGGGTTTTGAGTTTTGAGTTTTGAGTTCTGAGTTTTGAGTTCTGGGTTCTGGGTTTGGGCATATTTCACATTTATCAAAGTAAATAGAACTCGGGCAGCTAGGTTGAAGATTTTTTACACACCACCTAACTTTTGTATTTTGTCGAGGTCTTTCGAGATTCAGTGAAATGATCCAAGACATTATTTAAGGTTTTATTGCCTGGTTATATGTATTGCGAATATTTTTAAAATTAAAAAATTAGAGAGAGTCTCTGCTTTTCCTATACAAAAAAATGCCTCAGTTACTGACCTCTCATCTTTTACATGACTTGAGGCTTGAGAATTCTGATAATGATGGATTATCCACCGGGCTTCAACAGGGAAATCCTATTGTGCAAGAGATGAACCACCATATGGTCCTTATAAAAGTGGGAGGCAACCTTTAAGTAAAGGGATTCAATGCAATCTGCCTAGGCGCAGTATATCTTTTGCCCTTTCCTTTGGTCTCAGGCTTTACTTCACCTTCCTTCTTTAGGTATGCGGTTTGATTACTTTTTGAATTTTGATATTCAGCTCAATAGGATTAAAAGGCTTGGTTATGAAATCATCAATTCCGATATCGGCAAGTTCCATTACCTGATCACTCAAGGCAGAGGCAGTAAGGGCGAAAATGGGAGTTCGCACAAGCCGGTTCTCCTGTTCATATTTTCTGATTTTTTGGGTGGCTATTCTCCCATCCATTTCAGGCATTTGGAGGTCCATCAACACCAGAGCATACTTTTTCCCTTTAAACTTCTGTAAAGCCTCCAATCCGTTCTCAGCAGTCTCAACCTTCAGGTTCCACTTAGTCAAGAATTTACTGGCCACGATAAGATTTACCTGATTGTCATCAACTACCAACACATCCTCGCCATTATACATAGTATATTCGTGAGAAACAATTTTCTCCGATTTTTCCCTTACCTTGGAGCTAATTCGATAACTAATGAAAACACTGAAGCAGCTTCCCACGCCTGGTTGGCTACTTACTTCAATGCGGCCACCCTGCAATTCCACCAGGCTTTTGGTGATGGCAAGTCCCAGGCCGGTTCCTCCATATTTTCGGGTAATATCTACTCCGGCTTGCGAGAAACTCTCGAAAATCAGGGGAAGCTTATCTGCAGGGATTCCTATACCGGTGTCTTCCACATCGATGCGCAGGCTTACATGCGTGGCCGTTCGCTCTATGAGTGAAAGCTTGATTTTTACGTACCCTGCATGGGTAAATTTAACGGCATTGCCTGCCAGATTAAAAAGAATCTGATTAAACCGAGTGGGGTCGCCAATCACAAAATCAGGGATATCAGGGCTTAGCTCACTAAGTACCTTAATTCCCTTTTCCTGAGCTTTCACTTGCAATACCTGCACTACATTGTGCACCTTTTCCCTAATGTCGAAATCGGCTTCCTCGAAAACCAGTTTTCCCGCATCAATCTTGCTGTAGTCCAAAATATCATTGATAAGAGCCAATAAATTCTCAGCACTGAATTTGAGGGTATTGAGGTTTTCAACCTGATCGGGCCGGGGATTTTCATTCAAGAGAATATAAGTCATGCCAATGACGGCGTTGAGTGGAGTTCGCAGTTCGTGGCTTATTGTTGAGAGAAAAAGACTACGGGCCTGCGCAAGTTTTTCGGCCTTTAGCCTGGCTTCGTTCAGCTCTTTATTTGTAGCCTCCAGTTGAGCATTTTTTCGAATAATATCCTCGTTCTGCCTCTCGATCTTCTGGCTTTGCTCTAAAATTTCCCTTGTGCGCTCATTGATAATATTCTCCAGCTCAGTTTCGCGATGCTGGTGAAGCACGGCCTGATATCGAACAATCATCACGATAACAAAAATAACCAGTAGAAGGACTCCACTGATAATCCATGGATTTTGATACCATTTAAGTCCAATATGCAGGGGAAGAACGAGAGAGGAACTCCAACGATAGTTGCCCGTTTTGCGAGCTTCTATTTCTAAAAAATAGTTACCCGAAGCAAGATGCTCGGTGAATAGCTCCATAGTGTTTTTAAAAGTTATCCATTCCCCTTTATCGCCTTGGGCAACAATCCTATACCGATATATCAATGAACGTGCTGGAAAAGCAGGAGTAACAAATTCGAGGCGCAGAAAATCTCCCTTGTTAAGGCGAATTTTATCGAAATTATCGATTTGCCTGGAAATACCGTTGATAAGCATCATTCCCAGCAATGGCTCTGGCGTTTGGGCCGTCTGATACCCATCGTCGAGTACGGCAATACCGCTAATGGTGCCTACCCACAAGCGACCCTCCACATCTTTTATCAGTGTGCGGTAGGAAGTAGTTTTACTGGGAAGACCATCGCGTTCAGAAAATACGTAAGCCTCTTTACCATCCCATTTCACTAAACCCAGGCTAAGTGTAAACCAAAGATTTCCTTCTTCATCCATTAAAACACTCTTCACAGCCGATTCCTTAATATTTTCATGTTCTAGTCGCGTAACCCTGCCATCACCATTGAGGCGAAGCAGACCAAACGACGATGCCAGCCAGATGGTTTTATCCCGGGCAAAAGCTATATCATTGATAGCAATAGGTACATTGTGCTGAAAACCAACAGGTTTACTTAAATTTTTAAGTTCATTATCCACTGGGTCATATTCCCATAAATAACCATCGTCAGTTGTACCTCCCAGTAGAAGGTTGCCAGAGCCCGGATGAACTGCGATGCTTATAATTCGGCTACCTTTAAAAGCATTGTCATTTAGCGGGTATTCAATTTTGCCTGTTAAATCATCAACATATCCTGGAGCATTGCGCCCATCCTGACAAAACCAAAGCCTCCCCCGGGCATCAGGTACAAGAATAAATATAGCGGTCGAGCGGCCAGAATAGATGCGTAACGGTTTTCCACCTTTCTTTGCGTAGTAAATATTACCCTCCGCCGTTGACCACCAAATTTTATCCTGGGTACCTACCACCCTCAATATGGTCTCTCCTGGCATTTGAAATAAAACATGAGCTTCGAAGCCCTGAGGCCCCTCAGCAACAGCCCAGATGCGAGAATTTTCGGCTATGAGAACCCCCTCAGGAACAACTGCCAGAGCTTGAATATAATCTTTGATAATGCCGAAAAAAGGATTCCTGAACTGTTGTTTTTGCATGAGAACCAGTCCGTTGTCGCTACTAATCCATAAATTACCGGCATGGTCGTTTTTGATATGATTGACATTTTGATAAGCATAATCTTCCACTTTCTCATATAGAATTCCTTTGGGCGTTTGGCGAATAACATATAAGCCCTGCGACCAGGTACCACCCAGATATACTCCTTTATCCAGGGGCTCGATCCATGAGAATTCGAGTCCAGGTATCAAAAGCTGCTCGGATACAATTTGACCGTTTAGTGTGCGAAACTCCCATAATCCCTCACGAGCCGCTGCCCAAATTCTTCCTTTCGAAAAGGAAGCAGCAAAAAAGAACTGCTTTTTATAAAAACGAACCGGAACCTCCGAAATTTCCATTCGGTCGGGTTGAATCCTGAAAATGCTGCCTCCTTCATAAAACACAAATAAATATCCGCTTCCCTCATCAGCCAGCATAAATGATCTTTGCACGTTTTCAGGAAAAATGGTCATACGCAGTCCCAAAGGCTGTAACTTTCCATCCTTGTATTGGTAAATGGTACGATTGTCGGTAACCCAAATGCGTTGTTTCTTGTCAGTGAAAACAAGTTTGGGGTACCAGAGTGTGGTATCGGTAAGGGCTACCGTACCCCGCTTCACCACCTGAATAACTACCTGAAACTTATTGACACTTACCAATGAAAGCCCCATGTCATCAGAAACCATCATAGTGCCATCGGGTAAGCGATGCACAAATTTTACGAGCACACCCGGCAAAGGTTCCCTGAATACCCGAAAATGCTGGCCATCAAAAAAAACTAATCCATCATCGGTAGCAATCAAAGGAAAACCTGAAGGAGTTATATCTACAGCTTTTAATAAATCCGTTGGCAAACCTTCGTTACTGGTGTAGTAGGTAAAATTGAATTGCTGTGCCAACACTGGTTGGATTTCCCCTATCAAAAAAAGCACGATAAATAAGGGTATTAGATATGCACGCATGCAGAAGTAGAATTTTCGGTTAGTCAAAACATCTTTTTATTCTGTCTTATACGCTAAAATAAATAAAAGTTGCACCCTAAGTTAGCAAATGAGTCAAAAATCTTATTTTTGACCTAAAGTTATCTTCTGTTATGTGTCAGCGACTCATGTTACAAAAAAACCTGTAATTGCATGCAACTCCGTCGCAATTACAACCGCAACTGGTTACAAAAACAATTATACATGCATGTGGAAATACTTAGTTATAGCGTGGTTGGTTTTAACCTACTGTATAACTGCCGCAAAGGCTGGTGAAAGGGTCTATAGGATAGGTTTCGACGTAAATTATCCTCCGCATGAATTTTTAGACGAGAAAGGCGAGCCCACGGGATTCGATATCGATATAGCCAAAGCGGTGATGGAGACGCTTGGAGAAAAATACACTCTGGTAGGGGGCACATGGAACGAAATCACCCAAAAGTTAAATAACGGGCAAATCGACATGATTGCCGGTATGTATCTTAATCCGGGCAGAGACTCCCTGTACGACTTTAGCACTGCTTACCTTATAGTATTTCATTCCATATTTTTTAGTCAAACCAGTCGCATAAAAAATATGAGCGAACTGGAAACAGAGAAAAATCCAGTTGCCATCATTCAGAAGAATCAATACCTCATCAATTTTTTGAAGGGAAAAAATACTTCCATCATTTTCAATTTTGGACTTAATGCACAGCATTGTCTTCAATTGTTGTCGTCTGGGGCGGGTGATATCGCCATCGTACCTGAAACCGTGGGAAAATACTTCATCAAGGAATATAACTACAGAAACATCGAGTCTTCGACGATAAACATTATACCACGGGAATACGGCTTTGCTGTAAAAAGCGGAGATACTGCTTTAGTAAAAAAGCTCAACAGGGGACTAAGCCATATTCTTTCCAGCGGCGAATACAAGAAAATCAATAACAATTGGTTTCCTCATGCTGAGAGTTCAAAATGGCAAAAAATCCTTTTGAATGTAGCCTTTGTTCTTTTGATACTTTTAGGATTGGCTCTACTGGTTTACTTCACCTGGAACCGTCAGCTCAAAAAAGTGGTGGCACGAAAAACCGAAGAGTTGGAGGAAGAGCTTAAAAAACGGAAACAAATTGAGGCAGAACTCATCAAAGCCCGGGAAAAGGCAGAAGAAAGCGACCGGCTAAAATCGGCCTTTCTCAGCAACATGAGCCACGAGCTCCGTACCCCTATGAATGCCATTATAGGTTTCAGCGAGCTACTGGCCGATCCCGACACCAGCCCTGAAGAAAAAAAAGATTATTACGAATTGGTGAATGTAAATGCCAATATTCTTCTCAACTTAATAAACGATATCATCGACATCTCGAAAATTGAAGCGGGACAGATGGAGATTCAACGCGAACCGGTAAGGGTAAACTCCCTGCTGAGTTCGCTTTATGAAAACTTTATGCAAGAGTTAAAAGTTCGAAAGAAATCGGATATAAGCCTAGAACTGGTTATGCCTGAAAGTGAAGACTTTTATGTATTAGCCGACGAAATACGGTTGTCACAGGTCATAACCAATTTGGTGGTAAATGCCATAAAATTCACCCGTGAGGGGTTTATTCGCTACGGCTATATTTTGGAAAAAGGAAAGCAGGAAGTAAATTTTTTCGTGAAAGACACAGGCCCGGGCATTTCACCCGAAAAGCAGCAAATCATTTTTGAAAGGTTCAGGCAGGCCGAAGAGGGACTCAATCGGCGCTATGAAGGGGCTGGTTTGGGGCTTTTTATCTGCCGCAATCTGGTAACTCTGATGGGAGGAAAGATCTGGCTGGAATCGGAATTGGGTAAAGGTTCCACCTTTTGGTTTTCACTTCCAATACCGCAAGAAATTGGCCATTAAAAGACTTTAGTAACGACTGGGAACAAAGGTTTGCTCGTTGAGCGGAGGTCTTACGTAATGACCTGAAGGTTTGCGAGGGGGTAATTCTGTAATAGTAGGGGGTAATTCCTCATAGGGAATCATGCTTAAAAGATGTGAAATACAATTAAGCCGGGCCCTTCGTTTATCGTCAGCGTCTACTACCCACCAGGGAGAAATTTTTGTATCGGTATAGGCAAACATTTCATCTTTCGCCCGACTGTAGTCGTCCCATTTATCGCGCGAAGCGAGGTCCATGGGACTAAGCTTCCACCTGCGCGTAGGATCGGCAAGGCGCTGCTTGAAACGTCTTTCCTGCTCTTCCTCGCTTACCGAGAACCAATATTTAATAAGAATAGTGCCTGAGCGAATGAGCATGCGTTCGAAGTAGGGGCAAGATCGCAAAAATTCCCAATATTCCTCATCGGTACAAAAACCCATCACTCGCTCCACCCCTGCCCGGTTATACCACGAACGGTCGAAAAGAACCATCTCGCCGGCCGAGGGGAGATGCGCCACATATCGCTGGAAATACCACTGAGTGCGCTCTTTTTCGGTCGGAGCAGGCAAAGCAGCTACACGACATATTCGGGGATTGAGACATTCCGTTATACGTTTTATAGTCCCACCCTTCCCCGCAGCATCTCTGCCTTCGAAAATTACAACTACTTTCAAACCCTTCACCCTAATCCATTCCTGCAGTTTTACCAGCTCCACCTGCAGTTTCGCCAATTCCTGCTCGTAAAATTTTTTCTTGAGCTTGGAAGGAGATGCTGAATCTTGCGTTTCACTCCATGCACTTTCCCTTGGGGGATTACGCGGTGTGATTTCATCGTGAAATTCTTCACTAAACAACTTGCGAATATCGTCTTGCATGGTGTAACGGGATTATAACGCTGTAAATTTAAATTTTCTCACTCAATTCTACATTCCGCGGCAATTTCTCGGGCTAGCAATTCATCGTACCATTGCATTATACTGCGCATCAATGAATTATGCACATCAAAAGTATATTCTTCAATTTTACGCACGGGTAATACTTTGGGTGAAGTCCCCGTTATAAAGGCTGCCTGAAATTGCCCCAATGTTTCATAGTGGATTTTTTCTTGCCGCACAACAATGCCATTCATGCGTGCCAAATGAATCACCTTGTGGCGGGTTACCCCCATCAGCACCATATCCTGGGGAGCTGTATATAATTCGGTTTCCTTTACGAAAAAAATATTGGAACGGCTTCCTTCGGTGACATAGCCTTGTTGATTAACTAAAATCACCTCATAAGCACCCTGCGACTCCATCATGGCTTTGGCTGCCTCCTTCAGAGGAACGTTACGGTATTTGGTATTGGGGCTTATCCGTTCACTGAAATAAAAAATGGTATTCACACCTTGCTCGTATTGGAGGGCCTCAGGGTACGAGTGAGGAATATACCATGCCATGATATGCTTGATGTTGGGACAGGCCTCAGGCTGATAATTAGCGGACAATTCAATATTACCGTCGGGGGCACCATTGGCTTGAATCATAGCATAAAGCTTTGACGTAATTTCCTCTTCACTCAGCCAGAGATCAAATCCTGAGTTGCGGGCCGAAGCCCTGAATCGATGCAGGTGATCGTGCAGGAAAATCAAACGACCATTTATAACCCTCATTACTTCGTATACCGTATATCCTTTCGATAGTAGACGTTCGTCTACCTGGTCACAGGTAAAAATATCATTATCAAACCAAATGTATTCTCTGAATGGCTTTATCATTGAGTTTTGTTATTCATCGGTTGGAACGCAAATGTATTAGAAAGGCAAGTCATCTTCAGCGGCAGGGGATGCTGTGGAGGCATTGTCCATGGGAAAGCCCGCTGCACGCTCTGGCATGTAGTCAATTTCCGGAGGAGGGGCTGTGGTGGAACTGCTACCGCTTACTTTAAGGATTTCGTTGGCCCTGACATCGGTATACCAACGGTCATTATATTCGCGAGACTCAATGGAGAAGTTAATCTTTACCTCATCCCCGGGTTTTAATTCTTTCAGTAATTCAGTGCGCTCGTTCCAGGCAATAAAGCAAATTTTTTTGGGATACGTTTCGATGGTTTCAATGATAAAACTCTGTTTTTTCCAGCTTCCGCGTGTACTCGTTCCACTCTGAGGTTCGAGCACTTTAAGCAGTTTTCCGTTAATTGTTAAATCCATACTGTTGAATAATAATAATTTAGTAAGAAATTTTAGTTTCCATTTCGCTCCATACCTTAAAAGGCAACCGGGCCTGACTTAATGGGACATGAATGAAGGGAATGGAACGATAAGCAGGTACCTTTTCTATTTCCCGGTAAATAAAATCATCGTCGAAACCTGCTTCGGAGGCTTCGACCTTGGTGGCTGCAAAATAAACTTTTCTAAGTCTTGCCCAGTAAATAGCACCCAGGCACATGGGACAGGGTTCGCAACTAGTGTAAATCTCGCAGTCGTCGAGCTGGAAGGTACCCAGCCTACGGCAGGCTTCCCTTATTGCATTCACCTCGGCATGAGCTGTGGGATCGTTGGTGGAGGTTACTGAATTGGCAGCCGCAGCAATCACTTCACCATTGCGCACAACTATAGCAGCAAAAGGTCCTCCTTTCCCTCTTTCCACATTCGCCCGGGCCAACTCAATGGCCTCTCTAAGAAATTGTTCCGGTGAATTCATGCCAGAAATTTTATTTCTTCAAAATTAAACAATCTGGCCCGAAGAAAGGGAAAAATCCAGGGAGACTCTAAAGCTCCAGTGTACTATTCATGTAAATATTTGGTCCACTTGCCTTTAAGAGTCGGCCATCGCAAAGCTGTTTCCAAAACGCTGAGGTATTCAGCCCTGGGGATAGATTCTGCTCCCAAGCTAGTCAAGTGTTCGGTTTTCATCTGTGCATCGATAAATAAAAATCCCTGCTGTAATGTGAACTGCACCAAATAATAAAAGGCCACCTTGCTGGCATCGGTCATGTGGTGAAACATGCTCTCCCCCATAAAAGCCTTTCCCAGGCTCACTCCATAAAGTCCCCCAACTAGTTCCTCGCCATACCAGGTTTCGAAACTATGGGCATATCCGGCCTTATGAAGATTTGTGTAAGCCTTTTCAACTTCCGCAGTAATCCAGGTCCCTTCCTGGTCTTTTCGTGGGGTGGTGCGGCAGGCATGAATCACCTCAGCAAATGCAGTATCAACGGTTACTCTAAATTTTTTCTTGCGTAAAGTTTGCCTCAAGCTGTGCGAAGGACGGAACTTATCAGGAATGAGGAGTGTTCGAGGGTCCGGTGACCACCACATAATGGGTTCTCCGTCAGTATACCATGGAAAAAGTCCTGTACTGTATGCGTTAAGAAGGCTTTTAACAGAAAGGCTACCTCCAATGGCTACCAGTCCGGCTTCTTCGGCCTGGCGGGAAATTATAATACCTTCATACTCCGGGTCTAATGCTATTACTGCCATCTATCGCTTCACGAAAAATTTACGGGTATAAATCTCCTGGTTAGTAATCACCTGTCCAATGTACCAACCTTGTGCCAAAGAGCCCAATGACATTATGTTATGTTCAGGTTTTTGTTGGTTAAAGAGCTCTCTACCATATAGATCAAGCACTCTCATCCCTAAAACTTTTTCCCCCGCAGCAGGTCGAAACCGCAAAAAGTATTTTCCTTCTATGGAAATAAAATCGCATTCAGAAACAGTGTTTTCGGGCTTACCAAGGGTTTCAGGATTCAATACGAATTCATGAAAAATACCTGGGGCCATTGCGGGGTCAGAGGCATTTCCAATAGTATCAGAAGCATGGAGATAATATTGAACAGTGTCGCCAGGTTGCAGTCCGCAAAGGCTGGCTACATAATTGCCAGATTCCGGCTGCATGGGAAGAGCTGTAAATGAGTTTTCTGAATTCTTTCGATAATACAACACGACTGAATCGATAGAAGCAGCTGCCTGAACGCGGCAACGTATCAGCTTGCAGGGCTCATAGGGCTGTAGTCCTTTAAGAGCAACATGCAAAATGCGTAGTAAGTTGGGTTTGCAAATCTCACGAGTAACGCAGTGTATGGCGCCATACAGCGGGGTTAGGGTGCGTGCATCCACCATGCGGATTTGATAACCGGGCATATTACGTTGGTAGATAGCACGGGCCGTATCATCAAGGGGATGGTTATATTTGGGAACAACTACTACTCCATTGGTAGTCAATGAGTTGGTATAGGTTCGCATTTCATCGTTCAGGGTGGTGGCATACGTACCATCCGACTTCGGCGGAGCAGGAATGCGAACGACTTTATAATTGACACCCAGTTGATTAGTCATTTGAGAAAGTTGCTGGGCAATTCCTTCAATGATAGGATAATCGGGGAGATAGCTGGGATAGCTTGAAACCAGGATGGTTTGGTTATCCACCATTTTCATAAACATGTCCACATGCATCCATATACCGCCCCCGCTGTTTTCCAGCACATCGATAAAGTAAAAATCGTTAAGACCTAGATAATCCAGAAAGAGCGATTTAACCTGATTCTGGGGGAGGCCAGGGTTTTGGGTGAAGATTCGCTTGCTGCCAAAACCATTGCCGGTTCCATCGAGAATGAGATTACCTCCTTCTACTTCCAGTGGAAATTGCACAACAGGTATGCCCCATAGACGTCCCAATTGGGCAGGGATAGAATCATCCTTGGGCCGATTGTATTTACTGTAGCGGGCATCGAGGAAAAAACGTTCCCACGATTCACCCGTAAACCGATATCCGGTGATGGGCCCATAATCCCTTATCCATAAAGTTTCCGTCCAGCCTGGCACAAACTTCACGTTATGATATCCCACACCATGCAGAAGCAAATAATTGCGTATGTAATTTGTGTCGTAAGGGGCTGGACCGGGATAATAAATAATCCACACCGTGGTTACGTCCTGAAGACCTTTAGCGATATTAGCCACCACCGAATCGCGCGATGGCGCATAATCCCAGGTAAGCAAAACCCCTTCGTTATATTCAAATTCCGCCGGGAATATCCGGTTTTGGGCTGTTAATTGTTGCAGGATACCAGCCCAAACAAAAATCGAAAGCGCTACGGTTTTCGTCATATTTACTCCGACTAAGCGCTTTCAAAATTAAAAAACAGCTCACAAAAAGAAAGTATGATAAAGCCTTCTTTTTACTTCAAGGTTGAATTTCTTCGAGTACCCGTAAAACTTTTTCCAACATTTCATCAGTAAAATCGAGATGCGTAACGAATCGAAGGGTCTGCGGGCCAAAGGTGAGTGCAAGGATATTATGCGATTTTAAAAGATCCAAAAAGCGCTCTGCTGGCATAGAATTATTTAGTCTGAAAATCAGAATATTGCTTTCCACTGGTAAAACCTCTTCCACATAAGGGAGTTGTTGTATTACTGAGGCCAGGGTTTGGGCCCGGCGTAAATCTTCTTTAAGCAATGGAATATTATGTTGAAGCGCATAGAGACCCGCAGCGGCCAGGTAACCTGCCTGACGCATTCCCCCGCCCAGCACTTTGCGAATACGTCGAGCCTTGGATATAGCTTCCCGATTCCCCAGTAAAACCGAACCTACAGGTGTGCCCAACCCTTTCGACAGGCAAATGCTAATGGTGTCGAACAAAGAGCCATAGTCGCCAGGCTGGGTGCCGTTCCATGCCATGGCATTGAAAAGCCTTGCCCCGTCGAGATGAAAAGCCAGACCTTTTTTTCGGGTAAAATCACTGATACGTTGCAACTCATTCAAGCTCCACACCGAACCGCCCCCTTTGTTGGAAGTATTTTCGGCTACCACCAGCCTCGACTGGGGTAAATGATAATTGTCGGGTGCATTAAGGGCCTCTTCTACCTGCTCGCGGGTAAAACGTCCCCTATCGCCCTTGAGCAATCGCACTGAGCATCCTGAATTAAAAGCAATACCGCCGGCTTCGAAAAGATAGACATGGGCGGTCTCATCACAAATCACTTCATCACCCGGACGGGTATGCAATTTAATGGCTATTTGATTGGCCATGGTGCCTGATGGAGTGAAAATTCCAGCTTCCATGCCAAACATGCCTGCCAGCGTTTGTTCCAATTCGGTTACGGTGGGGTCTTCACCAAATACATCGTCGCCCACACGTGCCTGCATCATGGCCCTGAGCATGCCTTCCGAGGGACGCGTAACGGTATCGCTACGCAGATCTATCCATTGTTGTTCCATTTATAACTGATTTAAAATGTTGTGCAAACGTTTATTTACTTCAAAAGCCTCTTCTTTAGTGATTATCAAAGGAGGAGAAAGACGTAGTGCGGTCGGGCAGAATAAAAAACGATCGCTGATAAGGCGGTTTTTCCATAAAAATCCCAACATTCTGTCGGCCAGCTCAATGGATTGAAAATCAATAGCTATCAACAGACCCGCCCTTCTCACCTCCCGGATGTGTGGATAAGCATCAAGTCCCTTAGTTAAAATTTCTGCTTTTTCATCCACCGTCTCCCAAAGTCTCGATTCTATAAGCACGTCGAAGCCAGCACAAGCAGCAGCCGCACTTATAGGATTACCGCCAAAAGTGGTGAGATGTCCCAGGGCAGGATTTACAGCCAAAGTATCCATGCGACTCTTTGAACTGATGAAAGCTCCCAACGGCATACCTGCACCCAGTGCCTTGGCCAGGCAAAGGATATCAGGAATTACTCCAAATTTTTCGAAGGCAAACAGGGCACCCGTACGCCCCAAGCCTGTCTGTATCTCATCGAAAACCAGGAGGGTACCCGTACCGTTGCAACGTTGGCGCAGGGCTTGCAAAAAACCTTCTCCTGGAACTACCACTCCCGCCTCGGCCTGCACAGGCTCCACTACTACTGCGGCCACATCCGGAGTAATGCGTTCTAGATCTTCAAAGCAATTGAATCTCAGCCGAATAATACCAGGCAGTAAGGGGCGGTATTTCTGTTTTAAAGTTTCATCCCCCATTAGACTCAGGGCGCCCTGCGTACTGCCATGATACGCTTTTTCAAACGTAGCAATCAGAGGCCGGCCCGTAACGCGCTTGGCCAGCTTCATGGCCCCCTCAATGGCCTCAGCACCTGAGTTTACGAGATATACACAATCGAGTGGTGAGGGAAGTACCGAAACCAGCCGGGCTGCCAGCTGCACCTGCGGTGACTGTACAAATTCTCCATAAACGGTCTGATGCAGATATTTTGCAGCCTGCTCCTGTATGGCCTTCACAATGGCCGGTTGACCATATCCCAGATTGTTCACTGAAAAACCTGCACTTAAATCGGTATAGCATTCACCCTCGGATGTATACAAATAGATGCCTTCAGCCCTGCTGAATTGCACTGCCGGAGGCTCAAATGAAGTAAGTGCTAAATGGCGGAAAAAAACCTCACGCTCACTCAAATGCTCCCACGGCTGGTTCATACTCCTGTCTTTGTTTGGCGTTCCTCTTTAATAATTAACGATGCCAGGACAGAAATCACCAAAACCCCTGCTACAATACTCAACGAAAGAGGTGATGATATTTCTATTTGCCAGATATCATCCAACAGCATCTTGCCCCCGATAAACGTTAGAATGATCGCCAGCCCATAATGTAGGAACCTGAATAAAGGCATGAGGTTGGCAAACAAAAAATAAAGAGATCGCAATCCGAGAATGGCGAAAATATTGGAGGTGTACAGAATAAATGGGTCGTCGGTAACTGCAAAAATGGCCGGGATGCTATCCACAGCAAACATCACGTCAGTACCTTCAATAACCAGTACGACCAAGAAAAGCGGAGTAGCCAGCAGGCGGCCTGCCTGGCGTATGAAAAACCGGCTACCTGCAAACTCCGGCGTAAAAGGGAAAAGCGCATGAGCTATCCTCACTATCCAATTTTTTGAAAAATCTTTCGATTCATCCGATTTGTGATTCCACGATTTGATTCCCGCATAAACCAGAAATAGACCAAAAACGGCCATCAAAAGGTTTATATGATACTCCCGACCCCAGAGTACAAATGGAGGCAAGTAGGTAAGCTTTATGAGACCCACACCCGCAAAAATAAATAGGGCACGAAATACAATAGCCCCTATAATTCCATAAAACAATACCTTATGCTGATACTCCTCCGGCACACTAAAATATCTGAAAATCAGTATAAACACAAAAATATTGTCCATGGAGAGGGCTTTCTCAATCAAATAAGCCGAAACAAAATCGCTGGCCGCCACATGTCCTGACTCCATCCAAACCAAGGCTGCGAAAACAAAGGAAAGAAATATCCAAAAAAACGACCAGCGGATAGCTTCGCGACTGCTTACTTTATGAGCCTTCTTATTAAAAACCCCCAGATCAATTAAAAGCATAACTAGGATAATCAAAGCAAAACCCGCAATGATAAGAGGATGATGATCCTGTTTATGAGAAATAAATAGCAGCATGGATAAGGTAATTTTAAGCAGGCGCAAAGGTAGGGAATATACCGACTGGCAGAAAGTTCCTATTTTCGCTCATTGATTCATCAATCCTTATGATATCACCTAAAGTAGTAATCATCACCGGAGCCTCATCGGGCATTGGCAAGGCGCTGGCAGAACAATATGCCCGCCGAGGATGGCATCTGGCATTAGGTGCCCGGCGGGTAGACCTGCTTGAAGCCATGAAACCTGCACTGGAAGCTCATGGAAGCCGTGTTTTATGCCTGGCAACTGATGTTAGCAAAGAAGACGATTGTAAGCGCCTGATAGAAGCTGCCGCAGCCACCTTTGGGAAAATAGACATTCTAATCAACAATGCCGGGATCTCGATGCGGGCATTGTTTCGCGACGTAGAGCTCGATGTCCTGCGCCGGCTCATGGACGTCAACTTTTGGGGCACGGTGTATTGTACCAGGTATGCCCTTCCCTACTTGCTGAAAAGCAAAGGGAGTGTGGTAGGGGTTATCTCTATTGCCGGTTATGTCGGACTTCCGGGTCGTACCGGATATTCTGCCTCCAAGTTTGCTGTCAGGGGATTCCTCGAAACACTGCGCACCGAGAATCTGAAAACCGGACTACATGTGTTAATTGCAGCTCCGGGATTTACCGCTACTGACATCCGTTTTACGGCTCTTACGGCCGATGGCTCGCCTCAGGGAGCCTCGCCTCGTAAAGAAGAGAAGATGATGAGTGCTGAGGAAGTGGCTCAGCGCATTATCAGGGCAGTGGATCGCCGAAAAAACTCCCTTATACTCACTTTCTTCGAAGGAAAATTTACCGTTTTTCTTCACAAGTTTTTCCCAGGCCTAGTAGCCCGCCTGGCTTATCGCCATATGTCCAAGGAACCCGACTCCCCTTTTAAATGATTTAAAGTTTATGGGAAAGAAAATAAAAACCGAAATCATTCCCTTGCGGGGTCTGAGCACCATACAATTCGGAGACACCAACGAACAGGTAGAGTTTCTGCTTGGCCCGCCCGAAGAAACCGAAGAAATGGAACCCCTCAGCGAAGGCGAGTCCCCTACCCTCGTTTATTACTACTGGGACGAATGCCTCACGTTTTTTTTCAGCCAGGCAGCTGAAAAACCTTTCCTCATTGCCATTGAAACCGACGACCTCAAGGCTATCTTCCTCGACCAACGTATCTTCAAAATGAAACCCGAAGATATTGTCTCCCTAATGGCTGGACAGAAACTTTTTGAGTACGAGAAAGAAACTGAAGATTGGGGTGAAGTGCGCTACACCTGGGAAGAGTGGAACATCGATTTTTATTTCGACAAGGACAAACTTTCTGTGATTAACTGGTCGGCCCTGCTCGATGCCGAAGGCAAGGTAGTAATCCCCGACGAACCCATCCGTTGGTAGCCGAAGAAACCACCAAGGCCTGCATGAAAAAAACAAATAAATAACTGATGAAAATCAATCACTTAAATACATTATATGCATTTTTAAGTGGTTTAAAAATTTCCATAACACCGGCAATTAAATTCGACGATAAAATTTCTCCCTGGAAGACCAGACTTTTGGAATATTGAAAATTTTCTATATTTGCAGCGTACAAAACCATTGAACATGTTAGTAGCAATAATGAATATCGCTTGGTGGTGGCTTTTCCCGTTGAACAAGAGGGGGAAAGTCTGAGGCCTTATTCATGTTGCAACCCATAAACCCATTGAGCCGCAGGACACCCCCTGCGGCTTTTTCGTTGTAATAACCCTAAAACCTACAGACTATGAAAGAAACATTGAGAATAAGCGCATGGCTCTGGCGGGCAAAGCCCGCCCGCAAAAAATCAGTTATGAATCAGACCTTATGGCCCAACAGCCGGCCGTTATTCAGGGCTGTAAAACCTCAAAAATAACGAAAATCATTAACCAGTTAAAAATCAGAATTATGAATACCTTACAACAAAATTCAACAGAAATTAAAGTTCGTCCCCTCGATACCATGCTTAAATACAATGGCCTTTATGGCGAATATGGTGGGGCCTATGTTCCGCCGGCTCTAAGCGAACCCTTGAAAAAGCTGGGGGAAGCCTTCGACTATTTCTCCCGCGACCCGGAGTTCCGTGCCGAGTTTTCCTATCTGCTAAAAGAATATACCGGCCGCCCTTCCCCACTCTATTTTGCCTCTCGTCTTTCGGATTATGTAGGTTCGATGATTTACCTAAAGAGAGAAGATTTAAATCATACGGGTTCGCACAAGATAAACAACACGCTGGGGCAGGCACTGATAGCCCGTCGCATGGGAGCTCGCGAAATTGTAGCCGAGACGGGAGCCGGGCAACATGGAGTAGCCACAGCCACAGCCGCCGCACTCTTGGGTATTCCCTGCAAAATTTTTATGGGCGCTGAAGATGCTAAACGTCAGGCACTGAATGTTAAGCGCATGGAATTGCTGGGTGCAGAAGTGATTACCACTACCCGTGGAACCGCAACTTTAAAAGACGCTGTGGATGAGGCATTGGGCTATTACATCAGCCACCCTGACATTTTTTACCTGCTGGGCTCTCAGGTAGGTCCTGATCCCTATCCCCGCATGGTGGGCTTTTTCCAAAGCGTCATCGGGCAGGAAGCCCGGGTGCAAATCTTGCAAAAAGAAGGACGACTTCCGGATGCCGTGATAGCCGCCGTAGGAGGAGGTAGCAATGCAATTGGCTTATTCTCTGGATTTCTGGAAGATAGCGAAGTAAAAATTTACGGGGCCGAAGGGGGTGGAGATGCCATTCCCGGAAAAACAGCAGCTACTCTCACATTTGGAAAACCTATGGTATTTCAAGGTACCTTCTCTTATTGCCTGGCCGACGAAAACGACAATCCCATGGAATCGCACTCCATTGCCGCCGGTCTCGACTATCCGGGCATCAGTCCCCAGCATGCCTATATGAAAGATACCGGTCGGGCTGAATATTTTGCGGTAAGCGATAAAGAAGCCCTCGAGGCCTTCCGCCTGCTTTCGAGGCTCGAAGGTATCATACCTGCCATAGAATCGAGCCATGCCGTAGCCCTGGCCCTGCATTTGCTCAAAGGGAAAAACAAGCTGGCCATCATTAATCTCTCCGGTCGTGGAGATAAGGATGTAGACCGTGAATTTTGAAACCGGGGTTACCAAAAGTCTAGGTTCAGGTAATTATAAACAAGGGACTTAACAAGAGCTGGAACTCATACCCTGAACCACATCGCAGGTCATGCCCAGGGGGGAGACCTGCGATTTTTTATTTGATGGAAAAAGGGTATCTGAGCCAATTATTAATTTATTGAGCTCACATAGACTGAGAGTTAATAAAAAGGTGGAGTTCAGGTTTTGGCATAGGTTTTAGGATGGCAAGGGAATACGTTCCGGATAGTCCCAATGCTTTTCTCCGACTTTTCATTGGGAAAATGAAAAGAAAAGCCAAGTCTCATCGACTATCCTTTTCTAATGGATGCTCGGATTTTCTATAGACTTCGTAGTCACTATTTTACCTCATTGAAGCTTAAAAGATGTAAGTAGTTGACCCGAGACATGCAGACTTTTCCTTTTGGTTTTTTAGTTAATGTTGTCTAATCAATTATCGCCCCAATTTTTAGTTACCATTAAAACATTTATTATAATTCATGCCTTAAAATTTTTTCAAATTTAATTAACCAGTTAGTCAAATTTTTAAAAAACATTATATCTTTGCGTCCTAATTAACCATTTAGTTAAACACTCAATGTTATGAAAAAAGTCAAGGAATCGGCCACGGAACAGGCCATTTTGGAAGCAGCCCGTAAAGTTTTTGTAGAGAAGGGATTCGACGGAGCACGTATGCAGGAAATCGCCGACGAGGCCGGCATCAACAAGGCGCTGCTCCATTATTACTTCCGTTCCAAGGATAAGCTTTTCGAAACTGTATTTCTGGAAGCTTTCGTGCGCGTGGTGCCTTCTGTGTTGGTCATTTTAAATTCAGATGAGCCCCTGTTCAAAAAAATAGAGCGCTTCGTAAACAGTTACCTGGATGTCCTGATGGAAAACCCCGTGATACCCGGATTTATTCTCCATGAACTCTCGCACAATCAGAAACGCATTGGTTCACTCATTCGCGGAACCGGGCTCAATCCTCAGTTTTTCATAGCCCAAATTTACCGCGAAATAGATGCGGGAAACATTAAAAACTGCGATCCAAGACAACTGATTGTAAATATGTTGTCGATGTGCATCTTCCCCTTTGTGGCTAAACCTATCCTGCAGGCCGTCTTTTTTAGAAACAGCGAAGAGGAATACGCTCAGTTCATTAATGAGAGGAAAACAGCGATTACTAAATTCATCATAGCTTCCATCCGCAAACAGCAGGAAGAGGAAGACGTATGGCCTATGGAGAACCATTCAATATTCAAACCTTAACCCCATGAAAGGTAATATGCTCAGGATTAATATTTTATTGGTCATGATATTAGCTTTTGCAGGTATGGCAGGTTTTCGCCCCTGCATGGCACAGTCGTTAAGCGAGCTCAGCTATGAAGATGCCCGCCAGGCCCTGCACAGCCACTCGGCCCTTGCAGAAAATCCTCAAATGCTAAAAGAAATCAGCTCGCTGGCAATCAAGAACATTGATAACACCTGGTTGCCCCAGATTTCGCTGAACGCTCAGGCCACCTGGCAATCGGATGTTACGCATGTGCAGATACCCTTGCCAAGCCTGCAGATGCCTGAAATGCCGAAAGATCAGTACCGTGTTTCGGCCGAAATCAGTCAGCTGTTATACAATGGCCAGGCTTCGAAGTACCGGAGAAACCTTGAAGAATTGCAGCTGGAGGCAAGCACCCTCGACGTAGAAATTCAGATGGATATGCTTGAACAACAGATGGATGCCCTCATTTTTCAAATCCTGGGGCTTCGGCGTCAGGCCAAAATACTGCAGTGGCAGAAAGAAGCCCTCCAGGCCCGCTTAAAAACCTGTGAGAAACGAATGGAAAACGGGATGTCTACACCCGGTAGCTGCGCACTGATAGAAGCCAATATAGTTCAAGTGGAACAAAAGCAGACAGAAACCCGCTTTACCTATGCCTCGGCCCTGCAACAACTGCGCTTGCTAACAGGACTACCCCTGGGCGACAGTGTGCATGTGGCCTTACCCGGATATGAACCTCCATTGGATAATCAGGAATATAACCGGAAAGACCTGAAACTTTTCGGTGTTCAGCAAAAGATGTCGGAAATTAAGAGTGAATGGGCCAAAGCCCGCTTACAACCTACGGCGGCTGCTTTTTTAAATGCAGGATACGGGCGCCCGGGTCTCAACATGCTGGACCCCGATTTCAAGCCCTTTCTGCTGACTGGCGTCCGCCTGACCTTGCCCTTGCTGCAGTGGAACACGCCTCAGCATGAAGCCGAAATTGCCCGTCAGCAAGCCCGGCTGGTAGCCAACCAGCAGAAAAATCTCCTGCAACAACTCGACCGGAAAAAAGCTGAGATTGAAGCTGAAATGGCCCGGTTGCAGGAGACCCTTAAAGGCGATCAGCAACTGGTACAACTCCGGCAACAGGTTTCGAGTGAAGCCCGGTCGCAATACGAAAACGGCGTAATAACCGCATCGGAAGTCAGTGCCCGACTGGCCGAAGAGGCCGAAGCCCGGCTTACCCTCGAAATGCATTCCCTCATGTTGGATTACGCCAAACTCAAAGCATATAAATTAATAAATAATTGAAAATCAAATTAATATGAAAAAAATAACAATAATATCATGGCTTCTGCTCCTTCTGAGCTCTTGTGGGCCTAAATTACCCGAGGCCGATGCTTACGGCAACTTCGAGTCCACCCCCATTTATGTAACTCCGGAAGTAGGAGGAAAGATTCTGGAAGTTAAGGTGGATGAGGGCGATAAAATACGAACCGGGCAGACGGTGGCTGTGCTCGATTCAACAGAAATAAGGTTAAAACTTCAACAGCTCATTCATCAGAAAGAGGCTGCCAGGGCCAGCCTGAATGCCACCACTGCACAGGCAGCAGTTTATGACCAGCAGATAGCCAGCCTCGAAACAGACCGCAGGCGGCTGGAAAAGCTCCTGGCCGAAGGAAGTGCTACCCAGAAACAATATGACGATGTGGCGTCAGCCATTGCCTTGGCGCAGAAACAAGGAAAGGCCCTCCTGAAACAAAACGACCGCATAGGGGCAGAAATCCAGGCTATTGAAAGTCAAATCGACCTGATGCTTCTGAATTTGAGACGATGCAGGATTAAGGCTGAAATTGCAGGACAGGTCTTAAACATTTATCAGCATGCAGGCGAATTAGCCGTACCTGGCAAGCCGCTCCTACGAATGGCCCATACCGACACGCTCTACCTGCGGGCCTTTGCCTCAGGCGATCAGCTACCTCTCTTGCAAGCAGGTAAGAAAGTAACCGTGCGCGTGGACGATGGCAAAGGCAACCTGAAATCCCTTCAGGGAACCATTACCTGGATATCGTCGGAGGCAGAATTTACGCCAAAAGTTATCCAAACCCGCCGGGAAAGGGTAAATCTGGTTTATGCCTTTAAAGTCAGGGTTGCCAACGACGGAAGTTTGAATATAGGTATGCCCGGCGAAGTATTTTTCGAACCCAAGCTGTGAGCCATGGTAAAGCTGCAGGGGATTTCAAAAAATTTCGGAAGCATACAGGCACTGCATCCTATTACTTTTGAGGTAAAGCCGGGCGAATTATTTGGGCTTATCGGCCCTGACGGAGCGGGCAAAACGACCCTTTTTCGCATCCTGGCCACCTTGCTTCTCCCCTCTCAGGGAACAGCTACAGTAAAGGGTTGGGATGTAGTGAGGGGCTTCCGGAAAATAAGGAAAATCACCGGGTACATGCCAGGTCAGTTTTCGCTCTACCCCGATTTGAGTGTGGAAGAAAACCTTCGCTTTTACGCCCGGGTTTTTCGCACCCGGGTAGAAGAAAACTATGAACTCATCCGAGATATATACGGATACCTGGAGCCTTTTCGCTCGCGCAGGGCAGGCCAGCTTTCGGGAGGCATGAAACAAAAATTGGCTCTCTCCTGTGCCCTGGTACATCGCCCGGAGATTTTGCTGTTGGACGAACCCACTACAGGGGTGGATCCGGTTTCAAGAGCTGAGTTTTGGAACCTACTACGTAATCTAAAAAAACAGGGATTAACCATCCTTGCATCAACCCCTTACATGGACGAAGCCGCACATTGCGATCGTATCGCCCTCATTCGCCAGGGTAAATTGCTGGGCATCGATACCCCTCAAAGACTGCAAAAAGGTTATAGCAAATATCTGTATCGTATTTCAGGCCAGCGACCCGCCATACTTCTGCCCTTATTGCGCCAGTTGCCTGAAGAATTTCAGGTCTACGCCTCGGGAGATGTCGTGAGCGTAGCCTGCACTGATTCAGATGGAATCAGGGAAATAGCAGCATTATTGGAAAAAACCGGGCAAGGTGCAACCTTCCGAGTTAATCCAGCTCAGCCTGACATTGAAGACTGTTTCATAGCTCTTATGGAGGAAAAACATGAATCCTAAGCATATCGAAAATAGCATTGTGGTGGAAAATCTGGAAAAACGATTCGGCCATTTCACTGCTGTAAACAAGATCAACTTTACGGTAGGTCGCGGCGAGATTTTTGGCCTGCTGGGAGCTAACGGGGCTGGTAAGACCACCACCCTGCGCATGCTCTGCGGATTATTGGAGCCCACCGCAGGTACAGCCTTCATCGACGGAACGGATGTGGCCCGAAATCCAGAAGGGGTACGATACAAAATTGGGTACATGAGTCAGCGGTTTTCGCTTTATGAGGATCTGACCGTGTGGGAAAATTTCAGGTTTTATGGTGGTGTTTACGGTCTCAACATCCAGGAGATTAAGCTACGCTTTGATGCACTGGCCCGCCGGCTCAACTTTCTTGAACAAACCTCGCGACTCACGCGTGACCTTCCTTTGGGCTGGAAGCAAAAACTGGCCTTTATGGTGGCTGGATTTCATAAACCTCCGGTTATCTTCCTGGATGAACCCACCAGTGGGGTTGATCCATTGGTCAGGCGGCAATTCTGGGACCTAATCTATGAATCGGCGCTGGAAGGCACTACCTTGATCGTTACAACCCATTATCTCGACGAGGCCATGTATTGCGACCGGATTGCCATTATGGCCGAAGGGTCGGTGAGTGCTTGTGGGGCACCCTCTGACATTCTGGAGCAGTTCAAAGCACGAAACATGCAGGAGGTTTTTCTCAAAATTTCCGGAAAGGAGGAATTAATCTCATGATTGCTTTTATTATTAAGGAATTCAGACATATACTGCGCGATCCACGCTCCCTGCTCATTCTTATCGGCATGCCCGTAGCTCAGATAATGATTTTTGGTTATGCAATAACAACGGATTTGAAGGAGAGCAACATAGGTATAGTTCGCAAAACAAACGACCCCTTGAGCACCTTGCTTGTTCACCACCTCGACGCCTCTCAGTGGTTTCGGGTAGTAAAGGTCTGGGAAAATCCTGGCGAAATCGAGAACACGTTTCGTAAGGGCGATATCCGCATGGCTATCGTGCTCGACGACAATCCAGAAGCTCACCTTATGCGAGGAGAGCAGATACAAATACAACTTATTGGCGATGCTTCCGACCCCAACACAGCCAACCTTTTAGTTCAATATGCCAAAGGTATCGTTGCAACAACTACAGCCCGATATGTACCCGACAACCAGGCACCCCAAGCATTGCAAGTTTCTACCCGTATGCTCTACAACGAGGAGATACGCAGCGTTTTTATGTTTGTCCCGGGCACTATCGTAATCATTCTTATGCTGCTCTCGGCCATCATGACCAGTATTAGCCTTACCCGTGAAAAAGAAACCGGGTCAATGGAAGTGCTATTGGTATCTCCGCTCCAACCTCACGAAATCATTCTCGGTAAAGTGATTCCCTATGTCGGGCTCTCGCTGCTCAATGCCGTTACCATTCTCATATTGGCCAAACTGCTTTTCGGAATGCCCTTCAGGGGTAGCTTGGCGCTGTTGATGGCAGAAACGGTATTATTCATTGGGCTGGCTCTGAGTATTGGCATTTTTATTTCTACAGTTACCCGCACCCAGCAAATGGCCTTGCTACTCTCTATGTTTGCCCTAATGCTGCCAACCATTCTCCTGTCGGGCTTTATTTTTCCCGTGGAAAATATGCCTCAATGGCTGCAATATTTCTCGGCCTTCATGCCGGCCCGTTGGTTTGTGAATATTGTTAGAGGCATAATGATAAGGGGGGTGGGAATAGAATTTATTTGGAAAGAGACTCTGATACTGGCTGCAATGACCCTCTTTTTCATCGCACTGAGCATTAAAAAATTCAAAATCAGACTTGAATAATATGCGAACACTTCTTTTCATTATACAAAAAGAGTTTATTCAGATTTTCCGCGACCCGCTGATGCCTCATATCATTATCGGAGTCCCCTTGCTGCAGATGTTGGTGCTGGCCTTTGCCGCCACCTTCGAAGTAAAGGAAACCCAGCTGGCCGTAGCCGATTTATCGCTCTCTGAGGAATCACGGCAATTGGTTTCTCACTTTCAAGCCAGCCGATTCTTCAAGGTAGTGGCTGTTTATCCGGATTTTCATGAAGCCGAGCAGCTGCTTCTGAGCGGAAAGGCCCACCAGATTCTGGTAATTCCTGCCGATTTCGCTACCCGGTCCATGTCAGGCGAAAATACCTCCGTACAAGTGTTAACCGATGCCGTAGATGCCATGGCTGCAGGAATTCGCACGGGTTACGCCGTACAGGTGATCGACGCTTATTCCAAGAACCTGCAGAAGCAAACAATGGGAGCGGTATCAACACCCGGAGGATTGCAATTCAAAGAGCTGTATTGGTATAATCCTGAACTAAACTATCAAACCTATATGGTACCGGGTATTCTGGCTGTGCTGGTTACCATTCTGGGGATGTTCCTCTCGGCCATGAACATTGTCAGGGAAAAAGAAAGAGGCACCATTGAGCAAATCAATGTTACCCCTGTAAAAAAATACCAGTTTATTGCGGGAAAACTACTTCCCTTCTGGTTGCTTGCCCTATTCGACCTTGCCTTTGGTTTATTGTTGGCAAGGCTTATCTTCAACCTGCCCATGCTGGGCAGCCTGCCCCTGGTATTCTTCACCGCCTCGCTCTATCTTATAGTAGTGCTGGCGTTTGGGCTTATTATCAGTACCCTGGCCGATACTCAACAGCAGGCCATGTTTATAGCCTGGTTCTTTGCCATTGTTTTTCTGATGCTTAGCGGTCTTTTTACACCTATCGACAGCATGCCCCGTTGGGCACAAATTTTCAATTATTTCAACCCCGTTGCCTATTTTATCAAAGCCTTGCGAATGATTCTCCTTAAAGGAAGTGGCCTTAGAGAACTTAGGCTCATGCTTGGCATTCTCGCAGTATACGGCCTGGTGGCGGTTACCTTTGCAGTCAGGTGGTATCGTAAAACTACAACCTGAACTTCAGGCATGCTTTACCCAGTAATAAGGCCGCGGCGTTTCGGCCTTCTGGAGCCAAAAATCCGGGGTAACCACACGCCCCTCGGCATCCTTCAATCTTCTTCCATAAACTGCAATCACCGGATTGAAAAGCAAATCTTCTACTCCCAATTTAAAACTGGGTTCTTGTCCTTCGATTTTGGGAGGAATTTCCTCCACCTGAACCCGATAACCGTTCAATTCCAGCAGATTCTTTAGAAAATCGAGGCGCTTACGGTCGATGCCCGTTTCAACCACCGAACATCTCACCCCATTTATTTCTTCCACTATATGTTTATATGAAAAACTTGCTGCCATGACTCTTAGAATTTATCAACGATTGCCTGAATGTATTCATACACGGGACTCAGGATGCCGGCCAGGAAAATACCCATCACCGTGAGCAAAAGAGCCGACCGGAGGAACCTATCGGAACGAATGGGAGGCAGGGGCTCAGGATTGGGGTTAATAAACATGGCCTTAACCACCAGCAAATAATAGTAGAGTGCAATAGTAGTGTTGATTACGGCAATAAGTACCAGCCAGTAGAATCCGGCTTTGGCTGCAGCCGTAAAAAGGAAAAATTTGCTGAAAAATCCGGCAACGGGCGGAATTCCCGATAACGAAAACAATGCGAGCATCATTATCAAGGAGAGCCCCGGGTTGGTTTTGTATAATCCATTGTAATCTTCAATGCTTTCTTTTCCAGTGGCTACCGAAATGGCCTGAGCCACGCCGAAAGCTGCCAGATTCGACAGGATATAAATCAGCACAAAATAGATGATGACTGTTATCCCGAAAGTATCCACATGCAGCAGGGCCAGCAAAATGAAACCTGCCTGGGCAATAGACGAAAAGGCCAGAAAACGCTTGATGTTTTTCTGACGCAGGGCAAACAGGTTACCCATGAACATAGTGATGATGGCCAGGGTATAAATTACATTCTGCCAAAGGTCGGTGAATGCCGGGAATACTTTGAAAAGCAATATTCCCAGAACAAAAGCAACGGAACCCTTAGAGATAACCGAGAAATAGGAAGTTACCACCATAGGTGAGCCCTCATAAACATCAGCGGTCCAGAAATGGAAGGGAACCAGGCTTAGCTTGAAGGCCAGCCCTGCCAGCAAAAAGGTTAAGGCCAGTGCGATGAGCGGAGTGGGCTGGGTAACCATCCGGGAAAAATCGTTAAAATAGAGCGTTCCACCAGCAGCGTAAGAAAGAGAAATACCAAAAAGCAGGAAACCAGTGGAAAGCGCAGAATTCAGCAAAAATTTTATCCCTGCTTCCTCCGAGCGGCTCCTGAATTTCTCGTAAGCAGCCAGCACAGCCATTGGGATAGAGGCTATTTCAAGCCCAATGTAAAACATCAGGAAATCGCCCGCAGAGATCATGAAGTACATGCCACTGAGCGTAGTAAGCAGAATCATCAGAAATTCATTGCTTTTATTGGAAATTCCTGGTTTTACAAGCCACGAGGCCGACATGAGCAAAACGAGGAAAACTCCGATATTGAGGACGTTTTTCATCAATATTAAAGTCGGATGGGTGTTAAACATACCTCCAAAAAGGCTTCCTCCTTCAAATGGAAGAAAACCAGCCAACGTATGCAGCCCAAATAGGGCGAGCGTGGTGAGGTAAACCCGGTTTTTATGCTTTTCGTTTACAACAAGATCGAGAAATAGTGCCAAAAGGGCTATAACAATCAGCCCGAGTTCCTGGCGCATGAGGCTTATGTAAGTCATAAATATTTCAGACTAAAAGTTAGACATTAAACGTTCGAGAGCGGGGGCAAGACTGTTGCCAATGAGGGTTTCGGTAACAAAATGAGGGAAAAAACCAATGAGTGTAATAAAGAGCAGTAATGTACCCACCGAAAGCTTTTCCCACCAAGTGGCGTCACTCAAATGGCGGTGATGCTCATCCTTGATGGGTCCCATCAGGAAAATGCCGACCACCCTAAGGATGTAAACAGCTGTAATAACGATAGAACTTGCGGCCAACACAGTTACTACGCGATGGAAAGTATCGGCATGGCTGAAAGCTCCGAAAAAGACCATCATTTCAGCTACAAAACCGCTAAATCCAGGCAGACCCAATGAAGCAAGACCGCCAATGATATAGGCAGCTCCCAGCAAGGGCATTACACGCAGTAGCCCGCCCATCTCGTTAATCATGCGCGTATGTGTGCGGCCATAAATCATGCCAATAAGAGCAAAGAAGAGGGCTGTCATGATGCCGTGTGAAATCATTTGCAGGATGGCTCCATCCATGGCCGAGCGATTGAACATGAGCAAGCCAAAAAGAATGAGCGCGCAATGGCTCACACTGGAATAGGCATTGATGTATTTAAGGTCTTTCTGCATAATGGCTCCGAGTGCACCATAAACAATACCAATGGTAGCCAGTATCAGAAACAAAGGTCCCTGATTGTGGGCAGCATCAGGAAGCAGGAACAAAGCAATTCGAAACACCCCGTAACTTCCCAGTTTCATCAATACTCCGGCATGGAGCATCGACACAGCCGTAGGTGCTGAGGCATGGCCATCGGGCGACCAGGTATGTAACGGAAAAAGTGCACCTAAAATTCCAAATCCCACAAAAAGAAAGGGAAAGAGAAAATTCTGAACATCTACAGGTATCTTTACCTTCGCAATTTCAAGCAGGTTCATAGTCAGCGGACCGCCGTTGGGTGCCGAATGGAAATAAAGCCCCAGAAGCCCAACGATAATCAATGCCGAACCTGCCATAAGCATAAGGGTCAGTTTCATTGCGGAATATTCTTTTGGCCCGGTGCCCCAGATGCCAATAAGCAGGTACATAGGTATAACCGCCAGCTCGTAAAACACAAACATGGCAAAGAGGTCGATGGTGATGAAGAATCCGAAAACACCGGTCGCCAACACAATGAGTGAAATAAAAAACTCGCGATGCAAACTTTCCATCTGCCACGAGGCAAAAACACCGGCAAAGATGACTATGGATGTAAGCGCGATCAGCGAAACGCTGATTCCATCAACTCCCAGCGTTAAGTTAAAATTGAGACTGGGAAACCATACCAGGTTTTTCACCATCACAAAATCATCGGTAACGCCAGCAGCCCTAATTTTCAGATACATAACAATGAGAGCAGCCGATAGTATCATCTGCAAACTCATGCCTATGGCCGCAATCCAGCGGGTCTGCCGTATATCCTTCGAAAAAAGTATCGCCGTAACAGTCAGCAGCGGCACTATCACAAATAACATCAAAAAGCTCATGCCTATCTGTGTTTTTTAGTTATTAATCAGAAAATAAACCAACAATGCACTGATTACCAGCACAGCCGAAACAAAGGCGAATGCATATTTTTGCAACTGCCCCGACTGTAATCCCTTTATTTTTTCACTGGTAGTTACTGTTATCCAGCCAATAGCATTCATGGTTCCGTCGACTACATGACGGTCGAACCAGGCAATGGGTCGGGAAATGTAGGCAAAGATGATATTGCGGGTAATGAAGAGGTAAATTTCGTCGATATAGAATTTATTGTAAGCCCAACGATAGAGTGCTCCGGCTCCGGCCATAAGACGGGCAGGCAAGTCAGAGGGCTTTTTGTAAAGCAACCAGGCCAGGGCAATGCCTGTAAAGCTCACCAGAGTTGAAATAAGGGCAACATTCAGATGAAGATGGGTATGCAAGGGCTGTCCGTCGGCACTTACATATTCGCCAAAGGGAATATAACCCGCAATCACCGACAGAATACCCAGCACAATCAGGGGTAAAAGCATGGCTTTTCCAGGGTCGTGTGGTTTGTGGTGATAATGAGGTTCGGCGTTCCAGAAAACCAAAAAATAAAGCCGGAACATGTAGAAGGCCGTGAGGCCAGCCACTATAATTAAAGTAGTATAAATCAAAGGATTCGACAGGTGAGCAGCTGTAATGATTTCGTCTTTGGAAAAGAAGCCAGAGAGACCGGGAAAACCGGCAATGGCAAGGGTAGCCACCAGAAAGGTAGCGTGCGTGATTTTCATATGCCTGCGCAAACCGCCCATCTCTCGAATGGAATTGGCATGCACGGCATGAATCACAGCGCCTGCACCCAGGAAAAGCAGGGCTTTGAACATAGCATGAGTAAACAGATGAAACATAGAAGCCATGTAGCCCAGGCCCTCTTCTCCGGCAAAACCCGAAACACCCAGGCCGGCCATCATATAGCCAATCTGTGAAATTGTACTGAAGGCCAGCACCCGCTTGAAATCAATCTGTGTGATAGCGATAATGGCTGCAAACAGGGAAGTAAAGGCCCCCACATATCCTACCACGGCCAGAGCTTCCGGAGCTAAAAAGGCATAATTGGCAAACAGGCGGGCCACCAGATACACACCAGCCACAACCATGGTGGCAGCATGGATAAGGGCCGAAACTGGCGAGGGACCTTCCATGGCATCGGGCAGCCAAATGTGCAGTGGAAACATGGCCGATTTTCCTGCACCGCCTATGAAAATCAGTATCAAGGCCAGCGCTGGAATGCTAAGTCCCAACAGGGTGGTTCCGCTTAGGTTGAAACCACTGAAATTATCCGGATTGGTTAGGGAAATAAAATCGAAAGTACCTACATGAAATGAGAGGAGCATTATACCTAAAAGGAAAAACAGGTCAGCAAAACGGGTGACGATAAAGGCCTTTTTGCTGGCGGCCACGGCACTGGGTTTCTCGTAGTAAAAACCAATTAAAAGAAAGGACGAGACGCCTACCAATTCCCAGAATATGTATATCTGAAAAACATTGGTGGCCATCACCAGGCTAAGCATTGAGAAGCTGAAGAGTTGCAGGAATGCAAAGAAACGATTGAAGCCCCGGTCGTCGTGCATGTAACCGATGCTATAAATATGCACCATTAGCGAAACGGTGGTAACTACAATTAGCATCATTACCGAAGCCTGATCGATGAGGGTGCCCATGTGAACACTCAAGTTCTCGCCCAGTCGGAGCCATGGCGTATCGAAACCTATGTACTTGGGATAAACCCCGTTAACAGGGCCCAACTGAAAGAAGTACTGCCAGGCGGTATAAATTGATAGCAGGAAAGACACGCCAATGGAAGCCGTTGCCAGCCCTGCGGTCAGTTTTTTTGAGAACCGGCTAAAATTGAAAATGATAATCAGAAAACCCAGCAGGGGAATCCCCGGTATCAGGAAAGTATATTCAAATACGTTCATAGCGCCAGTTTTAATATTTCATTTTACTTACATCCTCAATATTGATGGACCTGAACCTGCGATAGATACCAATGATAATGGCGATGGCCACCGAGGCTTCTGCCGCAGCAATAACTACTACAAACAGGGCGAAAAACATCCCGTGCATGTTTTCAGGATGCAAGAAGTAGTTGAAGGCCACAAAATTGATGTTCACTGCATTAAGCATCAATTCCACCGACATGAGCATGGTAATCAGGTTTCGGCGGGTAAGAAATCCATACACACCGCTAAAAAACATCAGGGTGCTTACCATGAGAACATCCTGAAGAGTAATATCCTGCCACATAAACTATTCGTTTTGAGAGTTTTCGTTATCTGAAGGTTCTTTTCGTGCAATTACCACAGCGCCCACAATGGCGGCCAATAGCAGCAACGAGACCACCTCGAAAGGAAGCACAAATCCATCGCGCTCATAGCTTAACAGCGCCGTTCCAATTTCTCGAACCGAGGCCGAGGGAGTCCCGGCAGAAGTAGGTTTAAAGTCGGTGGAAAGCAAAACGTAGAGGGTGAAGCCTGCCCCAAGCATACTCACCAGCAACGAGGCTATCTTCTTGCTCAGACCAATGGGTTCAAATTTATCACCTACATGGCTGGTTAGTAAAATGGAAAAAATAATGAGCACCACAATACCTCCTGCATACAAGGTAATCTGCAGAGCCCCCATGAAGGCGTAGTTGAGAATGAAATAAAAAGCCGCAGTACCCAGCAGAACAAAGAGCAAGAATGTTGCAGCCCTCAATATTTTCCTGCTCGTAACTGTTAAGATGCTGAAAATGATAATTACGGCTGAAAAAAAGTAAAACACAGCCTGATGAAAAGTTAAAGGCAACATATTTATTCTACCTCCTTCATTAGGGTTGAACCTTCTTTGTTGAGAACCTTGGTGAGCTTGCTGCGATCGTACACAGCATGCTCAAAATCCTGGCCGAAAGCCAGAGCATTCGACGGACAGTTTTTTACACAAAGTCCGCAGAATGTGCACATTCCCAGATGATAAATATGCTTGTCGATCACCTTTTTCTTTTTTCCATCTTCGGTGATGATAGTTTTGGTGATGATTTCGATAGAACCATTGGGACAGCTTATTTCGCAGATGCCGCAACCCGTACAGCGGTGTTCGTTTTTTTCGTTGTGGGGCATAATTACTTCACCCTTAAAACGTTCAAACATCTGCAGTTGAGCCCGGTTTTCCGGATACTTCTGGGTAACAATCTCACTCGGACTGAAGAAGTAATGATTAGTAACGCGCATGCCCTTGAGCAGTGATCGCAAACCCTGAAAAATTCCTCCTATGTATTCCTTAAGTGCCATTTTTCGCAGTTTTTAGATAGTTTAAAAATGCAGGCCCAGCAGCACAATGACCGACATAAGAATCAGGTTGAAAAGATTGATAGGAAGCAGGTACTTCCACTCAAGGCTCAGCAACTGGTCGATACGAAGGCGTGGATAAGTCCATTTGAAAAGCATAATCACATAAATGACCGCCGAGACTTTTACAAGGAACCAAACCAGCGGGGGAATGAAATCCATAATCCGGTTGAAAGCCTCGAAATTACCCAGATGCAGGGGCATCCAGCCTCCCAGGAAAAGCGTAGTAGCTACCGAGGCCAGCACAAACATATTCATGTACTCTGCTAAAAAGAAAAAGGCGAATTTGATACCCGAATATTCGGTGTGAAATCCTGCGGTAAGCTCCGATTCGGCTTCAGCCAGGTCGAACGGGCCACGATTGGTTTCGGCTGTACCAGCTATCAAAAGAACAACAAACGAAATGATAGCGGGGATATGTCCTTTAAATATGAACCATCCATCGCGCTGCATTTCAATAATTTCTGAAAGCTGTAAGGTACCGGTAAGAATTACCATGGTGATCATGGCCAGGCCCACTGAAAGCTCGTAGCTAACTATCTGTGCCCCACTGCGCATGGCGCCAATAAGAGAATACTTACTATTCGACGACCATCCGGCCAGCAGGATACCAATCACTCCAATAGAAGTGGCTGCCATGATGAAAAACAGGCCAATATCGGGGTCGAGCGCATGAAGGCCTTTGGCAAAAGGTATGGTACCGAATGCCATGAACGAACCCACGATAATGATGAAAGGAGCGATGAAAAACAAGAGTTTATCAGCCCTTTCGATACGGATATTTTCTTTGAGTAATAGCTTAATAAAGTCGGCAATGGTTTGAAAAATACCTTGAGGTCCTACCCTGTTGGGGCCCAGGCGGCACTGTATAAAAGCGCAAATACGCCTTTCGGCATATACAAGCATCAGACCTACAAGGGCATAGATCAACAGGTAAAGCACCCCTACCAGTATCAGTTCAATAGTGGCAGCCAAAGAAGCGCCCCAATGCGATACAAGATACCCATCAACAGTCTGAGTGATTTGTGAGAAATCGTAGGCAGTATCGGTCATAAGATATCTTTTTGAATAGGTAAAATTTATCGGTCGAGGTCGGGAATTACCAGGTCGAGCGAGCCACTGATAGCAATCAGGTCGGCGATCTTCATGCCCCTCGAAATTTTATCGATAACCGAGAGGTTGGAGAAATTGGGCGAACGGAATTTCACCCGAAAGGGATTCTTGTTGCCATCGCTCACAATGTGTACCACCAGTTCACCACGGGCAGTTTCTACATGCTGAAAATACTCTCCCTCAGGAAGTTTTATAATGGCCTTCATTTTTTCGGCATAATTACCCTCCGGGATATTGTCGATGAGTTGTTCGATAATGTTCATCGACTCTTCCATTTCCTTCATGCGAACCATGTATCGGGCAAACGAATCTCCTTCGGTCATCAATATTTCATGGAAGGAAACCTTGTCGTAGGCGCTGTAGGGTCGGTGTTTGCGCACATCGCAGCTCCAGCCCGAACCACGTCCTGTGGGTCCTGTGGCTCCGAAAGCGATGGCTTCTTCGCGGCTCATAATTCCGATGCCTACTGTGCGGTTTCTGAAAATCACATTGCCAGTCAGCAGATCATGATATTCTTTGAGCTTGGGCCGGAAATATTTGATAAACTCCTTGGTTCGCTTCTGAAAATTGGGATGTATATCGCGCATCAGTCCCCCGGGAATATTATAGCTCTGGATAAGGCGTCCACCTGTAGTCTCCTCGAAAATATCCAAAATTTTCTCGCGGTCGCGCATGCCATAAAAAAAGGTGGTCAGTGCGCCTAGGTCCATCCCAAATGCCGACCACCAGAGCTGGTGCGAAGCGATACGTGTGAGTTCATCGAGTATGGTGCGAATGTATTTTACTCTATCTGAAACTTCGATGCCAAGCGCCTTTTCCACTGCCAGACATACCGCCTCATTGTTGATATGGGCCGACAGATAGTCCATACGGTCGGTCAGATGGACAATTTGAGGATAAGTGAGCGATTCACACATTTTTTCAATGCCCCGGTGTATATAACCGCAGTAGGGGGTAACGCTCTCCACGGTCTCTCCTTTGAGGCGAACCAGAAAACGCATCACCCCGTGGGTGGAGGGATGCTGGGGGCCCATGTTTATTTCAAACTCCTGATCCTCAGGTCGGCTACCTTCCACCGGCCTGATATCGAGGCCATGCATTTCTATTCCTGTGCCACTCATAGTTTACGTTCAATTACGTTTACTTCATCATTATAGTCTTTGCGCAAAGGATGCCCCACCCAGTTCTCGTCGAGAAAAATACGCCTTAGGTCGGGGTGCCCCTCGAAACGAATGCCTAACAAATCAAAAATTTCCCTTTCATGAAAATTCGCCGTGGGCCAAAGTTCAGCTACCGAAGCCACCGTGGGTTCCTTCCGATCCATATCGGTTACCTTCACCAACAGCATATCGTGGGATGTAGTAGATTCCAGCAGATAGGTGCAACCCAACGTGGTTTTGTAGTCCATTCCTGTAATCAACACCAGATAGTCCATGCTGAAGTTTTCATCTTCCTTCAGCACTCTCATAACCTCAGCCAGCAGCCTGGCAGGGACCGTAAGCATAGGATACTGGGCCTGTGAAAGCCCAATCTCAGGCCAGCGGCTTATGATTTTATTATTGATTTGGGCGACGAATGCTTCCATACTTGAATGATTTACGTGGGTCTATTCCGGAAGGGGATTTTCGAGGTCGTAATTCTTCATCACCTCGTCCGGTTTTTTATATTTATTGGCAATGGTTTCGCGCTGAATTTTGCGCTGAAGTTGCATGATGCCGTATAGCAAGGCTTCAGGCCGGGGAGGACAGCCAGGGATGTAGACATCTACAGGCAGCAGATGATCTACTCCTTTTACCACATGATAGCTGTTGTAAAAGAAAGGTCCGCCCGACACCGCACAAGCCCCCATGGCTATTACATATTTGGGATCAGCCATCTGGTCGTATAATCGTTTGAGCACAGGGGCCATTTTGTTAACAATGGTTCCTGCAACTACCACAACATCAGCTTGACGCGGGGAAGCGCGATAAACCTCCACTCCAAACCGGGCAAAATCATGGCGAGGCGCTCCGGCAGCCATCATCTCTATGCCACAGCAACTGGTAGCAAAGGTCAAAGGCCACACACTGTTGGAGCGGCCCCAGTTGAGGAGTTTATCGAGGGTGGTAAACAACACCCCTTGTTTTTCGAGCATGATCTGATCAAGGGTATCGTTGTCCTTGAAATCAGAATCTTTCATTGATTTTATTGCCATTTGAGTGCTTGTTTTTTCCAGGCGTATGCTAGTCCGAGAACAATGATAACGAAGAAGATAAGAATCTCTATAAAGGCTGTCATTCCTATGGTTTTCATCACCACAGCCCAAGGGAAAAGAAAGACGGTTTCCACATCGAAAATCAAAAACAGAAGAGCAAATAGATAATACCCTACATTAAACTGCATCCAACTGGTACCTTTGGTAGGAATACCACATTCATAGGGCTCGGCTTTCTGCTTATTAAAAGAGGTAGGCGCCAGGAGCCAGGCAGCCAGGATTCCGGCTGCCACCAGTACGATGGCTGTAATGAAGAATGTTATAAGCAATCCAGAAGTCATGGGTTATTAGGATTTAAGAACAAGTTTTCATGAAAAATCAAAAGTAATTGAATTCTATTTTGGTAATTCAGTACTTAATAGAAAAATATTTTAAAGCAAATATATCATATTCATATCAGATAGGTATCTGCTCGTTCAGTAGGTTTGTTTTACGGCTGCAAAATTAAAGAATTGATTTATTTAGAAAAATAGATTTGTTAATAAGTTGTAAAAAACTTTTCCAAACACACCGTTCCCATTTATATGAATGCCAAATCCATGCGACCTGAGAAACGAAGAGTTAAAAAAAAATCGTCCCCAAGTCGGCAAGGCTTGAGGAAAGGCGTAAGCTAAAAAAACTTATTTAGGTGCTTTAATCAGCAGGATTACTGCCACTACCAGAAAGAGCAGGTTGGGCAACCAGGTGGCCAGCAAAGGATTCATATTGCCATAAACGGAAAACTGCGTAGATATTTGCATGAATAAGATGTAACTGAAAGTAATGGCAATACCCAATCCCAGGTGCATACCTGTCCCTCCCCTCACCTTTCGACTCGACAGAGCCATTCCTATAAGAGTAAGAACGATGGCTGACATAGGCACGGCTACACGCTTGTGCTTTTCTGTTTCGTAGAACCTTACCATGCTACTCCCTTTAAGCTTCTCACGGGCGATAAAGGCATTCAGCTCCGAGAAATTCATAATCTTTATATCTTCTTTATCCACCATAATTTCGTTGGGATAAAGATTAAGGGTGGTATCTTTCTGTGTCCCAAAAGCCAATTGGTGTCGGTTAGGATTATCCATCAAACGCTCTACGAATTGTTCGAGCCGCCACTTGCCCGCTGTTGAATCCCATTTAACCCGGTCACTTAAGAGCTTATAAACCATAACGCTGTCCTTAAACTTTTCGAGTGAAAAGCGATACCCCACCTTTTCAGAGTTGTCCCACGACTCAAAATAGACAAAAACTCCGGGTTCGATCTGTAGGTGAAGATTCATCACATTGCTTTTGGGTGGATTTTTCAGATACTTTTTTTCGAACTCGCGAAGGGTGATGTTTGTATGGGGGATAAGAAAATTGGAAAGGTAAAGGGTGAGCAGCACAAGAAAGGAAGCCGAAATCATGTAAGGACGCAGCAAACGTCGGAAGCTGATGCCGCTGCTCAGCATGGCTACTATCTCGGTGCGGGCCGCCAGTCGCGAGGTGAAAAAAACCACCGCAATAAAAGTAAAAAGTGAACTGAAGAGATTGATGAAATAAGGAATAAAATTCAGGTAGTAATCGAAGATAATGGCCCTCAAGGGTGCCTGCTTGGTAAGGAAATCGTCGATTTTTTCGCTAATGTCGAAAATGATGACAATAATAATCAGCAGGCCGATAGAATAGAAAAAGGTACCAAGAAACTTGCGGATGATATATCGGTCGATGAGGGTGAGTTTCATTCCTGGATACTTAATATGAAATAGCCAGCTAAGTTATAACCTTTGTTTAAGGCGGGGAATCATGGCATTTTTCCATTCCATGAAGTCGCCTGCAGCAATATGACGGCGGGCTTCGTCTACCAGCCATAGATAAAAACGTAAATTGTGAAGGCTAGCAATCATGGGAGCCAACATTTCGCCTGCCACAAACAAATGACGCAGGTAAGCCCGGGTGTATTGGGCGTCCACGAAGGAATCGCCTTCGGGATCTATGGAGCTAAAATCGGTTTTCCATCGCTCATTTTTAATATTGATGATTCCCTGACGCGTGAACAACTGGCCATTACGACCATTGCGGGTAGGCATCACACAGTCGAACATATCTACTCCCAACGCAATGCTTTCCAGAATATTGGCAGGAGTTCCTACCCCCATCAGGTAGCGCGGTTTGTCTTCCGGCAAAATGCGGCAAACCAAATCCGTTAGCTCATACATTGTCTCTTCGGGTTCACCTACCGAAAGCCCACCGATGGCATGGCCTGCTGCACCCTGAGAAGCAACAAACTCAGCCGACTGGGTACGTAAATCTCTGTAAACACTACCCTGAACAATAGGGAAAAGGGTCTGGTAGTAACCGTACAGGGGTTCAGTGGCATGGATATGATGAATACAGCGTGTGAGCCAGGAATGGGTGAGCTGCATGCTTTTGCGGGCATAGTCATAAGAACAGGGATAGGGCGTGCATTCATCAAAAGCCATGATGATATCGGCCCCTATGACCCTCTGAACGTCCATGACCGATTCAGGAGTAAATACGTGCCGTGAACCATCAATATGCGACTGAAAAACCACACCATCTTCTCTTAGCTTTCGACGGGCAGCCAGGCTATATACCTGGTAGCCTCCGCTGTCGGTGAGTATAGGCCTATCCCAGCCTTTGAAGCGATGAAGTCCGCCAGCCTGCCGAAGCACCTCAGTTCCTGGCCGAAGATAAAGGTGGTAGGTATTACCCAAAATGATGCGCGCACGGGTATCTTCTTTCAGGTCGCGGATGTGGACGGCCTTAACCGAACCAGCCGTACCAACAGGCATAAATACAGGTGTTTCAATCAGACCGTGGGCCGTTTGTATCACTCCTGCCCTGGCCCGGCTCCCCGGGTCCTTATGTGTAATCTCAAATGTAAGCAATGGGAGTCTTTAATTTTTAAAATAAGGGGTGCAAAATTACAATTTTAGCCACCACTAGTTCCTATTTTGTTAGCCTGTGAATAACTCTGTCTTTTTTGCACATGACACTTCAAGGGTTTTAAATATTTTTGCCGCCAGCAATTTTCTAACTGCATGAATCTTCTGGAACTTCTCCAGCACCCTTATTTAGAGTGGTTTATCGCTTTTGGAGTAGTGGTGCTGATACAATTATTGTTTTATTGGCTAGTTTTTTCGCGTGTGGCTTTTGCCCATATCATCCGCATAGAGGCAGAGAGTTATCCACCCGTTTCGGTGGTCATTTCGGCTCGCGACGAGTATAAAAACCTCAAGGCATTTCTGCCTTCAGTTTTAACTCAAAACTATCCGGATTTTGAGGTAGTAGTTGTGAATCATCTTTCGGAAGATGATTCACAATATCTTCTGCGTGATTTTCAGCGGCAATATTCCCATCT
This sequence comes from Bacteroidales bacterium, assembly GCA_049969475.1. Taxonomy (GTDB): domain Bacteria; phylum Bacteroidota; class Bacteroidia; order Bacteroidales; family TTA-H9; genus UBA2030. Next base: position 20,990 of record JBMFOU010000013.1, on the reverse strand, counting down.
GAAAGTGGTAACCCTTAACAAGAATGCCAACTTTTTTCATGGGAAAAAATTTCCATTATCCATTGGCATTAAAGAAGCCCAGCACGAGATTCTTCTTTTGACTGATGCTGATTGCAAACCTGTTTCATCCGACTGGATACGTAGCATGGTTTCCGCCTACGGCCCCCGTACTGAAATAGTCCTGGGATACAGCAATTTCATGCCATCGAAAGGCTTCCTCAACTTAATACAACGATTCGAGGCCTTTCATACCGCCATGCTCTATCTCTCATTGGCCAAAGCAGGCCTGCCTTATATGGGTATAGGTAGAAATCTGAGCTACAAACGCTCGCTGTTTTTCCGACAAAAAGGATTCATCAGTCATTATACCCTGGCCTCAGGCGATGACGATCTTTTTATAAACCAAGCCGCCTGTTCTGGCAACACATCTGTCAACTTACATCCTGACAGTTTTATTGTTACACGGGCCAAAAACTCCTGGGGAGACTGGTTTCGTCAAAAACGCAGGCACTACACCACGGGAAGCCATTATCGCTTCTGGCATAAAACAGTGTTGGGTTTATACTCATCCACCCAGTTTCTGTTTTACATTCTGTTTGCTGTATTGCTGCTTATAAGGTTTCCCTGGTGGGCAGTTGTTTCCCTGGCAGGAGTGCGATTTCTCAGCCAATGGCTGATTTGGGGTTTGGCTAACAAAAAGTTAAAATCAGGACGATTTGTAGTAATTTCGCCCCTGCTGGAAATAATCTGGTTTATAATTACCGGATGGATATTGGCTACCAAACCCATAGTGAAGGAAACCCAATGGAAGTAAATTATAGCTTTACTGAAAAAGCGCAGAGAGATTACCAGCTTGTGCAACAGGCCTTGCATCAGGGGGACCAAAGAGCGTATGCAGAGTTGTTGAATAATTACCGTGAATCGCTCTACTTCTTATTGCTCAAGATGACCCATGATCCGGATGATGCGGAAGACCTTACCTTAGAAGCCTTTGGAAAAGCTTTTCGCAACCTGCACCAATACACGCCCAATTATGCTTTCAGCACCTGGCTTTTTAGGATAGCTGCCAACAATTGCATCGATTTCATGCGTAAGAAGAAAAAATCTGTGCAGGTGGGCAGTGAAATGGGAGAAGAGGGAGAATCCTCTACCGATTATTCCGGTTTCATCCCTTCACAGGGTCTCGATCCAGAAGAAGCCTTTATGAAAAAGCAGAAAGCAACGATTTTACGCGAAATTGTGGACCGACTCAAGCCCAAATACCGCAGGCTCATACAGATGAGGTATTTTAGGGAAATGTCGTACGAAGAAATCGCACAAGAACTCGATTTGCCTATGGGCACTGTGAAGGCCCAACTCTTCAGAGCTAAGGAATTTCTGGCTCAGATTCTCCAGGATCGCAAGGGTGTAATCTAAAAATCAATCACATACAACCATGGATAGCAAAGAAGAATTTAAGAGACTGATTCTGCAGGGGATACCCGACGAATTACCAGCCCCCAAGCCTTACGACCCGAATGTAAACCATGCGCCTAAACGCAAAGACATTCTTACGCCGGCCGAAAAAAAGTTGGCACTGCGAAATGCATTACGCTATTTTCCTGCCCGCCATCATAACGTTTTGGCGAAGGAATTTGCCCAAGAACTGGAAAAATATGGACGAATTTATATGTATCGTTTCCGACCCGATTATCGCATGTATGCCCGTCCCATCGATGAATATCCCCATCGCTCAAGGCAGGCCGCTGCTATTATGCTGATGATTCAGAACAATTTGGATGAGGCTGTAGCCCAGCATCCCCATGAATTGATTACCTACGGAGGAAATGGGGCCGTATTTCAAAACTGGGCCCAATATCTGCTCACCATGAAATACCTGGCTACCATGACCGACGACCAGACCCTGGTGATGTATTCGGGCCATCCTCTTGGGCTTTTCCCCTCACATCCCGATGCTCCACGGGTAGTAGTTACCAATGGCATGGTCATACCTAACTATAGCAGCCAGGATCACTGGGAAAAATTCAATGCCCTGGGGGTTTCGCAATACGGGCAAATGACTGCCGGCTCCTACATGTACATTGGTCCACAAGGTATCGTACACGGCACTACAATTACGGTTCTAAACGCAAGCAGGAGAATTTCGGGTGGGTCAGATAGTATAGCAGGTAAACTTTTTGTGTCGAGCGGACTGGGAGGCATGTCTGGAGCTCAGCCCAAGGCAGCCAACATTGCAGGTATTGTAAGCATAACGGCAGAAATTAACCCCAAAGCTGCCCGCAAACGTTTCGAACAAGGGTGGGTAAACGAACTTATCGACAATGTAGATAAAGCCATCGAAACAGCCCTGCTATGGCAGGAGAAAAAACAACCTCATTCTATTGCTTACCTGGGCAATGTGGTGGACTTATGGGAGCGCCTCGCGGAGAAAGGGATGAGGGTGGACATTGGTTCCGATCAGACCTCCTTGCACAATCCCTGGTCAGGGGGGTATTATCCCGTTGGGCTAAGCCTTGAGGAGTCGCAACGTATGATGGCAGAAAACCCGGATCTTTTCAGAGAAAAAGTTCGTGAATCGTTGCGTAGACAGGTGGCAGCCATCAATCAGCTTACTGCCCGGGGTATGTATTTTTTCGATTACGGCAACGCCTTTTTACTGGAAGCCAGCCGGGCCGGTGCCGATATTACAAAACCGGATGGAACTTTCCGTTATCCCTCGTACGTTCAGGATATTATGGGCCCCATGTGTTTCGATTACGGTTTTGGTCCCTTCCGGTGGGTTTGCACCAGTGGCGACCCCACTGATCTTGAAAAAACAGACCAGATTGCAGGCGACATTCTGGAGGAAATGGCAGCCACAGCTCCACCTGAAATTCGCAGGCAAATTGAGGACAATTTGTTATGGATCAGGCAAGCCGGAGCCAACCGACTGGTAGTGGGAAGCCAGGCCCGAATTTTGTATGCCGATGCTGAAGGCCGGATACGTATTGCAGAGGCATTCAACCGGGCTATAGCCCAGGGCATCGTCTCTGCGCCCATTGTGCTGGGTCGTGATCACCACGATGTTTCAGGCACCGACTCGCCCTTCCGCGAAACAAGTAATATATACGATGGATCTGCATTCACGGCCGATATGGCCGTGCAAAATGTTATTGGTGACTCCTTCAGGGGAGCCACCTGGGTTTCGCTACACAATGGAGGTGGCGTTGGCTGGGGAGAAGTAATTAATGGGGGGTTTGGCCTGGTGATTGACGGAACCCCTGAATCCGACCGACGGCTCAAATCCATGCTTTTCTGGGATGTAAACAACGGAATCACCCGGAGAGCCTGGGCCCGCAATCCTGAGGCTCTGTGGGCTATAAAACGGGCTATGAACCAAGAGCCTAAACTCACCGTAACCCTGCCTAATCTTGTCGATGATCAATTATTAGAGCATTTCTTTTAAAAAATTTTCGCCAACTCAAGGATAGCCAGTAATTCCCTTTTATTCAGTACTTAACAAAAACGAAATCCTATCATGCGCATTGCGGTCATCATTCCAGCCCGTTATGCTTCTACCCGTTTTCCGGGAAAACCTTTGGCAGATATCAGGGGCCGGAGCATGATCATGCACGTCTGGGACCGGGTAAGGCAGGCTCAGGGCATAGAAAAGGTTGTGGTAGCTACGGATGATGAGCGTATTTTTCGGCATGTTACCGAAAACGGAGGAGAAGTGGTAATGACCTCACCCAGCCATGAATCCGGCACTTCGCGGTGTGCTGAAGCCGCCCGCCTCATCTCGGGACAAGGTAACTTCGATGCGATTATTAATGTCCAGGGCGACGAACCTTTTATTGACCCCAAACAGGTGGAAGAAGTAGCCCGATTACTTGGCCACCAGGAGGTGCTGATAGCCAGCCTCATGAAAAAAATTGACACAGAATCGGAACTTTTGAGTCCTCATGCCGTAAAAGTGGTTACCGATGCCAGAGGCTGGGCCCTCTACTTTACGCGACAACCCGTGCCTGCTGTCAGAGGAATGGAAACAAATCAATGGTTATCCCGCATGGATTATTATAAACACATGGGCATATACGGTTATAAATCATTCATACTGCAAAATCTGGCCCGATTGCCAATCGCACCGGCATCGCAAAGCGAATCGCTGGAACAGCTCACCTGGCTGCACCAGGGCTATAAAATCCGCATGGGGCTCACCAGCTACGAATCGGTTGCCATTGACACCCCAGAGGATTTACTAAAAGTTATCAACATTAAGTAACAAATTAAGCTGCAGAAGCTTATATTTGCTGTGAGGAAATGAAAGAAACCCACGCGATGGAACTCATGAAGGAAATACCTACACTCATTAAAGACCTTTTACCGGCTCATGGATGTGTGATAATCCCAGGACTGGGCGGATTTATCACCCATTATAAACCCGCATACATACAAGCATCCAGTGGAAAAATCATGCCACCGACTGCCGAAATCGGGTTCAATCCGGCTTTGCGCACCAACGATGGACTTTTAGCGGGTTTTCTTGCCCGTAAATCAGGCTTGGCGTACAACGCATCACTAGAAAAAGTTCAGGAGTTTTCATGGGCATGCCTTGCCGATTTAAATATAGGCAAAGAGGTATACTTCAAAGGTTTAGGTACTCTAAAGTTGGATGAATATAAAAACTTCCGATTCGAACCCGACAGGCAGGCCAATTTGCTTGACGATGCCTTTGGTTTGACTCAGGTGAACGCTCTGCCTTTAAAACACCCAACCCCTCCTATTCAACGTAAGGATCGTAAACCTGAACGAAAGAGTCTGCAGCGCAAACATGTGGTGGAAGGACTGCGATGGACAGTAATGATTATGCCTTTGCTTTTACTGGCTTTTTATTCAGTATATCAGACTGGTGTTCTGGAGGGGCTGGTTAGTTATTCCTCCTTCAGTGGAATTTCAGTTTCTCAGTCTCAAGAAAGTTTAAAACCTGAAAACATTCCCTCACAAGACCCATTGCAAGAGCAATACTTTGCAGGAGTTCAATGGCCGGCATCCCTAGCCACTGAACCTGAACCTGTACCGGCAGATACTACCTTACCCGTAATTGTTTTCAAAAGCGATATTACTGCTCAACCTCAAGGTAAAAAATCAGCAGGCCTGCCTTCGACCGAAAAGACTCCGCCCACAGTGCAAGCAAAGGAAAGCCTCGTCAATTTAGAACCTGAAACATCAATTCAGGCATCATCTACAACCTCCGACATCCATGGCAAATATCACTTAATCATTGGATGCTTCAAGAATCTCGATAATGCCACCCGAATTATTACAGAGCTCCGGCAAAAGGGCATTGAAGCCTTTAAGGCAGGAAGCACACCCTCAGGCCTTATCAGGGTGAGTGTGGGAGGCTATGCAAGTCTTACAGAAGCCACCCAGGCACGAAATGATCTGGCCCAGAAAGACATCACCGGACTCTGGATTAGCAAACTTTGAGTCTAAATACAACCCAACGTATTGTCGCGTCGGGAAATTGCCCCTAATTTTGTCCCAAAATAAAACCAAAAGGGGTGGGCAAAAAGAAACGTATTCATTGGGCAGAATGCCAGCATTTCCCTCATTTTTTTGAACCCAAGTACCATGAACTTTTGCAAGGCTTTCCATTGAAAGGAAAGTGGTATCCTGATTTTTTTGGTAACGATTCACCGGTAACCCTCGAAGTAGGATGCGGCAAGGCAGAATACACAGTACACCAGGCCCGAAAATTCCCAAATCGCAATTTTGCTGGTGTTGATATTAAGGGTGCAAGAATGTGGAAAGGTGCAAGCATTGCAATGCAGGAAGGTTTAAAAAATACAGCCTTTATACGCACCCACATACAAAACCTGCCCATGGTCTTTGCCCCAGGCGAGATAGAAGAAATCTGGATACCTTTTCCTGACCCCCAGCCCAGTAAACCTGCCGAACGAAAGCGGCTGACCTCGCCTCAACTGATTGATATTTACAGGAAAATTCTCAGACCCGAACACCTCATTCATCTGAAGACCGACAACCCGGCTTTTTACGAATATACCCTCGAAATCATTGCCCGCGAAAATCATCATCTCATTTTCGCTACCAACGATTTATATGCTTCTGGATTTCAGGGAATAGTCACAGAAGTAACCACATTTTACGAAGCCCAGTGGTTGGCACAAGGAGCTAAAATTCATTATGTCCAGTTCAGAATTAATGGAGTCAGATAAAACTTTCTTCGAAAAAATATATGATATTGTGCGACTTATACCCTATGGCAGGGTAACAACTTATGGAGCTATTGCCCGCTGCCTGGGGACAGGGTCATCGGCGCGGATGGTAGGCTGGGCCATGAATCACTCGCATTCACTAGGAGATATTCCAGCCCACCGGGTAGTCAACCGAAAGGGAAGGCTCACGGGAAAACACCATTTCGGAGGCCCGAGGGTCATGCAACAACTTCTTGAAAATGAGGGCATAAGAGTAATTGACGACCAAGTTGTAGATTTTGAAAAACTATACTGGGATCCTGCACGAGAACTGGAAAAAGATACCTGGTTTACCTGATTTCCAGACTCAACTCCGCATTATTTTCCATAAATTTGCCATAAACCCAAATCAACCCTTAATAACAAAATACTCAAAGACCCTATGAAAAGAAGCTGGATTGCTTTACTATTGGTAGTTAATGTGTGGGCTTGCCATCAACCCGATAACATACAAAAACAAGAGGAACAGATGAAGGCCAAGGTGGAAGAATATGCCCCGGTGAAGCTTACGACCGATCTCTCGCAGCTGAGCGAAAAAGAAAAACAAATGCTACCCCTTCTGTTTGAAGCAGCGCGCATAATGGACGACTTGTTCTGGAAACAAGCATACGGAAACAAAGAAGAGCTGCTTTCATCGCTACAGGGCTATACCCGTCAGTTTGCAGAGATCAATTATGGTCCATGGGAAAGGCTCAACAACATGGAGCCTTTTGTGAAAGGCGTAGGGCCCAAGCCATTGGGTGCTGAATTTTATCCCCACGACATGACGCGTGAAGAATTTGAAGCGCTCAACGACCCCGCCAAAACCAGCCTTTACACCGTTATTCGCCGGGACGAAAACGGCAAACTGAAAGTAGTACCCTACAGCGAAGAATACAAGGATGAACTGACCAAGGCCTCTGCACTATTACTTCAGGCTGCAGCCCTGGCCGAAGACGAAGGGCTGAAAAAATACCTCACCGCCCGCAGTAAGGCCTTGCTTTCCAACGATTATTTCGAGAGCGACCTGGCCTGGATGGATATGAAAAACAATAAGATAGATTTTGTGATAGGGCCCATCGAAAACTATGAAGACCGGCTTTTTGGATACAAGGCTGCATTTGAAAGTTTTATCCTGGTTAAGGATATGGATTGGACGCAGAAATTGGCTCATATAGCAACCTTGCTGCCCAAACTGCAGCGTTCGCTTCCTGTGCCCGCGGCTTACAAGGCTGAAGAACCTGCTTCATCGAGCGATTTAGGAGCTTACGATGCAATCTACTATGCCGGCGATTGCAATTCGGGAAGCAAAACCATTGCCATCAACCTGCCCAACGATCCCGAAGTGCAGAAACTGAAAGGCAGTCGCAGGCTTCAGCTAAAAAACTCGATGAAGGCCAAATTCGACAAAATTTTACTCCCCATTGCCCACATGGTGATAGATCCGGCACAGGTGAAGTATATTTCGTTTGATGCTTTTTTTGAAAATGTTATGTTTCACGAAATTGCACACGGTCTTGGAGTTCATCGCACCATCAATGGCAAAGGCGATGTAAGGGAAGCATTAAAAGATAACTACAGCGCCCTTGAAGAAGCCAAAGCCGACATCACCGGGCTTTACCTTGTCACCCAGATGCATGAAATGGGAGAAATTAAAGACCGCGAGTTGATGGAAAACTATGTAACATTTCTGGCTGGAATTTTCCGCAGTGTAAGGTTTGGTGCATCCTCGGCTCATGGGAAAGCCAATATGATACAATTCAATTATTTCCTGGAAAATGGGGCTTTCAACTACGATTCTGAAAATGGATTATACTCGGTGGACTTCGAAAAGATGAAAAAAGCCGTTGCCGGACTCTCGGGATTAATTATCACCTTACAAGGCGACGGCGATTACCAAAAATCATCAGAACTTATAGCTAGCAAAGGCAATATGCCCGAGCAGTTAACCAGGGCACTCGACCGTATAGCCCAGGCAGGCATACCCCGCGATGTGGTTTTCGAACAGGGACCTGAAATATTGGGTTTATAATTTAAATCAAGTCAAAATAAACATTGCTTCATTGTTTTTTCTATAATTTTGCAGGGTGAAACTCAATTTTCACCCTTTTTTTATCCACGCAAACTCAAAGCCATGTCCAATCAGATCATCGAACAGAAAGTACGCAACGTTATTGAACAGATACGTCCCTATCTTCAGCGCGACGGAGGGGATATTGAATTCCTGGAACTTACCGAGGATATGACCGTTAATGTGAAATTAATCGGAGCATGTGGTTCATGCCCCTTTAGCATAATGACCCTTAAGAACGGAATAGAGCAGGCTGTAATAAAAGCGGTTCCGGAAATCAAATCGGTAGAAGCAGTTAATCACTGATAAGATAATTCTTCCAATTTCTATCCAACGAAATTCCGTTAACCTAACATTATCCAGCTATGAAAAAACTTATGCCTTTATTGCTCCTGGTTTTTATCGGCTTATCGGCCTGCAAACATGAAAAAGTTTATAATCAGATAATTAAAGACCCTAAGACTGGGGAAGACATCTTCATTGGTTATGCAAATATTGAAGGGCTGAAGGGCGACCTTTTCAAAGATTACTACATCAAGGGGCTGACTGAATACATGCCCAACGATTCCACGGTACAGGAATGCAAAAAACTGATGGATGGTGTAACCTACCGGATTATTATGGGCACCTGGTGCTCTGATTCACAGGAAGAAGTGCCAAGGTTTTTCCAGGTGCTTTTTACTGCCGAAGCGGACATTTTAAATCCCGAAATCATGGAGATAATCTGTGTAGACCGCAACAAAGAGGCCGGTGATGTAAACATCAAGAAATACGACATTGAGAAAATTCCGACCTTTATCATCTATCGAAATGGCAAAGAAATTGGCCGGATAGTAGAAAGATTTCAAAACAGGCCTGAAACAGATTTACTCGAAATTCTGAAACGTAAATAATGATAAAAATATTAACCACCAAGGCCGAAGCTGCTGAATTTGCAGCTTCGGTTCGTTTTTCAGGAAAAAGTCTGGGATTTGTACCCACCATGGGCGCCCTCCATGAAGGGCATCTGTCGTTGGTGCGCAGGGCAGTGCAGGAAAACGATTATGCCATTGCCAGTATTTTTGTAAATCCTATTCAATTCAACAACCCTGAGGATCTGGCCAAATACCCCCGAACTCCCGAGCAAGACGTGAGAATGTTACAAGAGGCAGGATGCCATGCGGTTTTCATGCCTACGGTTGAAGAAATGTATCCTTCAGCAGTTAACGAAACCTATGATTTCGGACATTTGGATAAAGTTATGGAAGGAGCTTTTCGGCCAGGGCATTTCAAGGGAGTTGCCATCGTGGTTCGACGGCTTTTTGAAATGGTGCAACCTCACAGGGCGTATTTCGGGGAAAAAGATTATCAACAGTTAGCGATCATCCGGGCGCTGGTCAGCAAGTATGAAATCCCTGTGGAAATAGTGCCCTGTCCCATAGTAAGGGAATCAGACGGATTGGCCATGAGCTCGCGCAACATGCGCCTATCGCCCTCCGACCGAAGAAAAGCCCCCCACATTTACCAGACCCTTGTCTCAGCCAGAGAAATGATCCATGACCACACGGTGACTGAGGTTAAAAATTGGGTTTTACAGAATTTACAACATGTAGATGGTTTTGAGCCCGAATATTTTGAGATAGCCGATGCCGAGACGTTGCTACCTGTCAATGATTGGAATGAGGCACACATAGCCATGGGTTTTGTGGCAGTATGGTTAGGAGGTGTCAGGCTGATCGACAACATTGAACTATATAGAGCCCATTCCTAAGTCCTTAACGGATTTTAGCCGGAAAATATCGTAACTTTGCACCGCTATGTTTATAGAAGTTTTAAAATCAAAGATTCACCGGGCCACGGTAACCGATGCTAACCTTAACTACATCGGTAGTATTACCATTGATGAAGATTTGATGGATGCGGCTAACCTGATTGAAAACGAAAAGGTGCACATTTACGACATCCATAATGGGGAGCGTTTTGAGACCTATGTCATCAAAGGCAAAAGAGGTAGCGGAGTAATAGCTATCAACGGAGCCGCAGCCCGTAAAGTAGCCCCTGGCGACCTAGTTATTATCGTTTCCTACGCCTCGATGGATTTCGAAGAAGCCAAAACTTTCCGTCCCCACATTATCTTTCCTGACGAAAACAATCAACTGCCCAAGGTGTGAGTAAAACGCTTCGCAATATCCTTCGGATTACCTTTTTCCTGGGAGTAGGAATTCTTTTCATATATCTTTTTTTACATCATCTCACGCCTGAGCAGCGCAGAGAGATTATATTAGCCATAGGTAGGGCCAGTTATATTTGGATAATTATTTCCATTTTTTTGGGCATACTAAGCCATGCCAGCCGCGCCCGGCGATGGATAATTCTATTGGAAGGATTAGAGCATCAACCTCGTTACAGCAACGTTTTTATGGCCGTTTTCATTGGCTATTTTGCCAACCTGGCTCTGCCTCGCCTAGGTGAAGTGAGTCGTTGTGGAGTTTTGGCCCGTTACGAAAAAATACCCTTCAATCAATCCTTTGGGACGGTTATCACCGAGCGTGCGCTCGATATGGCCGTTTTTATTCTGATTTTCTTTATCAATCTTGCCCTCCAGTTTCATCTCATTAGCCATTATGTAGATGAACATGTATATACGCCCTTATATATGAAAGCGGAAGCCGCCGGACATGCAGGGCTCCTAAAATGGTTGATTGTGGGCGGGTTTCTGGCAGTTTTAGCGCTCCTACTCATTTTTCGACATCGTTTTTATCATCTAAAAACCGTCAGGAAAATCAGGGATATGGGCATGGGGCTCTGGGAAGGCATCTGGGCCATTCGTCGCATGAAAAAACCTGTGGAATTTATTTTTCACACCCTTTTTATCTGGACAGCTTATTACCTGATGGCCTGGATCGTATTTCTGAGTCTCCCAGAGACCGCTGGATTAGGCTTCAAAGCCGGATTGGCTGTTTTGGTTTTCGGTTCTATTGGTATCATACTCGTACAAGGAGGCATAGGCGTTTATCCGGCTATTATAGCTGAAACCCTCCTGCTCTACGGAATTCCCTCCCCCACAGGCTACGCAATGGGCTGGCTTCTGTGGACTTCTCAAACGCTTACGATTATCATCATGGGTTCAGCTGCTTTATTAATTTTGCCTTTAATAAATCATCAATCATATGGCTTCAGGATTTTCAGTGCAAAAGAAGATTTTTGACGGGATAACCATTGAATTCGACCGACTCCTATCTTACTGGAGGTTCAAAGGTTACAAGATTGTATTCACCAATGGATGTTTCGATATTCTGCATTTGGGGCATATCGATTATCTCTATAAAGCTGCAGAGCTTGGAGATGTTTTGATCGTGGGGCTCAATAGCGATGTCAGCGTATCCCGTATTAAAGGAGAAGGGCGGCCTATAAACAGCTGGGAAGCGCGGGCGCAGCTTCTGGCCAGCCTGCAAATGATAGACGCTGTGGTAAAATTTGAAGATGATACCCCCTTCGAACTCATCAAACACATAACACCAGATATACTGGTAAAAGGGGCTGATTACAAACCGGAAAACATTATCGGCGCCGACTGGGTAATGGACAACGGAGGAGAAGTGATCACCCTGCCCTATCTGAAAGAATATAGCACTACACTTATCGAAGAACGCATCAGGCAGGGAAGGTAGACATTAAAATGCCCGGGCTATGGCCAGAGCCAAAACTGCTTTTTTTTGCACCCAATGCGGGGCTGAATCCCCGAAATGGCTTGGCCGTTGCCCGGCTTGTGGAGCATGGAATTCGTTTGCCGAGGAAGTAATTAAGCGTCCCACGCCAGGAAGAGAGCATTCGCCCATGGGGCAAAAGCCCGTGCATATAGATGAAATCACCTCAACTGACTTCGATAGGCTGGTAACGGGCAACCAGGAATTCGACCGGGTACTGGGAGGAGGATTTGTTCCAGGGTCATTGGTACTTATTGGGGGTGAGCCCGGAATAGGTAAATCGACCCTTTTATTGCAAATAGCCTTGAGCCTTAAAGACGCAAGGGTACTATATGTATCGGGCGAAGAGAGCACCCAGCAAATACGTATGCGGGCCGATCGGCTTGCCTCGCCGGGTTCGGGATGCTTCATTCTTACCGAAACCCAACTCGAAGAAATCTTGGCTCAGGCCGAAACCACCCAGCCCCGTCTCATTATCGTCGATAGCATTCAGACCTTGCAGACCAGCCTACTCGACGCTTCAGCTGGCACTGTATCGCAGGTAAGAGAATGCACAGCTCAATTGCAAAGGTTCGCCAAAACCAGGCATATTCCTGTAGTTCTCATCGGGCACATAACCAAAGATGGTATGCTTGCCGGCCCCAAAATTCTGGAACACATGGTAGATGCCGTTTTACAGTTTGAAGGCGACCGCAATCATGGCTATCGCATCCTTCGCGCTTCAAAAAACCGATTCGGCTCTGCCAGCGAACTGGGAATTTTCGAGATGCAGGCCGGTGGGCTCAGAGAAGTAAGCAATCCCAGCGAGATCCTGATGACCCAGCACAGCCGCGAAGTGAGCGGGGTTGCCATTGCTGCTGGAATCGAGGGTTTGCGTCCTATGCTGATTGAAGTGCAAGCCCTGGCTGGTGTCCCGGTCTATTCCACACCTCAGCGTTCGGCAACCGGATTCGACCAGCGTAGGCTCAATATGCTGCTGGCCGTACTGGAAAAACGACTCGGATTCAGACTTTCGGCCCGCGACGTTTTCCTCAATGTTGCAGGAGGTATACGCATTGAAGACCCCGCTGCCGATTTGGCGGTGGTAGCCTCGGTAATTTCTTCCTCGGAAGATATCCCCATAAACCATCAGATTTGTTTTGCCGGGGAAGTAGGGCTCTCGGGCGAAATACGACCTGTACCCCGCATAGATGCTCGCATTGCCGAAGCCGCCCGCCTGGGATTTCAGCAAATTTTTATTTCGCGATATGCACTTAAAAGTGTTGACAACCTCCATCTTCCGATTCAGATAACAGCCCTGGAACGCCTTGATGAGTTAATTGCTGGCTTATTCGTATAAATTTGTATTTTTCGATACGTTACTTAAAACTAATAACCATGAAAGAAGCCAAGGTGATGCGGGAGTTCAATCTGGAACAAGAAAAAAGAGAAATTCTTAGCCGGTATCGCAAGCTGCTTTCTGTTTATAAACCTCGACCAGAGAATGCCAAAGAGGACTTTGATCTGATAAAAAAAGCTTTCAGGGTAGCTTTAGAGGCTCACAGCAATATGCGTCGCAAAAGCGGCGAACCCTATATTTATCATCCGCTGGAGGTAGCACGCATCTGTGTGGAAGAAATCGGACTAGGTGCTACCGCCATTGCAGCCGCTTTGCTGCACGATGTAGTGGAAGACCGCTCCGACCTTTATTCCATCGAAGACATTCGTAATCTGTTTAACGATAAAATTGCCAACATTTGCCAGGGGCTTACTAAGATCAAGGAAATTTTCGACCACAGCCAACCTTCCGATCAGGCAGAGCATTACAGAAAGCTTCTGCTAACTATGTCGTCAGATGTCAGAGTTATCCTCATCAAATTAGCTGACCGGCTGCATAACATGCGTACGCTTGAATATATGAGGCCGGAAAAACAACTGAAAATAGCGGCCGAAACCACTTATCTATTCGCCCCTTTGGCCCATAGGCTTGGATTGTATGCCATCAAAAGCGAACTGGAAGACTTAGCACTTAAATTCACTGAGCCTGAAATATATAGCGAAATTTCACGCCGACTGGCTGAGTCGGACCCTATCCGCGAAAGCTTTGCCTCGGATTTTTTGGCACCTATTCGCCAGGATTTAAACAGAAGGGGATACAAATACCGCATCCTGGTCAGAAACAAATCCATTTATTCCATCTGGAATAAAATGAAGCGGAAAAACATACCCTTCGATGAGGTCTACGATGTGTTTGCTATACGCATTATCCTGGATGTTCCCATTCCCCAGGAAAAGGCTGCCTGCTGGGAAACTTACTCCATTGTTACCTCGCACTACCGTCCCAAGCCCGACCGTTTGCGCGACTGGATTTCCATACCCAGGGCCAACGGTTATCAAGCCCTGCATACCACGGTCATGAGTAAAATAGGAAAATGGGTAGAGGTGCAGATACGTAGCGAGCGAATGGACGAGATTGCGGAAAAAGGCTATGCAGCGCATTGGAAATACAAAAACGAATACTACGAAGAAAAGAATATCGAAAACTGGCTCGACCGTGTACGCGAGATGCTACAACGCGAAGAAGCCGGCGCCCTCGATTTTATAGAAGATTTCCAAAGTTATCTTTTTACTTCTGAAATCTTTGTCTTCACCCCTAAAGGCGAGATGCGTATCTTGCCTGCTGGAAGCACTGTAATCGATTTTGCTTACGCCATCCATAGTGATGTTGGTCACCAATGTATTGGGGCCAATGTAAACCACAGCTTAAAGAATCGATTCTATGTTCTTCAAAATGGAGACCAAATTGAAGTCCTTACATCTCGAAAAAATGAACCTACCCCCGAATGGTTGGAACATGCCAAAACATCCAGAGCAAAAGCTAAGATCAGAGAATATTTAAGAGAGAAAACCCAGCAACTGGCCATCGAAGGAAGGAACAAAATCGGAGAATTATTCGAAAAACTGCATTGGCCCGTAACGGAGGAGAAGATAAAGGAGGTGATGCAGCGTTTGGATTACAACGAAGAAGACGCATTTTATGCATCAATCGCTGAAGGTAAAATTACCGAAACGATGTTGAGAAATATTTTCTCAGGGGGTTCAAAAAGTTGGCTTTCTATCATCAGTCCGTTTTCTCGGCACAGAGTCCCTGCCCCGGTAGATACTTTGGTTGATCAAATAACCCGTAAACTTCAGGAAAACAATCAACTACAACTGCTTGACAAAAACATTGAGCATCTAAAATCTGAAGTAGCAGATTGTTGCAAACCTATTCCAGGTGACGATGTTATGGGCTATTATGATGCTGTACACGGGCACATTGTAATTCATCGGGCCCAATGCCGCGAGGCCCTTCACCTGATGTCGACCTTTGGACATAATATTGTAAAAGTTAAATGGGACAGTAAAAAAGAAATACAATTTTTGGCCGGCATCCGCATACACACCATTGACCGAAAGGGTTTATTACACGAAATATCTAAAGTGATTACCAATGAAATGGACAGCAACATCAAGTCCATACATTTCGAAACAGAAGGAGGAGTATCGGAAGGCGCAGTTTTTCTTTACATTTCTCATCTCGAAAAGTTGAAAAAGCTAATGTCGAAAATACGTGAAATTGAGGGGGTGCAGCAGGTGGTTCGTATCGATAATTACAATGCTGAAGAAGCGTCCTTATAAAACCTATTTACTTATGAGTTGTTATTCTATTTTTAATTGAATTGAATAAAAATTATATTTTTGCACAACAAGAGGCAAAAGTTGCTCTATTCATACAGCCATGAAAAAAGAAGCGCCCAGAACCGTTAATAACGAATTACTGGAAACCGTCAAGCAAATCTTTTCTGATTATCTTCAGCGAAAAGGGCACCGAAAAACTCCGGAAAGATTCACTATTCTCAGGGAAGTGTATTTGACTGAGGGACATTTCGATATTGAAACCCTATACCTTAGGATGAAAAAAAATAAATACCGGGTATCGAGGGCAACCCTTTATAACACGATGGAGCTTCTTATTGATTGTCAACTTGTTACTCGTCATCAATTTGGGGGGGCTTCAGCACAATACGAGAAATCTTATAAGTTCCAGCAGCACGACCATGTAATTTGCTATGACGAAAAAGGAGAAGTAAAAGAAATTCTGGAATTTTGCGACCCCCGCATTATAGAGATTCAAAATGATATCGAAAAGCAGCTAGGAGTTACCATTGATGGCCACTCGCTGGTATTCTTTGGAAAAAAACAACCCAAGAGTTAAATCCGGGCAATTTTTATAACTTTGCCCTGAATCTTCAAACGCTTAATTACCTCCAGCGGGAAACTGCTGTGGGTCTTTTTTGTGTCTGGGTGATTCAGGCTTGAACCTATCTGCGAGTAATAAACGAAAATCGATCAATCATTTGTCTTAGCGAAAGATTTTACTCCCCATTTTTTATTCAAATTTAAATCATTTAATCCATGAAAGTAGATGTTTTGCTGGGTCTTCAGTGGGGCGACGAAGGAAAGGGAAAGATAGTGGATGTACTTTCACCCGGGTACGATGTAATATGCCGTTTTCAGGGAGGGCCCAATGCTGGCCACACTATTGAGCGCCAGGGCCAGAAATTTATTTTGCATACGATTCCATCAGGAATACTTAACAAACATACTCTCAACATTATTGGCAACGGCGTCATTATCGATCCCTTTATTCTTCACAAAGAAATTACGATGCTGAACGAAAAAGCTGGCATCGATGTTTTGGCCAATCTTTGGGTATCGAGGCGTAGCCATCTCATACTACCTACCCACCGATTACTCGATGCGGTACTGGAAGCCAGCAAAGGCAAAGCCAAAATAGGTTCTACGCTTAAAGGGATTGGGCCAGCCTATACCGATCGCACGGCCCGCCATGGCATTCGGACAGGAGATCTTATGACCAATGTATTTAATACTAAATACGAGGTCTTACGTGATCAGCACCTTAGAATTATAAAGACCTACGAAGTAGATCTTGCCAGTATTACTATTGACGGATTTAGCTTTGCAAACTATGAAGCACAATGGTTTGCTTCACTTAAAACCCTTAAGAACCTCAAACAAATTGATGCAGAATACCTTATTCCCTCTTTTTTAAGAGAAGGAAAAAAAGTGCTTGCAGAAGGTGCTCAGGGCACCTTACTAGATATTGATTTCGGTGCTTATCCCTATGTAACGTCCAGCAATACCATTGCCGCAGGGGTTTGCACAGGTTTGGGAATACCGCCTTCGGCTGTGGGCGAAGTATATGGAATTGCCAAAGCCTATTGCACACGGGTAGGCAATGGCCCCTTCCCTACCGAACTATTGGATGAAACCGGAGAAAAACTTAGGAAAGAAGGACATGAATTTGGTAGTACCACCGGCAGGCCCCGACGTTGTGGTTGGCTCGATCTGCCTGCTTTGCGTTACGCTATCATGCTCAATGGAACCACACGACTTATCATTACTAAAACAGATGTACTAAACGACTTTGAAGAGATTCAGGTATGTACAGCTTATGAAAGCGAAGGCCAAATCACTCATACGCTTCCTTTCGATTACACTCACGTAAAGCCGGTTTATCAAACCCATAAGGGTTGGAATACTAGCCTGAAAAATGTCAACCGAAAGGAAGATATCCCTGAAGCTTTAATGAACTACCTGCAAATGATTGAGAAGGAGACCGGAGTCCCCATTTATATGGTCTCCACCGGCCCCGACCGGGACCAAATTATTTCATTAAAAGATTGACATCTTGAAAATTAGACATAAAAGGCTGTCTCGAAACGGGGCGGCCTCTTTTTTTATGACAACTTTTCGGTAAGAGCTCACCAAATTCCTCACATGAAGCACAAGCCTTGCTCCATGGGATTACGTTTTTCCCTACTTTCTATGAGTAGATTCGGCAGCGCTGGTATTCTGTAAGTCTGGATAAGAAGGAAATAAATTTCAGCGCAGATTTCATTCTTTAGAAAAATGCGTGAAGTCCATAAAAATCCTTGTCTTTAGCGTTGGGTTTTAAGTCCGATGACTGACTGTTAATATCCTAACGTTGTTAGGCTTTGGGTTCAAGAAGACTTTCCTCCACCATGGAAAACAGAAAGGGCCATCTCGAGATTCTCGAGACAGCCCTTCAATGATTAGAAGCTATTACTTTTTGATTACTTTTTTACTTCCACAATTTCGTATCCTTCGATGATGTCGCCCACGACAATGTCGTTGAATCCATTGACTGTAAGACCACAATCCTGACCTGCTTTTACTTCCTTGACATCATCTTTGAAGCGTTTTAAGGAACCGAGACTACCGGTATGGATAACAATACCATCGCGAATAACCCGAATTTTGGTATGTCGGGTAAGTGTACCATCCAAAACCATACATCCGGCCACAGTGCCCACCTTACTGATATGGAACACTTCTCTAACCTCTACATTGCAAACAATCTTTTCTTCGGTTTTGGGTGTCATCATACCTTCTATGGCCGATTGAATTTCTTCAATGGCCTGATAAATGATGGAGTAGATGCGAATATCGATTTGCTCCTGGCGTGCAAGCTCCTTGGCTTTTTCTGAGGGACGGACGTTGAAACCAACAATAATAGCGTTAGAAGCAGAAGCCAGCATGACATCGGTTTCAGTGATCTGTCCCACCGATTTATGTATAATGTTTACCTGAACTTCCTCGGTGGAGAGCTTGAGAAGCGAGTCGGTCAAGGCTTCTACAGAGCCATCCACATCACCTTTCACTATAATATTGAGTTCCTTGAAATCACCAATAGCAATACGGCGACCAATTTCTTCGAGGGTGATATGTTTCTGGGTTCGCAGACCAATTTCGCGCTGGAGTTGTTGCCGCTTGTTGGCAATGTTGCGGGCTTCCTTTTCGTCTGCGTAAACCTGGAATTTATCGCCGGCCTGAGGAGCCCCGGTAAGGCCAAGTACGAGGATAGGGCTTGAAGGCCCAACTTCTTTAACCAACTGATTTCTTTCGTTGTACATGGCTTTTACTTTACCAAAAACTGAACCGGCCACTAAGACATCGCCCTGCCGCAAAGTGCCGTTTTGTACCAGTAATTTGGCAACGTAGCCCCTTCCTTTATCGAGCGAACTCTCGATGACAGTCCCTACTGCTGGCCGTTTGGGATTAGCCTTCAGTTCCATGAGTTCGGCCTCCAGCAACACTTTCTCCAAAAGTAAGTCCACGCCTTGTCCGGTTTTGGCCGATATTTCCTGAACCTGGTATTTACCGCCCCAATCTTCTACCAGCAAGTTCATATGAGCCAAATCCTCGCGTACTTTGGTAGGATTGGCCGTGGGTTTATCGACCTTGTTTATAGCAAAGACCATAGGAACATCGGCTGCTATGGCGTGGTTGATGGCCTCACGGGTAGTAGGCATCACGCCATCATCAGCAGCAATGATAATAATGGCAATATCTGTTACTTTGGCTCCGCGGGCACGCATCGCTGTAAAAGCCTCATGCCCAGGCGTATCCAGGAATGTGATTTTTTTCCCGTTGGGAAGAGTTACCTCATAAGCTCCGATGTGCTGCGTAATACCACCGGCCTCGCCAGCCACTACGTTGGTATTGCGGATATAGTCAAGAAGCTTGGTTTTTCCATGGTCCACATGTCCCATCACGGTAACAATGGGAGCCCTGGGCACCAGGTCTTCGGGGTTGTCTTCAAATTCCACTTCTTCTTCGATTTCTTCATCCGAAAAATCTACTTCGTAACCGAATTCAGAAGCAATGACCTGGATGGTTTCGGCATCGAGCCGCTGGTTAATGGAAACAACGCGACCCAGATCCATACATAATTTAATAACATCGGTTACAGGAACATTCATCAGCGAAGCCAGCTCATTGGCTGTAAGAAACTCCGTTACTTTGAGGGTATGAGCACTTTCTTCCATTTCTTGCTGCTGACGCGCCTGCCGTTCCTTAATAAGCTCTTTCTTTATTTTACGAGCTTTGGAAGCCTTAGAAGGTGTTTGCTGGGTAAGTTTGGCCAGGGTTTCCTTCACCTGCTTCTGGATTTCTTCCTGATCGATTTCTGGCTTTACTTCTTCCCTAAATCCATGCCGCTCTTGCGCTTTCTTTTTCTTTTCAGAACGCGTAACGATTTTAAATTTCGAGGTTTTATCGGTCTTGGCCTCATCAGTCTTTCCGGTCTCTATTTTTTCCTCTGAAATACGCTTACGTTTGCGCTTTTTATCGGAAGCTGGAGCCGGACCTTGAGAAGAGGCTACGGGCTTCTTTTTATCAGGCTTGGGCTGGGTGGGGCGGTGAATCGCATCCAGATCAACCTTCCCAACAACTTTTGGCCCTTCAATTTTTTGCACATTTACAGGAATAAAGTTATCCTCTTCTGTCTTTGTTTCCTCTTTAATTGTCTCTTCCTTAATGGATGCCTCCGGTGCCTGGGCTTCAACGGGTAAGTTTTCTTTCAGCTCCGCTTCAGGCTGAATAGCTTCAATACTTTCAGTTTTTTCTTCCTCAACGGCCTTTTCGAGAACAGGTTCTTCAACAGTTACTTGTATTGCTGGCTCAACAACGACCTCTGCCGGGGATGTTTCTTCAGCTTGTACCACCTCAACTATGTCAGGCTGTTTCACAGCCTTATCTTCAGACACGATTTGGGTCTCGTTCTGAATAGTTTCTGCCTTCACAATAGTCGGGGTTACCTGCTCAGTTTTTGGCTCAGGGGTAGAAACTTTAACGTTTGGTTTAGATGATGGAATTTTTTCATCCTTTATATCAATCTTGCCTAGAATCTTAGGCCCCTCTAATCGCGTACGAGACTCCCTGATAGGCTCTTCTTGTTTCGTTTCAGTGGGTTTGAGCGTAATATCAACGATAAGTATTTCGCTAGTGGGCACAACTTCCCCTTTTTCAGATTCAGGCTCTGGTTCAGGTTCGACCAAAGTTTTTTTCTCTGCCCCCGGGCTCTTCCTAGTCAACGTAGGTACTGAATCGGCCTTCTCTTTCGTCTTCCGATCCTTTTCATACATTTTAAGG
>JBMFOU010000012.1:0-80651 GCA_049969475.1 Bacteroidales bacterium | reverse complement strand
TACAGACAATGAATACCCCTCCTTCGACTGCAACGGGGGAAATAATGGCCAAAACCTTGTTTATACCGTAAGAGAAAAAGATGGTTCTTACAACATTTATATGAAAGACAACGTGCTTTCGAGAGCCACTATTCAAAAGACTTATGGTACAGGTATTAATGTCTCTCCGGCCATTTGCGATGCAACCGGTAAAATTGCATTCCAGTTTTACGATAAAAACAATTTCGATATTTATTATGTGGATGCCAGAAAAGGCAAAGCTATTACGCAAGTCACCTATACCGATGAGAATGAATACAATCCATCGTGGTCAGACGATGGCACGATGATTATCTTTGAAAAAGGAGCACCTCCACGTTCATTCATTCAGGTAACCGATAAAAACAACAAGGCAGTACAGTACAACCTGGTTCAGGTAACTCGTAATCAGATCTGGCTCAAAAACCTTCAGACCGGAGAGCTCAAAATGCTAGGTGAAGGTAGTTTTCCGGCTATTTCGCCCGACGGCAAATGGGTTGCATTCATCAAATACGACCTGAACAAGCAAAAGACGGCAGAGGTAGGCACGCTGTGGATTATGACCATTGATGGCGACTCGCCCCGTCAACTCACTACACCCGACTTGGGGTATGCTACCCGCCCCAACTGGAGCCCCGATGGTACCAAATTGGTTTTTCAGCTCACCAAGAAAAACAAACCTGATTTCGACATTTACACCATTGATATAAATGGCGAAAACCTCCGCCAGCATACCACCAATATAGCCAACGACTTTTCTCCTTACTGGAGCAAAGACAACTTTATTTATTTCAGTTCTGACCGCGGAGCCAAAAAGGGCAAGTACCAAATCTGGAGATTTAAAATTGAGGAGTAGTTATTGATTATCAATTTTCTATATCATCTGGCAACGCGTGAATATTTTTATTCCTTGAACTTACGATAATTGAAAATATACAACCACACAACAGTGCCCTCCTGAAACGCAAGCTCGGGAGGGCATTTTTATATGCAGAATATCCAGGGAAAAGAAATTCATTGAAATGAAAGAAAGTACTAGCCCATTAATTCAATGAGAGTGATTTCAGGTAAAATACCAATACGGCCCGGGTAGCCAATAGTGCCTAGACCCCGGTTGACATATAAATACTGCGTTTCATCGGCATTGGAATACAATCCGGCCCAATATTTATAAAAGTACTTAGCCGGACTCCACCGAATGCCTGCGGTTTCGATGCCCAATTGCATGCCATGCGTATGGCCTGAGAGGGTGAGTAAAACGTCGGGGGCCAGTTGGGTAACGATATTTTGCCAATGCGTTGGATCGTGCGATAGTAGAATCTTTACACGAACATGCTCAATACCCTGCAGGGCCTTTTGAATATTACCCCGCTTGGGGAAACGACTGTGTGCTCCCCAGTTTTCAACCCCGGCTACCGCTATTTCCTGATTTTCCTTGCGAATAATAACATTTTCATTATTAAGAAGCTTCCAACCTATTCGATGGTAAAATTTTTTAAGATCCTCGAGATTTTTGCGACGGGCATAGGCTGAGGGCCAACGAGTGTAGCCTCCATAATCGTGGTTGCCCAAAACAGCCAGCACACCATCAGGGGCCCGAAGGCGTTGGAGCGAAGCTTCGAAGGGAAAAGCTTCGGCCGTTGAATAATTTACCAGGTCGCCTGTAAATACAATTAAATCAGGTTTTTGCTCAAGTACCAGAGATATGGCCCTATCCAGTTCGGCCACCGAAGCCCAACTTCCCAAATGCAGGTCAGAAATTTGTACGATACGATAGTGTCTAAAGGCAGCGGGAAGGCTTTTCACCGGGAAAAATACTTTATGTACCCTGAAAGACCCAGCCCAACGAAGGATGCCGGCTAGCATACCACTTAGCAGAAATCCGGCACCTACAATTCCCAAATTCGTGATAAATCGGCGCCGCGACTCCGATTTTTCATTTGCTATCTCTTTACTCTTGCTACTGACATCTATAATTGAAGAAACCACCATTTCAATAAAAAGCAGCAAGGAAGGGATGAAGCGAGAGCCGTAAAATATCAACAGGAGTGCAAAATACCAGGTTTTAACCGAAGGTTTCCAGGCTAAAAAAGGGATGAATGCGGCAACCAGCAATCCCGCTGCATAAAAGGCCAGAGGGAACCAAAAAAGCGCAAAAAGAATGAACCGCCAGATTCCCTTTACATGATGGATTTCGCGATGAATACGCCACCACAGGAAAAAATCGGAGAGCATAAAAAATAAGGTGATTGCTACAACCGGAAAATGGAGTGGCATGACCCGGGCCTGGACGATTCCTACAGAATAAAGCAACAGGAGAAAACCTGCTATCCAAATGAATATGAACGACTTACTACTTTTTTCCAAAATAAACAGCCAAAAAAGAAACGAGCTGCAAAATTACAATTTAATCAGGCATAAAATTGAAATTCAAATTAATTTATAGTTAAACCCTTTTTAATCCCCAACAAATCTTTGGTAAAACGAAAAAATACCCTACTTTTGCAGAACAAAAGGCCGATGAGAACAGAAAGCCGGCCATCGTTCTTTGAAGCAAGGAAATACTTCATAATTAAGTCAAAATATCCGGTGAGGTGGGTGAGAGGCTTAAACCAGCAGTTTGCTAAACTGCCGTACGGGATACCGTACCGGGGGTTCGAATCCCCCCCTCACCGCAACTAATTGTACATTTCATAATTTCATCTGCTTTTTGCTATCATAAGACGGGGTGTAGCGCAGTCCGGTTAGCGCACCTGGTTTGGGACCAGGGGGTCGGTGGTTCGAATCCACTCACCCCGACTTGATTGGGTAATCAATAATAAGTACGAGTAGGTATTTTTTTCTCTGGTTTGGTTTTCAGGCGAAATTTGTTTTAATTTTGAGTATACTTACTCACCCAGATTTTTATTCGATGAATACAGCCATGAGGAGATGTGAGTAAGTCAGATTCTCAAAAAAGTTACATTCAAAAAATCTGCATTATGAGAAAAATCTCTACGCTTATCGTGATGATGCTGGCTGTCAATCTGCTTACAGCCCAGGTGAACCTCATGAATGGTTTGGTAGCATGGTACCCGCTCGATGGCAATGCCAACGACCTGAGTGGTAATGGAAACAACGGTATAGTCAATGGAGCCACCCTGACTACCGACCGTTTCGGTAATGCCAATAGCGCCTACAATTTTGCGGGTGTAGCCAATCCCCAATCTATTTTGGTACCCTCCTCAAACAGCCTGAATTTTACCAATCAGGCCTCGATTTCTCTCTGGATAAATATGAATAGTTATTACGGGATGGATAACACGGGTGCTAATGTGCCTTTGGGGACGCATATTCTGTGGGCAAAAGAGAATGGCTCAGGTTTTTTTGGAAGCGTTACAGGACAGAGCGATGGAAAATTTATAGCTCATACCAGCCCCAACGGCACCGGAAACCCCATTGAGGCAGAAGAAATTGTCCCCTGTAGTAGTATAGGCCAATGGGTACACCTCGCCTTTGTATTTTATCCATACGAGTCACGTATATATGCCAACGGGGTGCTTATCAAGCGAAATTATGGCGTAAACAATTTCACCAACTCCCAAAACAAAAATTTGTGGTTTGGCCGATCCATTGCGGTTTTATCTTATCCTCTAAATGGTAAACTTGATGATATAAGAATTTACAACCGACCGCTCAACGAAGAAGAGATTCATGTACTATATTCAGGAGTCAATCCCCCCACGGTAACTACGGCTTATTTATGTGGTCCGGGAAGTGCTACTCTTACTGCTTCAGGCGCAATGACAGGCCAGGTGTATCATTGGTATGAGAACGAATTGAGTTGTGCTCCCATTGCTACTGGAAGTTCCTTTACTACACCCGCACTCACCCAATCGCATACTTACTATGTAACCATAGAACAAAATGGGATTGAAAGTTACAGAGTACCAGCACCTGTGATTATAACGCAACTTCCTGCCAATATTGGCCAGCCATGGACTTTGCCCGAAAGTTTGAATGAAGGGCTGACAGCCTGGTATCCCCTGGATGGCAACACCAACGATATAAGCACTAACCAAAACCACGGAACAGGTTATAATCTTTTGAATGGACCCAATCCTGCAGGCGAGCCCAACAAAGCGATGTATTTCAATGGCAACAACGCCTGGATTGAAGTACCCAATTCACCCTCATTGATGTCGCCCATCAATGGACTCACTATCACGGGTTGGATAAAGTCAGAAAACAACAATGCCTATGTATTAAATAAGATTAATGGACCATCGATCAATAGCTATCAATATAAAACAGAAATTAATACAGGAAATGAAACATATGGTTTAGGTTTTAATGGACAAACGTATAATTCCGGCAGTGCTATTCCTATCCCTGATAATGAGTGGTTTCATTATGCAGCAACTTTTAATGGTAATCAAATCAAGTTTTATATAAATGGACAATTGAGCAGCAGCGTCAATCAAACGGGCACCATCATTCCTAACTCTCAGCGTCTTGAAATAGGTCGAGATGGATACAACACACTTAAATGGCTCAAGGGTTGGCTCGATGAAATCAGAATTTACAATCGCGCTTTAAACGAAGATGAAATATTAAATCTTTCAGGACAATACAAAATCCTTGATGTTAGTTTAGCATCATCAACTGTATGTAATGGAAACAATGCCAATTTCCAAATCATTAATTCGCAACCAGGAATTCGCTACCGGCTTTTTGCGAATGGAAATGCCACAAACCAGATGGTCTATGGAAATGGTCAGACGCTTACCCTGGCTTCTGCAGCCCTTTCAGAATCCACATCTTTCACCATTGAAGCACTGAACGAGACCACAGGTTGCTCTATAATATTAAGTAACACCTGGAATGTAACGGTTGTAACACCCCAGCCTCAGATAACGCCCAATTACACTGAAATTTGCTATGGAAGCAGCACAACCCTAACCGCCTCAGGTGGCGTTTCGTATCTCTGGAATACCGGACAAACCACAGCATCCATATCGGTTGCACCCACAGTGAATACCACCTATAGTGTGATTGTAACAACCCAGGAAGGCTGCACAGGAACCGCAACCGCACAGGTAGTGGTCAATCCCTTGCCCACCCCAGCCGCATGGACCAATAGCCCGGTTTGCGAAAATCATGATCTGAACCTTTATTCCATGGGAGGTGTAGCCTATAGCTGGACAGGCCCTAACGGATTCACAAGCAACCTTCAAAACCCCGTCATTTCCCCTGTATCTACCAATAATGCCGGTTGGTACTCTGTAAATGTTACAGACACTAACGGCTGCTCAGCCCAAGCCTCTACTTTTGTAAACGTTTTCCCATCTTCCTACAATACAATCAATCCCTATATCTGTCATGGGCAGACTTACACTTTGCCCGGAGGCATGGTAGTTAGTCAAACAGGTACCTACATCGATACTATCCCCGCCCATAATGGATGCGACAGTATTATTACGGTAAATCTCACGGTAAGACCCTTGCCAGAAATTACCACCTACAGCAACTCTCCGATTTGCGCGGGAGAAACACTCACTGTAGGGGCATCAGCACCTCAGTGTAGCTTTTTATGGTTGGGACCTAATGGTTTTATTAGTACTCAGGCCCAATTCTCTATTCCCAACGTTCAGCTCTCCCATGCTGGTATTTATCAGGTGGCAGCTACAGATCCGTGGGGTTGCATGAGCTCGGCCTCTGTAGTTGTTGAGGTTATCAAAATCCAACCCACCTATCAGGAAATCGACCTGTGTCAGGGGCAGGGTTATACATTACCCGGAGGAACCACAGTTTATACCTCAGGAACTTACTACGACACACTGGTTTCATACCAGGGTTGCGACTCGGTGATTGTCTCTCAGGTCACTTTCCATGCCCAGCCTACACCTGCTATTTACAATCTATCCACCGATTTTTGTGAACATCATACCCTCCATCTGCACGGCGAAGGTGGCACTTACTACTTATGGACACTCCCTACGGGTGACACAATGAGCGGTCAGGACCTCATCATCGAAAATGCCAATGTGGGTTACTTTGGGTGGTTCCATCTTACGGTAACCAACCAATACAATTGCTCAGCCAGCACCATGCAGTTTGTCATGATACTGCCGGTTACTTTTACTCATGTGAAAGA
This sequence comes from Bacteroidales bacterium, assembly GCA_049969475.1. Taxonomy (GTDB): domain Bacteria; phylum Bacteroidota; class Bacteroidia; order Bacteroidales; family TTA-H9; genus UBA2030. The sequence continues at coordinate 74,497 of JBMFOU010000012.1, read as the reverse complement.
AGGTCTTTGCCCCGGAGATGTTTATATGCTACCTTCAGGGAAATACATCTCAGAACCAGGACTTTACATCGACACTCTACAAAGTCAATGGGGATGCGATAGCATAATTTTCAGCGAAATTTATCAAAAAGAAACTCCTGCCCTAACTCTAACTACCAATGCACCTGTATGCGCGGGTGCCATGGCCTATATCAGTGCCAGCGGTGCCGATGAATTCGTATGGTCTGGCCCAGGAGGATTTGTGGCATATGGAAGTAATATCACTTTTGCTGAAGTGACACCTGAAGATGCCGGATGGTATTATGTGATAGGTATTGATACTATGAATTGTTTCGCCATAGACAGTATTTACCTGATGGTAAGCTGTGAAGGCAGAATTGAACAAAACTCCCTTGTGAGCAACGTCTCACCTAATCCATTTACCAACCAGTTAAAAATCAAGCTGGTACCTGAACTTACTGGAGAAATGCTGGTGCGATTGTTTGACCTGGCCGGACGGGAAGTTTACCGTGAAATCATTAATCAAACTCCTGAAATAACATTAAATCTTGGCTGGCTCAAGCGGGGAGCTTATATGCTCGAGGTAAGCCATGCAGGTTTAATGAGTCGGATAAAGGTTATTAAAATGTAGCCGGCATTAAGCCCCTTAACTAAAAAGCCTCTGGCCGACGAACCAGAGGCTTTATTTTTTAATCGCAAATTCAATAAATTATCTCTATAGGATCATCCAAAGAGGCTATCAACAAATGCCTTGCGGTCGAAAAGTTGGAGCTGGTCTATTTTTTCGCCTACCCCGATGTATTTGACCGGCACTTTGAATTGATCTGAGATTCCGATTACCACACCCCCTTTGGCCGTTCCATCCAGCTTAGTAAGGGCCAGGGCATTGACCTCAGTGGCAGCCGTAAACTGACGAGCCTGCTCAAAAGCATTTTGGCCTGTAGAGGCATCGAGCACTAACAACACCTCATGGGGGGCATCGGGAATCACCTTTTGCATTACCTTGCGTACCTTCGATAACTCGTTCATCAGGTTCACCTTATTATGCAGCCGACCGGCCGTATCGATGATTACAACATCGTATCCATTGGCTACGGCCGACTTACAAGTATCAAAAGCCACAGCCGCCGGGTCGGCACCCATAGTTTGGGCAATGACAGGTACACCGGCTCTCTCACCCCAAATTTTTAACTGATCGATAGCCGCTGCCCTAAAGGTATCGGCTGCACCCAACAAAACCATTTTACCGGCCTGTCGGAAACGGTAGGCCAGTTTTCCGATAGTGGTAGTTTTGCCTACCCCATTCACCCCTACCACCATGATCACGTAAGGATTATCCCGTTTTTCGAAATCGAATCCCTGAATTACGCCTGGCCGGTTTTCTTCCAGCAGGTTTACTATTTCTTCCCTTAAAATCTTATTGAGCTCTGAGGTGTTGATGTATTTGTCACGAGCCACTCGTTTCTGTATACGTTCGATGATGCGAAGGGTAGTCTCCACACCTACATCGGCATTAATGAGGATTTCTTCCAGGTTGTCGAGAATCTCGTCGTCAATCTGCGATTTGCCTGCCACAGCCCGTGCTATCCTCGAGAACACCGACTCTCTCGTTTTTTCAAGCCCCTTGTCGAGGTCTTCTTTTTCTTTTTTACCAAAAAATGAGAACAAACCCATAGAGCTAATTTTTAGCGAAAATACGAACTAATAAAAAAACCGGAGGAGCCATTGCCATAAGTTAGGCAAGGCCCCCCGGGACAGCCATGAAAACAAAATTTCTTTACTTGTTCTGGGCGAGAAATTCCTTCACCTTATCATTGGGAACCATGTCTTCGGTGAAAACATAGGCACCAGTTTTGGGCGAGCGGACCATGCGGATAACTTTGGCCCAGTCTTTTCCCCCTGTCTGCAGGGTAGCAACTACTTTCTTTGCCATATCTCAGTAATTATTTAATTTCTTTGTGAAGGGTAACTTTTTTCAGGTAAGGATTGTATTTCCTAAGTTCGAGGCGGCCCGGAGTATTCTTCTTGTTTTTAGTGGTAATATACCTCGACATACCGGGGACACCGGTGGCCTTCTGTTCGGTGCACTCCAGAATCACCTGTACGCGTGCTTCTTTACTTTTCTTTGCCATGGGTATGCACTATTTATTTTTAAGGCTGCAAAATTACGGCTTTTTTTCGGAAAAACGCAAAATCATGCACCGTTTTTTTTGACGGGTTCCTTCAATTTGTTCAATCCTTTATTGAATCCCCTGAGTTTGATGGCGGTAATTATTTTTTTGGTGTATAGCGGAAATTCAGCTTTCATCATCCAGTCGTAGTATGCGGGTTCTTTGGCAAAAATTTCTTCCACCAACTGACCTTTATATTTTCCAAAATTAAATACTTCTCGTCCCTGGTCGTCGTAAACGATATGCCCTACCAGGTCGACATTTCTATGGAAAAACGAAACCTGATGAAGGCTGGCGGGGGTATTTTCGAAAATGATGCGGGTCCGGTTTTCCCGATCTTCCACCTCTAAACCCTGGTAACGCTCCACCTGAGCCAGAAGAACCTCGTAAGTAGCCAGGGCATCGGCTTCGGCGCTGTGGGCATTTTCGAGTTCTGTGCCGCAATAAAACTTATAGGCAGCTTTCAGGGTGCGGGGCTCCATTTTATGAAAAATGTTCTGCACGTCGATAAGCCTGCGTCCTTTTATTTCGAAGTCAATACCGGCTCTGAGAAATTCTTCTACCAGTAAGGGGAAATCAAATTTATTGCTATTGAATCCGGCCAGGTCGCAATCGCGCAAGATTTGGGCAATTTTATGCCCTACCTGGGCAAAAGTGGGGGCATCCTTCACATCCTCATTAGTAATACCATGTATGGCCGTGGAAAAAGCAGGTATAGGCATCTCCGGATTGATGCGCTGGGTAAAGGTTTCACGGCTGCCATCGGGAAAAACCTTCACAATGCTGATTTCCACGATACGGTCGTGCCCCACATTGACTCCAGTGGTCTCCAGGTCGATAACAGCGAGCGGGCGGGTAAGACGTAAAGACATAAAGAAAGTTTTATAAAAGATTAAAATTAGATTTAATTACTGGCATTTACGGCCTAAATAACGCAGCGAACGGATGACTATAGTTAAGTCGTCGTGCATGCGATAATTTCTTACATACAACATCTCGAGGTTACGGGCTGTTTGTTCCTGAAGGCGCGTACCCGACCAGGCATCGGTTGGATGTAGCACACCCCTGCGCAGAATAAGCCGGCCCGGCTGAGCCTGTGGCTGACTGATTCCAACCCACGAACAACGCCCCAGCATGACCCGAATTATATTGCACAACAAACCTGCTTTTCTATCAACTTTCCAAATGATGTAGGGAAGAACAATCAAAAGTGCCAAAGATATACCTATGTCGGCCAGGCGTTTGTTTCTACGATTTCGGGGCAAAGTCAGAGAATTGAGATCGATAATAAAGGGATCGGCAGAAAGGTTGATGGAATTACTACCGATGACTGAAAAACTCTCGGGTGGAGCTGTTTTAAACTCAAGGTTACGGCCCTGCAGATGCATCATATGATCGATGATACTCTGGGCGCTCAGGTCGGCCGCACAAAATACTACTTCATTAATGCTATAAATACGGGTTATCTCATCGAGGCGGGTCGCATTTCCTATAAAACCGTTGCGATTCTCATTTTCGGAGTCGATGGCCACAAATCCGATGAACGCCGGACGATGTAAACCACTTCTGAGAATATCGGCCACTCGATTACATTCGGCTTCATTGCCCACAATGACTACCCTTTTGTTTTCTCCCATCCACAACTGCCAGTCTTTCCATCCCGTATAATGCAAAATAAGCCGGGTAAGCGTAAGGCTTAGGATACCCCACAAAGCGCCGAAAAGAATAAGGGCCCGTGAAAAACGCAATTCTTCGTTAAGCAAAGCATATCCAGTGAGTATAAAAACAGTTCCCAACAACATACCCTGGAGAACGCGGGTCAATCGGAAAGGCCGGTCGTAGCCGCCACTTAGATAAACACTAAACAACCAGATAAAAATGTAAACGGGAAGCATCAGGTAAACGAAAACCGCCGGATAGTGTCCACTTCCTTGAAATATAAAGGCTTCCCAATAACCTTTCATGATGAAAATTCCGCCGTAGAGAAGGGTAGCATCGAGCAGGGGCAGAAATATACCCTGAAAGATTCGGCGCATCACTGAAAGGCTAGCCCGTGCAAAGATGGCCAGGTTGATTAGTATGATAAATCGGCTGGCCAGGCCTGCCGAAAAATGTTTACGGGCAAAAATGGCCATAGCCTGATAAAAGGTAAAAACATAATTAACAGAGCTTTTGCGGGTGCTTTCACCTTTGTAATGGATTATGCGGGTATGGGGGTAATAGTAGTTTTTATAACCTGCCATTAGAATTCGATACGAAAGGTCCACATCTTCGCCGTACATGAAATAATCTTCGTCGAGCAGACCTATTTCGTCGAGCACGCTTTTTCGCAGCAGCATAAATGCCCCAGCCAAAATTTCCACCTCGTGAACATCATCGTCGGATAAATGACCCATATAATACCGGGCGAACACCGGACTGCGCGGGAAAAGCGAGGCAAGTCCAATAATTTTGTACAAGGCGGTGCCTGGGGTAGGAAGACCTCTTTTAGATTCACGCAGAAAACGGCCCTTTCCGTCCACCATTTTTACTCCCAATCCTCCGGCCTCTGGATGCTCATCCATAAAGGTTAAGGTGAGCATAAAAGTATCTTCTTCCACCACAGTGTCAGGATTTAGCAGTAGAATGTATTCGCCGCGTGCTGCTCGTATCGCCTGATTATTGGCCCGGGCAAATCCTACATTTTCTTTGTTGGCAATGACTTTTACCTCAGGAAATTTTTCTCTTAACATGCGCAGTGAGCCATCGGCACTGGCATTGTCAACCACCCATATTTCTGATTCAATTCCTTCACATGCCTTGCGTACCGAATGCAGGCATTGCTCTAAAAAATGTTCGACGTTGTAATTGACAATGATAACCGAAAGTTTCATGAATAGGGAGGAAAATACTTGATTAATCGTTTTCAGAGAGGGTGCTATCAGCAAAATACGGGCCTGGCTCATCGTGAGCCATGTAATGCAAAGCGGGCAATGCTGAGGCAACTCTCGGCCCCCAATGCGTAAGGAAAAGTCTTCGGATTTCGGCTACTGCATTTTCTTTGGCTGCCCTCGAATTTTTTTGATAAAGAAGCACAAAATCCTTCATATCCTGATAGATATCGGAAAGATGCTCGGCCAGACTCACTTTTAAGGCCTCTCCCCAGCCATAAGCCGCCGGGTCGAAGGCATAATAAATGTCGTCCCTTTCAAACTTATGACGCAAGGCATTAAAAAGGCTTTCCCATTCCTCTTCTGTAATGTAGCGTTCGTTGGCTTCGGGATACTCAGGCTCTACCTCAGGGAGCAGTTCACCCTTAACATAAAGCAGGGGCAGCACCTTTACCAGGTATGAAGCTATTTCGGAACGACTGTGGGTTTCTGCTTTTTCCATATATGAACAATAATCGTAAGCCACAGCCAGCATTTCGAGTACCGTTCGCTGATAAATGGGTAGATTAGGAATATCTTCCATGACTGAAAGGTGAATAATCGGTGGCAAAATTAGGTCATTCGGTGAATAAATTATGAACTAGGCTTGAAAGCTGCGTCAATTGTGAAGAATTGTGGTCACACTTTTGGAAAATTTTAAAAGAATGCTTATTTTTGCCATGACCTTTCCCGGTAAACTATTTTGAATGGATGCATCCGGGGGGTTTTTTTTTATCCAACATTTATTGAATTGTGAGGCCATGAGCAAAAAAAACGTCAAGCACAGAGTGTATGATGCCGTATTAAAGGCGCAGGAAGAGGCCGCTGAGCTGGCCCGTCAGGCAATGACCGAAGCTGATCAGGCAGCTCAGGAAGAGGTGAACACAATGGACATTTACGAATCGTATCGCACGCAATATCTTCAAAAGAGCGAAATGTTTGCACGGCAATTTCAGAAAGCCAATGAACAGCTCGAGATACTTCGGCGTATTGATCCCAATCATAAATCGGAAGTGGTGGAATTTGGCGCAGCCGTAATCACTTCCAAACAAAAGATGTTTGTGGCCATAGGAATGGGCAAACTGGAAGTGGATGGAGAAACCTGGTATGTCATCTCTCCTCAGGTACCCATATTTGCCGCCATGAAAGGCAAAAAGGAAGGAGATGAATTTACATTTAATAATGTCAAACACACTATTCTCCAGATTCTTTAAAGTTTTGCATGCAACGAATTGCACTTTATTTATTACAAATTACAGGCTGGCAGATTGAAGGGGCTCCCCCTCCTATACCAAAGCTTATTTTCGTATCGGCCCCACACACCAGCATGTGGGATTTTGTGTGGGGTTTTCTATTTACCAGGGCTGTCGGTATTAAGCCTAAATTTCTCATTAAATCGAAATATTTTTTCTGGCCACTGGGCCCTATTTTGCGGAATTTAGGGGCCATACCCGTTTACCCTAACCGGCATACCCACTTTTATCAGCAAATGATAGAACAATTGAAAAAGGCAGCATCCTTTTATCTGATTATTACTCCTGAAGGCACGCGTAAAGCCGTAAAAAGATGGAAAACAGGATTTTACAAAATGAGTATAGACACAGGCATGCCCATTCAGTTGGGTGTGGTAAATTATATGGAACGGAAACTCATGTTAGGGCCGGTATTTACCCCTTCAGGCAATATCGAGCAGGACTTACCCAAAATTCAAGGCTGGTTCAGGGCGCGGTGGGCCAAACACCCCGAAAAATATATTGAACATCCTCCCGCTGGCTTGTAAACTTCAATTCCATATCTGATCGCTGTCAACCGGAGCATATTTCCACCTCCTATGGGTCCATAGCCAGTTGGCAGGATCTTCTTTAATAGCCTCTTCCAGCACTTTCACATACCTACGGGTAATTTCGCCCCAGGGCAGTTCTTCCGGATGTAGGGCAATTTCGCGAATATAAACTTTGTATTGACCCCGTCCCTGCCGGCGAATACCAAAATAGAACACGGGTAAGCGATGAAGATGGGCATATTTTTCCAATCCATGAATCCAGGCCGTTGGATAATCAAAAAAACGCACCCAGATGGCATTTTGCCTACGAGAAGGATGCTGATCAGTAATAAAAAAATAGGCAGCTTTTTCGCTTTGATTTTTAAACATCGAGGATGTTGCTGATATGGGGACCAGATGCATCCCCTCTTTTGCCCTGCGTTGGCGCATCCATCTGTCTATAAATGGATTGGACAAAGGCTTGTAAAGGCCGTAGGTGGAATAATTTAAAAGTAACGGCGCAGTTATAGCTCCCCATTCCCAATTACCGCAATGGGCCGAGGCAATGATAATCCTTGGATAAAGGGCCTCAATCCGGGAAAGTTCTTCCACATTTTCCAAATTAAATCGCTTAAGCAATTCGTGAGAAGGCATGCCATAACCCTTGATGCTCTCAACAATAATATCACTCAGATTTCCATAAAAGGCTTTTAGGGTGTTGTTTTTCCATTCCGTGGGTTTATCAGGAAAAAGCCTTTCGAGATTACCACGGACTACCTTTGTCCTATATCTGACCAGGGAAAATAAAAATACCCGAAGTCCATCTGACAGCCAATAAAGGAGAGACCAAGGCAAGATATAAAAAAGCTTTACTATCACCTTAAAAACCAAATATGCAAGATAAGCACCGGCCTTCTTCATCCTCTTATGTTTGCGCAAATACGGCAAAATTACCGGTTTTAGGGTCTTTGCATGATTTTTTCGTAAAACAATTTTTACCTTTGTTTCCATACACTGATAGAAGTTTCCATTTTTTGAATACACCACCTCATGCAATCTATCCCAAACAAGTCGCTGTATAGAAAGGCACTTTGCGTCGTCCTAAGTCTTTTCTTATTACAGGCTCATGGGCCTTGTTTTTCTCAGCCTACCGATATCCCAGCAAGCGAATTAAGATTGGTTGATAGCCTACTTAAAAACTTTAAAGCAAGTAGCTGGGATGATACTTTGAGGCAATTCAATGCTTTTGCAGAAAAGAATCTTGACAAAAATGACGGGGCAGTAGCCGAGGTAGGTAAAAGACTAAAAATTACGCCTGTACGTCACTGCCGAAATGCACTCTTGAGCGAGGCCTGGCTTCTGATGAGTCAGGCGTTGAACACTCTTGGAGAAAAATACGAGGCAGAGAAGTATATTAATAAAGCCATTCACTGTCCGGTGAATGTTACTACTTATTTTCTGCTAAAAGCTACCACACACAAAGCTTTCATTCAACTCTCGCTCAAAAGGCCCCACTATGCTTTGCAGCTTGCCGAGATGGTGATTAACAGCACGGATGCCCCTATGTCGTTAAAAACAAGAGCTTACCTGGCCAGGAGTCAGGCAATGCAGGACCTACAGAGATTCGCCGAATCAGAGAGTACCATTGAAAAAGCCTTACAACTTCTACAACTGGACTCCACCGATCATCTCACCTATGTGAGTGTACACATCCAAGCGGGGCTCGTAGATTATTATTTAGGAAAACTTCCCCAATCGCTACACCATTACCTTAATGCGAAGCGGGTAGCCGAGAAACTCAAGGCCCCGGATTTACTTTTCATCATTTACAACAATATTGGAACGGTGATGTGGCAAGCCGCAGACCTTAAATCGGCTGCTTCATTTTTTGAAAAAGCAATGCAGAGCTATCAACAAATGAAATATCCCGAGCAAGTGGATATCAACATGGTCTATAACAATCTGGGCTTGATTTACGATGAACTGGGAAATTCAGAAGAGGCCCAAAAACTGCTGGTGCGTTCCATAGAAGGTTATCGACAATCGAAAGACTCTTCATCCATGCATTATCCTCTCAATAACCTGGCCAATATCTTTCTCAAAAAAAAACAGGTAGAAAAGGGGCTAAAGCTTACCAACCTGGCCATCCAAATCTTGGAGAGAGAAAAACAAATGGCTGAATTGATACCTGTGTTGCATACCCAAGCCCAGCTCCTCGAGAAGAAAAAAGCTTTAGCTGAAGCAGATGCATTGATTGACAGAGCCTTAGCACTAGCCGAGAACCTTGGGCTTGAGCAAGAAATGATATATCTATATGAGGAAAAGGCACGTATAGCAGAGCTCAAAGGGGATTTCGAAAAAGCCTTCAAATACTACAAAACTTTCCATGAGTCCGAAACGCGATACCGTGATTATCTCACAGGAGTACGTGTTATGCAGGCAAAAGAAGCATCGAAAGCCGATGAATCAATTCCTCAGACCACTATCCAAACCCAACCCAGACAAAGCTACGGGGTTTCTCGGGTATGGGCTGTGGTGGCTATTGTTACCGGACTTTTTTTGATGAGCCTGATTTTCCTTTTCAATCAATGGTTGCTTACCCTCAGATGGAAAGCAGAGAACCAATACATTAACGAAGAAATGAAGCGGGTTAGGAAATCGCTGGCCGAATACATGGAAAAAGCCTCTGCTGCCGACCGGCTGACTAATCATATCCTCAACACCATGTATCACGAGCTAAGAACACCCCTCAACGGGATAAATGGTTTTGCCGAACTTTTGATAGAAGAATGCCAGGATGAAAAACACCGTACGATGGCACGCACCATTCTTCAGAGTGGCGAGCGACTGTTGAACACCCTCACGGGCATCCTAGACCTTTCTGATACTGAATTACTTAGATTAGATATACACAATTCCGATTTTAACGTTCATCAAGTCACTGAACGCTTGGTTCGCGAAAAATACAGAGATAAGGCTGAAGAAAAGGGACTGACATTCTTTTACCAACCCAGAGCCACACAACTGGTTTTAAGATCTGACCCTGATTTGTTTACCCGCATTCTCGATTTACTGGTTGATAATGCCATCAAGTATACGCATTCAGGTAATATCACCATTGAGCTACTTGAAGAATTGCGACGCGATCATCCCTATACAATCATACGAGTAAAAGACACAGGGATAGGTATTCCGCCCGAACAACAGGGGCAAATCTTTGAAAGTTTCCGACAAGCTAGCGAAGGAAATCAGCGTAGTTACGACGGGACTGGAGTGGGTTTGAGCCTGGCTAAAAACTTGGTGAATATTTTAGGTGGACAGATTAGCTTAGAAAGCAAGCCGGGAGAGGGTAGCATATTTACTCTTGCATTCCCGGCTCTTACGGAAGAAGAAAAAATGCGCGACTCCATTTTCCGTCCTTTTGCTCAATCCCCAGAAAAAAATTATCGCATTTTGGTGGTGGAAGATGACGATACCAACCGGGAATTTATGGTTTATAACCTACAAAATCTATATCACACAGATGTAGCCCTCGATGGAGCCACAGCTCTTAGCCTGGCAAAGTCTTTTCATTACGATGCCATTTTGTTGGATATAAGTTTGGGTAGAGGCCCCAGTGGCATTGATGTAGTGAAAGAACTCCGTCGATCCCCTAAAACGCGTCTGATACCCGTTGCAGCCATAACAGCCAACGTAAGACTTTACCGCGCCGATGAAATGATTGAAGAGGGGTTTACCCATTACCTGGCCAAACCATTCACCCGTAGCGAACTTCAGACGCTGGTAGCCACCATGATTGCAAGCTAAAAGTAGGAATTAACGACCAAATAAAAAGGGATCCGTAAAAAACCGATACAAAATCCAAATCAGAATACTGAAAATCAATATTTTTCGCCTTAAATACAAACGGCCTGAATATTCGAAGAGCATTTCAGCCTCAAGACCTGGCGACTGCCAAACCGGCAGAATAAAAATAAGCCCTGTAAGCAGGGTAAATCCTTCATAATATTGAATTTGGGGCAGTTTTATCAAAACTATAAATGCTGTTGCCAGAAAATACGGCCAAACCACCTGATATAAAACAATCCCTCTTAGATTGTATTGATTGAGTTCTTGAAAATAACAGTTCGCCTGGCTGAGGAAAAGGGCTCGGGAAAAAGTACCCACCAGGAGCAGGACACCCAGGGCTCCCATAGTAATAATCAGTTTGGCGGTGTCCATCAAATACATATACGTAATCACATGTCCAAAACCTTTGGTGAAAATATTGCCTACAGCAAGGGCACCGAAAAATAAAACCATACCCCATACATAAGCCCAGAGGAAAATCTGTTTGAGCGTACCTTCAAAAGGCCTTACGTACAAATAAACAATCAGGGCCATAATACCCAGGAATAAAGCAGTGAAAGGCTCAATACTAAATAGAGTTTTCACTGCATCAGTGGTATATTCGCGCGGACTTATAAAATAAATCACACGGTAATAACGAATAACAGCTGCATAATTGAAAGTAGATGCAACTAACGTGTTTAGCAGTTGGCCGGTAAAACTAACCAGAAAATAGGCTACTATAGCAGAAGACCATGAGTTGAGCACTATAGCCAGCTTTCCAGCGGGTCCAATGGTTTTCCACAGAGTGTAGCCTTTCCTGCGACTTTCCGGATCCCCATAACGCAGATTATGGTAGAAGCGCCGGAGTAAAAAGCAAATGATGCGCTTGCGACGACCCCAGATGGTATACGACGCAGCTTCTTTAAGCTGAGTGGTTTTTATTTCAGGGACAACAATTTCAGTCTTTTTTTGCTGAAAAAGCTTTCTAATGCTTCGCCGAATTACAAAACGAATCAGACGCCGCTGACGGCGCTTTTGCCATTGACGCTCATTGAGCTGCCTGAGTCGGGCAGCTTGTTCCCTCATCTTCCGCTCGGCTTTCCTTCGGTGTCCAATCCTTCGAGTAAGCCTAATTTTTCTCCATAAAATTCTCAGCCTTTCAAAAGGATTGTATTGATCGCTTGTTTTTTCCATTATATTCACAAATTTTCTCCGCTATAAAATTGCTAAGTGAATAGATTTACTTCAATTTTTAAACCATCGTATGCCAGCCAAACCCCTTGAGGCAAAGTTTTAGCTACTCTGGCATGTGTTCCCAGGCGATGACTTATATGGGTAAGAAAAGCTCTCCTGGGCCTCAGCTCAGCGATAATCTCAAGCGCCTGAGGCAAACTGAAATGCGAAATATGGGGCTCTAATCGTAACGCATTGATTACCAAAACTTCTAAGCCTCTCAATTTGTCCATTTCAACATCAGGAATATGGCTTGCATCGGTGATATAGGCAAATCCTCCTATTCTAAAGCCCAAAACCTTTAAATGAAAATGATCCACTTCCACAGGTATTACCTCGAGCGAACCTATTTTAAAAGGATTATTATCTACTAAGTGAAGATTAAACTCAGGAATTCCCGGATAGCGGTCTTCTTCAAAAGCGTAAAAAAAATCGCGGCGAATATCATCGTGAACATTAGCAGTCGCATAAACTTCTACAGGCTTACGCATCAAATAATTAAATGGTCGCACGTCGTCGAGACCACCAATGTGGTCTTTGTGGCCATGAGTGATGAGTAAGGCATCGAGATGATTGATTCCTTCGCGCAGCATCTGCGTGCGAAAGTCGGGTCCGGCATCTATTATTATGCGTAAAGTGTCAGTTTCCACCATTACCGATGACCTCAAACGCGCATCACGGGGATCAGCCGATGTACAAACCTCACACTGACAACCAATTACCGGAACTCCCTGTGAAGTACCTGTCCCAAGAAAAGTAATTTGCATGTTGGCTTATTTCCTTGGTCAAAAATAATGAAAACCCTTGGGTGGCTACGGTGATATTTTAATACTAATTTTGCTGGCATATTAAAAACTAAAAAATTGCCTTTACCTGGTGTATTATTCAAAAAGTTGGCGATTCGCAGTATTCACAAAGAATCGATCAGACATCAAAGGATTCCGGGTGTCATTAATCTCTCGGATGTAAAAAAAGCCGGTATTTTGGCCGAAATCAATAACCCCGGACAACTTGACCTCGTACGTGATCTCATTCATCGGTTAAGAGCAAATGGCATTTTGCCACGCGTAATATATTTCTTTAACGAAAAAAAGATTCCTTCTCATTTCACGCCAACAGGAATCGAAGAGGGATTCAGCCGAAAAGAACTGGGTTGGAGCTGGCTGCTTCCCGATTTACTGACGGCAGGGTTCACCGCCGAGTCTTTCGACTTATTGATAGACCTGAGCAGTGAATCGGCCTTTCCCCTGAAAATGCTTGCAGCCAAAAGCAAGGCAGGATTTAAGGCCGGGCTCATGACCCCTAATTTTCAGTCGATTTACGACCTCATGATTTCATGCCAGGAAAGTTGCGACCTAAAGCAAATTATCGAACAAATGCTTCACTATCTAGAAATGATTAACCATAAATCATAACCCCATGAAAGATATCCTCAAAGGCACGGGCGTGGCTCTCGTTACTCCATTTAAGGAAGATTCTAGCATTGATTATGCTTCCCTGGAAAAAATTATTCATCACGTAAGCAATCATGGTGTTGATTACCTTGTAGTTATGGGAACCACCGGGGAAACTCCTACCCTCTTATCCAATGAAAAGAAAGAACTAGCCGGTTTTGTTAAAGAAATTAACCGCAATCGCTTGCCTTTGGTATATGGCCTGGGCGGTAACAATACCCAGGAGGTCTGCCGTCAAATGAAAGAATTCGATTTGCAGGGTTACCAGGCAGTGTTATCGGTTACACCTTACTACAATAAACCACAACAAGAAGGACTCTATCGACACTTTATGGCTATAGCCGAAGCCAGTCCCCTTCCTGTGATTCTGTACAACGTACCCGGCCGTACCGGTGTAAATATGCTGGCTGAGACCACCCTACGGTTAGCTCACTCATCTACCAGGTTCTGTGCCATAAAAGAAGCTTCGGGCAATCTCGACCAGATGGCAAAAATACTTAAAGAAAAGCCGAAAGACTTCTTACTCATCTCGGGCGACGACAACCTCACCCTGCACATCCTCGGTATGGGCGGAGTTGGAGTTATTTCAGTGGTAGCCAATGTCGTGCCTGGTATGTTCAGCCAGCTGGTAAACGCTGCTCTACAAGGGAATTTTGCTGATGCTGCCCGCATTCACCTTCAACTGTTTGAATTTACGAACCTTCTTTTTGTCGGAGGAAGCCCGGCCGGGGCCAAGGCGGCCCTTGCTTCCATGGGGCTGTGCCAGGAAGTGCTCCGCCTGCCTTTAGTGCCTGTGAATGCTGAATTAAGAAACAAGATTGAACAAACTCTCCAAACGCTAATCAAATAATTCAATAGTATTATGATGAAATATAGGTATCTCTTATTTCTTATTACGCTAATTCCCTTTCTAAATCGTGTGCAAGGGCAAGCGTTAACTGCAGAAGAATATCTTCAACGCAAAGGCGAGGTTTATTTTGCATTTCATGTGGACGATTTCAGCCGCCTGGCCGATCTTACGCGCATAATTTCTATCGATGCCGTAAATCCGGAAGGTGAAGTGAGAGCCTATGCTAATGCTCGTGAATTTGAAAAATTCAGGCAATTGGGCATCGATTATACAGTACTCCCGCACCCGGGAGACTCGCCCGAACCCGTACCCATGAGCGATTATGCCTCCCTTAAATCCGTCAATAACTGGAACACCTATCCTACCTACGATGGTTACGTGCAAATGATGAATGATTTTGCTGCCAATTACCCCTCACTCTGTCAGGTATTTCAGTTTGGTACTACAACTCAGGGCCGAAAACTTCTGGTAGCCAAAATAACCAGTAACGTAAACCAGAAAAAGCCCAGATTCTTTTATACCTCTACTATACATGGTGATGAAACCGGAGGCTATGTACTCTGCCTTCGCATGATAGACTACCTGCTGAGCAACTATGGGACAAATCCACGCATCACCAATCTGGTGGATAACATAGAAATATACATTAATCCACTGGCCAACCCTGATGGTACTTATAAGGGAGGTAATAACACGGTAAACGGTGCTATTCGCTACAACGCCAACTATGTGGACCTTAACCGGAACTTCCCTGATCCAGCCGATGGCCCCCATCCGGATGGAAACGCCTGGCAGCCCGAAACCGTAGCCTTTATGAATCTGGCAGAAAACCATTCCTTCAACCTTTCGGCCAATTTCCATGGAGGGGCTGAAGTAGTGAATTATCCCTGGGACACCTGGAGCCGCTTGCACACCGACAATACCTGGTGGGTGTTCGTTGCTAACGAATATGCTGATACAGCGCAGACTTACAGCCCGCCGGGCTATTTTGATGATTTCGGAACTGGTATTACCAACGGCTATGCATGGTATAGAATTACAGGGGGCAGACAGGATTACATGACTTATTTCCAACAATCGCGCGAATTCACACTCGAAATCTCAAATACCAAGCTCTACCCGGCCTCACAGCTTCCTAACCTATGGGAATATAATTACCGTTCCATGCTTAATTATATGGAACAGTCGCTTTATGGTATCCGCGGCACCATTACCGATTCTATCACCGGGCAGCCCATCCGGGCCATGGTTTTCATTAAGAATTATGACAAAGTCATAGACTCGAGCATGGTTTTCAGCCGCCTGCCTTATGGAAATTATCACCGGTTTATTTCACCAGGCACCTGGACTCTTGAATTCTCCGCACCGGGCTATGTAACTAAAACCGTAAGCGGAGTGCAGACTTCCAACTATAACACCACCTGGGTGAATGTACAACTACGGCCAGTTGGGGTTTGGAGCAATTTCCAGGCCGATCGCACCCGCATACAACCAGGCGAATCTGTCAACTTTACCGACCTTAGCGTAGGAGGAGCCACCAGCTGGACATGGAGTTTTCCAGGGGCCAATCCTTCCTCCAGCACTGTGCAAAACCCTTCTGGCATCAATTATCCTGATGAGGGTGTTTATGATGTATCGCTTACAGCTTCCAACAGTTCATACACAAATACAAAGACCAAGCTTAATTACATCATCGTAGGTGATCATTACCTGATGGCCAACCAAACCCTCTCGGTTTGTGAAGGAAAATTTTACGACGACGGAGGTCCTGCCTATAATTACAGTCCCGACCTGAACCTTGTTACTACCTTTTTACCAGCCATTCCCGGACACCGCATTCGGCTCGATTTCGAACTGTTCGATCTCGAATCTTCTACCGGGTGCGAGAAAGATTACCTTAAAATTTACGATGGACCCTCCACCAATTCTCCGCTTATCGGTAAATGGTGCGGACCGGATAACCCAGGCAGTGTGGTGGCAGGACCCACGGGAGGCCCTCTCACTGTTGAGTTTGTGTCGAACCGATTAAATGCCGGACAGGGATGGGTAGCCAATATCAGCTGCGATTCGGGTGTAGGACTCCGGGAAACTCCCCTAACCTCGGCACGGGTTTATTATGAAGGCCAGCAGTACATCATAGCCGAAAACACTCCGGTGGATGCCCAAATCACCTTGTTTAATCTTTGCGGTAACCAAATTCTCTCTGCCCGCAGCACAGGCAACCGGACTGCAATTTTAGCAAGTCATCTGCCCCGAGGCATTTATCTGCTAAAAATGGAGAAGGGAAGCACCAGCAAAACCTTTAAAGTGGTTATAAATTAATACCTACTATATCTTAGTTGAACCGGCAACTCCTTCCGTTGCCGGTTTTTTTTACTCACCAGGACTTAACTTTTTGTGCCAGGTTTCTCAGAACATTATCCACTTGAGGCACAAGGGGTGTATATCCATCATTTACAATTACATAATCTACCAAAGGAAGTTTGTTTTTCTCAGGCCATTGTCTGGCCATACGGGCTTTAACTTCTGCTTCGTTAAGCCCATCGCGGGTCATAACACGCTGTAAACGAACTACTTCTGGAGCTGTTACCAGAATAAGACTATCGAAATATCGGTTGAATCCACTTTCAAACAAGATAGCCGCTTCATGAATAATAAAAGGGGCGGATGTATGCTGACTGCACCATTCGTCAAATCGTCTTTTCACAAAGGGATGTACCAAAGAATTCAAATGTTCCAAGGCACTGGAATCATTGAAAACAATTTCAGCAAGGGCTCTCCGATTCAGTGATCCATCAGGCCTAAGAATGGACGGGCCATACCTATGTGTTAACTCTTGATGAATCTCAGAGTCCTGCAAAGCGGCATGTCCTATCTCATCTGCGTGAAAAACGGGCACTCCAGTCGATTCAAAAATATTACAAACCAGCGATTTACCGCTTCCAATATTACCCGTTAAGCCAATTTTTAGCATACTCATTCAAGGATTAAGAACTCTACCACAGGAGGTTCAATCTCAATGCATTTGACAAAAGAGGGTAATTTAACCAGCTTCACAGGAAGGGTTTTAATATTAGTTACCTCACTGGAAGGACAAGATACCTGCGCGAGGCATGAAGTGGGGTCAAAATCTTTGTACCGACGCATGGGCATCACCAGGTGAAGTTTAACCTTGTCAGGAATCAAACGCAATTTGCACGTTGCAGAGTCGGCTAATGAAACAGGCACTTCAGCCACCCCTTCGGTAAATTTATCCACCGTGACAGTAACCTCCACCTCAGCAGGTTCCATCAGGAAAGGGAGACCCGCAACGGGCTTCTGAAGCGGAAGAGTTAAATTCGCATCGTTTGAGAGCAAACCCAACCTGGCTCGGGCAGTAGATACGAATGACAAACTCTCTACAATGGAAACCGGACCAGTAATCTCTACCGAAGAAGGGCTGACCCTGATTGAATCGGCTAGCATCATTCCCTGGGGCAGTTCTACCTCAACCTGGGGTTTCACCGGCAGGCGCCTTGTCAAGCGCTTTTCAAGAACCAAATGAAGGGTATCGGGACTGATGAGGCTTACCTGAGTGCCCAATTGTGATGTTAAATCAGAAAGTAACAGCTTCACAGGCAGGTCACTGCGATAGTGTATAGCATCCAGAGGGCGGGTTTTCAGGGTAGAAATATCTAAATCAAAAGTTTCTCGATGAATATATTTATAACTGACCATCTGTAAACCTCGGAGGGATGCCTTTAAACGGATTACCGAATCACTGTAAGATACCAGAGCGAGATTCTTCCCCATACCTGTAAATCTCAGGGGAATTTCAATAACCTGATCGTAAGGCTGAGAAAACCGGATAATTAACCACAAGGTAGCCGATATCAATAAACAGATTAAAAACACTGGAAAATCGCGCCTCAGGAACAATTTCCCGGGATTTACAGTTACGAGGAATATCTTTTTCCATCCCAGCTTTCTCATAAACTTCCTAAAAAACAACTGTACCGGAGAACACTCTCATATCATCCCACCTATGTTGAAAGTCCTGCAAGAAAGAAAAGGGACGCTGGCTGAGTGCAAACCGGTACAGATTACAGGCAGGAGATTATTTATTTCCGCCCAGATTCTGTTGAGTGCCACCGAGGGCAACAGCGCTCTTTTCAATCTTCAGTTTGCCGCCATCTTCCACTTCGATGACAAAAGTAGTTTCACCTACCTCCAGAATTTTTCCATGAATACCACCAATTGTGACAATTTTGTCACCTTTTTTGAGGCTTTCACGATACTTGCGTTCTTCTTTAGCCTTTTTCATCTGTGGACGGATGAAAAAGAAATAAAATACTAAAATGATAAGTAAAAGGGGAAGTAAGGAGGCCAGGGGACTGCCCTGTTGTCCAGGCTGAGGGCCAAAAAGAAAAACATAAAAAAGCGATAGAATCATAATCTTAAGGTTTATGGGTTATTAATTTTCAGGTTGATAAACTTCGGCTTGAATATTAAGGATGGTGGTATTGGGATTAGTATTGGCAAGCACAGTAACTGTTTTGTGTTGTAAGCCTTTACGTCCGGCTGTGTTGAAGGTAACAGTAATGTATCCTTCTTGCCCTGGCGCAATAGGTGTTTTGGGCCATTCGGGCACAGTGCATCCACAGCTGGCACTTACCTTAGCTATCAGCAAATCGCTTTTGCCAGTGTTGCGAAATTTAAAACTGTAACTAATTTTTTCGCCGGCCAGCACCCGCCCAAAATCATGAATGGTCTGATCAAATTGAATCACTGGCATCTTGTCGGTATCAGCGTTACCCGACAAACTGACCGGATTTTTAACCAGTTCACCGGCCGTGGGATTATTGCCCTGATTGCCACACGAGACAAGCAATAGCGACCCTAAAACCACAAAAAAACCTATCCAATTTCTCATACCGAAGTATTTTAAAGAGTGCAAAGTTACGATTTTGAGTAATAAGCAGGCAGAGAGTGCCAGATTAATTAATTTTGCCTTAAAACAAGGCATGCGGATCTACCTGGTAGGATACATGGCAAGCGGAAAAACCTATACAGGGCCAAAGCTCGCTGAGGCCCTGGGCTATGGCTTCGTTGACCTCGACGAAATGTTTGAGGCTCAATACCGCATAAGTATTCAGAAATTCTTTCAAAAATACGGGGAAGACGCATTCAGGCCTCTGGAAAGCAAATTACTTCACTCCACTTTTCAACTCAGCAACCATGTAATCTCAACCGGAGGTGGAACGGCTTGCTTTTTCGATAACATGGAACTGATGAACCAACAAGGGTTAACGGTTTACCTGAAGCAAAGTGCTGAGGCCCTTTTTCAGCGACTGAGACTCTCCCGCAAGCCTCGCCCGCTCATCAAAGATGCCGGCGATGAAGAACTTAGAAAACAAATTGAAAATCATTTAAATGAGCGAATTCCTTATTACGAAAAGGCACGTATTATAGTTGATGCAGCCATCGAAATTTCGAAGCTCACCGATATTATTCGTATGTATCCTGGCTTCAACTAGTTTGCTTGCGCTCCAACAACATCACATTTTCAGCGTGGGAGGTGTGAGGGAACATATCAACGGGTTGAATTTTAACAACTTTATACGTTTCACTCAGTAAGGTAACATCGCGCGCCTGCGTAGCAGGGTTACAGCTCACATACACGATGCGCTGAGGCAAGGCTTTTAATAATTGTTCTACCACATCGCGATGCATACCAGCCCGGGGTGGATCGGTAATTACCACATCCGGTCGTCCATACGCTCCCATGAATTCTTCATTTAATACCTTAGCCATATCACCACTAAAAAACGAAAGGTTTTCCAATCCATTCTCCTGGGCATTCACTTGAGCATCTTTTACGGCAGCCTCCACATATTCGATTCCTATTACCCTGGAAGCCCAGGGCGCTACAAAGCAGGCAATGGTTCCGGTGCCGGTATAAAGATCATAAACCACTTCATTGCCTGAAAGTTGGGCATAGTCCCTCACTACCTGATAGAGCCGAAGGGCCTGACGGGTATTGGTTTGGAAAAACGACAGAGGACCAATTCGAAAACGCAGGTCTTCCATCTGTTCGTAAATAAAGGGCTGACCGGCAAACAACACCGGCTCCAGATCGTGAATGCTATCGTTCACCTTCTGATTTACAACATAATAAAGGGCTTTTATCGGAGGAAAATTTTCTCCAAGAAATGTAAGAAGTTCTATATCAGCATCTTGCAGCAACTCTGCAAAAACCACAATGACCATGAACTCTCCCGCCAGGTTGTTGCGAATAATCAAATTGCGTAACCCTCCACCATGGTTCCGTAGATTCTGAAAAGGGATATTTCGTTCGAAGGCAAACTGTTTAATCGCCCTGCGAATAGCGTTGGAAGGCTCAGGTTGATGAAAACAATAATCGATATCGAGAATACGGTCGAAGCGGCCTGGCAAATGAAAACCCAGTCCTTCAGGCCTGATGGTCGGGTCATCGGCACGCTCTCCTTCATGAAAATAACGCCGGTCACTGAAAGTAAACTCAAGTTTGTTGCGGTAAAAGCGGGTATCTGGAGAGGGAAGTATAGGCTCCGGCTCAGGCATCTCAAATTTACCCAAACGCTGCAGGGCATCTTTAATCCATTTGGCCTTGTAGTGCAACTGCCAAGAATAATCGAGATGCTGCCACCTACACCCGCCGCAGACTCCAAAGTGCTGACACCAGGGTTGGGTTCGCTGTTCGGAAGGTTTTACAATTTCTAGCAGCCTGGCTTCCATGTATTTCTTTCGCTTACGGGTAACCTGCACTTTGACCACGTCGCCCGGGGCCGCCCATGGAACAAAAACCACCATGTCGTTGTGCCGTCCGACAGCCATACCTTCAGCACCCGCATCCACAATAGGAAGCGCCTCTATAATGGGTAAGTCCTTTTTACGCATGAAAAACTTTTAAGCCTGCAAAATTACAGCAGCTTTCTTTAACCCTACATTATAAAATAATACTACCCTTCCTGCGTTTACTCAATCAGCAATTCCATCTGCTAAGGGTTGCTTTTGTAACTTTATGCCCTCAATTGAAAACTACTACCAACGTGCGGATATTTAACCCCTTTTTTGTCATCTTGCTGATTTTCATCACTTCAGGAATTCATGCCTTTGCACAGACCGGTGGTCGCAGTACGTTTGAATTTCTTAACCTACCTGCTTCTGCAAGAGCTTCAGCTTTAGGAAGCAATTTACTGAGCATCAGTGACAACGATATCTCTTTGGTTTATACCAACCCCTCCCTCATCAACCCGGAACTCCATAATAACCTTTCACTCAGTTTCGTTGATTTTTATTCCGATATCAGCTACGGATATGCTACCTATGCCCGTTCTTTCAGTAAAACAGGCACTTTTGCTGGTACGGTTCAATATATCAATTATGGAACGTTTACCCAGGCCGACCCAACCGGGCAACAACAAGGCACTTTTACAGCCAGTGAGGTAGCCCTCAATCTGGGCTGGGGCAGGCAGCTTGACACCAATTTCTCCATAGGCGCCAATATCAAAGGGATATACAGTTCATTCGAAACCTATAATGCATCGGGCCTCGCCGTGGATGTGGCCGGTTCGTGGATTCTCCCCGAAGAACGCATCAGCCTGTCCCTCATCGCACGCAACATAGGGCTACAACTGAGTACCTACCGACCCGGTGACCGTGAACCCCTACCCTTCGACCTGACACTGGCCTTCAGCAAACGACTCGAACATGTACCCCTGCGTTTCTCAGTTCTTTTAACAAACCTGCAAAAATGGGACCTTACCTATGAGGACCCTCTGCTTGTGAAAACCGACCCACTCACGGGGCAACAGAAAAAAGTGAGTGGATTGAAAGGCATACCCGACAAAGTGATGCGTCATGTAGTGCTGGGGGCCGAATTTCAGCCCGTGCGTGCTCTCAGCTTTCGCCTGGGATACAACTACCAACGCCGCCAGCAGCTGAAGGTGGAATCGAAAATGAGCACAGTTGGTTTTTCGTGGGGCATAGGCCTGCAGATTAAAAAGTTCCAGTTTAATTACGCTCGTTCCAACGACCACCTGGCCGGCGCACCCAACTATATCAGTTTAGTTACCAACCTGAGTACAATCTTTTAATTCACAAGTCGATTCGAACGGCTTTTCTGATCAAGCTCAATCAGCGTATTGATGCAAAAGCGATTTCTGCGCTCCTGAGCTTTTAATAAAACCATACACCCACTCTAACGGCGCGTAGATTAGTTTCCTGTGGTGTCCGATTTAGGGAATTTTAATGAATTTATGCGTTTGCAGGCTTAAGCGCCAACGGGGATATTTCTTGATATAATCCACCACCAGGGGCGTCATTTGCTCGTGCTTACTCCACTCGGGCTGCAAAAGCAGATGGCATTCCTTTCTTACTTTACCGGCGTTCTCTTCAGCCCATGCGAAATCGGAAACATCATGAATAATAACTTTCAACTCATGAGCCATAGTAAGAAGTTCAGGCAGGGGGGGAGAATTTTTCTTGGGCGACACGCAAATCCAGTCCCAAACGCCAGAGAGGGGCTGCGAACCCGACGTCTCCAGAAAAGTCAAAATATTCTTTTCCCTGAGTTTTAGGCATAAATAATCGAGGTCCCACGACAGGGGCTCGCCTCCCGTAACTACTACCGAGTCGGCACCTGATTCAACGACCCGATTCACCACATCCTCAACTTTGCGGGGGGGCCAAAGTAAAAAATTCCAGCTTTCCTTGGTATCGCACCACGAGCAAGCCACATCGCACCCTCCAATTCTTACAAAATAGGCAGCACGACCTGTTTGAATACCTTCCCCTTGAATAGTGTAAAACTCTTCAACAATAGGGAGTTCCTTCGTGTATTGTGTTGCGTTATCCGGTTTAATCATAAAAATCAGGGATTTTGTAATACAACAGTGGACATGTAGCGGCCCGATTCCAGTTTCAAAATCATGTTGCGGGCATTAGCGATGGGCGTAGTTAGCACGGCCGGCTCATTTCCAGGCTTGAGTTTCCATTGGGCAACCACCTGTCCTTTACGGTTCTGAACCGTCACCTTATATTTTTCCCCTGTTTTGCATTTTACCATCAATCGCAATTGACCATCAGAGATATTATATTGATATTCAAACATATCCTCACCTTTAAGCGGAAGCTTACTGATGAGCGATTCAAAATCGATACGGAAAATCAGGGGAGCATAAAGACTGGTCTCTTCCGTCGAAACATAGAGGAAGTGATCAGGTGCAAAGCAAATACCCTCGGTCTGGCTTCCGCCCCGGTCGTCAAGTTCGAGCCGTAAGGCTTTCCAGCCAGCCACGTCTACCGTGTTGAAATCCTCAATCAGCCATAAAAAAGGAGTATAGTTTTTGTACCCCACAAGAGCCAATGTATGGCGGCTTTCATCGTAATCGGCACCTGTAATCAGCCCATTGGCTTCCCATTCCATGAGAAAGGTAGCGGTGTAGTCGCCGGGCGTTTTGGGTAGACTATAAATGGCCGAATGTTGGTTGCCCCAGTTTTTGGTAAAAAGAATGAGACGATCGTAGAGGGCAATCATGGCTTCGCAGTCGAAATTAGTGTTGCGGTCGGCTACCTCAGGAAAATCGGTCTGTTTTTCCCATCTAAATGTTATTTTTTCAGCCTGTACATGGGCAGAACCCCGGTTTGGTACGAATTGTTTCGGAATCTTGTATATACAAAGGTCATGGCGTGTACCCCGGTTGTTGCCAAAATCACCCACATAGATGTATTGATCATCCTGGGCTATATCTTCCCAATCCACGTTTTTTGCATTAGTTATGACTACAGTCACTTTAAGTTTTCCGGTATGGGGGTCCAGGCCATAAATCTCGGGCTGCCCGCCAGAGTCGTTGTGGGTCCAGAAAAGGTCGTTGAACCAGATAAGGCCTGAGGTTTCTCTTACTTCGCGGGGAAGTTTGGAAATATAAACCTGGGGGTTGTAAAACTGACGCTGAACCACAGGTTTGAGAACCTCCTGGCCATCAACCAAGGTTAGCCGAAAAAAGAAAAGTACAAGAATCCCGGTCAGTATTCTGATTTTCATTGCTCAAAAAATTAGAGTGGCAAAATTACATGTTTCGTTTGGGCCAAAGCACTTTCCAACGCATCGGCCTGATTATCTTTGCCGCTCAATAGAGAAAGCAGCAGATGTTTAAAAAAATTTTAGGTACCACCGCGGTTAAAATTGTAGGAGCCATTGCCAGCCTGATTATTCTCAGTCTAAATGCTCGGGTATTGGGCCCTGCGGGTTTGGGTACCATTTCCCTCATCGTAGTGGGTATAGCTATCAATCAGAATATCAGCAGTCTCATAGGAGGTTCTGCTGTGGTTTATCTGACCCCACGGTTTGATAATTTTCATATCTACACCCTCAGCTCAGCCTGGGGATTAATATCTTCAGCGCTGGGTACGGTATTGCTGGCCCTTACCCGTACTGTCCCCGAAGGCCAGTTTATGAATGTTTTTCTTCTTTCACTCCTGGCAGCGCATATCAACATCAATCAGATGATTCTGCTTGGTCATCAGCGCATGCAGGCCTTCAATCTTAATTCTTTGCTGCAGTCAGTAGTATCGGCACTTACTCTTTATGGCTTTTTTCACATAGCAGGTATACGCAGCATTGAAGGTTTCATTTATGCTACCTATCTGGCGTTTGGACTTACATTCATCTCAAGTTTCCTATTAATTTTCAACAACTTAATTATTCGTCCCTTTGAAAATATTGTACCTTTGGTAAAAGAGGCCCTAAAATTGGGAGGCTCCATACAATTGGCGGGCTTACTTCAAACATTGAACTACCGCTTCAGCTATTTTCTACTCAAGAAATATTTTGGAGCAGCCGTTTTAGGCCGCTTCGATGCAGGTAACAAACTTTCGGAAGGCATCTGGCTGATTGCCAAAAGTATGGCACTGGTGCAGTATTCCCGCATTTCAAATGAAACAGACCAAAGCAAACCAGCCCTTATTACCCTAGGCCTGGTGAAACTTAGCCTGATTATCACCCTGGCCGGAATTATTGCTCTTTGGGTTATTCCATCAGAATTTTTTGAGTTGCTCCTGGGAAAAGAATTTCATGATGTTAAAACAGTGATTCTGGTTTTAGCTCCGGGCATAATGGCCATTGCTTCAGGAATGATTTTCAGCCATTATTTTTCGGGGACGGGTAGGCCCCACTTCAATACCCTTGGCTCAGCCATTGGATTGATTTCTCTAATAATTCTGGGATATCTATTAATTCCAGCTTATGGGCTGATTGGAACAGGCATTGCAACCTCTGCATCCTACCTCATTTCTTTGGTTTATCAGCTGATGGCCTTTCACAAAATCAGCGGCACCTCATGGCGCAGCCTGGTTATTTCCGTCGACGATCTTAACCTGGTAAGGGAAATTTTGCGAAGGAAAAACTGAGGTACTTTGTAAATTAAATAATTTTGGGGTCCTTTAGTAAAATATAGAAATTTTATATGACTTCATATATTGGTGAATGGTCCTGGGCTGCCTGGATAGGAAAAAGTTTACTATATCTGGCATTTTTAAGTATTACTACAGCGGCTATTGCATTTACCTATAAAGCAGTGCGCGAGCGCAAAAGTCTTCACCCCGGTAAGAGCCAGATAGGGTGCATAATTTTCAGGGTGCATTTCATATTTCTTTTGGCGGCAGCTGCCCTATTATTTACACTTTTTGTGAAACATCGATTCGAGTTTATGTATGTATGGCAATATAGTAGCCGGGATCTGCCGCTACACTTCCTTATATCTTCTTTGTGGGCGGGGCAGGAAGGAAGCTTCCTGTTATGGGCCATTTTTCAGGGGCTGCTGGGTTGGATACTCATGCGAACCTCCGGTCGATGGCAGGCAGGCACCATGGCTGTATACTCTGCAGCCCAAATGTTTGTCATCTCCGCTCTCCTGGGCATCGACCTGGGATTCACGCAGATAGGGAAAAATCCCTTTATTCTCATTAGAGAAACAGTAGGCAACATTGAAGGAACCATTTTTGCCCGTCCCGACTATTTGATGGCCCTCACTGATGGAAATGGCCTCAACCCCTTGTTGGAAAACTATTGGATGGTAATTCATCCTCCGGTTCTCTTTCTGGGATACGCCTCTGTACTTGCGCCTTACAGTCTGGCAATAGCTGCCTTAATTCGTCGCAAACCTCTGGATTGGATTCCCATTGTCCTTCCCTGGGTAATTTTTTCCATTCTTACGCTTGGCGTTGGGATTATACTAGGAGGTATGTGGGCATACGTATCACTCACCTTTGGCGGGTTTTGGGCCTGGGATCCTGTCGAAAATGCCTCCTACATTCCGTGGATGGTAATGGTGGCTGCCCTGCATTTGCTGCTGGTGGCCCGCAAGCGGCAGCGAGGTATATTACTGGCCTTTGTTTTTACCATCCTTGCTTACATTCTGGTGCTTTATGCCAGTTTGCTTACGCGCAGCGGTATCCTGGGCAACACCAGCGTTCATGCTTTTGGAGAAAATGGACTATTGACCCAGTTGCTTATTACGCTCATATTTTTCACCCTTTTGCCAATGGTTCTGATCATCAGGCGCTACAGTGAAATTAAAACAGAGCTGCCCGAAAATTATCGCTCGCGTGAATTCTGGATGGTTATCGGGGCACTCATCATGGCGGTGGGTGTTTTTCAAGTGGGATTTGTAACCAGCATCCCCGTTTGGAATAAGTTATTTGGCCTCAATATGGCACCTCCGGCCAATCCTGTAGCATTCTACAATGCCTGGCAGATGCCTTTTGCCATTATCATGGCTCTTTTAATGGGGCTGGCCTCATTCCTTACCTATCGCGATAGCCATTGGAAAAAGGCCCTGCGCCGAACAGTTATTTTCCTAATCATCTCATTTGTGGTTGGATTCAGCGTTTGGATCTCTCATTTCGCAAACAAGCCTCTCTATTTAATATACCTGTTGTCCAGCTTCTTTTTAATAGGAGTCTCTTTGGATGTGACGATCAAGCTGGCGCGCAAAAGCGTTAATGCCGGGGGCATGGTAACTCATTTAGGCCTAGGACTCTTTTTAGCTGGCATCATGCTGACCTTCGCCAACAGCACAGTCATCTCACGCAATACCAGTCGCATGAGTCTGGGCGACCAACAAACCAATGCCGAAAACCAGATTATGTTCAGGGGCGACACCGTGCAGATGGGACCTTATGAAGCAGTGTATACCCAGCGAGAAGAGCAAGGCCGACATGTTTATTATACCCTCGAATTTTTCCTTCGCAAAAATGACACAGTCGAAAAAGCTTTCACTGTCCGCCCCTCCATCAATCGAAATGAAAAAATGGGATACGTATATAACCCCTCCACTCACAACATGCTTTGGAAGGATGTATACACCTACATATCGTTTGCTCAGGATGGACCGGGATTTTTCAATCTGACAAAGGAGTCGGACATAACATTGAAAGACACCCTTTTTATGAAAGGCTATTGGATGGTGCTTGATAGTTTGTCGGTTGAGAACAGCGGACCGGAGCTTGATCCGGAAAATGTAAGCATCATTGCCTTTTTCCGTCTTTATGATACTTCGGGTGCATTACTCGATACTACGCGGGCTGCATACATCATCAGCCAAGGAATTGTGAATCATATGGATGGCAATTTCAACAAAGCCCGGATAATTGTTTCTTTCAGAGGAATATCCGAGCAGCCGGGCACCATTGTAGTATCGGCCTGGAAAGATCGCCCCGATTTCATTGTGGTGAAAGTAGTAATCAATCCTTACATCAACCTGATATGGCTGGGGGTTCTAGTAATGGTTGTAGGAATGATCATGGCATGGTATAGGCGACTCAGACAGATCAATCAAAAATTTGTGTAAATTGGCTCAAAATTGAAAGCTATGGAAATCATAGAAACCTCCATACCTGGACTGTTCATTATCAAGCCCCAGGTTTTTGAAGATGCCCGCGGATATTTTTTCGAATCCTATAACCGGGAAAAATTCCTTCAGGCTGGAATTCAGGTTGAATTTGTACAGGACAATGAATCGAAATCGCAGAAAGGAGTACTGCGGGGCCTGCATTTTCAGAGGCCTCCCTATGCACAGGGCAAACTGGTAAGGGTAATGAAAGGCCGCGTGCTCGATGTGGCTGTAGATTTAAGAAAAGGATCACCTACGTTTGGCAAATGGGAATCCATAGAACTTTCAGACTCCAACAAATTTATGTACTGGATTCCTGAAGGTCTGGCCCACGGATTCCTCACCCTCGAAGAAGGAACGGTCTTCTTTTATAAATGCACCAATGTATACAACAAAGCCTTAGAAGGCAGTTTGCGTTGGAATGACCCCGATCTGGCTATCGACTGGAAATTGACTACTGAACCCCTTCTTTCAGAAAAAGACAAATTAGCTCCATTTTTCCGTGATTTCGACTCTCCTTTTATGTTCAACCCCAACAAATAATTTTCCTCCAGAGGATAAATATTTGCCCTATTTTTGGCCGGCTCACCTGCCGGTTTTTTTATTTTGTTGAAACATTCTCCACATAAAGTTCAACAAATTTGTAATTTGTTTAAATTTTAAATAATACGTCAACAGATTACGAACCAACATATTTGAGTATAATTTAGAATTGGTCTATATATAAATTTAACAAAAAGAGCGATTAATGTTAGAAAATTAACAAGTATCTCTAATTGCAAATCAAATTACGAGGTATTTTTGCCATATATGTACGTATTGGCATAAGAAAATAATCAATAGTGTACACAACCAATAAATACTAATCATTTAACGATGAAAACGAGAAGGGAATTCATTAAGGTTTCTGCTTTAGGGCTGGGAGGTGTAGCAGCACTGAGCAGCTTATCGCCCTTGACCCGTGGGGCATCGGCTGTTGAAAAACTGCTGGGGCTCAACAGGAATAAAGCCCGAATTGTAAAGCGTGTCCCTTCCTACTGCGAAGTATGCTTCTGGAAATGTGCTCTTTGGGCCGATGTTGATGAGACAGGCAGAGTAGTTAAGCTTACAGGCAACGCTGCTGACCCTCATTGCAACGGCCGACTTTGTCCGAGAGGCACCGGAGGCATTGGCATGCTTTACGATGAAGACCGCCTGAAGAAACCTTTAATCCGTGTGAAGGGCGAGAACGGACAGACATTCCGTGAAGCGACATGGGAAGAGGCATTAGATCTGGTAGCCAACAAGCTGAAAGAGATTGCTTCTCAGCATGGACCTGAAAGCATTGCCCTGTTTAACCATGGTTCACCCGGCCATCATTTGGGGCACTTACTCAAAGCCATGGGCTCCGACAATATTTCAGCTCCCAGTTATGCTCAATGCCGCGGGCCCCGGGAAGTAGGTTTCGAGCTCACCTTTGGCAGTGGCGTTGGTTCACCCGAACCTACCGACATCCGCGATACCCGTTGTCTGGTACTCATCGGATCGCACATTGGCGAAAATATGCACAACGGACAAATCCAGGAAATGTCGGATGCTATTGACAGAGGGGCAACCATTATTACTGTCGATCCGCGTTTTTCTACGGCTGCCAGTAAATCTAAATATTGGCTTCCCATTAAGCCAGCCACTGACATAGCCCTTTTACTAGCCTGGATTAACGTAATTGTAACCGATAACCTCTACGATAAAGATTTTGTTGAAAAATACACCACGGGGTTCGACAAGCTGGCGTCCTACATCAAACCCTTTACCCCTGAATGGGCATATGGCATCACCACCCTCGAGCCGGACCTTATTCGCAAGACTGCACGAGAAATGGCAGACGCTGCCCCGGCCGTCATCGTTCATCCGGGCCGTCACGTTACGTGGTATGGAGACGACAGCCAGCGTTCACGCGCTATAGCCATACTTAATGCCCTGCTGGGCAACTGGGGGCGCAGAGGGGGATTCTATTTCAAAGAGGCCAAAGCGGTTCCGGAATATCCTGTACCCGAATATCCCCAACCCAGTTGGAACTGGAAAGAGCTCACACTCAACAAATATCCGGCAGCCAGGTTGTCAGTCTCCAATGCATTGGTTGATGCCTCTATCGACTCAGAAAATGAACCAGCCAGGATTAAAGCATGGATAGTGGCTGGCACCAACCTTCCCCTAACTCTACCCCAAAAGGAAACCTTCCTGAAAGCTGTGCAATCTATCGATTTTATGGTGGTAGTTGATACCATGCCCATGGAAATCACAGGGTATGCCGATGTAGTTCTGCCCGAATGCACCTACCTGGAACGTGACGACGATATTCGCAATGAGCCGCATCGTGAGCTTAATATCGCTGTCCGCCTGGCTGCAACCGAACCTATGTACGAATCGAAACCCGCCTGGTGGATAGCCCGTGAACTGGGCCAGCGTTTAGGTCTCGAAAAATATTTCCCCTGGAAGGACTATAGGGAAGTAATTGAATGGCAATTAGAACAATTGGGAACCTCGCTGGAAGAAATGCAAAAATTAGGGGTCAAAAAATACAGCGACCGTAAAACACCGCTGTACGCTGAAAAGCCTGAAGATTACCAATTTAATACTCCCAGTGGGAAAATTGAGCTTTATAGTGAGCAGCTGGAAGCTATGGGTTTCGATCCCATTCCCAAATACACTCCGCATCCCGAACCTCCCGAAGGGTTCTACCGCTTGATTTATGGTCGGGCTCCCATGCATACCTTCAGCCGCACGGCCAACAACGAATATCTGGTGGATTTGATGAAGGAAAACAGTGTTTGGGTAAATCCCAGGGTAGCAGCCTTGTGGGGATTAAAAAATGGCCAATATGTATGGCTAAAAAACCAGGACGGTGTCATTTCTGAATTTCCCACTAAAGTGCGAATTACCGAACGCATTCGATGGGACTCGGTATACATTGTACATGGTTTCGGACACAGTGATAAGAATCTTTCCAGGGCCTATGGCCGCGGAGCCAGCGACTCTGGGCTGATAACCCGCGTATCGGTCGATCCACTGATGGGTGGTACTGGCATGCGAGGCAATTTTGTAACTTTTGTAACTGAAAATCCCGGAAAGGAGGTGGTATCATGAGATATGCAATGGCCATCGACACCCGCAAATGTGTAGGGTGTGGTGATTGTGTGGTAGCCTGCCAGGTCGAGAATAATGTACCCATCGGGTATTGCCGCGATTGGGTGGTAGAAGCAATGGCTGGCACTTATCCAAAACTTGAAATTGAAATTCGTTCGGAGCGCTGCAACCACTGCGAGAATGCACCCTGTGTGCGCTGTTGCCCCACAGGAGCCAGTCATATTGTAGAAGGCGGCATTGTACTGGTTACCCACGAAAAATGCATTGGTTGCGGGGCCTGCATTCAATCTTGCCCCTACGATGCCCGTTACTCGCATCCCGATGGTTACGTCGATAAATGCACCTTCTGCCATCATCGGATTGCTGAGGGCAAAGATCCGGCCTGCGTAGCTGTATGCCCCACCAAATGCATGTATTTCGGAGATCTCGACGATCCTAACAGTCCGGTATCTAAAGCCTTGCAGGATAGAAGATTCAAAACCCTTGCCCCTGAGGCAGGCACTCATCCTCAGATATATTATCTTCTTTAACCTCAAAATGCGCTACGTATGAAAGAAGAACTTTTTGTAAGCGGACGGGATATTCCCAACATTGATCCGTATTTAAATATCTGGCACTGGCAGATCCCCGGATACCTCTACCTGGGGGGATTGGCCGCCGGCATTTTGTTTTTTGCTGCCCTTTATACCATTCTCAGAAAAGACCATGAAATGCAGGCCACGGTAAAATGGGCCTCCATTATCCCTCCTTTTGCCCTGGTCATTGGTCTGCTCTTTCTTTTCCTCGACCTGAAGCATAAACCCTTTTTCTGGCAGTTGTATACCACCATCCGGCTTGAGTCGCCCATGTCGTGGGGTGCCTGGGTTCTGATGGCTATCACACCCCTGTCGTTCATCTGGCTGGGGAGTTACCTGCGCGAAATCTGGCCCAAATGGGACTGGAAATTCAAGTTCCTATACGATTTTGAAGCCTGGGTACAACGTAATCGCTATTGGTTTGCCTGGCCCATCCTTTTCCTTTCGGTAATTCTGGGCATTTATACCGGGATTCTCCTCTCGGCATTCAACGCCCGTCCCCTGTGGAATACCTCCATCCTGGGGCCCCTGTTCCTTACTTCAGGGATGTCAACCGGTGTAGCCGCAATTTTGCTCCTCACCAAAGACAAAACAGAACGGCACCGCCTAACAGTTATTGACCTTATTCTTATTGGAATAGAGGTATTTCTCATTATTCACCTGATTATGGGCTTTAGGGCCAGTACGGCTGTGCAGATCGAAGCTTCCAGGTTGTTCCTGGGCGGAGAATTCACGGTTATGTTCTGGACCTTTGTGTTTACCCTGGGCCTTCTCTTCCCAGCTCTCTTAGAAATTCTTGAGCTACGAGGTTATCACCTGCCCGCATATATTCCCGCCATTCTTGTACTTTTTGGTGGCCTTGTCTTCCGTTTTATCATGGTGGAAGCTGGTCAGATTACCCGCTACCTCTATTAACCTTAAATATTGAAAAATATGTCAACACAAGACCATAGCAAACAATACATGAATCCATACCTGGCCGGAGTGCTGCTGGGTTTGGTACTCCTATTAACCTTTTATATCACAGGCCGCGGGCTCGGAGCCAGCGGTGCGGTAAAAAGCTCAGTGGTGGCCGCTGTAGATGCCGTATCGCACAGCCACGCCACTCAGTCAAAATACTATAGCCAATTTATCAGCGACGACAATCATCCGCTTAATTCCTGGCTGGTTTTTGAGGTGTTGGGTGTGTTCGTGGGTGCCTTCCTTTCGGGAGCACTGGCCGGACGTTTAAAGTTGAAAGTAGAGCATTCGCCCAAGATTACCGCACGCACCCGATTAATTTTTGCTGCGCTTGGAGGTCTTTTCTTTGGAATAGGCTCGCAATTTGCCAGAGGATGCACATCTGGTGCTGCCCTTAGTGGGATGGCTGTTCTGTCGCTGGGCGGTTTCCTTGCCTTGATTTTTATCTTCGGAACCGGTTACGCTGTAGCCTATTTCTTCCGTAAACTGTGGATTTAACATTAAAAAATGATTGACTATGGGACCTCTGATAACGAATGGAATTATTGATCCGGGCTGGAATAATTACATTGCCCTTTTGTTAGGAATTGCCTTTGGATATGTGCTTGAGTCTGCCGGATTTTCCAGTTCCCGCAAGCTGGCCGGAGTTTTCTATGGATACGACTTTGTTGTACTCAAAGTATTTTTCACGGCTGCTGTAGTGGCGGCAATAGGCATCTATCTGATGGGGCACCTGGGATGGCTCGATATCAATCAATTATATATCCAACCTGCTTATGTGCAGTCGACCATTGTGGGTGGAATTATCATGGGTGTTGGTTTTATCATGGGCGGTTTCTGCCCCGGAACCAGCTTTACCGGAGTAGCCATTGGAAAAATCGACGCCATGATGTTCTCACTGGGAATGTTTGTGGGAGTTTTTATTTTCGGTGAACTATACCCTTTGTTCGATAAGCTCTATAATGCAGGGAACCTGGGATATATCACCATTACCGATTATTTTGGCATTCAACCCGGATTGTTCATCCTGGGACTTACCGTGGTGGCGCTTGTGGCTTTCTACGTCACAGCGCTTATTCAGAAGAAAGTAAAAAAAGTGGATCTCTGAAAAATTGAACTATGGAAAATAATAAAGGTTTCTGGATACTCGCTCCCATCGTGCTGGTGCTGGCCATAATACTGTCCATGCTCGGAAAACCCTCGGTGCAAAGAGATGCCGATCCAAAGGATATTTTACTATTGGCTGTTAAAGGCTCCCAATACTACTCTACCGATCAGGTGGCCGATCTGCTCATCAATCATGACCCTGGTCTGGTATTAGTAGATGTACGAACCCCTGCAGAATATGAAAAATGGCATATAGAGGAGGCTGTAAACATTCCTGTAGACTCGTTGCTAAATCCAGCCTGGATGAGCTACCTAAAACGACAGGGTCAGACCGTGGTTTTCTGCTCCAACGACGATGCCCTGGCACAAATGGCCTGGTTAGCCACCCGACGGTTGGGGGTTACCAATACCTTTGTCATGAAAGGCGGACTCAACGAGTGGTTTAATACCATTGTGAATCCTCCGGTACCCATGGCTCAGAATGATAAAGTACAATTGGCGCTTTATGCTAAGCGTATGGGCGCGCGCCAGCACTTTTACGGGCTGGGGCTTCCCGGAAGTGTAACGCAGGAAGAAAAACCCAAAGAAGCTCCTAAAAAAGTGGTCAAGCCGGCAGCAGTACACCATGGTGCTGCAGAAGGAGGTTGTTAAATCTAAAAATTGCAGAACATGAGCAGAAAACTTGTTTATGGAATTATAGCTATTGGGGTAGTTTTAATAGTAGCACTCATAGTTTTCGGGAAAGAAGAAGGGATGTATAGCCAGCCAGCTTCTGCCGTATTCACAGAAGGCCAGGCCGACAGCCTGCTGATAAAACCAGCAACACTGAAAAACTTGCTCAATAGTGGCAACTATTTGGTTATTGATATGCGCAAGCCAGAATATTTCCTGACTGAAACCCTTGAGGGAGCCATCAATATACCTGCTGGTGAGTTGCTTAGTGAAGATAACGAGGAAAAACTCGAAGAGGCTATGGAAGCCGGAAAAAAAATCGTTGTGTTTGCCGACAATTCTCAGGATGCTTTAGTTCCCTGGCTAATCCTTCGCCAGAAGGGCTTTTCAAACGTCTATTTACTTTTGGGTGGATTTGACGGCTGGAAAAAGTATCTGACTGACAACCAGTACAACCCCTCCCCCATCGAAACGAGTAGTATAGACTACCCAGCTGAAATTCAAAGGCTGAAGGCAAGTGCAGGTGGCCCTGTTCAGGAAGAAAAGCCTAAAGAAAAACCGAAAATTACACCTAAACCGGTAGAACATCACGGAGCCGCCGAGGGAGGCTGTTAAAACCAAGTTTTAAGAATACATCTCAAGCTGTCATCGTTCTTCGGTGGCAGCTTTTTTATCCGCAGAATTTCCAAACCATTATATGATAGCTTTCAACTAAGCTGCACATAATCCCTTTATCCAAGTACTTACAGTGAATACCTGGATAAAGGGCTATACTTAAACTACTTATTCATAATGAATTAATAATGCATGAAACAATTCCAATAGAAGTTACCGAGCGGAGGAAAACCTGTATTTTCGTGATTGATAATTGAAGTATCTTACTTTAAGTAAAACTCTGATATGGAAACGAGTGTAATCCTGCTTTGGGCATTGGTACTGATGGTAGCTGCCAGCCTTATACTTTTATTAAGAAATTCAGCGAAAGGCAGAGATGAAGAACTGAAGGAACGACTCATTGGGATGGAAAATCAGCTGAGGACGGTGGATGACCTTTTGCGCAGCGAGCTGGCCCGAATGCGGGAAGAGTTGCAAAGGTCGTTTCGAGAAAACAGGGAAGAAATGTCTCAATCGTTTAAAGCCCTCGGAGAAACGCTGGGACGCTCGGTAAACCAACTTACGGAAGCCCAATCGAGACAGTTCGAAATTTTCACCCGGCAATTGGGAGATCTTGTCAAGCTTACGGAAGAGAAGCTTCGATCGATGCAGGAAGCCCTGGAGCGTTCGTCACGAGAAAATCGGCTTGAACAAGCCAATGCGCTCAAATCGTTTGAAGATCGGTTCACACAAAACGTAAAAGATTTCAATGAGTTACAAAAGCAAAAATTTGAAGACTTGTTGAGCCGACAGTATCAAATGAAGGCGGAAACCGAAACCAAGCTGGTTGAAATCAGAGAGACGGTGGAAAAGAAGTTGAAAAACATTCAGGAGGAGAACAGCCAGAAACTCGAAGAAATGCGCCGCACCGTAGACGAAAAACTACATGAAACTTTAGAAAAACGACTGAGTGAGTCATTCCGGCTGGTGAGCGAGCGACTGGAAATGGTGCATAAAGGACTCGGGGAAATGCAGAATATAGCCTCCGAAGTAGGAGATCTGAAAAAAGTGCTTTCGAATGTAAAGACCAAGGGCATTATCGGAGAATACCAGCTGGGGGCCATACTCGAAAACATCTTGTCACCGGGGCAGTACCAAAAAAATGTAAAAACACGCTTAAACTCGCAGGAATTTGTGGAATATGCCATCGTATTGCCAGGAAAGGACGAAAACGGGAAACCTGTGCTTCTGCCCATCGACTCGAAGTTCCCTACGGAGGCTTATACAAGACTTACAGAGGCCTATGAGCGGGCTGATGCCAATGAAATTAAAAAACAAAATGCAGAATTACAGCGGGCCATCCGTCAGGCGGCCAAAGATATACGAGATAAATATCTCGACCCACCGAATACTACTGATTTCGGAATCATGTTTCTTCCCTTCGAGGGTTTATATGCAGAAGTAGTTCGCGATACTTCATTGCTTGAAGAGTTGAGTCGTGAATACAGAGTGATTGTAGCCGGGCCCACCACCCTGGCCGCTTTGCTCAACAGCCTGCAAATGGGATTCCGAACCCTGACCATTGAAAAACGTAGCAGCGAGGTATGGAAAGTGCTTCAGGCTGTGAAGACAGAGTTTGGCAAATTTGAAGACACCCTGCGTAAAGCCAAAGAGAAAATCGACAAAGCCGGAGAAGAAATCGACAACCTGGTAGGCACGCGAACAAGAAAAATCAACAGCAGGCTCCGTAATCTAAGCGAACTGCCCGAAGCAGAAGTCAAGCAAATCCTGCCTCTGGATGATGCCGAAATTCCCGAGGACGAGTAAGGATAAATTTAACAACCACGAAGTACCTCTATCCCCTGCCTGAATGTGTGTTTAAAAATATTTTCAAGCAGGATAGAATAGCTGATTAGGGTAATTTTTCCGCCTATTCTTTGAAAGCTTCCAACACAGGCAGAGCCTGAAACGAGAAATCAAATAAAGCTTGATTTTCCCAGGGAGAGCCGTCTGTGGCCTGGCTGCCTTTATAGGCTACCCATTCACCACCCCAATAGCAGAATCCAGCTCCCTGTACAAAAGCCGAAGTAGCTTCCCTGATTTTAAGCATAAAATTTTTCTGGCCCTCAGGCGTTGCTGGGCATCCATCCACCAATTGGTTCTCCTCGCCCAGGGTATTATGAGTAAAATCGGCCCAGCCCAGGGTAAAGGGGTAAGCCACCTCGGCTACCACCACCGGTTTCCCCGTGCTATTGCCCACTGCCTTCAATACAGAAGCCATATAGGTTAGGTCCTTACCATGGAAATAAGGATAATACGAAAGTCCAGCGATATCATAATCGATTTTTCGGGTCTCAAGCTGATTGAAAAACTGCACCGCTCCCTGAACCCCGGCAAAATGAACGAGAATGCGGGCCAAGGGGGCGACCTGCCGTATGGCCTGATGGGCTACATTCAGAAGACCATAAAAATCGCCTCCAGTGCTTATTCTGCCTTCGGGCCAGAGCATGCCATCGTTCACCTCGTTGCCGGCCTGCACGTAGTCGGGCTGGATGCGCTGTACAACCCGCAGGGTGTAATTCCTTAAACTATCCCTCAAAACCTGACCACTCAGCCCTTTCCAGGCAGCAGGCATGGTTTGCTTTCCCGGGTCGGCCCAGGTATCGGAATAATGAATACAGAGCCAAACTTTCAACCCGGCGGCTTTCACCCGGGAGGCAAAAGCTGATACCTCTGCAAGACCCGAAACGGGAGTGGTAGGCGAATGCCATAGTCGAATTCTAACCGTGTTGAGCCCTGACTGCTTCAAAATATCCAACATGGAACCCGGCTCACCGGATTGATTTTTAAATTGTATTCCTGCTTGTTCAATTTCAGGTAAAAAACTGAGGTCAGCCCCACGGATGAAAAAACCAGGAGTCTGAGGCTCCGGATCTGGTGGGTTGGGGTTTTTATCGGAGCAAGACAGACCTGCGAAAAGAAAAGCCAACAAAGAAAACAAAAGCCCAAATCTTTGCATGGGATTTTTTTTAAGTAAAGATATCACGAAAGAATCAAGGGTTTAATAGAAGCGATAGAACCCTTCCAATATTCATATTCGCCTTCCTTCATCAACCAGGAAGCCCTAACAGAGCTGGGGAAAAGAAAACCATAAGCTCCAGGCAAATAGTCGGTGAAATAAACTTTCCAGGGGATTTTTTCAACCGATCCGTCAGGCTTCAGGTAATAGCGATCGCCGGTTGAAAAACCCACAGCGAATCCTTCGGTACTAAAGAAAAATCGGCCTTTAGCTTCAATTCCCTGATAGCTTAAGGTAACTTCAACTGAAGAATTATCAAGAGATTTCCAGCTTAGCATGGGGTCAGACAAAACGGCGGGCATTAGCAACACTTCAGCCAGCCAGGTAAGCAAAGCCGACTGCATGAGTTCGGGCCCCTTTACATCAAAGACATTTTTCAATCCCCCCATTCTACCCCACATCGAAGCACCGTCAGGATGCAAAAGGTCGCGCCCCTCAAAAGGAATAAAGCCCATGAGTTTGGCCCGCATGTATGCGATGCGAAAAGGAGGCCGGCTGCCGTCGAATTGACGGGTTTGCAGTTTCATCCATGGAGCATCAGGTTTCATCCGGATAAAACTATCCTTCCAAACCACTTCAAAAGCCTCAATCCTTGGCCTACCCACCAGGCCGCAGGCCTTCACATGCCTCAGCACAGCTTCTGGCAAACCATCTGGTTCTTCTTGATTACCAACTAATTTAGGCAAATCTTCCCGAAAGGCTGTTACTTCCTGGTGAAATCGGCATTTTATCCAACGAAAGGGAGAGACAGAGAAAGAAGTTTTCATGAAATGAAAGGATTGAGGGGGAAAAAGAGAGAGCAGTAGAGTATGTTTTGTCAAATCTGTCCATTAATCAAGGTCGCTTTCACCTTATTGCTTCCAAAGGCGTAAGGCATAAACTCAATGGAGGGGATGGGATGCGTGAGGATGAGATTAGCTTTTTTGCCCCGGGTAAGGCTTCCCAGCTCTTCATCCAATCCCATGGCATAAGCAGTGTTAAGGGTGGTGGCATTGAATGCTTCCTCGGGCAGCAGGCGGTATTGAATGCATGCCATAGAAAGTATGAGTTGCATATTGCCCGAGGGAGAACTTCCCGGGTTAAAATCGCTGGCAAAAGCCAAGGGTAGCCCTGATTCAATCATTTTACGGGCCGGCGCATGAATCATATTCAGGAAAAAGGCTGCACCGGGCAGAATGGTGGGCATAGTATGGCTTCCTTTTAATGCTTCAATTTCTTCATCGCCTGTATATTCCAGATGATCGACCGAAAGAGCGTTGTATCTGACTCCCACCTGAATGCCTCCGGAATAGCCCAATTCATTGGCATGCAATTTAGGTCTGAGTCCAAAGCGCGCAGCCTGTTCAAGAATACGGGCAGTTTCTTCAGGTGTAAAAAATCCCTGATCGCAGAAAACATCTACAAAATCGGCCAATCCTTCCCCGGCCACCCGAGGAAGCATATCGCGGATTACCAGATCTACATATTCAGGTTGTCTCCCTTTATATTCCAGAGGGACGGCATGGGCACCCAGAAAAGTGGCTTTGATTGCCAGGGGACTTATTTCCTTCAGGCGTCGTATCACCCGCAGTATTTTCAGCTCGTCTTCCGTAGTGAGTCCATAACCGCTTTTTATCTCCACGGCTCCAGTACCATAGCGTCTGATTTCTTCAAGACGGGGAAGCGCCTCGTCGATCAATTGTTGTTCGGAAGCCTCGTGCAATCGGCGGGCTGAATTAAGAATCCCTCCACCTCGCTGGAAAATCTCTTCATAGCTCAGCCCCCGGATTTTGTCCACATATTCCTTTTCGCGGCTACCGGCATAAACCAGATGCGTATGTGAATCGCAAAAGGCAGGAAAAACCGACCCTCCTCCAGCGTCTAGTATTTTAACATCAAGGCCTTGCGCCAGTTCTTTCCACTTCTCATCCGACATCGAGCCATAATCGGCTATCCTTTCACCCTCAATCCATAGCCAGGCATTTTCCAACACTTCAAAACGCAGCATATCAGCGCCTGCAGCCCACCGGCGAGAGGTCTCATCGATGCCACCCAGATATTTAATATTGGTGATTAGTAACATATTACATGAAAATACTTATTTCTGGCCAAAGTTATACATTTGACAGAAGAAAATACGATATGCAGAAAGCTCTTGTAGTCTTGTTTTCAGCGATATTACTGGTAGGGATTTTGAGTTGCAACAAGGAGGAAAATCCACAGCCTCAAACTAAAACGTACGATACCCTGTTTCCCCATCCTGCCTTACCCACCTGGCCAGGCAGTTATTGGGTTTACAACACGGGCGACACACTCAAAGCTCTGGATTACAAATTAATTGTTTATAATAAAGCAGCCTATGATGCACTTCCGGAATACGACACCCTGGTGGTTGTTCGTCTGCAAGTGAAGAATATTTTCAACCTGCCCGATACATTTGCTTTTCTCAAGAACAATGAGCTTTCCCGTCCCCGGGATGCCTTCTATCGTACCTCGTCTTTTATCCCCCTCTTTTCAAAAACCCCGGGCATTTTCTATGTAAGCCAATCCTGGCAGGGCCATGCGCTGGTTGGAGAAACTCTTACGGTAGATACGTGTGTGACGGTAGGAATGTTAGACTTTGAAAGAGTATTTGTTGTTCAATGGTTTGATAACGCGGCTGCTCAAATGTTCGGAAAGCAAAAGGCGGTTTTTAAGAGAGAATTCTGGGTTGAAAATGTCGGGTTGATTCGTCGCGATGAGAAGCCGGTGCCCTCAGATCCCGAAAATTTCATCTCTACCCTTTTACTGAGGGGTTGGGTCATCCATTTTCCACCCGATAAATAGTATTTGCTTTTATTTATGGACCTTACGCTGGTTATTGCTATCGTGCCCCATTCACGAGCGGGATACCTCGTGAAGGCAGGTTGGTACACCCAAAAGCCCTGGGGCTTTGAGCTTG
This sequence comes from Bacteroidales bacterium, assembly GCA_049969475.1. Classification (GTDB taxonomy): domain Bacteria; phylum Bacteroidota; class Bacteroidia; order Bacteroidales; family TTA-H9; genus UBA2030. The sequence goes on along the minus strand of JBMFOU010000012.1, from coordinate 33,341 downwards.
TGACCCCCTTCACCCCAGTGGCTCACCCTCCCGATTTTCTCACAGGCCTGCTTAATCAACTTTCACCTGAAAAACTTAAAAGTACTTTTGGCTATCATGAGCCCAGCTTCGAGCATTTTTTAAATGGAAGAGAGCCCAAAGATCTGCAGGAACGAATCTTACCCATCCTTTACAAGCTACAGTCGCGGGTAGTGTTGGAGGCCTTACGCAACCAGATGCCGGTAATGGCTGTAAAAAACACGGGTAAACTCGCGTACTCACGCCAGGTAGAGGTAATTCAATCCGACCTGGAGTTAGCGATAGAACTCAAACGGGGCTCCGAAGAGATCCTTTATTTTCTTAGAGCCTCGGCTCTGGGAATGCCCTTTCCATTAACAAGTGCCGGTCATCAGGTGCTGCGCTGGTCGGAACCACTTATGTTGCTCAACGACAAAACCTTGTACATCTTCGGGCAGCCCAGGGAAGGAAAGATTATCCAGCCTTTTCTTGAAAAGGAATTTTTACGCATTCCTCTTCGTGCACAGGAGCTGTACTACCGGAAATTTTTACGCCGCGCTGCAGCTGAGGCCCGGGTGATAGGCGACGGATTCCGCACTGTGGACCTGCATCCCCTACCTCAGGCACGCCTGACAGCCGAAATGGGTTGGAATGGAACTTATGGGTTGTCCCTGAGTTTTGCATATGATGAAAAACAGTTGCGGGCTAACGATCCCCTTATAACACTCACTTCCCTGACGCTTGCAGGGAATGAACTCCTGGTTACCCGCTTTCACCGGAATACTGAACAGGAGAAGGCCTATCAAAAGATCCTGGAAGACCTGGAGCTCAATGTACATGGGGCCTGGTTGCCATTTACGGCCGAATCGCAGCGAAAATCACTGTCGCTGCTCCTAGATTTTTTATCAAACAACAAAGAACTTCTTGAAAAGCAAGGATTTATCATTGAAACCCGCCTAGACCACAAGTATTATTTGCAAACGCCCCACCTGCACACAGAATTTAAATTTCATAACGACTGGTTTGATCTCTATTTGGTAATCCGCGTGGGCGAGATGGAATTTCCTTTTACCGCACTCAAAGATCATATACTCGAAGGCAATCCCGATTTCGAGCTGCCTAACGGCCAGGTTTTCAGGATACCCGAATCCTGGTTCGCCCAATATTCTCCCCTTTTCAGTCATGCAAACGCTAAGGACAATAGGGTGAGGTTGCACAAAACCCAGCGTGCTCTGCTGGAATGGGCAGAACTACCTCTCGAAATTTCAGGGCTAAAATCAGACTATGATTTGCCCGAGGAATTGCCCCAACTAAACAGTGCACATCTTCGAACTTACCAAGTGGAAGGTTACCATTGGCTGGTTCAACATTGGAAAAATGGGACCGGTGCCTTACTGGCTGACGATATGGGGTTAGGGAAAACCCTTCAGATAATAGCACTACTCAAAACCATTTATTCCAGATATTCTCATCAATCCATTCATAATAAACCCGAAGGCGCCCGCCAGCTCAGCCTTTTTGAGGACAAGCAAGAATCAGAAATTTCTACCCGGCCCTGGTATCCCCCCTCGCTTGTGGTGGTTCCAGCCTCGATATTGCACAATTGGGCTGCCGAACTCAAACATTTTACACCCGAACTGCCTTTTGCCCTGTATTCAGGTGCTGACCGCAGCCCTTCCTGCTTCACTCATTTTCCCCTGGTGCTGACCACTTATGGCATTATGCGCAACGATATAGAGCTTTTGGAATCCATAGAATTGGGGTGTGTTATACTGGATGAAAGTCAAAACATTAAGAATCCCGATTCGCGCAATGCCCAATATGCCTGCCGTCTCCAAGCCCGCCACCGGTTTTGCCTGAGCGGAACACCCATTGAAAACCGCCCCGAAGAACTATGGTCGCAGATGCATTTTCTCAATCCAGACCTGCTGGGCAGCCTCAGCCATTTTAAAAAGTATTTCAGTGATGTAGACATAAATGCTGAAGCCAGGGAACTTTTGCGACGACTTACAACACCCTATATACTGCGAAGAAATAAACAAGAGGTGCTGCAGGAACTTCCTCCGCTCAACGAAATCACGTTGCTATGTGACATGCTTCCCGAACAGGCGTTGATTTACGAACAGGAAAAATCGAAACAACGCAATCAGCTATTGAAATTAGAAACCCTGCACACACAGAGTCGCGTGCATGTTTTAAACGCTTTGATGCGACTTCGTCTTCTGGCCATTGAGCCGGGTATTTTTAGAGAATTTGCCGATATACATGGTGGAAAAACTCAGGCTATTACCTCAACCCTTGAGACGCTCACGGCCGAGGGCCACAAAGTATTGGTGTTTTCAAGCTTTGTGCGCCATTTGAAAATATTATCCCAATGGTGCACCGATCAGGGAATAAAACATCAGATGCTTACGGGCCAGACGCGTAACCGCCCCCAGGTCATTGAATCGTTCCGCAAAGACCCTGATATGCAGATTTTTCTTATCAGTTTAAAAGCCGGAGGAGTAGGTCTCAACCTGACCGAAGCCGATTATGTGCTGATAACCGATCCGTGGTGGAATGTAAGTGCAGAGCGACAAGCCATGGATAGGGCTCATCGTATAGGCCAGAATCGTCCGGTATTCGTTTATCGCTTTATTACTCGTCAGAGTGTGGAAGAGAAAATGGAAAACATCAAGGCCCGAAAAATAAAAATGGCAGCAGGTCTGCTCGACGATGCTGCCATGATGCGCGAAATGCTTGAAATTTCGTGGGAAGAGTGGATCTCCTCCGATTAACTATCTCACCATGAGTTTAATGGTATGACGACCCGTTCCCGACTGTAAAGTCAGGAAATAAAGACCAGCCTTAAGTTTACAACCCGTTATTTCTGTAAGGCTCAAATCCAGGAGCTGCATTCCGGTATTCAAATTGCCCAGGTTCTGGGTGCCCAGCAAGCGACCGTCTGCCGAGAAAAGGCTCACTTGTAAATCGGATCGCTGGGTCAGGGTAAGGGCAAGTGTAAACTGGTCAGATACCGGGTTGGGCCATACCAGGGTCTCGTAAAGCCAGCCCTGCTGGTCACTTATACCCGTATTCAGGGTCGCAGGACGCGGAATTTTTGTGGTTGAGTAAAGTACATACTGTCCGGGGCTCATTTCAAGCGAAAGAGATGTAGTCGTGACCTCGAGCGAATCGCCGGTAAAAAATTCGTACCACCAACCCGTGCGTGTAAAGCCCGGTGTTACCTTATGATCCGTTACATCGAAATTGCCAGCAATCACTACATCCATCTCCGGGCTTTTGAGAACAATTCGTCGGTCAAAGCCATTAAGGCGATGCGAGTAATCGGTAGTGCGAAAAACCGGATACTGAGTTTTAAGGTAATTCAGCCCCGAATAAACTTCATAGAGGTATCTTCGCCTCCAATCCGTATAATAATCCCAGCGAATGGGCTTTTCGCCCAGCCGCCCATTGTAATCGATGGAATAATCATAGCCCAGTTCACCAAATTGCCAGATCATTTTAGGGCCTGGCATGGGCAGAAAAAAGGTAGCTGCCAGGGCAGCTCTCTGGAGGGCTATAGTGGGGTCTTTCACGTTGTAATCCGGATTGGTGGTTACTCCCCAGGTCAGGTTTTTATACATGAGACGCTCTTCATCGTGGCTTTCCATGTATCCTACCAAATGGGGATTTGGCCATCCACGGCGCTTATAGTCAATCCAAGAAAGGTCACTATTGCTATAATAACCCATGCTGGCATCGCAGTAAGCACTGTTCATGTTACCCCAAATCATCATCCCATAATTCGCCAATTCCTTCTCTTCGCTATTGTCGGTGAAATGTTCGAGTATGATGTATGCATCAGGCTTTACTGACCAAATACTATCAGCGTAACGTTTCCAGATGGCTATACGGCTGGCATCGTAGGCCCAGCCATCTCCAGGTTTATTGGTAAATCCCTTACTGAAATCGAAACGAAAACCATCGGCCTTGTATTCCGTAAGCCAAAAGCGTGTAACCCTGTCAACAAAATGCTTGGTGTATGGACTCTCATGGTTGAAATCGTATCCCCAACTAAAAACAGGGTTAGGGGAAGCCTGATTAAACCAGGGGTTATTGGCAGCCGGAATTTGTTTTTTTTCATCCCAATACAAAGCAACCAAGGGATTGAGCCCATAAGCATGATTGAGCACAATATCCAAAATAACTGCCATGCCCCGTTTATGGCATTCATCAATGAATTTTTTCAAATCATTTTTCGGACCGTAATATTTATCGGGTGCGCAGTAAGTCATGGGATTGTAACCCCAACTTGAGTTGCCTTCAAACTCCATCACAGGCATCAATTCTACTGCATTCACCCCCAGCCTTTTCAGATAATCCAGCGTATCGATCAGGGACTGGTAGGTATGCTTTGTGGTGAAATCACGCACCAGGAGTTCATAAATAATCAATTGATCTTTTGCAGGTGGGTTAAATTGGGTAACTTCCCAGTTATAAGGTGGTTGAGCTGTTTGTAATACCCCTACCACTCCTGTGGTTTTCCCCGTTGGGTAACTGATGAGCCCGGGGTATGTGGCGGATGAGATGTATTTGTCGTTCCAGGGATCGCTGACCTTTTCGACATAGGGGTCATAAATGCGTATTTTGCCGTCAACCAGGTACTGGAAGCGATATTCTTTTCCTGCAATGAGATTATCTATCTGGAGCCAAAAACGCTCTCCATCTGGGGTGCGCTTCATATAAAAAGGTTGCGAAACCGTCCAATCGTTAAAATCGCCGATAACGAAAACATTTTTCTTCCCCGGAGCCTGCAGGCTCAGCACCACAGAGTTTGCCCCGGTGTAGTTAATTCCATCGGTAATCCCGGCCGGAAGTTCAGCCACTTCGGGCATGGGTATGACTCTGTAGGTAACGGTATCGAAAACCTGCTCATTGCTGTTTTTTGCTCTGAAAACCAGGTAATGATTTTGCCAATAACCATTTACCGGAGCTGCCACCACTGTATCATAATAGATATGCCCAGCTATAGTACCCGACAAAACGCCATTGACGTACAACCACATAGAATCAGCCTGGGGGCTAATGGCATGAACATATAAAGTATCACCCTCAGCTTCAATTAAATTATTGCCTTCGGGAGCTACCACATTGATTGAAAGTCCAGCGGGATACACATCGGCAAAAATATCGGCGTTACCCTCATCTTTTCCTTCTTTCCACGCCCCATTGACCATGGAAGCACTGCGAAATACAAAGGCCATGCGAAGGATTTGCTCAGAGACCGGCACTCCATAATATTCACGAATGGAAGGTCCTATCGTGAGTTTATAATAGTTAGCGGATATTCGCTCGAGCTTGGTTTCCGGGGTATTCTGTCCCCAGTCGGTTTTCACATATTTCCAATCACCCGCTGAAGTACTTTTGTCGGTAATGACCCCCGTATGGGCATATACATCACCGGTATAGCCCATGAGTCCCTGATTGCCCTTTGTGGCATCAAAATAAATTACTACAGACTGGTTTTCAACAGGGTAAAAAGGATCGGTGGTTATGACCTGAGCCTTCACCATCAAGGAGATCCATGCTAGACTTAGAAGAGTTAAGAGTCGGAACGCTTTCATATAATTTTAGAATAAGTAACTGTATACAGAAGTTGCAAAGATAGGTTAAAGGCAGGGAGCACGTGAACCAAATTTTAGGAAATTACCAGAGAATGCTTAATTTTGCATTCCGAAAAACGGTCCGGTAGCTCAGCTGGATAGAGCAGCAGCCTTCTAAGCTGCGGGCCGGGGGTTCGAATCCGTCCCGGATCGCTTGTAAAATAGGTGGACTTAAAGATCTAGTCAGCCTATTTTTTTTGAAGTCTTTAAAATACAATTCGCCTAAAGCCAGAGAAATCCACGTGCTGCATTCAAAGGCTTTCGCTTAGCCCCGGCTTACTCGACTTATAGTGGATTTAGACAGACCCTTCGTCTGGAAAATGGTTTCTGAGAAGTAAAGCCTGAGAGAGGGCATAGTTTTCTTATACCTTTGAAAGTAATGGCAGGAAAGGATGATCTCAATCCGTCAAAAAAAAGGCATTTCCTATTTGCCCTATTTAGGCTTAAAACTGCCCCTCACAAACTGCATAAAGTACCTCTGCTCTACTAGGTCTGAGGTGATAAAAGCCAGGAAACTGAAAGAGGCTGCCTCGATATGAATAAGGCAGCCTCTCGAAAAAACTAACTAAATAAAATATTATTTATTGGGAGGGAGTAGCACATTGTCGATAACATGAATGACCCCATTAGCAGCTTGAATGTCTGCCAAAACAACATTTGCCGTAGCATTGATAGTGACACCGGAACCCACAGAAATTTGCAGCGGAGATCCCTGTACGGTCTGCACTGAACCGCTGGAGAGAGAGGATGACAATACATTACCACTAACTACATGGTAGAGTAAGACGGGCGTCAGTTGTTCATTAGCGAGGTCATTGATTCCAGTGATTTGTAATGCCGAAAATAAGTTGCTAAAAGCTTGGTTTGTTGGCGCAAATACTGTAAATGGTCCTGCGCCACTCAGGGTTTCAACCAAATTAGCTTTAACTACCGCAGCTACAAGTGTTGATAAATTAGGATTAGCGATAGCCATATCGGCAATGGTCGGCGGAACTAAGACCTTATCAATTACATGGATAACCCCGTTGGTGGCCACAATGTCTGCAGCAACAACATTTACATTACCATTAAGCTTAACGCCATTGGATTTCTCGATATAAAGTGAAATAGGATTGTTAGAATATTTGCTCAAAGTACCAACATATCCCGTTGCAATTTGATCACTGTAAACAATATCTCCCATAACATGATAAAGAAGAATAGGCATAAGATCATGGGGTAAAGAACCTAAAGCAGCAAAGGCATTATCGGTCGGAGCAAACACTGTAAACGTTCCCTCAGGATTTGACAATGTGGATACCAAATTGTTGGATGAAAGAGCGCTTACCAACGTTGTAAATGAACCATCAAAACTTGCAATATCAGCCACCGTAGGAGGCAATAAAACCTTGTCGATGACATGTATTACTCCATTGCTGGCCATTAGATCAGCTTGGGTAACATTTACGTTACCATTGAGTTTTACTCCATTGTTAATTGCTATTTTTAATGAAAGATTTTTACCTCCCTTGCCTGCGCTCAGTGTGCTAACATAGCCCGATTGCAAGGCCGATGATAAAGCCTTGCTGCCCAACACATGATAAAGAAGAATGGGCGTCAAAGTTTCAGAACTGAGGTCATTGATGCCATTAACCTTTAATTGATTGAATAAATCGGAAAATGCAGCATTGGTTGGAGCAAATACTGTGAATTCCCCATTACCCATCAGCGTCTTGTCCAAATTAGTTTTAATCAATGCCTCCTTCAGGGTGGAGAAGTTCGGGTCATTGTTCACCACATCCGCAATCGTGCTTGACTTAGGATTGTCAGTGTTATCATCCTTGCTGCAGGAAACTAAGGTTAAAACAGTAAAAGATAGAATTAGAAAATTGAAATACCGTTTCATAGTTTTCATTTTGTTTAGTTAATTGGTTCAAATAAGTAACATACCATGGATTTGTTTTGTTTAATTAATCCAAATAAAAATTAAACAATACATCAAACTCTTTGCAATTCACTACCATTTAAAATTTCAATAGATTGAAAGCGTGATTGTTTTTAATAAATCCTAGGCAACTTGATAGACACCATTTTTACATTTCAGATACCCTGTCAAGGATTAGTACCCGGTAATCCTTTTCTAAACAAAATTCCAATTCAAAGCAAAATAGCTCTTGACTTACCCAACGATTCCTATGATTGGCTCTTTATGAACCCAAACGAAACAAAACATGTTATTTTAGCAAATCCATAAAAACTGGCAATCATGGGGTACTATTTTTCCAAAACACTGGAATGCAGCTTCGAAGATGCCGAAAAAAGGGCAAGAGCTAGCATAGAGAGGCAAAATATGGGTATTGTGATGGAGGTGGATGTTGCGAAAACACTCACGGAAAAGCTTAACATCAAAATGAAACGTTACAAGATTTTAGGTGCCTGCTCAGCCGGGCATGCTTACCGGGCACTGATAGAAGAACCTGAAATCGGGGTACTTATGCCATGTAATGTGGTAGTTATTGAAAAAGAAGAGGGCAAAACCGAAGTAGCGGCTATGGACCCTGAGGGCGCCTTTGCCGGTGTTGGCAATCAGGAGCTGAAATGTATTGGGGGTGAAGTGAGAATGAAGATGAAAAATATTATTGATGAGTTGTAATTCAGGATATTAGCATCCTGTAAATTTATCTTAACATAATTTAACGTTCGGATTAACAATCTTTAACCCCTGAGCCGTTGCCCAAGGCCCGGGGGCTTTCTATTTTTGCAGCACTAAATCGACAAATCCTATGCAAAGCATCGACATTAGAGAACTTAATGAGCGCATTCAGCAGGAGAGCGCATTCACCGACATTATCCGCATGGAAATGAATAAGGTGATCGTGGGGCAGAAATACATGGTCGAACGACTGCTTATCGGGTTATTGAGCAATGGACACATCTTGCTCGAAGGGGTACCCGGATTAGCCAAAACATTGGCCATCAAATCCTTGGCTAAGATAATCGACGCTAAATTCAGCCGTATACAATTTACCCCCGATCTTCTTCCTGCCGACCTTATCGGTACATTAGTTTACAGCCAGAAGAAAGAGGAATTTATGGTTCGTAAGGGGCCCATTTTTGCCAACTTTATCCTTGCCGATGAAATCAACCGCAGTCCGGCCAAGGTTCAAAGTGCCCTTCTCGAAGCCATGCAGGAACGCCAGGTTACCATCGGCGATCAGACCTATCCTCTGGAAGAGCCTTTTCTGGTACTTGCCACGCAAAACCCTATTGAGCAGGAAGGTACCTATCCCCTTCCCGAGGCCCAGGTGGACCGTTTTATGCTGAAAGTGGTTATTACTTATCCTGAAAAAGAAGAAGAGAAGCAGATTCTGCGCCAAAATATTCAGGAATCATACCCCAGCACAGAGACCAGGCTCAAACCTGCTGACATAATCAAAGCGCGTAATGTCGTAAGGGAGGTATATCTTGACGAAAAAATCGAGAATTACATAACGGACATTGTGTTTGCCACCCGTTTTCCCGAAAAATACAAGCTGGAGTCTTTCAAGGGATTGATTGCTTACGGTGGTTCGCCGCGTGCCAGCATCAACCTGGCATTGGCAGCCAAAGCCTATGCCTTTATCCGACGCAGGGGGTATGTAATTCCTGAAGATGTACGCGCAGTTGCACATGATGTGCTTCGCCACCGTATCGGGCTTACTTATGAGGCCGAAGCCGAAAACATTACCACCGAAGAAATCATCAGCCAGGTACTCAATTCTGTGGAAGTCCCCTAATATGAGGCACTTACATTTAACAACTCAGAAAAGGTACCCCTATGGAAACAACTGAGATTTTCAAAAAAGTACGCAAAATCGAAATAAAGACCCGGGGGCTGTCGAACCAGATTTTCAGCGGGGAATATCACAGTTCCTTCAAGGGGAAAGGAATGTCGTTTAGCGAGGTACGCGAATACCAGTACGGCGACGACATTCGCAACATCGACTGGAATGTAACGGCCCGCTTCAATCACCCCTATGTCAAAATTTTTGAAGAGGAACGGGAATTAACCGTGATTCTGCTGATCGATGTATCGGGCAGCAATGCCTTTGGCACCCGGGTACAATATAAACAGGACTTAATCACTGAGATAGCCGCTGTTCTGTCGTTTTCGGCCATTGCCAACAACGACAAGGTGGGTGTGATCTTTTTTAGCGATAGGGTCGAGAAATTTATTCCACCTAAAAAAGGGAGCAGCCATATTCTTCGCATTATCAGAGAACTCATCGATTTTCAATCGCAAGGCAGAAGTACTAACATTGCTGAAGCCTTACGTTTCTTCACAAATGCCATTAAAAAAAGATCGGTAGCCTTTCTTATCTCTGATTTCGAGGATCATGGCTATGACCAGGCCTTACGTATTGCTGCCCGTAAGCACGACTTGATAGCCTTGCAGATTTACGATGAACGGGAGAAAGAAATCCCTCCTGCAGGGCTTATCCGGCTTTTAGACCCTGAAACCGGAAGGGAAATCTGGATAGACACGAGCGAACAAAACGTAAGGGAACGTTTTAAAAGCCAGCGTGAAGCCCGGCAGCGCTATATCAACGACACCCTGACCCGTGCCGGAGTCGATTTCACCCAATTGGCCACCGGACAAGATTATGTTCGTCCCCTGATGAACCTGTTTAAACAACGGGAAATCAGACGATAGATAATATAAACACTATAGAAATGACGCAACTAACAAAAGTCATTCGTCGCACGACTATTCTGATGTTGCTGATAGGGTGGTTTTCCACCCAGGGGGCCTTGGCTCAACAAGCAAAGGCTATAATGCACATCGATACCTTGCAGTTACTCATCGGGCAACCCACCCAGGCACAGTTAAAACTTGAGGTTCCTCAAGGAAGCAAAGTAAAATGGGGTATTCAGGCCGATACTATATCCCGATCTATAGAAATCCTCAAAAAGGGCAAGATTGATACCACCACTGCCGCTGGGACTCTAACTTTGAGTCAGCAACTGACCCTGACTTCGTTCGACACGGGTTACATCCCCGTGCCTCCGATCAGATTTCTTTATCAACTGCCTGGCGATACTACAATTCAGATAGCTGAAACGGAGCCTTTGCTACTTCAGGTAATGCTGATGGAAGTAGATACTGCGGCTCCCATCCGCGACATCAGGGGAATAGAAAAAGTAGGCTATTCATGGAAAGAATTTCTTCCGTGGTTGTTATATATTCTGCTGGCAGCCCTCATAGGTCTTCTGATATACAGATATATACAGTACAGAAGAGGTAAGCGGGATTACTTCCTCTTTAAGCCCAAACCCCAGAAACCTGCCTGGCAGATAGCCCTTGAAGCACTGGAAGAACTCAGGCAGCTAAAACTCTGGCAATCAGGACAAACCAAAGAATATTATTCCCGCCTAACCGATATTTTCCGCGACTATCTCAAAGGCCAGTTTGAAATAGAAGCACCAGAAATGGTAAGCCAAGAAATTGTGGATTCACTCAGGAAAAATCGTTTCGAACCCTTGCTGGTAGAAGAAGCCCGCAGAATGCTCGAAACGGCCGACCTGGTCAAATTTGCCCGGTTTGAACCTCTGGCCGATGAGAATGATTTTGCGCTTGAATTCTGCCGTCGTTTTGTTGAAATGACCATGCCCGCTCCAGAACCCCTGGAAGGAGAGGGCCAAGGCCCAAAAGAAGAAAAAAGAATCCCAAACCTTTAAACGACTATGTTATTCCCGCATATAACTTTTTTAAATCCCTGGTTGCTTCTTCTGCTGCTGGTTATCCCTGCCTTGGTGGTATGGTACGTGATGAAAGGTAACCAGCGGTTTCCTTCCCTGCGTTTTTCGCAGGCCCATGTATTGGAACAGCAGGCTCCTACATGGAAAGTCAAGATGCGGCATACACTGTTTGCCTTGCGTATGCTGGCCCTGGCTCTTATTATCATAGCCCTGGCCAGGCCGCAGAGCAGCATAAGCCGACAGGATGTAAGCGTAGAGGGTATTGATATTGTAATAGCCCTCGACATTAGCTCCAGTATGCTGGCGGAAGACTTTCAGCCCAACCGGCTTGAAGCAGCCAAAAGCATAGCATCGGATTTTGTCAACGGCCGCCCTAACGATCGCATCGGATTAGTGGCCTTCTCGGGAGAAGCCTTCACCCAGTGTCCCCTGACTACCGATAAAAACATCCTAACTGAACTCTTCCGTCAACTGAAAAGTGGTATGATTGAGGACGGAACTGCCATTGGTGATGGATTAGCTACGGCTATCAACCGCTTACGTGAGAGCGATGCTATAAGTAAAGTTATCATCCTATTAACCGATGGAGAAAACAACCGGGGCAACATTGACCCCCTGACAGCTGGCGAAATAGCCAAGAAAATGGGCGTCAGGGTTTATACCATAGGTGTGGGCACACGCGGAATGGCCCCCTACCCTTTTAAAACCCCATTCGGCACTCAATACCAAAACGTAGAGGTAAAAATTGATGAAAAGCTTTTGCAGGACATTGCCCAAATGACAGGTGGTCAGTATTTTAGAGCCACAAACAATACCACCCTGCGGGATATTTACGCCCAGATTGATAAACTTGAGAAATCGCGTATAGATGTCTCGGAGTTTCACAATCGAGTAGATGAATTCCGTCCTCTGGTGCTTCTCGCACTTGTACTGTTGTTCATGGAGATGTTGCTATCTCTCACCATTTTCCGTCATCAACCTTAAAAAGAAAAACTATGTTCAGGTTCGAAAATCCTGATTATTTCTATCTCCTCCTCATTATCCCCTTGCTGGCCCTTCTTTTTATAGTGGCGCGCATAAGGCGTCGCAGTAACCTTAAGCTATGGGGCGACGAAAAACTGATTAACGGCCTAATACCTGATTATAGCTCTTCCCGGCCGCTAATTCGGTTCATTATCTGGAATCTCGCCTTTGTCATGTTGGTGATAGCTGCTGCCAATCCGCAGATAGGGAGCAAGCTGGTAAAAGTTAAACAAAAAGGCATAGATATGATGGTGTGCCTCGATGTATCGAACAGCATGCTGGCGCAGGATGCCAAACCCAACCGGCTAGAAAATGCCAAATTAGCTATAACCAAGCTGGTAGATCAGTTGAAAGGCGACAGAATAGGCATTGTAGTATTTGCGGGCAAGGCCTACGTGCAATTACCCATAACCAGTGATTATGCAGCTGCACGCATGTTTATCAGTAAAATAAGCACCGATCTGGTTCCCACCCAGGGTACTGCCATTGCCGAGGCTATCCGCATGGCTCACGAATCGCTCACAAGCGAAACCCGAAGCAAAGCCATAATTATAATCACCGATGGGGAAGATCATGAGGGCAATGTGATGGAAGAGGCTGAAAAAGCCGCTGCAGATGGTATTCAAATTTATACCCTGGGAATTGGCACACCGGAAGGAGCCCCCATTCCCATCATGGGGCCCGACGGTTCTATGGCCGGCTATAGAAAAGACAGCGAAGGAAATACCATAATGACCCGTCTCGACGAAATAACCCTGCAGAAAATTGCCTCTACCGGCAATGGTATATATATTCGCTCAGCCAATACCAATCAGGCCCTGCGCAAGATATTTGAAGAAATTGGTAAACTCGAAAAAACGGAATTCGACACCCGTCTGTTTTCGGAATACGATAACCGATTCCATTATTTCCTGTGGATAGCCCTGGCTCTGCTTATCACAGAGCTATTCATCAGCTTGAGAAAAAGCAAACTATGGAGCCGTCTTAATCTTTTTGGCAAATGAAAAATAAGTTGTTATGAAACAAATACTTCCTTTTATTGTGCTGGCATTGCTTGTTTCGCCCATGCTGCAGGCTCAGAAGGAGTACCGGCTGGTTCGCAAGGGTAATACAGCCATGGAAAAAGAAAAATACAACGACGCAGAAATATTTTACAGAAAGGCGCTCGAAAAAAATCCAGGTTCCGTCCCGGCCCGATACAATCTGGGCAACGCCCTTTACAAGGAGCATAACTACCAGGAGGCAGCTAGCACCTGGAATGGGTTGATTTCACGGGCAGATATAAATGCTGACAAAGCATCGGGGATTTTATACAATACTGGCAATGCCCAAGTGCAGGCAAAAAATTATCAGGCTGCCATCGAAGCCTATAAGCAGGCGCTGAAGCTCAATCCGGCAGATGAAGACGCCAGATATAATCTTTCGTATGCACTTTTGAAAGCCCGACAGCAACAACAACAGCAAAAACAAAACCAGCAGCAAGACCAGAAGCAAAATCAACAGCAACAACAAAGCCAGCAAAACCAGCAGCCTCAAAATCAGCAGCAAAACCAACAACCTCAACAAGCCCAACCCCAGGAGCTGTCGAAACAAGACGCCGAGCGCATGCTCGAAGCCATGAAAAATGCTGAGCAAAAAACTATGGAAAAACTCAAGCAGGAAAAAAAGCCCATGGTTTCAGGTCGGCCTGTCAAAGATTGGTAACGGCATAGGGTTTGCTCTTTTCTCTGGCTGAAAATTTGTCATAAAAAACCAACAAATCACTTGACATGAAACGACTTGCGCTGTTAATAATAACATTCCTTGCCCTCAACGAAATTATAAAAGCACAGGAGGTAAGTTTTACTGTAACAGCACCCGATGTGGTAGAGCTAGGGCAAACCTTTCGGGTAGTCTTTACCCTGAATGCAGATGGAGAAAACTTCCGGGGGCCCGATTTCAAGGGGTTTAATGTGGTTTCGGGGCCCAATGTTTCGCAAAGCTCCAGTTTCCAGTTTATCAATGGGAAAATGCATCAGGAATACAGCCAGTCGTACACTTATCTAATTCATGCTTCCATGGAAGGGGTTTTCGACGTAAAACCTGCCACAATTACCGTGAGGGGGAAAACCTACCAGACCCAACCATTCAAAATTCAGGTAACATCAGGAAGCAGCAATCAGCCAAGGCAGGCATCGCCAGGAAGTGGATCTTCGACACAAAAGCAAACCTCCACTGCAACTGAACCCATCACCAGCGTTAAAGACCTCCCCAAAGACGACATTTTTATCCGTGCCTATGTGAGCAATCCCAATCCATATGCAGGCGAACAGACCGTGGTAACTTATAAGCTTTATACCAAAGTTCCCCTTTCAAATATTAGAATCAACAATTTGGGAACTTTTCCAGGCTTCTGGTCGCAGGATCTGCTGAAATCCGATAAACTGCAGCAAAGTACTGAAATCATCAATGGAGAAGAGTATGTAACTGCAGAAATCAAGAAGACCGCTTTGTTTGGACTCAAGCCAGGCACTGTTAACATTCCCGCCATGGAAATGGAATGCATTGCTTCCATTGCTAAAAAACGTCGCAGAACCGTAACCGGAGATCCATTCTTTGATAGCTTTTTCAACGATGCCTTTTTCAATGCCGGTTATGAACAACAAAACCGGAAAGTATATAGCAACGCCCTAAAAATCAACGTAAAACCTCTACCTGCAGACGGCAAGCCTGCCAATTATACCAATGCTGTAGGAAATTTTACCCTAAGCGCTGAGCTCGATCGAAATGAAGTAAAAGCCAACGATGCCCTTAACCTGCGCGTCAAAATTTCAGGGACCGGTAATCTGGATGTCATAGAAGCACCACAAATAAATTTCCCCACAGATTTCGATACCTACGAGCCTAAAGTCACCTCCAACATCAATACCACAGCTGCAGGCGTATCAGGTTCAAAAACGTTTGAATATCTGCTCATACCCCGCAATGCCGGAACGTTTACCATAAAACCCATCACCTTTAGCTTCTTCAATCCGACTACCGGAAAATATTCCACGCTAACTTCTCCTGAATTTACAATTAACGTAGCCAAAGGAGAAGGCACTGCCCAGAATGTAACCTACAGTGGTGTTAATCAGCAAGATTTGAAATACATAGGGAGTGATATACGCTACATTAAACTACCACCTCTTTCGCTCAGGCCAGCGGGTACATCGTTCTTTGCTTCCAGGCTTTATTACGGAATACTAGTCGGCCTCCTCATTTTATTTGCTATTAGTTTTTTCGTGATACAGCGCATCCTCAGGCAGCGGGGCGATACAGGCCTGATGCGCCTGAAAAAAGCCACAGGAGTTGCTACCAAACGATTAAAGAATGCCCGTAACTATCTCAATCAGAAAAATGAAGAAGCTTTCTACAACGAAACCAGCGCGGCTTTATGGGGCTACATATCTGATAAATTCAACATTCCGCTTGCTGATCTCTCGATGGAAAACGTAGAAGGAAAGCTTACTTCCCGCAATGTGAATACAGAAACAATCCGAGCATTTATCGATACGCTCAATAACTGCGAATTTGCCCGATTTGCCCCCGGCAATAAGGCGGAAAACATGGAACAAGTATATCAGCAGGCATTGGAAACCATTTCGCGTATTGAAAGAGAACTAAAATAAATCGTTGATTATGAATACTTTAAAATATTACATACTTTCTGGTATTCTTCTTACATCGGTATTACTTCAGGCCAGCGAACTGCCTCCGCAGACCATGATTGATTCAGCTACAAGTGCTTATACCAAAGGCCACTACGAAGCTGCCATTTACTGGTATGAAAAAGTAATTGCTACAGGCAACGAATCAGCCGCCCTGTACTACAACCTAGGCAATGCCTGGTTTAAGCGCAATGAAATGGCCCCGGCAATCTATTATTACGAAAAAGCACTTTTACTTGACCCCTCCGACGAAGACATCCTTTTCAATCTGAAAGTAGCTAATAGTAGAATAGTTGACAAAATAGACGTAGTACCTGACCTGTTTTTCGAACGCTGGTGGAAATCACTCTATACCCTTTTTACCGGCGATACCTGGGCATGGCTCAGCCTTATTTTCTTAGCCCTTTTTCTTGCTGCATTGGGTTGGTTTTTACTATCCAATCGTCCCGGTCTCAAACGAACCGGTTTTTATTCTGCCCTTTTGTTTTTACTGATGGGAGTATTGAGCTACACGTTTGCAAGTAAGAATCATTACCGACAGACGCACCATACGCATGGCATCATATTCGAGCCTTCAGTTACAGTTAAGAGTTCACCAGACGAAAACAGTGTGGATCTCTTTGTGCTGCACGAAGGGACCAAGGTGCAACTAAGCGACAGCCTGAATTCGTGGGTAAAGATAAAAATTGCCAATGGAAGCGTAGGTTGGATACCTGGCAACACCTTGCGCAGGTATTGAAAAAATCTTGAGTCCACAGAACCCCCGAGGCAAACATCACACCTCAGGTGATCACGATATTCGCATTGGCGGTGAGCTATGTGGAACAAATAGATCATAATCCCCATGAAATCCACAAGGTAAGCGATTGGGATTGTATCATTTAAATGACCAAGGCTCGCCAGGACACTATCCGAATTCTAACCCCTGACATCGAGCTTACAGCATATAACTTTTAACTAAATCGTTACCTTTGCTCCATGCAATTACCTCAGGAGCATCCCTTCCTCGTTTTTAAATTCTGCCCTCGATGTGGTGAACCAGGATTTACTTCGATAAGCGTTAAATCCATGCAATGCCCCGAATGTGGGCTGATCTGGTATTTCAACCCTGCACCGGCTGTCATTGCCCTTATTCCTAATCGTGATAAAGAACTTCTTTTTACCCGCAGAAAATACGAACCCGCCCAAGGCAAGCTCGATTTACCCGGGGGCTTTTCCGATATTTTCGAAACTTCTGAGCAGACCTTGGTTCGTGAGGTGAAAGAGGAAACCGGCTAGCAGGTTGTGTCATGGAAGTTTTTAAAAACCGTTCCAAACAAATACATTTACAAAGATTTACTCTATTACACCCTGGATTCTGTTTTCTTATGCAGGGTTGATAGTTTAGAAACCATACAACCAGCAGATGATGTAGAAGATATAGTTTGGTTGGATCCTCAAAAAGTAAGGGAGAGAGAAATCGGGCTAGGCTCTATCCGTAAAATCGTTCAGGAAATTAAAAGTTCAGCTGATTTCTTAAATCAGATTTTCTCCAAATAAAGGGAAAGTTTCCTGCTTTTGGCGAAAAAATTTTATACTTGTGGCGATAAAAATGCAGCAAACTGCATAAATTGCCACATTATGACCAAGACGCTCATTTTCACCCCCATCCTGATAATGACCATCGGGGTTTTCCTCTGGTCGGTACGCAGAATTTTCGGTATCATGCCTTTGCTGAGGCCCTTCCCTATTCGTCAACACGCAAAGCGGCTGAAAGTAATGCTCAGGGTTGCTATTGGGCAATCGCGCATCTTTCGTCGACCACTGGTGGGACTGGCTCATGCCCTGGTTTTCTGGGGATTTCTTATCATCACTGTGGGCAGCCTGGAGATGGTGATCGATGGACTGAGCGGCAAAGAACGTGTTTTTTCGCAATGGCCAGTTTTCTATAACATAATCGTCTTTTCGGGTGATGTATTTTCTGTTTTGGTGCTTTTAAGCATATTAGCCTTTCTGATTCGCAGAACGTTCATGAAAATCAGGCGGTTCTATGGTATTGAAATGAAGCCCATTTCAAAAATTGATGCAGCTGCTGCGCTGCTCATTATTTTTTTCCTGATGGTTAGCCTGCTGGGAACCAACATATTTTACCTCTTAACACATCCAGGTCATTTAGACCAAGCAATGCCTGTAAGTAATCTGCTTGCCAGAGTATTTCAGGGTGTTAGCATCTATCAGGCTCACTTTCTCCATGAGACGTTCTGGTGGACACATATCCTCCTGATTTTCCTTTTTGCCAACATTTTACCCTATTCCAAACACTTTCATGTATTTACCAGCATCCCCAACGTCTATCTGAGCCGGCTCGAACCACTGGGAAAAATGGATCATATGCCTGAGATAGAAAAAGAAGTCAGGCTGATGTTGGATCCCGGGGCTGCGAATGTCGAAGAAGCGAAAGCTCCTGCTCCCCGACGATTTGGGGTCAAAGACATTGAAGACCTCACCTGGAAAAACTATCTCGACAGCCTGGCCTGTACAGAATGTGGTCGTTGTACGGATGTGTGTCCGGCTAACCTGACAGGGAAAAAACTCTCTCCCCGAAAAATTGTGATGGATGTAAGAGCCAGGGCCAAAGAGAAAAGAGATGGATTGCTTAAACAAGGACTGTCTTTCGACGATGGAAGGGCATTGCTGCGCGATTTTATTAGTGAAGAAGAGCTCTGGGCCTGCACTACTTGCAACGCCTGTGCCCGCGAATGTCCGGTAAATATCAACCAGCCAGTGATTATCCTGGCCATGCGTCGCTATCTGGCTATGGAAGAAGCCGCAGTGCCCCCCTTGTTGGCATCCATGTTTAGCAATATTGAAAACAACGGAGCTCCCTGGCAATACGCTGCCGAAGCTCGGGAAGCCTGGATGCAATTTTAAGTTTGAGCCATTGAAAAAATACAATCTATGAACGCATACAAAATACCTCTGCTCCGCGAAATGAACCGAACCCCAGAGTATCTTTTTTGGGTAGGTTGCGCCGGAGCCTTCGATCCTCGCTATAAAAAAGTAACCCAGGCCTTTGCACGCATTCTCATTCATGCCGGAATAGACTTTGGTTGCCTGGGCTCAGAAGAAACCTGTAGCGGCGACCCCGCCCGCCGGGCAGGAAATGAAATGCTTTATCAAATGCAGGCCATGCAAGTCATAGATACCCTAAATCGTTACCAGGTCAAGAAAATCATAACCATCTGTCCTCATTGTTTCAACATCTTCAAAAACGAGTATCCTGACCTGGGTGGACACTACGAGGTCATACACCACAGTACGTTTTTACGGCAACTGATAGAAGAGGGAAAAATAAAAGTGAATCCCGAAGTATTCCGCAACCAGACGGCCACTTTCCACGACCCCTGTTACCTGGGCCGGGGCAATGGGATTTATGAAGATCCAAGACTGGTAGTTGAGCATAGCGGTCTCAAGATCAAAGAGATGAAACGAAACAGAAGCTTTTCGCTCTGTTGCGGGGCCGGGGGCGCCCAAATGTTTAAAGAATCAGAACTCGGGCATACAGAGGTTTATGCCGAACGGACCCGCGAAGCGCTTAGCACCGGTGCCGGCATAGTGGCCACAGCCTGCCCCTTCTGCATGACCATGCTAACGGATGGGATAAAGAAAGAAGGAAAGGAAGAACAAAATATAAACCTGGATATTGCAGAAATTGTGGCAGGGGCTATGGGTGTCTAATAATATTGTTTTTTGCTATATATGAGTTGATTGTGTTTAATACCTAAAAATAAATTTTCTAACTTCACCCCAATCATTCGAATTCAATGGATAATTTACATTAAACCTACCGAAGAATCTAATAATGCAATATACTGCTCAGGCTTTCAAAGGTCTTATCGATGATGAAGTGCTGGCTAATCAACAGAAGTTCGGTATTAATGTAATTACTCCTCCACCCCGTGAGTCGGTCTGGAAATTATACGTTGAAAAATTAAGGACCCACTGATAAGAATTTTAATTATTGCTGCTTTCCTGAGCTTTATCATATGCTTGTTTGAAAAAGACTTTTATGAAACAGAGGGGATCCTACCGGCCATTTTTCTGGCCACAGCTCTTGGTTTCTGGTTTGAGTATGACGCGAGACGCAAGTTCGATCTTTTAAACCTGGTGAACGATGAGACGCGCTGCAAGGTTATTTGCAAAGGATACATCACCGAGGTGGCCAGAAAAGACCTGGTAGTGGGCGACATCATTATGCTAAATACCGGAGAGGAAGTACCCGCCGATGCCCTACTGCTCGAATCGGTCAGCCTGCGAATAGATGAATCTAGTCTTACAGGAGAACCCGTAACCTATAAAACAGCCCATCCCGAAGCTTTTACGCAGGAAACCACTTATCCACCCAATGAGATATTACGTGAAAGCATTATCGTTGACGGGCATTGCACCGCCCGAATTATCAGGGTAGGCGATGAAACAGAATATGGCAAAGTGGCAAGAGAAGCGATAAAACCACCCGATGAAGAAATCCCCCTCAATCAGCAATTGGAGCGCCTGGCCAGGTTGATTGGCGTGGGTGGTTTTATTTTTGCCATACTAACTTTTTCTGTGCTGTTTTTCAGGGGATTGATAGAGGGTCATTATACCCTAAAACAATGGATGAGTTCTCTTGTTACCATGCTTTCGGTTGCCATCGCCATATCCAAGGTTTGGGCACCTTTTGTTCGTGATGGTTTCCAGTTGGCAGGTGCAAGGTCAAGGCTAGCAGAATGGATTGAAGAACGCTCGTGGGCTTCTTTAATATCAGCCGGAGGAGGCTTTTTTGCCTTTTCACTCCTTTTGGGAGCCCTCCTGAGAGTAGAGGTTTTTAACAAAGAGAGTTGGATTACCCTAAAAGAAGCCGGGAATATATTACACAACTTCATGGTGGCCGTCACCCTAATTGTGGTGGCAGTGCCTGAGGGATTGCCCATGAGTGTTACGCTAAGTCTTGCGCTGAACATGCGTCGCATGCTTAAGCATAATAGCCTGGTGCGCAAAATGCACGCTATTGAAACCATGGGGGCCGTAAATGTAATATGCACTGATAAGACGGGTACGCTCACCATGAATCGCATGCAGGTGCATGAAATATTCACGCCAGCAGAGAAAAGCCATTCGGTTTACGACTGGCTGACCGCCAATATGGCAGTAAATTCCACCGTACATCTGGATTTAAGCCACCCCCCACCAGGAGCCACGTCCATTGGGAAATCCAACAGAATCTGCCCTATTGATGTGGCTCTGGAATCAAGGTATCAATGATCAGGATCTGAGGGCTCAATATCGGGAAAAGGAACAGCTTACCTTTTCTACGGAGCGCAAATACATGGCCACAGTAGCCGAGAATATAGAGACGGGCGAGACCCTATTATTTGCAAAAGGGGCCCCGGAGATTTTGATTAAAATGTGTCATAAGGCTTACACGGCTGGGGGAGAGATTTCCACTAGCCAGGCGCTAACCCTATATGAAGAGATTTTCGAGACCTACCAGTCCAGGGCCATGCGAATGCTTGGATTTGCTTACGCACGCCTTCAGCCAAGTCAAAAACCATTCAAAGAGGGTCAAATAGATTTAAAAGAAGTGGAGCTGGTATTCCTGGGGGTATGTGCCCTAAGTGATCCGCTGAGACCTGACGTGGCAGATTCTGTAAAAACCTGTCTTGACTCAGGTATTGAGGTCAAGGTGATAACGGGTGATACAGGCGGAACCACCCGAGAAATAGGAAGACAAATAGGCTTAATAGACAATCTCTCAGACGATAAAGAACTCATAGCAGGCGATGTGTTTGAATCGCTCAGCGAAGAAGAAGCCAAAGAAGTAGCCTTGAGGCTCAAGATTATGTATAGAGCCCGGCCCAGTCACAAACAGCGCCTGGTAAAATTGTTACAGGAACAGGGACGCATTGTGGCAGTTACCGGTGATGGCAGTAACGATGCTGCAGCCCTCAATCAGGCGCATGTAGGCCTCTCGATGGGCTCAGGCACAGCCATTGCCCGAGAAGCCAGCGACATCACTATCATCCATGATTCTTTCCAATCCATAACCCAAGCCATCATGTGGGGGAGGTCGCTTTACCGAAACATTCAGCGATTTATTATTTTCCAGCTCACTATAAATGTTGCGGCTCTCTTGCTGGTCTTTATTGGCTCCATAGCAGGTCACCAAGTACCCCTTACAGTAACGCAGATGCTCTGGGTGAACTTAATTATGGACACTTTCGCCGCAGCGGCACTGGCCACATTGCCCACCCAACCAGAGGTCATGAAAGAAAAACCCCGCCGTAACGAGGATTTCATCATTACACCCAGGATGAAAGAGTGGATTATAGTATCAGGTCTGACTTTTACGGGAATTACTCTGGTTATGTACCTGATATTCAACTTTAGAGGTTAGGGTATCGGCATAAAAGAGTTGACCATAGTATTTACCTCGTTTGTCATGCTCCAATTTTGGAACCTTTTCAATGTAAAGGTTTTTGGCACCAACGATTGCGCTTTCAAAGGATTCTTTTCGCATAAGGGTTTTTTAATAGTAATCACAGCCATTTTAGTCGGTCAGTGGTTGATTGTAGAATGGGGAGGCGAAATGTTTCGAACCACCTCTTTGCAAACCTGGGAATGGTTGGCCATAATAGTCGGCACAATGCCAGTACTATTAATTGAAGAAATTATTCGATTCAAAAACAGGGCAAGTATAATAGTATTGAAATAATCCACTTTCCAGAATTAAATAGCTCTCAATAGGATTGACCTGGGCTCTGCCCACATTTTGTCATGGTGGTTTCCAGCATAGATTAGTACAAGTTCAGGCTCTGGGGTTATAAACAAATAAAGGCTGCCTGTGTCGGAGCAGCCTTTATCTTATCAATGGGCAAGTTTACTTCTTTTTATCTTTTTTATCCTTCTTATCTTTCTTGCCCTTTTTGTCTTTCTTATCCTTCTTTTTGGACTCTTTATTCTTTTTGTCCTTCTTATCTTTTTTATCCTTCTTATCCTTTTTGCCTTTCTTTTCTTCGGCTTCTTGGGCGGCAGCTTCTTTTACAGCAGCCTGAGCGGCGGCGAGGCGGGCAATAGGAACGCGGAAGGGCGAGCAACTGACATAATCGAATCCGGTGAAGTGGCAGAATTCCACACTAGAAGGTTCACCGCCATGTTCACCACAAATACCGATTTTCAGTTTTTCGCGGGTGCTACGACCTTTTTCTACAGCCATTTTAATAAGCTGACCTACACCTTCCTGATCGAGTACCTGGAAAGGATCGTGTTTAAGAATACCCTTTTCGAGGTAGATGGGTAGGAACTTACCCGCATCGTCTCGGCTGTAACCGAAAGTCATCTGGGTAAGGTCGTTGGTACCAAAAGAGAAGAATTCGGCAGACTTGGCAATCTGGTCGGCCACTACGGCAGCCCTCGGCACTTCGATCATGGTGCCCACCAGGTAATCGATGCGGTCGCCATATTCTGCAAAGACTTTTTCGGCCGTCTTGCGAACGATATCTTCCTGCATCTGCATTTCCTTAAGAGTACCCGTGAGCGGAATCATGATTTCAGGCAGGGCTCTAATGCCGCGTTTCTTCAGGTTGAGAGCAGCCTCGATAATAGCCCGGGCCTGCATTTCTGAGATTTCGGGATAAGTGTTGCCCAAACGGCAGCCACGATGTCCGAGCATGGGGTTGAATTCATGGAGTTCTTCCACCTTACGTTTGATTTCCTCCACGCTCACTCCCATTTCTTTAGCCATTTCCTTTTGGTTGGCTTCTTCATGCGGAACAAATTCATGCAGGGGCGGGTCGAGCAGACGAACGGTAACAGGCAGGCCCTCCATGGCTTCGAAAATACCTTCGAAGTCAGCGCGCTGCATGGGCAGTAGCTTGTCGAGTGCCTTACGACGCCCAGCTTCATCGCTGGCCAGAATCATTTCACGCATGGCCTTGATCTTTTCGCCGCCAAAGAACATATGTTCCGTACGGCAAAGTCCAATACCCTTGGCTCCAAAGTTGCGGGCAACCTGCGCATCGTGCGGAGTGTCGGCATTGGTACGAACATACATACGGCTGTATTTGTCGGCCAGCCGCATCAGTTCACCGAAATCACCACTCAGTTCAGCATCGCGGGTGGCAATTTTACCTTCGTAAACATCTCCGGTGGAACCATTGAGTGAAATCCAATCGCCTTCTTTATAAACTTTACCGTTGGTTTCCAGGGTCTTGGCCTTGTAGTCAATTTTAAGGGAACCAGCTCCTGATACGCAGCACTTACCCATACCACGGGCTACCACTGCGGCATGGCTGGTCATACCACCGCGAGCGGTGAGGATACCTTCAGCCACATCCATTCCACCGAGGTCTTCGGGAGAAGTTTCGATACGAACCAGGACGACCTTGGCGCCTTTCTTGGCCCATTCTTTGGCATCGTCGGCACTAAAGACTAGCTGACCGGTTGCTGCACCCGGTGAAGCGGGCAAACCCTTAGCAATTACCTTAGCCTTGCGCATGGCTTCGGCTTCGAATACCGGATGAAGAAGTTCGTCGAGTTTGTTAGGCTCAACACGCAGCAGTGCCGTCTTTTCATCAATCATGCCTTCACGAAGCATATCCATGGCAATCTTAACCATGGCAGCGCCTGTACGTTTACCATTACGGGTCTGAAGCATCCACAAACGACCTTCCTGAATGGTAAACTCAATGTCCTGCATATCGCGGAAATATTTCTCGAGCTTGTCCTGGATTTCCCACAGCTCGCGGTAAATCTCAGGCATAGTTTCCTCGAGTGAAGGATATTTGGCCTTACGTTCTTCTTCGGAGATACCAGCCAGAGCAGCCCAACGTCGAGAACCTTCGAGGGTAATCTGCTGAGGAGTACGAATACCTGCTACCACGTCCTCGCCCTGGGCATTGATCAAATATTCACCGTTGAAAAGTTTTTCGCCTGTCGCAGCATCACGGGTAAAGGCAACACCCGTAGCAGAAGTATTGCCCATGTTGCCAAATACCATGGCCTGTACATTAACGGCAGTTCCCCATTCATCGGGAATATTGTTGAGTTTACGATAGAGGATAGCACGATCGTTCATCCAGGAGTTAAATACAGCCATGATGGCACCCCAAAGCTGTTCCCAGGGATTCTGAGGGAAATCTTTACCTGTGCGCTCTTTCACAGCCCTTTTAAACCTGGCTACCAGCTCTTTAAGATCTTCGGCAGAGAGATCGGTATCCAGATGTACCCCTTTTTCTTCTTTCATGTGTTCAATGATTTCTTCGAAGGGGTCGATATCTTCTTTGGAAGCAGGTTTCAGGCCTAAAACCACATCGCCATACATTTGTACAAAACGACGGTAGCTATCCCAGGCAAAGCGCGGGTTACCGGTTTTGCGAGCCAGGCCTTCCACTGCGATGTCGTTCAGACCCAGGTTAAGGATGGTATCCATCATACCGGGCATGGATGCACGGGCACCCGAACGAACCGAGACCAGGCAAGGATTTTCAGGATCACCGAAACGGGTTCCCATCACGTTTTCGATGAATCGAACACCGGCTTCTACTTCATCTTTAATAAGATCAACTACAGCCTGCTGACCTACCTTGTAATAAAGGTCGCATACTTCGGTTGTGATAGTGAATCCTGGAGGAACCGGAACCCCGATAAGGTTCATTTCGGCCAGGTTGGCACCCTTGCCACCCAGCAGGTTTTTCATGCTGCCATCACCTTCGGCCTTGCGGTTGCCGAAGAGGTACACATGTTTCTCGCTTTTTTTCGACATTGGTTTAAAATTAAAAAAGGTTAGACGTTTTATTTTGAAAATCAGTAATTTGCATATTTAACGAAACAAACAGGCAAAATTAGGGATTTTTTGGGTAAAAGTGAGAATTCTACACCAAGACTTTACCAAGAGTTACCTTCTTCAAAAATTTAAATCTCTTTATTGCGAAATACTTACCTATCGTAAATAACGGCTGCTCTTGTGAAGCATGCCATAGCAATAAACTTACCTGTACCCCAAAAATTTGCAGATAGCCCAACTAACGCAAACGTTTGAGAAAATTTTAAACATTGTAGTTTTTTTATATGTTTGTATTAAAAACAAATTATATAATGACGCAGGTATCTGTCTATAAACCCCGCCATCATATACGCATCGTAACTGCCGCGAGTCTCTTCGACGGACATGATGCTGCCATTAATCTGATGCGGCGCATTCTTCAGGCCTCCGGAGCCGAGGTCATACACCTGGGGCACGACCGCTCAGTAAAGGAAATGGTGGACTGTGCAATACAGGAAGATGTGCAGGCTATTGCCGTTACATCCTATCAGGGCGGGCACATGGAGTTTTTCAAATACATGTACGATTTGTTGCAAGAAAGAAATTGTGGTCACATCCGTATTTTCGGGGGAGGTGGAGGCGTTATTTTGCCTCATGAAATTGAAGAGCTCCATGCCTATGGAATTGCTCGTATCTACTCGCCCGACGATGGACGGCGCATGGGATTGCAGGGCATGATAAACGACTTACTGGAGAAATGCGATTTTCCAACCGGAAATCTGGAAGATGTGACTCTTACGGACATTAAGTCGCAGGATTACCGGGCCCTGGGAAAACTTATCACAGCTATTGAAAATAAATCGGAGAAGGCCTTGCGCATGGTGCACGAAATGGTTGCAAACTGCGACTCAACTAGTACGCCCGTTATAGGTATTACCGGCACAGGTGGGGCGGGAAAATCTTCGCTTACCGACGAGCTTCTAAAAAGGATGTTAGAAAGTTATCCTGAAAAAAAATTAGCAGTAGTCTCGGTAGATCCCACCAAGCGCCGCAGTGGCGGAGCCTTGCTGGGCGACCGCATCCGAATGAATGCCGCCAGCGATTCCAGGATTTTCATGCGTTCGCTGGCTACACGGCAGGCTCATCAAAGCCTCTCGAAATACATCTCGGAAGTTCTCTGTGCCTTGCGCCATGCAAGTTTCGATTTAATTTTCCTCGAATCATCAGGTATTGGACAGAGCGACACAGCCATTGTCGATCACAGCGATGCCAGCATTTATGTGATGACTCCCGAATTTGGGGCTCCATCGCAGCTCGAAAAAATCGATATGATCGACTTTGCCGATTTTGTGGTTATCAACAAGGCCGATAAACGGGGTGCAGCCGATGCCTTGCGCGATGTGAGAAAGCAATATCAACGTGCACATCAGCGATTTGATGAACCCGTTGAAAACATGCCTGTTTTTCTGACGATTTCGTCCCAATTCAACGATGCGGGAGTCAATCGCTTTTTTGAAGCGCTATCGCAGAAAATCAGCCAGATTCTGCCTGATAAATTCCGACCTGTGGAAACGGGTCATTCGCAAAGGGAAGCTACCCGAATACAGATTATACCACCCAATCGTGAGAGATACCTGGCCGAAATAGCGGAGACAGTGCGAAGTTATAATCGCTGGTCTGCAGAGCAGGCCGACAAAGTTCATCAATTGCAGGCCCTAGAAGACAGCCTATCGATGCTTGCTGAGGAGGAAGAACGGTTGCAGTCAACACTTCAAGCTAAAATCCAGGAAATCAGAAGCCAAATAGCTCCAGAAGTTATGGCAAGGCTCGAACAATGGCCTGAAAAAGCCAGGGCTTACCGCGAACCGATTTATACCTACAAGGTGAGAGGTAAAGAAATTTGTGTTGAGACACACACCGAAACCCTTTCCCACCTAAAAATTCCCAAAGTGGCTTTACCAGAAATGCGTTCCAAAGGAGACCTGGTGGCCTGGCTAATGGAAGAAGGACTACCAGGAGAGTTTCCTTACGCAGCGGGAGTTTTTCCTTTCCGACGCGAGGCAGAAGATCCCACCCGGATGTTTGCCGGCGAAGGCAGCCCGGAACGCACCAACAAACGGTTCCATTACCTCAGCCAGGGCATGCCGGCCATTCGCCTCAGCACGGCTTTCGACTCGGTAACACTTTATGGACGAGACCCTGGTTTGCGACCCGATATTTACGGAAAAATAGGCAATAGCGGAGTTTCTATCTGCTGTCTCGACGACATGAAAAAACTCTATTCCGGATTTAACCTGGCCGACCCAAAAACTTCTGTCTCTATGACCATCAATGGTCCTGCGCCAGCTATGGTGGGATTTTTTATGAATGCAGCCATCGACCAGCAATGCGAGTTGTACATACGCCAAATTGGACTAGAAAAAGAAGTGAAACAAAAAATTCTTGACTTTTACCAGCAGCGCGGAACTCAGCCTCCCCATTATAATATGCCTTTGCCTGAAGGCAACGACGGTCTGGGATTGCTTTTGCTGGGAATCACGGGCGACCAGGTATTGCCCCGGGAAATCTATGAAAAAATAAAGGCCGAGACCCTTAGTCGGGTTAGAGGCACGGTGCAGGCCGACATTCTGAAAGAAGACCAGGCCCAGAACACCTGCATATTCTCCACCGATTTCTCCCTAAAACTCATGGGCGATATACAACAATACTTTATCGACCATCGTGTAGCCAACTTTTACTCGGTGAGCATCAGTGGTTACCATATTGCCGAAGCCGGGGCCAATCCCATCACCCAACTCGCATTTACATTGGCTAATGGATTTACTTTTGTAGAATACTACTTGGGTCGAGGCATGCACATCGACGATTTTGCCCCGAATCTCTCTTTTTTCTTCTCCAATGGTCTGGACGCCGAATACAGCGTAATGGGACGTGTGGCCCGCCTCATTTGGGCCAAGGCGATGAAGTTTCGCTACGGTGCCAATGCCCGATCACAAATGCTTAAATATCACATCCAAACTTCCGGGCGCTCGCTGCATGCTCAGGAAATTGATTTTAACGATATACGTACCACTTTACAGGCCCTTTATGCCCTCTATGATAATTGCAATTCGCTGCATACCAACGCCTACGATGAGGCTATCACCACTCCCACCGAAGAATCCGTGCGTCGAGCCATGGCTATTCAATTGATTATCAACCATGAATTGGGACTTAACAAAAATCAAAATCCATTGCAGGGTTCTTTCATTATCAGAGAGCTTACCCGACTGGTAGAAGAAGCCGTTTTGCAGGAATTTGAACGCCTCAACGAACGCGGAGGGGTACTCGGGGCCATGGAAACCATGTACCAACGAAGCAAAATTCAGGAAGAATCTATGTACTACGAAACGCTGAAACATAGCGGCAAACTTCCGGTAATTGGGGTCAATACCTTTTTATCGAAAGAGGGCTCACCAACCATTATCCCTGCAGAAGTCATACGTGCCACAGAGGAGGAGAAACGATGGCAACTGGCAACGGTTGAAAACGTGCAGATGACCTGGGAACCTGAAGCCTCGGATGCGCTAAGTCGGTTAAAACAATCTGCCCTGACCGGTAAAAATCTATTTGAAGAATTGATGGAAGTTACCAAATTTGCCACGATTGGGCAAATCACTCAAGCCCTTTTTGAGGTTGGAGGACAGTACCGCAGAAATATGTAATTCATTTAAAACAAATCGATATTTGAATTGTTTATCGTTTAAAAAACAAAAGCCATGATAGCACCCAGCGAACCTGCCCGCATTTTGGTCGTCAATCCTAGGACCTGTTTCACTAAGGTGGCCATCTTCGATGAAACCCAAATGGTGTATCTCAACAAGATCATGCACCCTCCCTCGGAATGTCAGAAATACGAAAAAATTATCGACCAGTATGATTTTAGGAAGGAAGCTATCTTGAGGGAGCTTAAAAATGCAGATATTGATGTTTCGAAGGTAAAAGCCGTAGTGGGCCGGGGTGGATTAGTAAAACCATTAAAATCAGGAGTTTATGAAGTCAATGAACAATTGAAATATGATCTGATTCATAACCCTTCAGGTCAGGACAGCGTGAATTTGGGAGCATTGTTGGCCGACGACCTGGCCCGCACTATTCCCGGGGCCCGAGCATTCATTGTAGATCCTATCGTAGTGGACGAAATGGATGAAATTGCGCGTATTGGTGGTCATCCCTTGTTCCCCCGCAAGTCGGTGTTTCATGCGCTCAATCAGAAGGCTGTGGCCAAAAAATACGCCAAAAGCATCCTGAAGAATTATGAAGACCTCAATCTTATCGTTGCCCACATGGGAGTAGGAATTACCGTAGGAGCCCATCACAAGGGAAGAGTCGTTGATGTAAATCAGGGCTTCGACGGCTACGGGCCTTTCAGTCCTAAACGCAGTGGCACCCTACCGGCCGGCGACCTTGTCCGTCTTTGCTTCAGCGGAAAATACAGCAAGGACGAAATTCTTCGCATGATTATGGGTGAAGGCGGAATGATTGCCTGGTTTGGAACTGAAGATGTAGAACACATCGAACATCTGGGCTATGAAGCGAGTAATGACAAGGCCCGGCTGGTGTTTGAAGCCATGGCATACCAGGTGGCCAAGGAAATCGGTTCGCTGTATCCTGTTCTTCATGGGAAAGTGGATGCTATCATCCTTACGGGTGGACTGGCCAATAGCCAGCGATTCATCAAACTCATCATCGACCGTGTTGGCATGATAGCTCCGGTAATGGTGTATCCTGGCGGTAACGAAATGGAAGCATTGGCTATGAGCGTACTCGAAGCCATCCACGGAAAACGCGAGATCCTGGAATACAAATAACTCATCAGATATATTAGGCTAACTGCCTTTACCAGCGCTTTGACAAAATAAATTTTAGAACCATAAAAAAACGGCCCGATTTGGGGCCGCTTTTTATATTGCAGCTGGTCGTTTAAACCGTCATGATATCCTTTTCCTTCAATTCAAAAGCCTTGTCAATCTTCTCGATGTATTTGTCGGTAAGCTTCTGAATTTCATTTTCAAGCTGTTCAATTTCATCTTCGGGGATACCATCTTTTTTGAGTTTTTTGCTGGTTTCCATCGCATTACGACGAATATTACGAATGGCTACCTTAGCATTTTCAGCTTCAGTCTTGGCCTTTTTCACCAGCTCGCGGCGACGTTCTTCTGTAAGCGGCGGAACGATAATACGTAGCACTTCTCCGTTGTTCTGGGGATTGAAACCCAGATTGGCAGCCAAAATGGCCTTTTCGATAGGTGCCAGCATCGATTTTTCCCAAGGTTGAACAATAATCTGACGTGGGTCGGGCGTGGTGATGTTGCTTACCTTGTCGATGGAGGTCATCACTCCGTAATAATCAACTTTTACTCCATCAAGCATTTGGGGGTTAGCCTTACCGGCTCTTATTTTTTGAAATTCTCTCTCAAAATGAGCAAGGGCATTATCCATGCTCTCGCGGGTTTCTTCCAGACAAAATTCACTTTCTTCGCTTAGCATACAGTTTTACAATTAATACGCGGAGCAAAATTAAGCAATTTCCACAAGCGAAATAATTGCTACTTTTGCCCCCTCAAAATAGGGTTCTTTTAAAACATCTCAATAAAACGCCCAAGAGGCATTCAAAATCATGTATAAATCAAACGAGACTGCATGAAAGCATACGTTTTTCCGGGCCAGGGGGCCCAATTCCCAGGTATGGGCAAAGATCTTTATGAAAAATCTCCTATTGCCAGGGATTTATTTCACAAGGCCAACAACATTTTAGGGTATAAAATTACCGATATCATGTTTGAAGGGTCAGAAGAAGACCTCAGGCAAACGAAGGTAACACAACCCGCCATTTTTCTTCATAGCGTAATACTTGCCCGGGTGATGGGCAATGACTTTAAACCGGATATGGTAGCTGGTCATTCCCTGGGCGAATTTTCTGCCCTGGTGGCAAACAGGGTTTTATCATTCGAAGATGGTTTAAAACTCGTGTATGCAAGAGCCATGGCCATGCAAAAGGCATGCGAACTAAAACCCAGCACCATGGCTGCCATCCTGGGACTCGACGATGCCACAGTAGAAAAGGTTTGCCGTAGTATTACCGAAGAAATCGTAGTACCGGCCAACTACAACAGCCCGGGGCAATTAGTGATTTCAGGAACTGTGAGAGGAATAGAAATAGCCTGTGAAAAATTGAAGGAAGCCGGAGCCAAACGGGCCCTGCCCCTTAAGGTAGGAGGAGCTTTTCACTCACCCCTGATGGAGCCTGCCCGTGTAGAGCTTGCTGAAGCTATTGCCGCTACAGAATTCAACGAAGGCATCTGCCCAGTATATCAGAATGTTACCGGTCAACCCGTAAAAGACCCTGAAATCATCAAAGCCAACCTCATCAAGCAACTTACAGCCCCCGTTCGATGGACCCAAACCATGGAGAACATGATTGCCGATGGGGCCCGCATTTTCATCGAAGTAGGCCCGGGAACCGTGCTGCAGGGTTTAGTTAAAAAAGTCAACAAAGATGTTGAGGCCTACAGTGCCACATTCAATAGTTAATTATAATCAAGGGATGCTGAACTATGTTTGAAGGTCTTACCGAGAAACTCGAACGTGCCTTTAAGGTACTCAAAGGACAGGGTCACATCACCGAAATCAATGTGGCCGATACCGTTAAAGAAATTCGTAAGGCACTGCTCGATGCAGACGTAAGCTATAAGGTAGCCAAGCAATTTACCGACGAGGTAAAACAAAAGGCCCTGGGGCAAAACGTACTTACGGCTATTTCGCCAGGACAATTGATGGTTAAAATTGTCCACGACGAACTGGTGGCCCTCATGGGTGGGCAAAAGGCGGAGCTCAACCTGAAAGAATCGCCTACAATCATTCTCATGGCAGGTCTTCAGGGTTCAGGTAAGACCACTTTTTCGGCCAAGCTGGCCCATTTTATAAAGACTAAAAAAGGACGCCGGCCTTTGCTGGTGGCCTGCGACGTGTATCGCCCTGCCGCTATTGAACAGTTAAAAGTCTTAGGCGAACAAATTGGTGTTGAGGTATATACCGAAGAAGGCAATCAGGATCCGGTAAAAATAGCCCGAAATGCCGTAGCCTATGCGCGCGATAAAAGTGGACATCAGGTAGTTATCATCGATACGGCTGGTCGCCTGGCGGTGGATGAAGAAATGATGAATGAGATAGCCGCTATTAAAAAAGCGGTGAATCCCCATGAAATTCTCTTCGTAGTGGATGCCATGACCGGGCAGGATGCTGTGAATACCGCCAAAGCCTTCAACGACCGGATAGACTACGATGGCGTGGTGCTTACCAAGCTCGATGGCGATACCCGCGGTGGTGCTGCCCTTACCATTCGCTCGGTGGTCGACAAACCTATAAAGTTTGTGGGTTTAGGCGAGAAAATGGATGCCATCGACATTTTCTACCCCGAACGTATGGCCGACCGAATTCTGGGCATGG
>JBMFOU010000011.1:28428-90673 GCA_049969475.1 Bacteroidales bacterium | reverse complement strand
TATTTTCCCAGGATCCCCCCCCACCCCCGGGAGGTGGTCATGGCCAGTCAGGTAATCAGACACCGGGAGGCTCGGCACCCATCGGGAGTGGAGTGGCCCTGTTGGTAGCCCTGGCGGCAGGCTATGGGGCCAAAAAGGTATGGGACAGTCGTAAACGGTTAACGGATTAGTGTGGCCCACCCAATTTTCATGTTTTCGCCCCGGTATGCATCGCATTTCGGGGCTTATTTATTTTTCCTCCAGCCTGCACACTTATCGAAGAAATGAAATGGCGGGATGATTCTTATTCGACCAAGTCAGTCTACGGTTTTTGATGTTTTTCATTATTTTGTTGAGGGCGAGATGCGATAGTGAGTTTCTTTTCCTGTCCTTTAAGCAGCCTAAGAATGTTGGAACGGTGGGTAAGGGGAATGAAGACGGCTACTAATAGGCTGAGTAGGAGGAGGGGCAGGTTGGGGCGGGGTTGGTAAGGCAAGAAAAATACCCACAAAGGAAACGTGATGCCTGCAGTAATAGATGCGAGGGAGACTATTCTAAAAAGCAGCATCATGAGGGTGAATACGCCCACTGCTGCAAGGGCCGGCCAAGGGAAAAGGGCTATGCCCATCCCAAGCAGGGTGGCTACCCCTTTTCCCCCTCTGAAGCCAGCAAACAAAGGAAAGACATGACCTAGCACCGCAGCTACCCCTGCTGCTATCAGAAACAGTTCCTTACTGCTTCCCTGTAAAGTTTCCCAACAGAGCCATGAAGCCAAGCTTACCGCCAGCCAGCCTTTAAATACATCGAAGAGGAGTACTGGGATACCGGCTTTGGGACCCAGCACCCTTAAGGTATTGGTAGCTCCTGCATTGTGGCTTCCATGGTTGCGGATGTCGATATGATACATCCAATGACCTACCCATACAGCCGTAGGTATACTGCCCAGAAAGTAGGCTAAAACTATGGCAATGAAAATATTAAGCAATAGATGAGAGGTTTAGTTTTACTTGTACAAATTTACTTTTTCCATTTCAGCTCTGAAAGTAATGGCTTCAGCGCGGGTTACAGGAGCGAGGCGGAAAGGCTGCCAACGCTTGTCGGCATGGGCTTTCTCCATCTGGTTGTTAAATTCATCCTTGCCAGTAACCACCAGATCGGTGAATTCTTTTGAGCTACTATAAACTCTCAGTACATTTCCTCGTCCGAAGTCGAAAAAGTAGTAGTAATCGTCGTCGGGCCTTAGCAAGATGCGCAACTGGTCTTCGCGTGCATTGGCCTTTTTGCTGAGTTGAACGTAGCCTTTCATCACCCGCCCAACGAAAACACCGTCGAGATATAAAAGTGTCAGATTACCGCTGGAGTTGAAAACCTGATTAACCGAATCCCAGGTAAAGTTGATATCACTCAGCACGAGTTTGGCATCTAATACTTCTCTGGCCCGGCTTTTGGGATTTTCGAGATCGGTGATGAGAATGTCATAATTTTTTCCTCCTACCAGCTCTATCAATTGCTGGCGGTATTTTTCATTTTCGATATTGACTCGGGGATTGTCGTAGGCTAGCAAGTCGGTTTCCATGGCTTTCCAAGCCTTATCTACAAAGGGAAAATTGAGTGCAAGCAAGAGCTGTGAGCTTAAACTATCGTTTTTAAGAAAATACCGGGCCGTCCCTGTGGTCTGTATTTTTACTTCAGGGGCGAAGAGGGGTTTAAAATGGAACCTTCCCTTCATCTCCAGAGCGCAAGATTCTGTATTGAAAGCGAGGAAATTACCCTGGGTGCCTGGATGGTTCACCACAGCCCAGGGTCCTGCTTCGTAGCGATTATGGGTTTCGTTGTATCGAATGATTCCACGGGAGGCAAAAACCGGTTCGTCCCTGGGATCGCGGGGAGTGCCAAAGAATCTTCCGTAAAAAGTGCCACCCTGACGGCTCATCCATAGCCCGCTGACTATGTTTCTCCCGCCTCCACCGAACAAAAGGGGAGCAAAGGGCAGGGCTATTTGTCCCGCTTGCTGGCCTGTGTCGGTTTGGATGGGGGGATAGGGTTTACCCGCACAAGTCTCTCCCGTCAGTCGATAGTATCCGTTGAATCGCAAGGCAGCCTGTCGTGAATCGAGGTGAGCCTCTCCGTAAAAATCGAACCAGGGATTGAGCTGAAAGGCCGAAGTATCGGCAATCTGTGCTGTGCCAATGGTGTAATTACCAGTATTACTGTTTTCTATGGTATTAAAATAAATCAAGTCATCAGCTTTTTTGCTTTCATTGAAATGCAAAGTACCTGACATTTTGAATTTTTTCCCGGTGAAAATCTTTCCGTTGGTGTTTT
The DNA here is from genome assembly GCA_049969475.1 of Bacteroidales bacterium. GTDB lineage: Bacteria > Bacteroidota > Bacteroidia > Bacteroidales > TTA-H9 > UBA2030. The sequence continues at coordinate 88,369 of JBMFOU010000011.1, read as the reverse complement.
CGAAGGAAAAGATAATATCCTGGTTTTTAGTAACCATTCGTCCATTTTCTACGGATATAGGTTTGAATTCGGGCTGAAGGGTTATGCTTCGGTCGGGGAGGAGGAATAGAGCATCGGCAGCGTGAAGAAATGGCACTTCAAGGGCAGTTAAAGTATTGGTATTCATGTCGTAGCTGGCCGAGAATGCCATGAAATGGAGGGAGTCGAGAGCAGGTCGGGTTGCCAAGAAATAGGGTCCACGCAGGGCATTGACTTCGTAGCGGTTGATAAGCTCGGGAAGGGGAAGTCGAAACATTTCGTCTCTATCTGCTTCGAAACCTGGGGAGCTCAGGGCGAGCGTACGTTTTTTAATATTCCAGTCGAATCGGCTATGATTCGAAGTAAATTCAAAGGCTGGATAATCTACCCGGGCTTGCTTTTGGGCAAGGAAAGTTGCTTTCGAGGCGTCGAAATCAACTTCTGCATCGTAATTGGTGGCTTGAAGGGCAATACTTTTATCGTCGGGGGTGCGTAGAGTAAAATGGGCACTGTCGGCTTTCATCAGGTTGGTACCAAAGGAATAAGCCAGTGAACTTAGCCTGGCTCTATCGAAACTTGCGTCGCCTTGTCCATCCAGTCCGTCGGGCTTCAAAATAAGGTTGCCCTCGAAACGCATGATGCCCTTGTACATATCGAAGGGATATTTCTGAGACTTAAGCACCATCAGGTCGGCGTAGGGTCGCCAGTCTTCGCGGATGCGCCGCCCCGATACCTGCGGATATTCTACGGGTTTACGGGCTTCCGGAAGGTTGAATGCCAGCACTTGACCCAGAACCTGGTCGGGGAAAAACAGAAAATCGGTCGTATCAGCCCGGTTGAGGGTATCAGTTACAGAAATGCCCGTAAGGTATTCGAGCTTGCCATCGCCCCTGAATCCTCTATGGCTCAGATCGAGGCGGCCTGTGAATCGTCCTTTCCCTTTTCCCTCTCGTAAAAAGATGTTTTCACCGCTTTTGGGCGTATAAACATCCAATCCTAAACTATAATCGGGTCGTATGCTCAGGGGCTTGCGCAGGGGCTGAAAAATCTGGTCTGAATAAAAAGTGCCTTTCAGGTTAAGACTGTCAATGATAAAATAGTCGAGATTCGAGAGGGTAAAGGGATCCAATTGATAGTAAAACCCTGAACGATTGTATTTTTTCTTGAAACGGCCTTTTCGATCATAAAAGACGTAGGAAGGTTTCAGGGATTTGAAAACAGGATAAAGCAATTTCAGATTTTTTCGCCCGGATTTATTCGAGGGATGATCAATTTGCAAAGTCCCGGCAGCTTTCTCAATCTGCGATTCAATGCTTACCAGTGAAGGTTTATTCTGTTTGCTTTGGGTTGGGTCGATAGCCTGAAACTGTATGCTGTCGATTTCCGGCAAACTAAGCTGAAAATCCTTGTAAACAAACAGATTGCGATTTACACTGTAAAAGTCGAAATAACCTGCTTTGGCTTTGCCGCTGTAACTGATGTTGCGGTTTTCCTTGAGAGTAAGCCGCTGATTGTAAGGAGTTATATAAACTTTCTGAGAGTCGGAAAGAACAACCCCTTTTACATTGAAAATAAGTAAATCGAGGTTTCGCAAATTGAGCAGCCCATTGGTATCCGCTTTTTCTGAAAAAATAAATAGATTATCATAGTCTTTTTTTCCATTATTCGAATCTACCCAATGGAAGAGTTTGTCTTTCAGTGTAATGGTCTCTGTATCGAAGTCATAAATCAGGAAGCCGAGAGCTGCCAGACGAAGAATTTGAGCACGAACCTGGTCAGGGTTCTGGTTGCGGTTAGCGGCATATTCCTGTAGTTTAAACTTTTGTTTGCGAAGGGTTTTCGAAACATCATAAAGCGTTTTCAAGGGGTTCACGGGGTCGATGCCCTGCACCTTTGCATAGTCATCGCCTCTGAAATAGTCTTCGGAGATGAACATGGCGTCGTTTTCGCGCACCAGTCCGGTTCCTTTTTTAAAAACCATCAACGAGTCAGATATCGACCATTGTAAGGTGTTGGCTTGCAGTTCTGCTCTGTGAAAGGAGCTAAAGAAAGGCATCTCGGCCAACACGCTATTTCCCTGATAAAGGCTTAAGGTCTGGTTTTTTTCTTCGAAAACACAGGAGATGGCCGGATGATAGATAGAGTCGTTTCCATAGTGAATACTGGCAAATGCGTCTCTGGCTGAGATAAAGGGATATTTAAAAAAAAAGCGTTGTGCCCTCAGGCGCACGCTTTTTCCGTTGGGAGCCCGGAGAGATATTGTGGCTGGTAAACCAGGCGAACCCATGCCTGTTATTTCCTTCCTCTCGAGCAAAAGACCGCCCTGGTATTCGATACGTTCTGATATCCCTGGTATTTTGAGGTTTTTCTTGTATGTTTCAAATCTGGGGAGTCCGGGTCTTCCTCCCTGACGAAAATTATCCTCAATGCGTCCTTCCACTCCTTCGGGGAAGAGTTTTAGATGAAAGAGGCGGGCTGAGTCGGCCACAAAATCAGTTCCCTGCAGATAGAGCTGATATCGCTTGAGCTCTATGCGGATGGAATCGTTTCGTTTGCCAGCTACTACCCAGTCCATCTTTCCGTTTTGCCCTTTCCAGGCTCGGGTAAAGGGTTCTAACCGACCCGAGGTCTCCGCAAGGGTTCGTACGCTGTTTCCATTGATGCAACGAAGGTCGATGGAATTGAAGATGAACTCCGGCGCCGGATGATTTCTGATTTGAAAGTCCGGACGGCTTGCTTTCCATATAACACTTTTGTAAGAAGAGAGAACGGAATCGGCGAGAATCCCATCGATGATGGAGAAGTATTCGTTGATTCTGGGTGTACCGGCCTGGTCGAGCAGAAAGTTTACACTTTGAAGAAAAGCATCTACGCGTCCCTCTTCGTTGTTTTTGGAGGCATAGTTGAGAAGGGTGCGAAGAAAAGGGGCTACATGTTCGTAGGGTTTAAGTCTGCGGCCCAGCATCTTTTCAATCACCGCATCGGTATTTTTTTCTTTTCCTGCAAGGGAAGGGATTTGCTTCCAGCGGGCTTTCGTTTGGCTCACAAAATCAGGGCCTGAGAAGACAATTTTTTTGTCTTTGTCCCTAATTTCGACTTTTGCAAAAAGGGCATCAGTTCTCAACCAAAAGACCTCGGCTGCATCCTGGGCTTTGAGCATGCCAGGCATAACGAGCAAAAATACCAGGTAGCTGACAAGACTATTTTTCATATCATACCCATTTTCCCGGCTAAGTTAAAACGTTTTGGATTTATGCCCTTTGTGCCTCCCCTTTAAGATGGAAAGCAGTGGCCATCCAGCGGTTTTTTTCTTTTGCAGAAATTTTTATGAGCCCCAATTTTGCGGCAGCCGCCTCTATAGCCAAAAGGTCTTCAGTATAAAAGCCGCTAAATAGGATGATTCCACCAGGTCGGAGTGTTTGCTTGTAGGCTGACATATCGCTCAACAAAATATTACGATTGATATTAGCCAGAATAAGGTCAAACGAGGGGCTGGATGGGAGGCTGGAGGCATCTCCTTGTTCCACAATGATTTCAGGGGTATGGTTGATCTGAATGTTATCACTGGCGTTGGAAACCGCCCAGGAGTCATTGTCAATAGCTACAACGCGGGAGGCTCCTAGCTTAGCTGCCATGATAGCCAGAATTCCGGTTCCGCATCCCATGTCGAGTACATGTTGCCCTTTGAGCGGAAGCTCGAGCAGGTACTCAAGCATAAGGGCAGTGGTTTCGTGATGGGCTGTACCAAACGACATCCGGGGTTCGATTAAAAGTTCGTATGGGTAATCCTTCAAAGAGGGATGGAAAGGTGCCCGCACGTAAATTTTCTCGGCTATGATAACCGGCTCGAACTGGCTTTCCCACACCTCATTCCAGTTTTGCTCAGGTATATCATTCGTCTCATATTTAAGTAAGAGACCGGCCCTGAGAAGGGTGTCCCTGAGCTTCGATTCATCAAAATCTGATTCCGGGATATATGCTGTTAACCATTCGTTTTCTTCTGCCACCCCTTCATAGCCTATATCAGCCAGAAGGGCGGCAAGAACCTCGCCCTCGCCGCCCTCCGGATTAATTTTAAAACGGATTTCCTTGTAATTCATCCGACCTTTATTTTTTGTTAACTGCTGCCTCTACGATTTTAATGAATTCTTCGGCTTTCAGACTGGCTCCTCCTATGAGCCCTCCATCCACATCGGGCTGGGCAAAAATTTCGGGAGCATTCGAGGCATTGCAACTACCTCCATACAGGATAGGAGTTTCGTCGGCCACATCCTTGCCATAACGCGATTCGATAAGCTGCCGGATATAGGCATGCATCTCCTGGGCCTGAGCGGGAGTAGCGTTAACCCCGGTCCCAATCGCCCACACGGGTTCATAGGCTATGACTACGTTGCTGAATTCATCTTCCGAAAGGAAAAATAATCCTTTCTCGAGTTGCTCTCTTACCACCTCGAAATGTTTACCGGCCTCACGTTCGCTGAGTAATTCGCCACAGCAAAAAATAGGGATGAATTCATGTTTGATGGCCTGATCTACCTTACGGGCAATAATCTCATCGGTTTCGCCAAAGTATTTCCTGCGTTCGGAGTGTCCCAGAATGCAATAATCCACATCCATCGAAGCCAGCATCTGAGCCGATACTTCCCCGGTATAGGCTCCTTTCTCGTATTCGCTGAGGTTCTGACTTCCCACCGAAAAAACAGATTCCCCAGCTATATCAAGGGCCATTTCAAGATATGGATAGGGAGGGCATACTACCACTTCGGTATCGCGGAGCTCAATTTTTTCGAGCCTGTCGGCGAGTTCTGATAATAGTTCTTCGGCTTCCTGAAAAGTGAGGTTCATCTTCCAGTTGCCGGCTACAATTTTGTTTCTCATTACTTGAAATTTTTTGGGTTGTATCACGCTTTTACTCATAAGCAAATTTATTGTTCTCCGAATTTATAGTCCATGACTTTATGGGAGTTTTTCGTGAGGTGACAGGATAGTAGCTATCTTTCATAGTTTTACTTTTTTATCCCCTGTTGTCTGGGGCTGCTTGGGTTCTTTAAACCAATTTTCCATTGCCTCGAGAATGCCTTCCACCTTAGGACTAAAATAACTCAATACCAATTCAAAACCATTGTTGTAGCAATAAAGAAGGGAGTCATAGGGATCTTCAATGTAAAATCCCTTGGAAGTGTCAGGAGGGGTAATTCCATAAATTTGCGCTAACTCGGCATAAATTTTGGGAATATCAGGCTTTTTTGTTTTGCTGAGTGAAAAGGTGATCTCACCCAAGACCAACCTGCTATCGAGGAAATAGGCCACCTCCCGATGATGAGCTCCAAAACTGTGCCCTGCATAACCATAAATCGTTAACACATGATTTTGGGTTCGATAGGCACTGAAATTCTCGATTTTACGTCTTTTGAAAGGACTTAATTTATAAAGACATCCAAAATCTGTGTCGAGAAACCGAATTTTTTCCCGGGTTTTAAGCAGAGGTGCCTCATTCACTCGCTTGTAGAAAGGGAAGAAATGAGGCATGAAATGATCTTTTAAACAAGGCCTGATATCTGGATTTAATCCTCTTTCCCGAAAAAATTCGAGGTATTGAATACTGTATTTACCAAATATCAGGCGTGCTAACCAAATCCGAAATTGAAGAAACATGTGCAGGCTGTTTATTATTCAGTCTGCTAAGGTATAAAAACTTTATAGCTACCCAGTTGCTTAGGATCAAAATTTTTGATGAATACCCATTTGTGCCGGTTTTCGGCCTGAGCCCGGGTAGCAAATATTTCGGCTGATTTGGCAAAATCAACGTTTCGCTGAGCGTCGAGGAGTAGTAGATAGCCCATGATGACGTTGGCAGCCATTTCTACCAGTCTTCTGGAGTGAAAATCGAGGAGTTCGGCATTGTTCTGGCTTTCTACGAATTGGGTAGCCTGTTCGTATTCTTCGGTCATTTCTGTCAGAGTAGCCTTAACGTGTTCCATTTCAGGCATCACAGGCCTATTCTGATAATCGCGCATGGCTTTCAGGAAAACCCCCGTTGTAACTCCCCTAATGGCGGCTACTACCTGAAGCTGACTGGTTCCTTCGTAAATGCTGGTGATTCGTGCATCGCGATAAATTCTTTCGATGGGGAAGTCTTTCATGAAACCTGTGCCACCATGCACCTGAAGGGCATCGTAGGCAATCTGGTTGCAGTATTCGCTGGCCGTTAATTTTAGCAGAGGAGTGTACATGTCGGCCAGTTTCTGGTAGTTCTTCTGCTCGTTGCGCTCTTCGCTTTCCAGTTTGCGGTGTTCGGCCACCAGGTTGTAGGCTTTGTAGAGATCCACAAAGCGGGTGGTTTCGTATAGCAGGGCGCGCATGGCATCAATGCGCACCTTCATCCAGGTTATCATTTCATAAACAGCCGGATAGTTGATGATGGCCTTGCCAAACTGTTCCCTTTCGTAGGCATATTTAAGGGCTTCGCGGTAGGCTGCTTCGGCAATTCCCACCGATTGAGCTCCTACCCCCAGACGGGCTGAGTTCATCAGCGACATTACGTATTTAATGAGTCCCATCTTGCGGTCGCCTACCAACAAAGCCGGAGCATTATTAAATACGAGTTCGCAGGTGGGCGAACCCTTGATGCCCAGTTTGTTTTCGATGCGACGAATGGTAACGGCCCTGGAGGAGCGGTCGTAGAGGAAAAGCGAAAGTCCCCTGGCATCGGTAGTGCCTTCTTCCGAGCGGGCCAGTACCAGCGATATATCGGCGTCGCCATTGGTGATAAATCTTTTAACACCATTGAGCCTCCAGGTTTTACCATCAGGATCGGGTGTGGCTTTCAGTTGCACTGCCTGAAGATCACTGCCGGCATCGGGCTCGGTGAGATCCATAGCTGCTGTGGCACCTTGAGGAAAACGGGGAAGGTATTCGTTTTTAATCTCTTCCGAGGCGAATTCATGAATAGTCTCTGCACAGTCTTGCAAACCCCATATGTTGGCAAAGCCTGCATCGGCTCTCGAAACAATTTCAGCTGCCATCACATAGGGAATCATGGAAAAATTGAGGCCACCGTATTGCCTGGGCAGTGACATCCCAATAAGACCTGCTCTGCGCAAAGCATCCAGATTTTCCTGAGTTCCACGGGCGTAGATAACCTCGTTATTGACAATCCGGGGGCCTTCCTTATCCACCTCGTCGGCGTTGGAAGCAATGATTTCTCCGCAGATTTCACCTACAATTTCCAGAACTTTATCGTACGAGTCGATGGCATCTTCAAAATCTACTGGTGCGTAATCGTAGGTCTCGCGGTCGGTGTAGTCGAATTCCCTGAGCTTTACAATTTTTTCCATCAGGGGATGGGTGAGCTGAAATTTCAGCGCGGGATTATCGGTATAATAATTAGCCATGGTTTCTCCGGATTTTTACTTGGAATTTTGTTTGTAATACTTGATCATTTTGGGTAGCACCTCGGCCACATCACCAATGATAACATAGTCGGCTATCTGGTTGATAGGAGCGTTGGGGTCTTTGTTGATAGAAATGATCTGGGCACTCTGATCCATTCCTGCCCTGTGTTGCACTGCACCCGAAATACCGCAGGCAATGTAGAGTTTAGGCCGCACGGTAACCCCTGTTTGGCCAATCTGCCGTTCATGTTCGGCCAGTCCGGCATCGACGGCGGCACGCGAGGCTCCTACCTGTGCCCCAATGACTTCAGCCAGTTCGTAGAGTAGTTTGAAATTTTCCGGCGTGCCTACCCCATATCCTCCTGCTACAATGATCTGTGCGTTTTTGATATTGAGTTTTTGGGGCTCAATGTGCCTTTCAATGATTTCTACGATAAAATCGCTGTCCTTCACATATTTGTTAATGTCCTGCTTTTTAATTTTTCCCTTATAGCCCGTGGCATAGATTTCTTTTTTCATGACCCCTTCTCTTACGGTTGCCATCTGGGGCCGGGTGTCGGGGTTAATGATGGTGGCAATGATATTCCCTCCGAAGGCAGGCCTGATCTGGTAAAGCAAATTTTTATACACCTTGCCGGTTTTGGGTTCAGTATGGTCGCCGATTTCAAGGGAGGTACAGTCGGCTGTTAATCCGCAGCGAAGGGCCGAGGCTACGCGTGGTGCAAGGTCGCGACCTATGGAGGTGGCACCAAACAGCGCAATCTCGGGCATTTCTTCTTTAAAAATACCTATCACTATAGACGCATGAGGCAGGGTTCTGTATGGAGTAAGCCTCGGGTCGTCGGCCACATGCAAAATATCAACCCCATAGGGAAATACTTCGTTACTTACATGGTCGATTTGTGAACCCAGTGCAATGGCTTCCAGTTTAACACCTAATTCATTGGCCAGCTTACGTCCCTTACTTAGCAGTTCGAGACTTACTTCCGCTACATGGCCTTCTTCAGTTATTTCACAATAAACAAATACGTTGTTCACGGATGAAAAATTTAAGGTTAACGAATTAATCAACCAATTATATGGCTGGATATCAATTCCTTCATAAGCCAGTCAATATCGCTGTCGGATGCTGTGAGCACTTTCGATTCTTTGTGCTGGAGCACTACATTGTCAATTTTTTTAACCTTGGTAGGCGAACCAGCCAGTCCTAATTTTTCGGTCTCGGCTTTAAGGTCTTCTACCGACCATTCGGTAATGGAAAGCCAGGGTCGCTCATTGAGCAACTCTGTATAGTCGCGGGTTTCTTCCTGCAATTCGGTAGTAGTGCGGGCGTGCTTATATTTCATCACCCGTTTGGCATGGCGGGGCCTGCAGGCCGGTGCTGATCCGTGAACGGTGATGCAAACCGGTAGCGGAGCCTTTACAGTTTCAACCCCGCGTTCGAGCCGGCGACGGATAATCACCTGTTGCGTGTCTATGGAAACTAACTCTTCGGCATAGGTTATTTGAGGCAAGCCCAGTTTTTCGGCTGTCTGAGGACCTACCTGGGCGGTATCTCCATCAATGGCCTGTCGCCCTGCTATTAAAACATGGAAAGGTTCCAACTTTTTCACGGCTAATGATAGAGCGTATGAAGTGGCCAGGGTATCGCTGCCGGCAAATTTGCGGTCGGTAACCAAATAACCCCGGTCAGCCCCCCGGTACATGGCCTCCCTGATGATTTCGGCAGCCCGTCCGGGTCCCATCGTCACAACGATTACTTCTGCGCCTTCGATTTGATCCTTCATGCAAAGGGCCATTTCCAGGGCGTTTAGGTCCTCAGGGTTGAAAATCGCGGGCAAGGCCGCACGATTTACCGTTCCGTCGGCTTTCATGGCATCCTTGCCCACATTGCGGGTATCGGGTACCTGCTTGGCCAAAACCACAATTCGAAATGTCATAATCTCTCAGTTAATTAGTGATTTAGGTTGATATTTGTGATTATTTCCCGTTTGGTAGGGCAAAAATACAGAAAAATTCGTCGCCTCAAGGATATTTTTTTGACTATTTGGTTAAAATAACTATGCTATGAAATTCCCTTGCGGGTTAAAAAATTTTATCTATTTTTGCACCGCGTTAAGCCGGTGTAGCTCAGCTGGTAGAGCAGCTGATTTGTAATCAGCTGGTCGGCGGTTCGAGTCCGTCCACCGGCTCTTTTTTTTTAAGATAATCTGGATTTAATTATTTGATTCATTAATTTTGCCCTCATATAAATCTGTGGCAGCATGCATCCAGACAATTCCAATCCTATCCTGATCCTCGTAGCTGAAGATGACGAATTTAGTTATTTATTTCTCCAGACTGCTTTGGAGAGGGAAGGCTTCAGTGTTATCAGGGCCCGTACAGGGGAAGAGGCCGTAGATATTTTCAAGAATAATCCTGGCATACGCATGGTCCTCATGGACTTTAAAATGCCTGGTATGGGAGGATATGAGGCCACCCGGCAAATCAGAGCATTGAATCCAGATATACCCATTATAGCTCAGACAGCCTATGCTCTGGCTGGCGATAAGCAGAAAGCTCTCGATGCCGGTTGCAATGCTTACATAGCTAAACCCATTCGCAAGGAAGAGCTCATGAAAACCATCCAACCATTTTTATAGGAATTGCTGAGCGTTTGGGGAATCGATTAGTTTGGTTTTAGGGTCTTTTAATGATGTAGCCTGATTATTATTGCTTTAAATAAGAAAGACAGCCCCGGAATCCGGAGCTGTCACATCAACCAAAACACTCAATGAAGCCTGCTAACCTGCTTTTGATGGACCGGAAGCATAACCGGTAATCTTCCAGCGGATGCTTTATTTCCCCAATTTGTAACGTAAACCGAGCTGCAAACCGAGTGTAGAGTTATAGGAATTGGCTCTGTCGGGGTTGTAGCCTGTGGCATCTTCGTTTTCAGCATTGGTGAAGTCCATATCGAAACGAGCCAGGGCGAAGAGGTTCAGCTGATCGGTAAGTTTATACTCGGCACCGGCACTAGCGAAAGCACCAAAGGTAAGGTCTTCATACACATCCTGGTCCTTGAGGTCGGTTTCGTTGTCGTTGGCATCCAGCATTTTGGCTGTGGTAAGGATGCTCATCTGAGGACCTACGTTGGCAGAAAACATCACCTTAGCCGAAGGATTGGTATTGAAGTGGAAATACAGAGGCACTTTCAGGTAGTCGAGCTTATAACGGGTTTCTACACCGTTAACTTCCTGTTTGCGGCCCTGGAATGAGTAAAATACATCGAGACCTAATCCGGCATTATCGGTGAAGTTGTAGCCAGTGCCCAGTCCAAAGGCCGGATGTATGTAGGCCTTATAAGAGAAGGCATCGTTGTCGCTGTCGTCAGAATTGAAGATCCATGCATTCTGAGCCATACCACTGAGGCTAATGTTAAAACCCTTTTGAGCAAAGCTGGGTGATGCCAGAAGTGCAAGCACCATAATCATTACGAAGGTGGGAAGTTTTTTCGTTTTCATAGTTCCGTGCATTTTAAGGTTAATAATTAATGTTTTGATTGTAAATTTTTTAGGGCTGGGGTTTAGCAGGCCGGGTCAGCCTGGGCTTCCGTTAGGTTGATGTCATCGGTCCTTTGCTTTCCGGTGCTGCTTTTCCCTGTGCTTCCTGACGGGACAATTTCTGCAGCTATGGCGACCTGCCTTTTCCAGCCTTTGATGCATTTTTTCCCTATCCATGCTGCCCCTCTTCCTTTCAACTCCATGCCAGAATGCCTGTAGACTATGCCATGTTTTCGTAATGCTTTGATGCTTTGTAACTTGTAAAGAGATGCTGTTGTTGTTGTTTTTCTTAAATAATAGAATTTTTTGTAATTTATTTCTTTTATTTAAGAAAATTCTAATTTTGCGCTTAAAATCAGGTCATGAAATCCATAGAAACCCTTTTACTGGTTAACGAGGCTATAGCCACGATTTCGGATACAGAGGAATTGTTTTGTACACTTCATTCGCGTTTGAGAGAAATTTTTCGGTTCGAGGTGAGTGGTATTGTATTGCTCGATCTCGACAAAAGCATAGGGACTATACTCTGGATGTACACCGATGAAGGAAAGACTGGCCTGGCTGGCCGTAGTCTGCATGCCCCTTTGGAATTACTAAAAAGCCCCCCTTTTAGCTATGACCTTAAAAATCCCCAAATCAGGCGTTTTTCGGTTAATGCGGATCGGGTGCCTGAGCAGTTTGATGAATTCAGGGTATTACGTGATAAATACCAGCTCAAAGAATCCATTCATATTCCCATGATGTACCGGGGTAATCTGTTGGGCTTTCTGGTGCTTGGATGCGCGGAGATGAGCTCAATTGCGGATGCCGATTTACCCTTACTGGGCCACTTGGGCAATCTTATTGCCGGTGCCGTTGAAAATGTAAGGACTTATGAGGTTTTGCGAAGTCAAAATCTTTTCCGTCAATTTCAGGTCGAATTTACTCATGAGATGCTTCGGGTGATCAACGATCCGGATATCTTTTTATACATGGCCAGGGCGCTCAATCGCCTGATTGATTTCGACTTTTTCAACATCATTGTGGTGAGTGGCAGGTTGGAGGCCGACATAGAGGCCAGTTTTCTTAAAATGCCTGACGGAGATTTCCGGTTTTTACGTCTGCCCGATGGGATTCCGATCAATCAGCAGGCCAGGCATGCTATGAAGGGAAATTTTGCAGACCCGGTAGTTCGGCTTGATAGGCAGGGGCTTATGAATTATGCGGGTCCGGAAATTTTCAGGTATGAGCCGGCCGGACTTGCTATTCAGCAGGCCATTTATACTATTTTGAAGTCGGAAGAAGAGCTCGATATTGTGCTGTTTCTGGCCTCTGCCAGATTTGATGCTTTCTCTGAGGATGAAATTATTCAGCTCAATAATTTATTACCTCAATTAAGGCTCATTCTTGAAAACTACTTTGCTTTTCGTGAAATAGAAACCCTGAAAGTCAGGTTGGAAAGTGAAAAATCAACCTTGTTGAAGGATGTGGGCGGTTCTACCGGAAAAGATACATTTATAGCTGAGAGTCCCCGCATGATGCAGGTGATGCTCAAGGTTAGACAGGTGGCGCCTACCGATACAACAGTACTCATTGAAGGCGAGACAGGAGTAGGAAAAGAGTTGGTAGCCCGTGCCATTCACCAATATTCGCAAAGGGCCCAGGGGCCCCTCATCATGGTAAACTGTGCGGCATTGCCGGCTCAGCTCATTGAGTCTGAATTATTTGGTCACGAAAAGGGGAGTTTCACCGGCGCCACCGAACGACGCATAGGAAAGTTTGAGCTGGCCCATGGGGGAACCCTGTTTCTCGACGAAATCGGGGAATTACCCTTAGAACTACAGGCAAAATTACTGCGAGCCTTGCAGGAGAAAGAAATTGAGCGGATAGGTGGACGTTCGGGCATTAAGGTGGATGTTCGCATCATTGCTGCTACCAACCGCGACTTGCGTTCCGAGTCTGAAGCAGGTCGTTTTCGCAGTGACCTCTTTTTTAGGTTAAATGTCTTCCCTATTCACATTCCCCCTCTGCGCGAGCGAAAAGAGGACATACTCCCACTGGCCCGGTTTTTTATTGAAAAATATGGCCGACAAATGGGCAGACCTATACTTAGGATTAGCGAAACGGATACCCAAAAATTGTTGAGTTATCAGTGGCCAGGCAATGTTCGTGAGCTGGAGCATACCATCCAGCGAGCTGTCATTGTTTCAGCAGGTTCGGTTCTCGACCTGGCTGATTTCCGACCCGCCCCTCAATGGCTCGATACCCATACGAGTAGAGTTTTTATTAAAACACTTGAAGAGGTTGAAAAAGAGCACATTATTGAGGCATTGCGCATTACTGGGGGTAGGGTCAGTGGCGAGAGGGGCGCCGCCCGATTGCTTGGCATCAATCCTAAAACCCTCGATTCGCGTATGCGCAAATTGGGTATCCGCAAAGAAATAGTTTATCGCTCAGAATCTTAGGTGATTGCGTTTATCAAACGGGTTGATGATACTCCCCTTTGGGGTTAAAAGTCGAAATGTTTTATTCTTAAGAGAGCCTTTTTACTTATGGTAACTTACCTTTAGTGATGAAAATGAATAAACTATAAAGGCAGCAGTTGTACTAACCGCTGCCTTTTACAGGAATTTGAACCTTGGGAATTTAGTCGCCTTCTTCTTCCAGTTTTTTAACACATTCCTCGCAGTTGAGGCTGCGGGCATACATGGTCATGGCGCGGGCACTCATACCCATGCTTGAGAATCCGCCATCGTGATATAGATTCTGCATGGTAACCTTGCGCGTTAGGTCGCTGAAAAGGGTGATGATGTAATCGGCACATTCTTCAGCCGATGCATTGCCCAGGGGCGACATTCGCTCGGTAAAATCGAACAAATCGTCAATACCTTTTACTCCACTCCCTGCAGTGGTCATGGTGGGGGATTGGGAAACTGTGTTGATGCGCACTTTTTTCTCGCGTCCGTATATGTATCCGAAGCTGCGGGCAATCGACTCGAGGGCCGCTTTGGCATCGGCCATGTCGTTGTAGCGGAATAGGGTGCGTTGGGCTGCAATGTAAGAGAGAGCTACAATGCTTCCCCATTCTTTCACGGCATCCATTTTTTTAGCCGTCTGTATGACCTTATGAAACGACAGAGCCGATATGTCCATGGTTTTCATGAAATAATCGTAGTCGAGGTCGTCGTATGGCCGGTTTTTTCTAACATTGAGCGACATGCCTATAGAATGCAAAATAAAGTCGAAAGGCCCTCCGAATCGTTCTATAGCCACACGGTAAACGTTTTCAATATCTTTTACATTGGTGGCATCGGCAGGAACTACAATGCTTTGGGTCTTGCGGGCGAGTTCCTCAATCTCCCCAAAACGAATAGCCGCTGGAGTATTGGTAAGCACGATTTCGGCTCCTTCTTCATACGCTTTTTCGGCCACTTTCCATGCAATCGACTTGTGGTCGAGGGCGCCAAATATGACCCCCTTTTTACCTTTAAGTAAATTATAAGCCATAGATAGGTTTTAAAGTTTACATCAACTTACGTTAACACCTGAGGACAGTAATTGTTTAGCTGCTTCCCGCGAAGCATCGGTAATATGTTGATTACTAAGCATTCCTGCTATTACTTCGATGCGTTCCGGAGTCGATAATTTTCTGATGGCCGATCGGGTGGTCTGCTCTGTGGTTTCCTTGAACACCATGAAATGATGATCGCCCAGGGCTGCAATCTGTGGGATGTGGGTGATGGCTATAACCTGCATAGCTTCGGCCATGCGCTTCATAACTTTTCCTGTTCGGTCAGCAATACCCCCCGAAACACCAGTGTCAATTTCATCAAAAATAATGACGGGGATGAGCGTCTTGTTGGAAATCAGCGATTTGATGGCGAGCATCAGCCGCGAAAGTTCTCCACCTGAGGCCACCTTCGATACAGGCCGTGGTTCTTGTCCCGTGTTGGCAGTGAATAAAAAGGTAGCCACGTTTTTGCCCGTTGGAGTAAAGGTTTCAGTAATACCCATTTCAATTTTAACTTCTGCATCGGGCATTCCCAACATTTGCAGGGTTTCTTTGAGGCGTTCCTGCATGGGCTGGATAGCTTCTAATCGTTTCTTATAAAGCTCTTGAGCTGCCTGCTCAAGCGAATCCTCCAGTTCTTTGCATTCCTGCGTGAGTTGGGCTATTTCGTCCTTGAGGCTATCGAAATGCGCCATTTTTTGTTGCAAATCTTCCTGTATGGCCAACAGGGCCTCTTCACTGTTAACCCTATGTTTTTTCTGCAGACGGAAAATGACGTCAAGTCGGTTGCTGATTTCTTCGAGACGGGTTGGGTCGTAATGGATTTCTTCGGCTGCCCGTTCCAGTTCGTGCTGAATATCTTTAAGCTCTACCAGGGCCGATTCGTACCTTACAGCCAGTTCTGTCAGGGTGGGTTTAAATTTTCCCAAATAATGAAATTCAGAGACTTGCGATGAGAGGGCCTGTATTACACCCGTTTCTTCATTCTCAAGCATATTGAGTATTAGCCTGATTTTAAGGCTAATCTCTTCAGCATGCGAAAGGGTTTCAAGTTCCTGCTCAAGTTCGGCTTGTTCTCCTTCCCTGAGCCGGGCTTCGAGAAGTTCGTTAAGCAGGAAATCGTGATAATCCCGTTCGGCCAGGCTTTTATTTTCGGCTTCCGTCAGTTGATTGAGCCTAGCCAGGGTATCTTTATATTTTTTAAAAAGTTTTTGATAATGAATGAGTTGTTCTCGATTGCGGGCAAAGTCGTCCACAACGGCCAGTTGAAACTCGGCTGCATTCACCAGCAAGGTTTCGTGCTGGCTGTGTATATCTACCAGTAAATCTCCTATCTCTCTGAGTTGGTTAAGATTGACCGGAGTATCGTTGATAAAAGCCCGGCTTTTGCCATTCGGTAGAATTTCGCGGCGCAGGATTAATTCTT
The DNA here is from genome assembly GCA_049969475.1 of Bacteroidales bacterium. Taxonomy (GTDB): domain Bacteria; phylum Bacteroidota; class Bacteroidia; order Bacteroidales; family TTA-H9; genus UBA2030. The sequence continues at coordinate 72,499 of JBMFOU010000011.1, read as the reverse complement.
CTCCGGCATCGAGTTCCTGCTGCTGAAGAAGGCTGTTGATGGCGGGTGTGAGATCTTTGAATTCAGCCTCAACAACACATTTTTCGTTGGGGTTGCGCAGAGCCTGCGAATCGGCCCGGTTGCCAAGCACCAATCCAAGGGCTCCCAGCAAAATGGATTTTCCGGCTCCGGTTTCCCCTGTAATGATATTAAACCCCTTGCCCGGACAAAATTCCAGGGATTCTATCAATGCATAATTTTTGACCGAAAGCCTGGTGAGCATTTGTCTTACAAGTTGATTTTTAGGGTTTTATTTTGCGAGCACTGCCTGATATTTTGTGCTATTGGCTGGGTCTATTTCTTTGAGCAGGTTTACGGCTCTTACCTTATCATTGTCGGGAGCACCACTCAGAATGTTGATGAATTCATCCCTTTTGGCATCCATGATGAGCTGAAACAGGAAAGAGTTGGGTTTATCGCGATAGGCCCTACGAAGCAACTCAAAACTTTCGAGTATGTTGGCCCGGCCTCTTTCCAGGTCTTCGGCCATTAGGTCTAAACCCTGCCGGTGGTATTGATACCAGAATTCACGCAGGCTATTGAAAGAAGTATTCATTAGATTTTCAGCCAGCCAGTACCTGTTGCGCTGACTTTCGAACGACTTCCAGCCGCTTTGGGGCAAACTCTGAGCCATATTTACAATATTCATGGCTTTTTCATAGAAAGGAGTACCTCCGTAAAGAGTAAAAGAATCGAAGTCGAGTCCGATAAATATATAGGCGTAATAAGCTATCAGAACAGTAAGATTGGAGGTAATGCCCGTTTCCTGAAAATCGAGGGGTTCGTATTCTACGTATTTGAACTGAATGTTGTTGTCAACATAATTAAATAAGGGGCTATTGTATGAGCTTTTGTAAACTGGCCGCCTGAGTACCAGGTTCATAGTGCCTTTAAATTCGTCGGTGGAAATTCGGTCGCTGATTTGAATCAGCATAGTGCATTCAATACGTTCTTCGGTTTTAAACTGATAATTCGTCCACCGTTTGTTGTTTACAAATTCGTAAAGGGCTGTTTGCATGGTATTGTAAACCTGACGGTCGGTTCCTTCAACCTGACGAGGCGAAACCGAAATCTGACAATTAAGCTCCTGACCCATCATGAAAAGGGGCAAACAACTCAAGATTATCAATGAAAGGAAGTTTTTCATGGCTCGAAATCCTTTGGGTTTACAGCCCGCTGAGTATTTGGTCAAAAATAATACCTGCAATGGTTTCTTTGCTCAACAAAGGGGTTGAGATTTTATTTCCGCTGCGGGAATAGATGGTAATTTTATTTGTAGGGTGGCCAAAAGCAGCGCCCGGATCGTTCAAAGAATTCATTACAATGAAATCGGCATTTTTCTTTTGAAGCTTTTCCTGCGCATTGCTTTCTTCGTTGTCGGTTTCAAGGGCAAAACCGACTAATATTTGATTGTTTTTTTTGATTTTACCCATTTGAGCCAAAATATCAGTGGTAGGCTTCATGCGGAGGAAATACTCTTCGTGCTGGCCTTTTTTTATTTTAGTAGGGGCGGTGGTTTCTGGGGTAAAATCAGCTACTGCGGCAGCCATCAGGGTTATATCGGCTTGAGGAAAATGGTGCAAGCAAACCTCAGCCATTTGTGAAGCGGTTTCCACTTTTATGAGTTCGACGTTGGGATGACTCACCTTTAGGTTTACGGGGCCTGAGACCAGAATGACGCGGGCGCCCCTGAAGGCAGCTTCGTGGGCTAAGGCATATCCCATCTGGCCGGAGGAGTGGTTGCTTAAGAAACGCACTGGATCAAGCGGTTCGCGGGTCGGCCCCGCACTCACCAGCACCGTTTGCCCGCTTAGGTTGTTTTTTTTTTTGAAATGATCTTTTAGCAACTCAAGGATTACCTCTGGCTCTTCCAGCCGTCCGGCTCCGCAAAGCCCTGAGGCTAACTCACCGGTCTGAGGAGCGATTAGTATATTACCCAATTTCTGAAGCTTTTGAATGTTGGCCTGGGTGGAGGGATGATTGAACATATCCACATCCATGGCCGGCGCAAAAAATACCGGGCATTTGGCTGCCAGATATGTAGCAAGCAATAGATTATCAGCTTGCCCATTCGCCATTTTAGCCAGGGTGTTAGCTGTGGCCGGGGCAATGAGCATGGCATCGGCCCAGTAACCCAGCTCTACATGACTATTCCATGCCCCGTTTTCAGGATCGAAAGGTTTAATAAGCACAGGCTTTTTCGAGAGGGTGCTCAGGGTGAGCGGTGTAACAAAATCGCAGGCCGAAGGGGTCATTATCACCTGTACTTCAGCTTCTTCCTTAATAAGCAACCTAACTAACAGGGGTGTTTTGTAGGCTGCAATGCTGCCAGTAATTCCGATGATGATTTTTTTCCCCTTCAGCATGATGGATCAGCTTATAGGTTATTTTCCTGATCTGGATAGCGCCAGGAGATTTTTCCGTTAAGGAATTCAGCTATAGCCAGCAAAGTAGGCTTGGGAAACGCTTCATACTTTTTCGACCATTCGATCTGGTCGCTGTTTTCAAATACTTCTTCCAACGAATCGGAGATAACCTGAAACTGCTTTGCTTCTTCACTAATGGTGCTTCTCAGCTCTTCGTTTATTTGATTGGCCCGTTTTGATAAGATGGCAACCGTTTCGTAGATGTTTCCGGTAGGTTTGTCGAAATCGCCGATACGACGGGTAACAGCGTTTGGGTCGGCCTTCAGTTTTTTGTATTTCGAGATATAATCCATAAGGTTATATGATTTATTTAGTTAACTTTTCATTTTAGCTACTTTGTAGGATGATTCAATGAGTCCCTGTAATTCCTTTAATTTTCTGCTTTCAGGATACAGTGCTTTGAAATCGTTAAAAGCATTAATGGCTGCCTGATGCCGTTCAATTCTTTTTTCAGGGACACTGCGTTCAGCATAGTAATACCAGGATTTCACGATGTAATACATTATTTCTTCTTCGTATCTGGTGTCGGGATAGTCCTTAAGTACATTCTGGAAAGATACGATAGCAGCCTGAAATTCATCCATTTTATAATACAACAATGCGTTGTTGAAAGCTTTTTCTTCCAGCTTGAGTCTGAGTTTGTCCATGAGCTCGTTGGCCCGATTCACACGGTCGCTTTTGGGATAGCGGTTCACAAACAACTGAAAATCGCGGAGTGCATCGAGAGTACTGGTTTGATCGAGGTAGGGGGGGGGGGAGTTTAGGTAGGAACAATAGGCACTCATGAACAAGCATTCCTCAGCATAACGGCTGTTGGGGAAATTATCGCTGAATCTTTTGAAATAGTAGCCTGCCAGCAAATAATCTTTTTGATAATAGTAGGCGTAGGCATAGTAGTAAGCGATTTTTTCCTCTTTATCGGTTCCTTTGAAAAATGGGTTGATCTGGTCGAAAAGCTGAAGCGCGCGGTAATAGTCTTTGCTTTCATAATAAGCAATGGCGGCCTCATATTTCAGGTCGTTGTCCGTGCTTTTGTAGATCTTCTGATATTTAGAGCAACCAGCCAATAGGGTGATTGCCAATATTATAGAGGCTAAAGCCAAGGTCTGTTTTTGCATGGTGCAAAGATACGTAAAAAGCGCTGATATAGAATGTACCTGGGATTAACGAAGAGCCAGGGTTTATAGTGTGTGAGTGTTTTGAAAGGTTTTGGTTTATTTTCCTGTTCTACCTTACACCAGCATATGCAGGCAACTTGTTTTGTAAGGCCATACCGGGAATTCCTATTGGGACCCTCTGGGCATTCACGTATTCTCTGAACCGTCATCAAAATTTTTGAATGTACTGAACGGCTAAAACACGGGGCGGACCCACGTCGGCCGGGCGGGTCATGTACTCTCTATTTAGTAAATTGTTTATAATTAATGAAAAACGAGTATTCTCAACGGGATCATACGAAAGCCTGAGATTGATGATGTAATCGCCCCGATTGTGAATCTGTCGGTATTCCTTAAGTCCCGGTACTATTACGGCATAGGCTGTACCATTGGGGAATCGCAGTGAATCTTCGAAAGCTTTGTCGATATTTATCATATGGCTATGCCAGTCGAAAGAAACTCCGGCTGAAAGTTTTTTCCAGTCAAAATCGGCCATGAGCTTGGCTGAGTGATAGAAACGATATTTAAGTATGTTTTTCTGGGTCGTAGCTGTGTTTTGCTCGGGAGGTATTTTATCAAAATCCGGATCTTTGGGGTTTGTATAGGTGTATCCTCCTGTAAGACGATAGCCGAGGTTTCCTCTTTTTCCCATGGCAGCGAAGCTGACTTCGAAGCCTGAAATTACGGCATTGGCGATGTTTTCTGCTTTGAAGCCGGTATATTTAAAAAAATCGAGCAATGAAGGATTTTGAAGTGTATCTGGATAGTGTTGGCCGAAGGTGAATTCAATCATGTCGTAATAGCGGGTATAAAAGGCGGCTACATCGATAAACCCATTCAGTGCGCCGTAATAAAAAGCCTGTTTAATGCCTGTTTCTGCATTCCAGCCTTTTTCTGCCTTAAGTGAAGGATTGGGAAAAATATGGAGAGCACCGACCTGAGTGGCTGCATATTTTTCAGCAATAGCGGGATATCGGTATCCTTGCCCAAAGCTAGCTCTCAGGAATGTGGCCTGGGCTAATTGATAGTTGAGACCAGCGCGCAGAAGCGGTCTTGAGTCGTCGGTTGTACGATTAACTCTATACCATTCGTAGCGGGCACCCAGGGTAATGCGAAGGTTTCCAAGCTTTTGTTCTCCCTGCACATACAATGCCTGATTGGAGGCCGAATGTTCTTGCCTGCCAAAGAAAGTGGAGTTGGAGGTTACGTATTGGGTGCTAACCCCAGTAATCAAGTTGAAATTTTCTTTTATGTTTCTATAATATTGATATTCTGTAAAATAGGTATCATCATGTGTATGCGTAAGAGTATCGTTCTGGTAGCTGACCCGGAAAATGCGTCCCCTCAGGGAATGTCGTTCGTTTGGATTGGGTAGATATACCATAAAGGGATCGAGATTGAAGCGGGTGTTGTCGAAGCGTTGATCGAAATTATTGGCAGGCCTGTAAATCCCATCCGTGCCATTGAGCCAGATGAGGAAATTCCCCCCCTGACTTCGCATGTAATTCCCATTCAGACCCACCGACAACCCCTGAATTTTCTGAAAACGATACCTGGTATTAAGTGAAATGCGGGCCATCTGCTCGTTTTCTTTCTCCCTATAGCCTTCATCAGTTTGCAGGGTGATTCCAGCGGTAAGGTCAAGCGGACCTGCCATGCGGCTATGGTTCAGTCGCAGACCGGTATAGGATGGATTGCGGTTGCCCCACCATTTGATTTCGGGTCGGGCCGGATTGCCATAAATACCGCTGAAAAGGGTAAGCGAGGTAGCAGGTTTTTCGCGGGGATAGGCTGTTCGGATGTTAATCACTCCGTTGAGGGCCGAACTCCCATATAAGGCAGAAGAGGCTCCCTTTATGACCTCCATGCTGCTGATATTTTCGATAGGCAGAAAATTCCATTTGGCCTCGGAACTGGCTCCTGTGAGAAAAGGCAACTCGTCGAGCATCAGCAATACACGACTACCCACACCGTACGAATAACCGTTCCCACCCCTGATGCTTGCCTGGTCATCGAGAATCATCACCCCAGGGACTTGTTGTACGGCTTCTTCCATGCTCAGCGTGTGTGTTCTCTCTATTTGGGCTGCATCCCTAACATCCATCGAAACAATGACATCAGAAAGTCGTTGCTCGTAACGCGAGGCACTAATAACGGTTTCGTTGAGTAGTTCCAACCGGGGTTCCAGTTTTACATTGATTTCCAATGTCTCTCCTGGGCCAGCTTCGATGACTTTCGTTATTCTGTTGTATCCGATAATACTGTAGGCGAGCCTGTACTTACCCGATTCCAGTTTTAGCTGGTATTGACCTTCGTTATCAGTGGTTGTTCCATGGCTTTTTCCAACAATCACATTAACGCCGGGCATGGCTTCGCCTGTGAGCGCATCCGTAACTTTTCCCTTAATGGTTGCTTTCTGACCCCATGCCTGGAGTCCGAAAATAATGAGCCCTAAGGCTAGCCCATATTTTATCATAAATATTCTTTTCAAAGAAGTACGCGCCTAACGAATACTTGTTTCCCTTTGGAATCTCTAAGGACGATCAGATAAACCCCCTGAGCCAGCTTCCCGGGATAGAACATTAAAGAGTTCTCTCCTGCTCCAATTTCTATACTTTCTGAATAAAGAAATCTGCCATGAGTGTTCAGTAAATTAAATTCGAATTTACCTGCTATTGTACTGAATAAGCTCATATTGAGAGGACCGCCCGGGAACGCTCGGTGAATGTTGAAATGCTTGATGGCTGAAGCGTCTTCAATGCCGTAGTTGCTGGAATCCAGAATTTTAATACTATAGAACGTTATATCGTAGGGAAAGGGAAGGTTAGCAATGTAACCTACAACGTGGAATGTGAGCGGGTAAGTCCCCACCTGACTTTTTGAGGGGGTGCCGGCGATAAGGGCGCAACCCTTGCTACCTCCTGGCCAGAATCCCGAGGGGCGGCTTGGCAGGAACTGAAACCCTTCGGGAAGTCCCTCAACGCCTGTAACTCCTATGGAATCGATGGGAAGGAGGGGAAGGGGAGGTATTAACGTGTCGGCAGGAACTACCACCGTGATGGTTAGATTGTAAGGATAGGTGGCCACAGCAGGAGGAAAACCTGTTGCACTATCGGGGTAAATACCCGGCTTTGTAATGTAAGGGTCGGGTGTGCATTGAGCAGCCAATGGTGCAGCATGAAAAAATAAAACCAGAATGAATAACAGGTTAATCAGTTTTTTCATTGCATGAGGGATTTGGTCGGATACAAAGTTATAAAAAATGGCGTCGGGGTGAAAGCTCTGGATTAAACCATGGTAAAGCAGTACTTGAGGTAAGGCTTGATGTTCTATCGCGAATTTTAAGCAATTTTAATAAAATTCGAGGAAGTAGCCTTTTTTTAGGAAGTGAAAGCTGCCAGAAGGATTCTCATGCTGGTGATAAAATTATCGAAGGAGAACCAGCTCAGTGACCGATTGCGATTTCTATTCGGGATAAGGCGGGTTGTGGGTGAACAATTCGCTGATGGAGGCCTTTATAAATTCAGTGAATTGCTAGAAATACAGCGGGTCCAGACCCTGTCTTTAGTTTCACCACTGAAAATCAAATCATTATTCAGTGAATGGTCAGAAATACAGCGGGTCCAGACCTTCATGTGAGTTTATAGATTTTGCCTGGAAGGCAACGCAGCAGGCCGTTGAGTTCGAGATTGAGGAGCGCTGCGGCTACGCGGGTAGCTGGTAGCTGTGAATCGATGCAAATTCGGTCGATAGAAGCAGAGCCCTGTTGTTGCAGGATCTCCACAATGCGGGTCTCCTCAGGATTCAGCTCAACAAATAATTTCTTCTGTGTTTGGCTGGGTTTGTTTTCAGGCGAGGCCCAACCCAGTTCTTGCACAAGGTTCTCCGGAGTATCGAGCAGTGCAGCCCGGTTGGTACGGATTAGCCAGTTGCAGCCTTCCGAGAGTGGATCACCCACGCGTCCTGGAAGGGCAAACACATCGCGGTTGTATGAATTAGCAATATCGGCGGTAATTAGAGAGCCACCGCGCATACCGGTCTCAATGACCAGGGTTGCATCAGCCATTCCGGCAATGATACGGTTTCTTTTGGGAAAGTTCTCGCGGTCGGGACCCGTACCTGACGGAAAATCGCTCATTAATCCTCCGTTTTCCACCATACGCTTGGCCAACGCCCGGTTCTGCGATGGGTAAATGCGGTCGAGTCCATGTCCAAGCACGGCTACCGTTGGAAGACCTACATCGAGCGCAGCCTTATGGGCTGCAGTATCTATACCAAAGGCTAACCCGCTTACAATCAGTACCTCGTAATTGCGAAGATATTCCATTAAATTCTGAATGTAGTCCCTGCCGTAATCGGTGGCTCTGCGGGTGCCTACAATGCTTAGGCAATAACGTGGATTTAATGGGGTATTCCCTTTATAATACAAGAGAATTGGAGCATCAGCACAATGCCGCAGACGAGCAGGGTAATCTGCATGCTGATAATATAGAATCTGAATTTTGTATTTACCAACAAACTCAAGCTCGCGTGCTGCCCTATCTAAATAATTGTTTTTGAGTATTTTATTGGTAACATATTCGCCTACCCCCTGAATCTGCATCAGGTGGTGTTTCTTCTCTTTAAAAACCGCTTCAGCGCTGCCGCAATGGTTAATAAGCCTGCGCGCCAACACATCACCCACTCCGGGAACCAGGGTCAATGCTATTTCGTAGAGGAAATCCATGCAATAAATACTGAGGCTAAGGTAGCAAAACAAACCCTATGCTACAAGAGGCTTAAGGAGCTGTTTTCCTAATAATTTCCACCAATTTATCTGTAGCTTTTTCCCACGAATAGTGTTGCCTTACAAATGAAAATCCCTGAAAGGCCAATTGCTTTGCAAATGCCCCATCCTCCAAAAGGCAAAGGATATGTTCAGCATATTCCACAGGACTGTTTCCTATGAGTATTTCATGGTAGGGGGTAGCTTTCAGTGCCTGGTTGGCCAATGGGGATGTGATGCAGGGTAATTGCATGGCCATGGCTTCAAGCAATTTATTCTGAAGTCCGGTTCCCATACGCATGGGGGCTATAAATACACTCGCTTTCAGGTAATATTCGCGCATATCGTTTACCCAACCCGTCACAAGTATCTTTTCTCCTTCCAATGCCCTGACGGTCGGATGAGGTGTGGCACCAGCTAGTATAAGTTTTACTTCCGGTTTTATTTCCCACACCCTGGGCATTATCTCGGTAGCCAGGAAGCGGGCAGCATCCACATTGGGTGGATAGTTCATGTTGCCGGTAAACAGAATCCAGGGTTCTTTTGCAATGGAGAAATCTGGTTTAAAGTATTCAAAGTCCACTCCATTGGGAATAATATGGATGCGTTGGCGCTGGGGATGTGGAAAAAGGTCCCTATCGGGTTCAGAAATCAGGGTAGCCTCGGTGAAACTATCGAGCAAGGTGGTTTCGTAGTGCTTGAGCCTTTGGTATTCGAAAGAAAGGAAAGGCTTCAGCCACACACGGGCTTTTTCTTTTCGCCGGTGGATACCCTCTGAAAAAGTATCCTGAAAATCGATGATAAGGGGAATTGAAAGTTTGCGAGCATAAGGGCCAGTGCGGGCCAGCTGAAAATAAGCATAATCTGGTTGATGGCTTCTCTGGATAGATTTTATTTTACGGAGGGCCTTTGGATGGTAAAAATAGCCGGTCTGCAACGGCCAACCCCGCAAAAGTGCCGTAATCATACCAAGGATACGGCGAGGCCAGGAAAGGCTTATGATATGCACCTCTGCACAAAATGGTTTCAGTTGATGCCAGGCCTCAGGATGGGGCTTCCCCTCACAGAGCGCAACCAAGTAGATTTGAAAATGCCGGGAGAGACAACGCAGCTGGTGGAAAGCCCTTAGTTTGTCGCCCTTCTCGAGCGGCCAGGGAGCCCGGGGCAGTACCACCAGAAGTTTTTGCATGGGTAAATTGTTTTATTCTTTGAAAAATAATTAGCCTGCTTATTGCTGATGGGCAAAAATACAGGGGAATATCCATACGCCCAAGAAAGATTAGCTCAGCCCCATTAATTGATGATAGAAACCTATGAGTTCTGCAATAAGTTTGGGCCGGTTGTGCTCTTTTTCAACCAGCAAACGGGCGTTCTGACTCAGTTTTTTCAACAGGCCAGGTTCGGAATAACAACGCAGAATAGCCTCAGCAAATTCTTCAGCCGTGTCGGCAATGAGCAGGTTTTCTCCATGGGTGTATTCTATTCCTTCGGCACCCACAGAGGTAGTAACCACGGGTTTTCCATGGGCCATGGCTTCAATGATTTTGATGCGTATACCGCTTCCTGCCAGCAAGGGCACCACCATGATTTCTTTAGAAATCATAAATTGGTGTGCATCAGGTACCTCTCCAATTACGGCCACATTAGGCCAGAATCCGTTAAGGAGCCAGGTAGGCATATTGCGACCCGCCAGATAAAGCTTTAGGATAGGTTTTTGCTGATTGACCAGGGGCCATATCTCCTCCAAAAACCATCGTATTCCTTCCTGATTCGGAATCCAGTCCATGCTTCCGATATGAAAAAGCGAATGGGGCTCGGGAGTGTCTTCGCTGGGATAAGGAAAAGCGGCCAGGTCTACTCCAAAAGAAACGTCGATTACCGGTACCTGACCTGCATGTTGGCGAAAAAAAGCAGCATCTTTCCTGGTGATGGCTGCAATTCCATCCACTCTTTTCAGGGTCTCGAGTTCAAAATTTCTAAGTGTCTTCCACAAATGGCCCAGATAAGCTTTCTTGGGTCCCCAGTGAGCATTGTCGTAAATGCGTTTCCAGATGAGATGCTCGATGTTGTGCGCTCTGAGCACGATTTTGGCACGGGAATGCTTGCGAATAACGGGAATATAAGGTGCCATGAATACCGTTTCGAGTTGCACGATATCGAACTCCTGTTCGCTGAGAATGCGGGCCAGCCGGCGGCGAAAAGCCTTGTTGATAAAGCGTTCCACATGGTATGACTTGCGCGTAAAAAGATTGAGGAAAGCAGGGATGGGTTTCACATGCAAGTCAACCTCTACGGCCTCGATGAGGGTAGATTCAAGATATTCCACAGGAACAGAGTTGGGCTGAAAAGGATACTTGTAGGAACTTACTGTGAGCACTTTTACCGTATGACCTTGCTCAACCAGCCCTTCTATAAGCATATTCATGGCAATAGGGCCCCCTTCCCGGGCGGGGTAGGGAGGTTTGTTGCATAAGAAGAGAATATTCATCTCAGATATATCGATTCTAGCAATGATCTACTCATTAGCGGCTTCTGCCACCTTAAACCTGAATTTTTTTGGAATAAAAAGGTTGAAAAATCGGGCATAAGTATCCATGTCGAGGATAGGACTATCGGTGATGGCTTTCCACGAGAGCCATAAACCTACAGGAAGGAGAATGGAAGGAGCAACCCAGATAGCAGGAGCCACTTCGGCCGCACCCGACACCGCGTATTTCTCTCCTGTGATGGAAATGATGTGAAAAAGCACGAAAATGAATGACGACATGACCACGGGCAATCCCAGACCTCCTTTGCGCACAATGGCGCCCAGCGGAGCACCGATAAAGAAAAACAGTAAGCAAGCCACCGATAAGGTGAACTTCTGGTGCCACACTACCTTGTGCCGGTTTAGTGTGGTGGTGCGTACCTTTAATTCGTTGGAATTGTTGACCACAAACTCTTTATTGCTCCGTAAATTCTGGAGTGCGGTCTCCAGCACCCGTTTGCGCGTGGCCGGTTTGAAATGTGCTAAGAACGAGTCAGTAGGTTTTAGGGAATCGGGTACCCGGTGGGATGTATCCACAAGCTGAAAAAAAGCAAACCTTCCAGTAACCGAACGGCTCAATTCATTGACCCGGCTTTCAAAGTCTTTGCTTAGTGAATCAATGGCATAGTTAAGCTGCTTGATATTCATCATCTGATAATTCGAACGAAAGAGGTCTTCGTTAGTACGTTGAAGACCGAAACCATATAGGTCGAATTTCCTGCGGTTTTCTTCGTAACTGATGATTTGAAACTGCCTTCGGTTGCGATAGTTACGTTCGCTGAACTGCTCTGCGTAGTTTTCGCCCTTAAAAAGGGTAAAAATGAGAAATTTTTCGTCGGGTGTCAGGTACATATGTCCCTTGCCGGCCGTAGAAAGTTTCATGTTACCCATCTGGTCGGTGTGGTCGTATACCATGACACCGTAAAGGGTATTCGTTTCGTCGTTTTTGGCGTCTACCCTTATGACGTAATTGTCAATTCCGTTGTAAAAAATCCCTGGTTGAATATTTATGGCCAGTTTTTGTTTGCGAATGTCGTAGAGTAGCGATTTGAACTTGAGATTGGCTACGGGAAGCACCCCATTATTGAAGAAAAAAGCCCCTATACTGATAAGTACAGAGAGGATGATGAGGGGCATCATAGCTTTGCCCAGACTGATGCCGGCTGATTTCATGGCTACCAGTTCATAGTTTTCGCCCAGATTTCCAAAGGTCATGATGGAAGATAGGAGGATAGCAAGGGGCAAGGCCAGAGGGACGAAGGTGGAGGAAGCGTAAAACATTAATTGCGCGATGTGATACCATTCCAGGCCTTTGCCTACCAGGTCGTCCACATATTTCCATACAAATTGCATGAGCAGCACAAAAAGTGCGATGAAAAATGTGAGAATCAGTGGCCCGAGGTAGGCCCGAAGTACCATCAGATGAATTTTCTTCAATCCAGCAGTGTTTAATGCCGTGCAAAAATAAGATAAAGCCTTGGGATAATTTTACCCTCTGGCTTAAGTAGCGAGGGAGTGAAAGGTAAAGGCCGCATTAGCCGAGAAATTCCACAAGGTGACCACTGCAATGGCAAAGGCTTTGGATAGATAAAAATTAAAATCCCATTTTTTAATTATAATCCACAAAATCAGAGTATTAATTGCAAGGCCTATGATGGAAATGAGCAGAAAATGTGAAAACTCGACCAGAATTTCAGGATTTTGGCTTTGAAAAGTCCACAGGCGGTTGAGATAATAATTGGAGGTCGCAGCCAGAGTGAACCCCAGTGCATTGGCCAGAAATTTGGGAATACGAATTATTTCCTTGAAAAAAGCTGTGACCCCATAATCTACTATAAGTCCTGAAAATCCTACCGCAGCAAAGCGGAGAAACTTCCTGAGGAGCATTTCTTTCAGGTATAAATCTAACATCTGATCAATAGATTAGGGAAAAAGAAAAATGATGCCAGCAACCCCAACGAGCATTATAGCCTTGGCAATACGGGTAGCAGTGGCTATGCGTTCAGCGACGGGTTGTTCTGGCAAACGTGAGAAAAGATGAATAAGTAAGAATTGAGGGACAAAGTACCAGAAAAATGCCCAGCGAAATGCGCTCTGGCTTAGGTAATACTGGGCTATTCCCAGTAAAATGATGGTTAGTAAAATGAGCGCTGATAAAATATCACGGGTTCGGGGCCAGCCCAGCACGAGGGGCAGGGTGCGACAATTTTCGGCAGCATCGCCTTTCATGTCTTCCACATCTTTAAGAATCTCACGAATGAGTGTTAGGAGAAACGCAAAGACAGCCAGGGCCAGGGTGAAGCGGATAGCCAGACGGAATGACCTGAAAAGCCGGGCCCATTCATCAGGATTTTCCAGTAATAGGTAAAATTCGAAGGCCAGAGGCATAATTACTGCCAGGGCTGCAAGAAAGGCAACAGTAAGATTTCCCCACAGGAGGTTTCTCTTTAAAAAAACCGAATAATACCACAACAGGGAGGCGGTAAATAAGAATAATAAAAACAAGGAGGGTTGCCCGGCTTTGAGGGCTGCACCCAGTCCTGCAGCCAGCCCCGCTCCATTCAGCAAAATGTATAAAATAATTCCTCGGGTGGTGCTCATCATTCTGCCCAGTATCATCCGGGAGGGTTTATTAAGAAGGTCAATTTTCAAATCGTAAAAATCGTTGATGATGTAGCCGGCAGCAGCAATAAACAGCGTTGCCAATGCCATGAGCAGGAATACCCCATGACTTATATTTTGCATGTTGGGCGATTCGTCAACAAAACGCAAGATGATGCCATACCTTACTACGGCAAGGGAAAAGGCAAGCAGGAGCAAATTTTTCCATCGTACCAGCCTGAAATAGGCAGGCAGGTTTCGCAAAGACCTGCGGAGAATATTTTCTAACTTGATTTTAATCATGCGGGCTACCAATAAAATGCATTGCCGTTCATCCATTTACCATGAAGGCGGAGCACCTGTTCTATAATATCGCGCACACAACCTTTGCCCCCTTCGCGGTGGGAGATATACACTGAGATGGCTTTAATTTCTTCTGCAGCATCGGACGGACAACAAGGTACCCCTACTTCTTTCATTACTTCGTAGTCGGGTATGTCGTCGCCCATATAGAGCACATGGCGGGGGTTTATTCCTTCTTTAGCAATGTATTCCCTGAATGTAGCCAGTTTATCTGATACCCCCAGGAAATAATCTTTTATCTTCAGCATGTTGAGCCGATGTATCATAGAGTCGCTTTTGCCACCACTTATGATGGCTATGCGATAGCCGTTTTTTAATGCATGCTGAAGAGCATATCCATCTTTAACATACCCCCCTCGCAGGGCCTCTCCATTGGGCAAAATAAAAACTTCGCCCGTAGTGAGAACTCCATCGTAGTCGAAGATAAAAGTATGTATGTCGTGAAGTAATTCTTTGTAATTAAGAGTCATCATTCACCTGGATTTAGGAATGAGAAAGGGTTTCGGCAATTGCCGCAGATAAGGTTTTATAAAGTTTCTGATACTGAGGCATTTCCTTTAATAATAGTTGATGTTCGTGCATTACCGTTTTATCTCCCCTAATGGCGGGGCCTGTCTGTGCCTGGCGGGGTTCCATCAACATCAGTTTTTCAACAGTTTCGATGATCAGGGGCAGCAGTATTTTAAAATCCATGCCGGCTCGTTTTAAAATATCGTGGGCAGCTATGAACATGTAGTTGCTGAAATTGCAGGCAAAAACGGCGGCTACGTGCAATATTTTTCGTTGCTCGGATGAAATCTCCACGACAGTTTCCGACATGGAAAATGCAATTTTTTTGATTTCCTTAAGGGTTAATTTGTCGGAGGCCTCAATGCAGAGCGGGACGATGGAAAAATCGGTCTCGCGATTTTTGGAGAGGGTTTGTAGAGGATACAAAACTCCATATTTTTTGAAACGGCTCAAAACGCTGAGAGGAATGGAACCAGCAGTATGCATGACTATTCCTTCAGTTTCGGGCATACGGGCCACTACCTCAGGAAGGGCTTCATCGGTCACGCTGATCAGGTAATAGCTTGCATCCGCCGGAATGAGAGCCGGATCCGCGTATACCTCACAAGAAAAGTACTTGGCCAATGCCCGGGCCGATTTGGTGGTGCGGCTATATACCCCTCTTATGTTAAATCCTTTGTTGCTGAGTTCTTTGCTGAGCGCGTGTGCCACATTGCCGGCTCCCAGCACTATAATGTCGTTTTTGCCTTTTTTCATGGCCCCAGGGTTTAGGGCAAAGTTAGCTGTTTTTTAAGAATTAAGGTTTGCGCAGCGAAACTTCACCTCCCCATAGGATCCATCCCACCAGTTTGTCGGTTACATCGCCCAACTCCCGGTGGTAAACCAGCAACAGATATTCGTTGGAAGTTTCCCACTTATTCCCCTCTATTACCCCGGGGTCGCCCTTAGAGCTGAGATTGTTGGCAAATACATACAGGTAATTGTAAAAGCCCTGCTTCAACTGTAACGTGGCTTGGTAACATTTTTCTTCGTAGTTGTAAGTCAACTGTGTCAGAGGATTGATGCTGTTTCCTGCCAGGGCACCCATGATAAAAAGGCTGCCTCCGGCCAGTGGATAATCGTAAGGCAAGCGGAAATGTACCCAGGCATAGTCGGCTTCAGTTTCTGAATTATTCATGTCTTCGGTATGTATATAAAAGCGTCCGTTGATATCAGGTTCGCTTATATACGGCCTAAAAACTCTGGGATTATCGGGTTGTAAATAAACATGATACCCATCGCTCAGGTAGCGAATGTCGGCTATCCTTTCACTTCTGTAGCGCAGGCTTTTAATATCAATGGGTCTGTATTGATTGCCAGCCGGAAACAGGTTTTCCTCCTCGTAATCATAACTCAGTGCGTCGGGGGTGATATTGCGCGGTTTGCTTAATATCAAGGCATTGTCCCAGCGATTGTTTTGCATGATGACTACTTTCAAATCGCGGTCAGGGTTGATAATAAGATACTTTCCCGGATAAAGCGTGAAATCTACTTCCTGATATTGGTTCATGTAGGCAGGCAAAGAGGCCCTTCCAATCCTCAGGTCACCTATTTTCACCTTGTCTTCATAAATCAAAAGGCGAAGGGTGAGGGCAGGTTTATCGGGTGTCTGTTCGTAGACCACCAGCAAATAGTTGCCTGACCGAGTGAATCGGATGTAATCGTTGGGAAAGGCAACTGAATAGTGGATGTATGGGGTGGTGGTATTAAAGGAGAAAGCATAATTGCGGATTTCGTCGTTGGTGAAACCTTCCAGATATTCATTGGGCCTAAGGGGCGAGGGATTCCACGTGGCATCGCAATGAATGAAGGTGTATTGCCAGGTTTTATAGGTTCCGTCGAGGTCGTCGAACTGCAACAATAATTGTTTGTCGCTTCCCAGGGGTAGCATGGGTATACCCATTGGGTCTCCTGCTGGATATAGTAAGGGGGTTTTTATATTGGGCAGGTAAATCCGGTTTTCAGTGCGCAGAGTCTGAACCGAATAATAATCGTTGACCGTCTGGGCCGGAAGTAAAAGAACTTGGAAAATAAGGAATAACAGAAGGAGTTTTTTCATACATGAAAATTAAAATGCGAAATTAAGCATGCAGACAGATGGGGCTGGGCCTTATGCGGGATAAACGTTACTCATACTTAAAGAATAAACGGAAGTTCTTCTCCGCAAACCTTACAGTGGCCGTCTTTGTCGAGTTCTGCTATGTGGGTGAAATATCCACTTCTATGAACCAAAAGGGAGCCACATTTAGGACAATGGGATTCGTTCCCCAGACTCATCTGGATGTTTCCCAGATAAACCCAATGCAGATATTGCCGGGCTATATGATAAAAGTTCTGAAGAGTATCGGGTGGGGTGGGAGGGGTATGGTGCTTATGCTGAGGAAAATAACGAGTAAGGTGCAGGATGGTATTGGCACCAAGTTCTTCTTTCAGCCAGGAAACCATTTGGTGAAAATCGTCTTCATGGTCGTTTTCACCAGGGATAATCAGATAAGTTATTTCCAGATGATTACCAGCTTTTTTTATTTTTTTCAAAGTTTCGAGTACGGGCTGAAGCCTTGCCCCGGTCAGTCGTTTGTAAAAATCATCATTAAAGGCCTTTAAGTCAATGTTCCAGGCATCGATAAGGGGTAACAATCTCTGGAGGGGAGAAGGGCTAATATATCCGTTACTTACCATCACATTGTGCAATCCCCGGCGTTTGGCCAGATGAGCAGTTTCAAGAACAAACTCAATAGATACAATGGGCTCATTGTAAGTGTAGGCAATACCGATGTTGCCTTCTACCCGGGACGCTTTTTCCACGATTTCGCAAGGCATCTGGGGCTCCAGATGTCCGAAAGCTTCTATGCCCTGTTGAGAAATTTCATGATTCTGACAAAATTTACATGACAAATTGCAGCCCAAAGATCCGATACTGAAAATTTTTTGTCCGGGGTGAAAATGATAAAGTGGCTTTTTCTCTATGGGGTCAAGAGCCTGGGCTGTAATAATGCCAAAGTTGAGGGAGTATAAAATTCCATCGTTATTAATCCGGGCCTGGCAGATACCCGTTTGTCCGTCTTTTAAAAGGCACTGATGCGGGCATAACAAACAACGTAGAGTGGTTTCCTCTGTGTTTTCATAAAAAAGGGCAGGCTTCAGGGTTTTCATGGTTCCTCCTTTCCTCTCTTCCAAAGATACAGCATAAAGCCGTAATTTTGCACGCTGTATGGAAAAAATATCAGAAAATCTGTATCGGCAAGGGGTTTGGGGGGCTATAGCCATAAGTTTTGCGGCTATTTTATGGGGCCTCGATGGGATTGTGCTAACGCCCAGGCTTTTCAATCTCGACGTGACTTTCGTCGTTTTAGTTCTCCACTTGCTTCCCTTTTTACTGATGTCTGTCTTTTTACCCCGTAAATACCGTATTATCAGAGGAATCGGATGGGCGGAGTGGTTATCGTTGGCTTTAGTGGCTTTGATGGGAGGTGCTATAGGAACGATGGCCATTGTTAAGGCCTTGTTTTTGGTTAATTTTAAGAAACTTACCATTGTGGTTTTACTGCAAAAGCTACAACCAGTTTTTGCCATTGCCCTGGCTACCTTATTGCTGCGTGAAAGGCTGAGACCTGCTTTTTATTTCTGGGCCGCCCTTGCCATTGCTGCAGGTTATTTTCTCACTTTTGGCTGGAGCCTACCTCATGTAGAAGGGGGAAAAAATTATCTCCACGCTGCCCTGTTCTCACTGTTAGCTGCCTTTTCTTTTGGCAGTAGCACGGTGTTTAGCAAGCGGGCCCTGGCTCATGTAAGTTTTCCAACCGCTACCTATCTCCGATATGGTCTAACCGCAGCGATTATGCTTCCGGTTGTACTCGTTTCAGGCAAGATAAATCAATGGACAGTTGCTACTCCTTTGAACTGGCTGATATTCATAATTATAGGACTGACTACAGGTTCGGGTGCCATTTTTCTGTATTATTTTGGTTTGAAACGGGTGAAAGCTTCGGTGGCCACCGTCTGCGAACTCTTTTTCCCGATTTCGGCAATTTTTTTCGATTACCTTTTCAACGGCAGTGTACTAACTCCCGTGCAGTGGGTATCGGCCACCCTCATGATTTTTGCTATTGTCAATCTCAACCGACTGAAGGTTGCGTAATAGTATCCTCTCTCCCAAAAAAGGCAGGCAACGGTTAAAAAATCTATTTTTGCAACAAAGCTTAAATATTTGCCTCTTCAGGTTATTACCTGAAAGGCTGGGTCTTGAAGTAAACTAAAGCAAGGAAGATGAGAACCAAACAGGAAATCGTAAGCAATTGGCTGCCCCGTTATACCGGCATGGCCTTAGAAGAGTTTGGGAAATATATTCTGCTGACCAATTTCAAAGATTATCTGGTTAGGTTTGCGCAGATTATGAATGCGGAAATAAAAGGCCAGGACCGCACTATGCCTGCAGCTACTGCTGGTGATATTACCATGATTAACTTTGGAATGGGGAGCGCCAATGCTGCCACTATCATGGACCTTTTGAGTGCGGTAGCTCCCAAGGCGGTCCTTTTCCTGGGAAAGTGCGGGGGATTGAAAAAGAAGAACCATCTGGGCGACCTCATTCTTCCCATTGCGGCCATCAGGGGCGAGGGTACCTCAAACGATTACATGCCCGAAATGGTACCGGCCCTACCCGCTTTTGCCCTACAAAAGGCTATTTCTACCACCATACGCGATTATGGACGCGATTATTGGACGGGAACTGTGTACACCACCAACCGTCGGGTTTGGGAATACGACGAAGAGTTTAAAGAATTTTTGCGCAAAACCCGTTGCATGGCTATCGATATGGAAACAGCTACCTTGTTTGTAACCGGTTTCGCCAACCATATTCCCACAGGCGCCCTCTTGCTTGTTTCCGACCAGCCTATGATTCCCGATGGGGTAAAAACCGAAGAGAAAGACCGGGAGGTTTCGCGCCAGTTCACCGAAATGCATGTACGCATCGGCATCGACTCTTTGCGCCAGCTCATTAATAACGGACTTACTGTAAAACATCTCATCTTCGACCAGGATTAATTTTCTCTTCATGGCCAATCCTTATCTCCATATTATTCAAGACCTGAAAAACAGGATTTTTAAACCGGTGTATTATCTCTATGGTACCGAGCCTTTTTTTATCGATGCCATTACCGATTACATTCAGCATAACGTATTGCAGGAGCACGAGAAAGATTTCAATCTCACCGTACTTTACGGCCTCGACACGCAGATTGGCAAGGTGGTGGATGCAGCCCGGCGCTATCCGGTAGGAGCCAGTCATAACGTAGTCGTTGTGCGAGAGGCACAACACCTGCGCACCGATGAGGACGACAGTCTTCAGAAATATCTTGAAAAGCCTACCCCCTCTACCATTTTGGTTCTTGCCAGCAAATCAGAAAAAAACAAACACCTCAAAAGGCTTAGCGCTCAGGCTAAAAAAAATATTGTCGAGGCCGAATTTAAAAAATTATACGAGAGTGAGATTCCCGACTGGATTAAAAATTATTTGGCAGCGCATAAATACCGGATTGACGAAGAAGCGGCCCAGATGCTGGCTGAATACACTGGTAATGAAATTGAAGTAATTGTCAATGAGTGCTCCAAGCTATTTTTAAATCTCCCTGAAGGTACTACTATTCGCACGGAACATATTGAAGAATTCATCGGGATAAGTAAGGAATATACCATTTACGAACTTTTCAGGCATCTGGCCTATAAAAACAAGGCCATGGCATCACGTATTGCGCTGCGTTATGCTGATGATCCCAAGGAATATCATCCCGTGAGGGTGGCTGCCACTCTTTTCCCATTATTTTATAAGGTATGGCTCTATCACATGTTGCCATCAAAAGATGAATCCAGTGCAGCATCGGCGCTAGGAATCAATCGTTTTTTTCTGCGAGACTATCTGGCGGCGGCTCGAAACTATCCACCCGATAAATGTAGCCGGGTATTGCGTCGAATAAACTACTACGACTTGCGGGCGAAAGGGGTGGATAACCAGACTACTCCTGCGGGAGAAATAACCCGCGAAATGATTCTTTACATTTTATCGGTCTGAACACTTTGTGCATCAGTTTCTTCTGGCTTTAACGCCTCCTGGCTCTGCATGATTTTACGTTTACGCCGAAAAAGTTCCGAAAGTGAGTCAAAATCCTTACGATAGGACAGTCCTATGCCCTGGGTGTAGGGGGCCGAGACTGTCAGCAATTCCATGTTGTTTGACCGGTTAAAGGCCTTCATGCGGATTTTGCCATCGGCTGTGAGCTTCACTTCAACATTGATGTCGCCCACGAAGTTGCTGGTTTGCTGTCGTGAAGGGTCTCCGATCATGCCAAGGCTCCCGTCAATGATGACCCTTTCGTCGAACAATTGTGTGCGAAGAGCTAATTCCAGTTCCTGAGCCGAAATAGCATCGCCCGGACGATAGTTGATACCTATATCCAGGTCGCGGCTTACCTGCGAAAGCAAATTGCTGATCTGGTTAGAAATCATCTGAAAAGACGAGATACCAATGCTGTTGCTCAACGATTTGTTGGTAACCGTAAAACTGAAGCTATTAACTACAAGCAGCGATACAAATTGCTGGGTCATAACCACTTCGTTGGTAGTATCGAGGCGGGTATATACCATTCGGCGGATGTCTTCATCGATTTTAGGAAACATGATTGAGAAACTGATGCGCGGATCGAGCAATTTGTTTCGAAGACGTATAATCGTTTTTACCGGCATTCTGATGCTGGTGATGCTGCTGTCGAGGTCGAGGCCCAGGCCAGTGAGGGTAGTTCGCGTGGTAAAAGAGGCGCTCAGGTCTATTTCGGCATCCATGGGATTGCCGGGAAAGTGGATACGGCTGCCTTTTTCTATTTCGAGAACGCGGCTAAGTATGTTTTGCAGATTGAAAAGAAAAGTCCCCGATTGAATATTATAATCGCCTGTTAGAGAAAGATCTCCACGATTGCTTATCCCAAGACTTATATTTCCTTCGCCCTGACTTTCAATGGTCCCTGCATTTTGGGGAAGGCTAATTCTTAGCCGTGCCTGAGGGGTTAGATTGAGGTCAGCGACCAGTGTGAATCCTTTTAAATCAACGGTATTCTTATTTTGTTTTTTTTCGGCAACGCTTTCCTCAGGCTGCCTGAAACTAATAAACTCTGCCTGCTGCACATCGACGGTGGAAGCCAGGGGTAAGTATACATCGGTGCCGCGTTCAGTTGTAGCAGCTATGTTTACGCTGAGATTGCGTAGAGGTCCTGCTATACCTATGAGTCCACTCACGAAACCCGAGCCGCTAAAAAGTGGATTCTGAAGAGGGTCGTTGTTAAATATCAGGAATTTTTCCGGTTTGATTTTTAAGTCGAAGGTGAAATCACGCAAGAACCTGTGCTCAATACGTCCCTGGCAAATTGCCCTATTTCCCAGAGAATCGTTAATTGCCAGATTGTTGATGAGAAAAGCCGTGGGGGTAATACGAATTTCATCGGTGAGTGAGTACGAAGTATTAATAAATGCCACCCTAAACTCTGTACGAATTAGGCGAACGACTCCAGATAATTCGGGTTTCGAAGGACTGCCCTTGAGTTGCAGGTTGGTGCTCAAGGAGCCTCGTAGCATGGGGAAAACTTCCCGGATGGCAGGTTGTAGGGCGTTGAGATTGAAATTCTCTGTAGAAAGCTTCAGATCGAAATTGTTTTCCTTTCGGAAAGGGAAGTAGCTGCCTTTCAGTGCTATGGGCTTGTAGTTGGCTTTTTTGTCGATATAAAGGGCCTCGGCGTCGATTTTTAGTTCTTCCTCAGCAGCAATGTATTGGTTGTCCATCCTGAGGTCTCCGAAGTGGTTGCTATTAAAGGTGATATCCGAAGCTGTAAGTTTCGACTCTATAAATGGTTTGCCGCGGAAGTTCCTTACCACAAGCTTCCCATTTAATTTTCCTGAAAGTTGTGAGTTAACAGAACTCAGCAGGAAATTTAAGTGACTCAGGTCCACCTGTTCAAAGTGGGCAGTTAGCGTATGTGTAGAGTCGGGGCTGAGTATGCCATCTACTGCGAGACGCTCGCTGCTCCCGTTTATTTCAAATGCCTTGACTTCGGTTATATTTCCTGGTTTAAGCAGAATAGCGTTGCCTGGAAGAATACGATAGAGCGAGTCTGCTATGCGGAATGCACCCTGGTTTATGGAAAAATTCATCAAGGGATAATCGGAAAAAGAACCGAAGCCTTTTATCAGTCCAGAATAGGCTGGTTCCTTTTTCTTGCCCCAGGTAAGTAGATAGTGCAGGGAGTCGGTATGTAACTCGAGACCCAGCGCCAGACTATCCACGCGATAAACCTCGGCTTGGCTTTGGCTAGGCCATAGCAATACCTCTGCACTACCGGTTTGTATTCCCAATTTGTGATTATGTGTCTGGCCGTCGATGTAGAATTTTTTGAGTTTCAAACCGTAGATGGAGATAGTATCGGCTCTTGCTTTTAGATTCAAAGAGTTTTGCTGAGCATCGAAATGGCCACCTATGCTTGCATTGTCGGATATGCGGAGCCATGGAAAGAACAGGTCGGAAAGGATATCTAAATTTTTGATTTTCAATGAATAATCAAAATCTTGATCGCTGGGTACTGGGCTGAGTTCCCCTTTATTCCGGAATGCAACGATGAAGTTTTCAAGGAAAGTATTGAGCGAAGGGCCCAGGGTGGCAAGGGTATAACGCCCTTTAATATCTGCATCGACCATGCCCGAAAGCAGACTTAGCGTACGAGTACCATCGGGTTGAGCTAAGGTGGTCAGTATCACTTTCCCGGGAAAATAGTCAGTGCCTTTCTCGGTATATTTTAGTTTAGAAATGGACAAGTAACCCTCGAGGTCGAATAGGTTGCTTGCGAGAAAATTAGCATTGACCGACATACTCAGATGGCAAAGCGAATCGTTTCTGTCGATCAGCTTCAAACGTTGTAGGTAAGCATGCTCTACGGTAGCATCAAAATTAAATTCCATAAGTGGTTTGCTGAAGTCGATGCTCCCGTCGAAATCTAATTTCAGATTCGGATCCTTAACGCTAAGCTGACCGCTAAAGGTGGCGTCCTGAATCATTCCGCTGATGGAACTTTGGGTATAAGTATATCCACCTATTTCAATGGCAGGTACTTTAAGATTGAGCTCTGCACTAAGGGTTTTGGGGTCGGTTCCTTTTCCGTTAATCGAACCGCTCAGACTTATCCTGCCAATGGCATCGGGCAGATTGATAATTTTACCCAGATAGAACTGCTCGCTCCTGAGGTTTCCGCTATACGAAAGGCGATTCAGGCTATCGGTGTTGAGCCGCAGGTCGGTATAGATTCTACCCAGGGCGGTTGAAAAAGTGGCATTGGCCACGAAATCATTGTAAAAACCTGTGAAATCTCCTTTAGCATTTAAATATCCCAAACTTTTAAGCTGTTGAGGGACTTCGATGGTTTGGCAGAGCATTTTTCCACCGGGAAGCATGAAAGTGCAAAGGTCATTGTAGTTGATGGTTAGTGTGCGTGCCTTGATGCGCATGTAAGTTTCTTCTGGTTCGGGTAGCCCTATAAGGGTGAGGTTACCCTGTAACCGGGTGGCATTCCCTGTTTCGAGGCTAAGGTTCCTGGCCGTAAGCATAGGAACAGTTCCTTCAGCCTTCCCATTAAACCTGATTTCCTGATCCATGGTGTACAGTGGAGCATAAAAGGGCCCCAGGTCGCGTAAATTGAGCTTCCCTTTTCTTACCTCAGCCACCATGTGCATACGATCGACAAAATACTCCCAATCAATCCAGTCGTTGCAGGTGAACTCGAGGTCCAGATCCAGCTCGCTGAAGGGGGTGCGTGCATATAAACCCTTGGCAGTCATCCGGCGCGGGGTTAGCTCAACAGCTGCATGCATGTCCTTAATTTCTATACCAGATCTTTCCTTTCCCGCCAACCGGTCGATGGTGAACTGCATGGAATCTCCGGTAAAATGATAATTGCGTATAAGCCCTTCTATTTGTGAAACTTCTATGAAATGATAATCCATGCCTTCTGGCTTCGACCCGCATTTATTGCCATTCTGATAGGTGAAATGACTAGATTCGATCTTCAATCTCTTGACTATCAGATGCTTTTTCCCAATACCAAAAGGTGTAGTATCAGGTGGTATGAATTTCCTTAAAATTTTTACCAGACTGATGGATGAATCTCCGTAGTATTTGACTACCTGAACGTTGGCATTTTCGAGTTCTATATTTCCCAATACCAGGCGGTTTCCCAGCGGACTTAGCGATGAGAGTTTTACGCTGAGCCTGGCTGCATCTATCACCGGAAGACCGGCGGAATCTTCTACCAATAAATTTTTAAGATGAAGGGTTCCGTTGGGTGAGAGCCAGGCAGCCCTGATGCGAATAGGGGTTCCTGCTATGGCTGAAAGTTTGGAAGCCAGGGCTTGAGCCATTTTGCGCTGAAAGTATGGATGGAGTAAGAGGGCACTTCCAGTGGAAACCAGGAAGGCAAGTCCCACTGTAAAGTAAAATAGCCATTTTGTTAAATTTCTCAGAATCAATTTTTTATGGTTTTATGTCCGAAAAACAACGTTATAAAGGCTCTGACCATCCTTTTTAATTTCGAAACGGATATTGGATTTAAAGAAGATAAACGCTGAAGCTCCCACAATATTTGCTCTCATGATAGCCATCAAAAGGAGTACAGGCGGGGATGCAATGGGCGAGAGAGCCCAGGCCCAGAGCCATCTTATCAGTAAAAAACCGTTGAGTATCATGAGCCAGAAGTACGCCTTACGGTTCATTCTAAGGGCCGGACCTAGCAAAAGAAGATTGAGCAGGTTGAAGAAGTTAGCGGCCACAATCCAAATAGCAACTGAATACCACGGGAGCTCTAGTAACCCAAACATGCGGGCCAAAGGCAACTGCTCGAACCAACTTAGCACAATGGCAGTTATCATGCTGAAAATCATAAAGATGATTATCCAGCGGATTTTCCGATTTAGAGCTTGTACAGGGAAACGAGCTACCAGGCTTGCAATCCGCAACATGCGTGCATAGTCGGCGCGGGTGTGGGCTCCTGAATTTTCAATCAAGTAATCGAAAATTTGCTGACGGCTCCAGCCTTCTTTAAGTTTATCCCGCGTGAAGCGGCGTATGTTTACGTAGGAGGGTTTCATGCCGCAAAAATAAGCATTGCTGTGGTCAGGCTCTCTATTTTTATGATGCCTATGAGACCTACTTAGCTCTGCGACCTTTCAAGCCTAAGGTTACATTTCCTGAAAACCTGACTATTGTAAGATGGGCGAATCTTCTTTTGGTTTATAGGATAAGCTTAGAGATCATTTAATTCACTGTCAGTTTTCGGGTAATGGTTTTTCCTTCAACATGGAGGGTGCAAAGGTAATTTCCTGGTTTGAGACCTAACTGGACGGGTTGTAATTCAACGATATGTTTACCATAATCATATACAACCCCATCTATGGGTGTAGCTGCTAGTCGTCCAGCACTGTCGAATATTTTCAGGGTTACGGGAGTAGGGGCGTGAATCTTGAAGCTCATGTAAAACTTTTCATTGGCTGGGTTAGGGTAGGCCTCAAAGTGTTCCGCTTCAGCTGCTGACGATGGTTCGGTAGTGCCGGTGAGGATTTGTTCCACCGGTGTAATATCGGTGTAAACGCTCAGCTGTCCATTATGCAAACGGGCCCATATAGGCCGGACTATGTTGTTGTGTACACTGATATTGGTGTAGTCGCCGAAGAAAATCCCGGAATTGGGGATAAAAGGGCTTTCGCTGATTTTGCGATTGATGAAAGTTTCGCCTCCATCCATGGAAATGGCCAGATATACATCTGTACGGTTGTCATTATAGTTTCTCCTGTCGTAAAAGACAAACCACAGCCATCCGTTGGTCTGGTCCACATCCATCCAAGTAAAAAACTGATGTTTGCCCGGTGGGTCATCGTTCACGCGGCGGGGCGCCGACCACGTAAATCCTCCATCGGTAGATTTGGCAAGCCATACATCCGTATCATTTAATCCATTGCGTTGATCAGTCCAATTAACGTAAATGGTTCCATGATAGGGCCCTCCGCTGAGGTCACATTTGGTGATGGGTAGGCCATTGCATCGGCTGATGCCGGGAATGTCGTAGTCCCAGCCGCCGGGCATAGGGTCTATCAAAATATCTTCGTCCAGCCAGCTAGCTCCACCGTCGGTGCTGCGGTCGAAGCGAATGCCTGCCGGCCCCGCCCAGGCTACATATACTTCTCCGTTAGGCCCTACGGCTGGTACCGCCCCTTCCACGGTATTGTCGCTGTCGATGCAGTCTCCGGCTTTTTGGTTGATCCTGAGAGCTGGATCCCAGGTCTGACCTCCGTCAATGCTTTTAGAGAATAGAATAATGCTACTGTCAGCAGGGTTGCTGCTTCCATAAACATCAAACTGGGTCCAGGTAACGTAAATGGTGTTGGTCTTCCTGTCTACTACGCTCCAATGCTTGTCCTGGGCTTTACTGCCATTCAATCCCATGTAAGTACCCACACTCCAGGTTTGTCCGTTATCAGTCGATTTCTGGCATACGATGCGATCGATCCAGTTCCCCGAGGGAGGATTCGACAGATGAAAGAAATAGAAATGCCCCAGGGTATCTACATCAATTACCGGATCGCCCCATACACCATAAGGCGAGGTTAATATGCCCTGATGCCATGTTCGCCCAGTATCAGAGCTATAGTAGTAATTGTTGAGATTAGCTCCTGCAACGATGTAAGCCGGGTTATGGGGATTGATTTTAATGGAGGGTTCCTCTGGATAATTGGTATTACTAATCATCACGTTTTGGCAAAGCAGCGAGCCCAAATGAGTCAAAGTAATGAGCAGGATAAAGCCCAGGCGTTTCATAAATTTGCGATTATGTATTGGTGGTGTAAAAATAAGAAAACCTCCCAGAGGGAGGCTTTCCTTTTTAGTAATACGATTATTAAATCTCAGAGTCCCAGTTTTTCATTTATTTCTTTAACCTTGTCAAGTTTACCCTGGCGGGTATAGATTTCTTTAAGTGATATCATGGTATTCCGATCTTTGGGATCGAGCTCATGCGCTTTCTCGAGATAGGGGAGGGCTTTAGCTAAAAATCCTTCGGCCTGAGCTTTCATTTCTTCGTACTCTTTTTCTTTATCGAGGGGAAGCTGGTTGGCGGCATCCAACACTGACGCTGCTTTGTTCACATAGAGGGCTCCAAGGTTATATACGGCGTCAAAGTAATCAGGTTTAAGCTCTAAAGCTTTTTTATAGGCCTCCTCTGCTTTTTCAAAATTGCCCAGGCGGTCGTAACTGGCACCCACCGCAAAGAACAAACTGGGGTTGGTTTGATCGAAGTTTTTAGCGATTTCTAGATTCTCTATGGCTTTTTCGGTCATATTTTTTGCCAGAAATAAGTTGGTTTCGGTTATCAATACATTGAAATCCTGAGGATAGAGTTTTCTGGCTTCAGCAATGGTATTGAATGCAGCCGTAGTATCGCCCACGCGAGTCTCTGCATTAGTCAGCGAAACAAGAAGTTGGGGCGTACGTTGTCCTGCATTGTATACAGCTCTGTAGTTTTTGAGGGCCAAATTATAGTCCTGCCCAAATTCTGCGCATAAACCGGCATTGAAAATTGCAGCAGTATCGAATACTCCCACCTCGCTTTTAACCAGTGCTGCCTGTTCAAAATCACGGGCTGCTCCCAGAAAATCCTGAGCATTGAACCGGTTAACTCCCTGTGTATAAAATCCTTCTGCAATTACATTCATATTTTGCAGAATGTCGAGTTTAAATTCGTTAGCTCCTTCAAGGGTGAGAGCTTTTTTATAGCTTTCCAGAGCAATACCAAAGGGATTGTCGCTGAGTTTTTTATATTCAGGGTTGTCAGAAAGCCCGATCTGCAGGTAAATGTTCCCGCGGTAAAACCAGGTTTTGGCCTCGTTCATGGTCTTTTCATGGGTGAGGGTGGGCTCAATATTTTCGAGGGCTTTATCGAGCTTGCCGTTTTTCAAATAATTGAAGGCAGTGGTTCTTTTGGCTGTCTGACCCTGAACCCATGTGAGAGTTCCGACCAGGAGAAAAAGAAGAAGGATGCGTTTCATAATTGTATTTTTTAAGGTTGATTTTGAGGTTGCAAATATAAATTGATCATAAGGTTCATCCAATACTCGTGCCAGAGGTGTGCCAGGAGACAGGCTATAGAAGCAATGTCCTAACATCAGAGTTCATCTTCGTTGAGTTCCGTTTGGGTGTTTTCGTCGTTTGCTTCAAAAGGTTTGGTTTCGTATTCGGGCATCACATCGGGAGTGTCCTCAGAAGCAGGATGTATGCGGTCGCTCATTTCGGGAAGGTCTTCCCCTTCAGGCTCTTCATCAGGTTCTACACGGGTAACGGCCGCAATTTCATCTCCTTCCTTCAGGTTGATGAGTTTTACCCCCTGCGTTGCACGTCCCTGCACGCGAAGGTCGCTAACCGGAATACGAATGATGATGCCGCTTTTATTGATAATCATCAAGTCGTCAGTCTCTTTGACGGCGTTAATGGCTACCAGTTCTCCCGTTTTGGGAGTAATGTTAAGGGTTTTTACCCCTTTACCTCCCCGGTTGGTCTCGCGATAATCATCCAGGGGAGTGCGTTTACCGTATCCTTTTTCCGAAACCACCAAAATGGTTTCTTCCGAATCGTCGATGCATACCATTCCGATGACCTCGTCTTTTTCATGAGCCAGGGTTACTCCACGTACACCCGTGGCATTGCGCCCCATGGGGCGAACCTTGTCTTCGGGAAATCGGATAGCTCTTCCTGAACGCAAAGCCATTATAACTACACTATTACCTGATGTAAGGCGGGCTTCAATCAGCGTGTCGCCTTCACGAATGTTAATGGCATTGATACCATTGGCCCGCGGCCGGCTATAGGCCTCCAGGCTGGTCTTCTTGATGGTGCCCTTACGGGTGCAAAGAATAATGTAGTTGTTGTTAATGTATTCGGGGTCTGTCAGATTCTTCAGATTAATATAAGCTCTGATTTTATCTTCGGGGTCAATGTTGATGAGGTTTTGAATAGCTCTTCCTTTGGAATTTTTATTTCCTTCCGGAATTTCGAAAACCCTCAGCCAGAAGCATTTGCCCTTTTCAGTGAAAAGCAACAAATAGTTGTGGTTGGTAGCTGTGAAAAGGTGCTCTACAAAGTCCTCATCTCTGATTTCGCTTCCTTTGGCTCCCTGTCCCCCTCGTTTTTGTCTGCGGTATTCTCTGAGTGGCGTACGCTTGATGTAGCCGAGGTGCGAGATGGTAACTACCACGCTGTCGTCGGCGATGGTGTCTTCTATGCGGAAGTCCTGGGCCCGGTATTCGATTTCGGTTTTGGGCTCGTCGCCATATTTTTCCTTAAGCTCCAGCAACTCTTTTTTAATGATATCCATTCGCATGCCTTCGTCGGCCAGAACCTGCCTGTAGTAGTCAATCATCCTTTTAAGCTCTTCGTACTCGGCCTGGAGCTTTTCTCTTTCAAGACCGGTAAGGGTGGAGAGACGCATGGCCAGTATGGCTTTGGCCTGTATATCGGTGAGTCCGAAGCGTTCCATGAGCGCTACCCTTGCCGTTTCAGTATCGGCCGATGCCCGGATGAGGGCTATGACTTCATCGATGTGGTCGAGGGCTATGAGGAGTCCTTCCAGCACGTGAGCCCTCTTCTCCGCCTGGTTCAGCTCGTAGCGGGTGCGACGCGTAACTACCTCATGCCGGTGATTGATGAAATGGACGATGAGGTCCTTCAACGTAAGGATCATGGGTCGGCCATTGACCAGCGCAATGTTATTTACGTTGAAAGAGGTCTGCAGAGGCGTATGCTGGTAGAGTTGGTTTAAAACAACATTGGTATTGGCTTCCCGCTTAAGATCATATACAATGCGCAATCCCGAGCGGTCCGATTCGTCTCTGATGTCGCTGATGCCCTCAATCTTTTTTTCATTCACCAGGTCGGCTGTTTTTTTAATCATCTCAGCCTTGTTTACCTGATAAGGTATGGAGGTTACTACGATGCGCTCGTGGTTATTTTCTTCCTCAATTTTTACAGTACCTCTAACAATGATACGACCTCTGCCCGTTTCGTAGGCTTCCTTTACCCCCTCATAACCATAAATGATGCCTCCCGTAGGGAAATCTGGTCCCTTGATGTAGTTCATTAGCTCGGCAATGGTGATGTCGCGGTTGTGGATATAAGCAATGCAACCATCTACCACTTCCTTCAGATTGTGTGGGGGCATGTTGGTGGCCATACCCACGGCAATGCCTGAGGAACCATTAACCAAAAGATTGGGTAATTTCGCTGGCAGAACAATGGGTTCCTGGAGAGAGTCGTCGAAGTTATTTTGAAAGTCAACGGTCTCTTTTTCAATGTCAGCCAGCATTTCTTCGGCTATTTTGTGTAGCCTGGCCTCAGTGTAACGCATAGCTGCAGGAGGATCCTGGTCGATACTTCCAAAGTTTCCCTGCCCGTCAATCAAAGGGTAGCGCAACGACCAATCCTGAGCCAGCCTTACCATTGCATCATACACCGATGAGTCACCATGGGGATGATACTTACCCAGTACTTCCCCAACAATACGAGCCGATTTCTTATATGGGCGATTGCTTAATATGCCCATATCGTACATCCCGTACAAAATTCTGCGATGTACTGGTTTTAGTCCGTCCCTGACATCCGGTAAAGCCCTGGAAACTATGACCGACATCGAATAATCGATGTAGGCCGATTTCATCTGATTCTCAATATTTACCGGAACGACTTTGGTCTGATATTCTTCCATTAATGATTTAACGTTTTCAAAATGAGATTATTGGTTCTGCCAATAGGAAACTGCGAATTTACGAAAAATACAATTACCCCTTGCGTTGGCCTTTTGTTGAAAAACTTTGGTGGGATTGTTGATAAATTAGTTTTCCATGAAATGATTATTGCATGGGCCGGTTATAATTTTGGCAAAATATCTGCCACCTGCTGCTTTGGTAGTAAATTTGCAGACTGGACAAATGGTATAAATGCATTCAGTAAAGAGTGCTGAAGAACAAAAGATTAGATGTAATTGTTAAGAGAAAGAATCAATTAAATATAATGGAAGCAAAATTTTCGCAAAGAGTTAAAGACGTTTTGTCATACAGTCGGGAAGAAGCTGTACGCCTGGGTAGCGATACCATAGGTGTGGAGCATATCTTTCTGGGTATCCTACGGGAAGGCGAAGGTATGGCAGTGCAAATCATGCTGTACCTGGGAGCCAATTTATCCGATTTACGGCAGTTTATCGAAAATGCTGTAATTCAGCCCGTAGCCCCTTTGCCCAATGCCGAAAACCGAAATATTGGCCTCGTTAAACAAGCTGAACGGGTCCTTAAAATGACCTATTTAGAAGCTAAAGAGATGAAAAGCGAAATCATTGGGACTGAACATCTATTATTGGCCATCCTGAAGGTAGGTGATAATTTGGTAGAAAAGGTGCTCGAAAAGTATAACATAGGCTACGACGATATTAAGAACGAAGTTAGAACTATGATCAGTCGGTCTGATGACGATAATCAAGCGGGAGGACCGTTTTCCAATGAAGCGAATCCGGATGATTTTGACGGAATTCAGGGAAAGGATGACAAAAGAAAGTCGCGTAGGAATGATCCCCAGGATGGTTATTCACGGGGTGGAGACTCCGACGACGACTCCGACGAGGACAAGGAGTTTCAGAACCTCAAGCGAAATGCCGATCCTAAGAGTCGCACACCTGTGCTCGATAATTTCGGACGCGACATAACCAGGGCTGCAGAGGAAGGAAAACTTGATCCCATTGTAGGGCGCGAGCGCGAGATGGAGCGCATTGCCCAGATATTGAGCCGCCGTAAGAAAAACAATCCTATTCTGATTGGTGAACCGGGTGTTGGAAAATCGGCCATTGCTGAAGGTCTGGCCATAAGAATCATTAAGCGGCAGGTACCCCGATCGTTATACAACAAGCGTATAGTGGCGCTCGACCTGGGTTCGCTGGTAGCAGGTACCAAATATCGAGGCCAGTTTGAAGAGCGAATGAAAGCCGTGCTTAACGAGCTGGAAAAAAACCCGGATGTAATTCTGTTTATCGACGAAATTCATACCCTGGTAGGCGCTGGAAATGCTTCAGGAAGCCTGGATGCCTCCAATATGTTTAAGCCTGCCCTGGCCAGGGGCGAGATACAGGTGATTGGAGCTACTACCCTCGATGAGTACCGGCAGTATATCGAAAAGGACGGAGCCCTCGAACGCCGCTTCCAGAAAGTGATGGTTGATCCTACCACTCCTGAAGAAACCATAGAGATACTTCATAACATCAAAGAAAAATACGAAGATCATCACCTGGTGAAATATACCGACGAGGCCATTCGGGCCTGCGTAAATCTTACAATGCGATATATTACCGACCGCTATCTGCCCGACAAAGCCATTGATGCACTGGATGAAGCGGGAGCCCGGGTGCACATGAAGAACATCAGGATTCCTCAGGAAATTCTTAACATCGAAAAAAACATTGAAGAAGTAAGGGCCCGTAAAAATGCAGCTATCAATGCCCAGAAGTTTGAGGAAGCTGCCATGCACCGCGATACCGAACGCAAGCTTACCAACGAGTTGGAGCGGGCTAAAAAACGTTGGGAAGAAGAATCGCGCATCCATCGCGAAATGGTTACCGAAGAAAATGTCTCGGAGGAGGTAGCCATGATGACGGGAATTCCCATTCAAAAAGTAGCCCAAAACGAAAGCGAGCGTCTGCTTAATATGGAAGAGGAACTCAAGGGCAGCGTTATCGGGCAGGATGAAGCTATACGGAAGATTGTGAGAGCCATACGCCGCAACAGGGCTGGACTCAAAGACCCCAATAAACCCATCGGCAATTTCATTTTCCTGGGACCTACCGGGGTGGGTAAAACACATATGGCCAAGGTGTTGGCTAAATACCTTTTCGATTCGGAAGATGCACTTATCCGCATCGATATGAGTGAATACATGGAAAAATTTGCCGTGTCGCGACTTATAGGAGCTCCTCCAGGTTATGTGGGATACGAGGAAGGTGGCCAGTTGACCGAAAAGGTGAGACGTAAGCCCTATTCCATTGTGCTGCTCGACGAAATTGAAAAGGCCCATCCCGATGTATTTCACTTGCTACTGCAGGTTCTCGACGATGGGGTTCTCACCGACAGCCTGGGTCGTAAAGTGGATTTTAAGAACACTATTATTATTATGACGTCCAATATTGGTTCGCGTCAGTTAAAGGAGTTTGGCCAGGGAGTAGGATTTGCCACTTCAGCCAAAACAGCCCAGCAGAGCGAGCACGCCCGCAGTGTGATAGAAAATGCCCTCAAAAAGACCTTTTCTCCGGAGTTTCTCAACCGTATCGACGATATCATTATATTCGAAAACCTCGAACGGGAAGATATTCACAAGATTATCGACATCGAAATGAAGCACCTCTACGAAAGGGTGCGTACGCTTAAGTATGAAATCATGGTGACTACCTCTGCCAAAGATTTTCTGGTGGATAAAGGTTGGGATCCCAACTTTGGCGCCCGTCCGCTCAAACGTGCCATTCAGAAATATATCGAGGATGCTCTGGCCGAAGAAATCATTCGCAGCAAACTGCAGCCCGGTGATACCATCATCATAGATTTCGATAACGACAAGCAGGAGATCGTTA
Organism: Bacteroidales bacterium; assembly: GCA_049969475.1. Lineage (GTDB taxonomy): Bacteria > Bacteroidota > Bacteroidia > Bacteroidales > TTA-H9 > UBA2030. Next base: position 38,342 of record JBMFOU010000011.1, on the reverse strand, counting down.
TTAAAACCACCTCACAGGCTACACCGCAGGAAACCCCGGGTTTGTCGTAATACCCCGCAGGGTGAGCTTTGTTTGAGAGTCATCAGGTTCCTTGTTCTTTCTCAGATCCCATTCACGCTCTCCCAGCGTGGAGGGGATGTTTTCATTGTTTGAAGGCTGCTAAAAGTATTATGGTGTAATTTTGCAACGTTTTTTTGAAATCAGAATACACAGTTTCATGAGGATAAATTTTTGGGGTTCATTACAAAGGAAATTTCCATATCTCACCTATATTGGGTTGGCTGTTGTGGTCATCATCACGTCCCTTACGGCCTGGAAGATAATAAGCGAGCCAGGTGACGATGATTTTATCCTTCGTTCGGGAATGACAACAGTTGCAGTACCATTACCCAAAAAAATGTCGTTTGCCGGTGAGCCTGTGCCCTTAAATCTATTTTACGTTCGGGAGGCCCTCGACCGGGAACTTACTCTTAATACATACTGGCATAGCCAGTCGATCATGCTTTTTAAGCGGGCGCATCGTTTTTTTTCTGTCATTGAGCCCATTCTAAAAAAACAAGGTATACCCTCTGATTTTAAGTATCTGATTCTGGTGGAAAGCGGTTTTTTGCATGATGTGTCGCCCGCTGGAGCTGCAGGTTACTGGCAGTTTTTACCGGAAACTGCCAAGGAATTAGGACTGGAAGTAAACGATAAGGTGGACGAGCGATATGATCTTGAAAAATCGACCCTTGCTTTTTGTAAGTTTATCAAAAAAGCTTACGAAAAATATGGAAGCTGGACCACAGCTGCCGCTGCCTTCAACGGGGGAATGGGGCGTTTCGATCGGATTACAGGAATCCAAAAAACCTCCAATTACTATGAAATGTATATGAATTCGGAGACCTCCAGATATGTGTTCAGAATTCTGGCTTTCAAGCTGATTTTTGAGCATCCTCAGCGATATGGTTATGTTTTACGTAAAGAAGACCTATACCCATCCATTCCTTTTAAGCGGATAACCATAAACCAAAGCATTCCTAACCTGGTTCAATGGGCGAGGGAGCAGGGAATCAACTACCGGATTTTACGCGAACTCAATCCCTGGATACGGGATACGCAACTGGTGGTTAATCCGGGCAAGGTTTATTCCCTTAAAGTAGCCGCGGGCAAGTTCGCCGATTACGATGCTTTGTTGCGTGAATCGGTAAATTCACCAGACAGTTCGAAATGAGCAGAGAAGAAGTCATTGAAGTAAAGGCGACCCAGGAAATTCAGGAAGAGCTCAGGGTGGAAGGGGCCCGGGTTCATAACCTGAAGAATATTGATGTGGTTTTTCCTCGCAATAAGCTGGTGGTATTCACCGGATTGAGTGGAAGCGGCAAATCATCCCTGGCATTCGATACCATTTACGCCGAGGGGCAACGACGCTATATGGAGACTTTTTCGGCCTATGCCCGACAATTTATTGGTAATCTGGAGCGCCCTGATGTTGATAAAATTACCGGATTAAGCCCTGTTATCTCCATCGAGCAGAAAACAACCAGCACCAATCCTCGTTCCACCGTAGGCACTATTACCGAGGTTTACGACTTCATGCGCTTGCTATATGCACGCATAGGTACCGCCTATTCTTATCTGAGCGGAAAGCCTATGATTCGGTATTCCGAAAAAGATATCCTGGCCCTTATTCAAAAGGAATACGACGGAGATAAAATTTTTATCCTGGCTCCCCTGGTTAAGGGGCGCAAGGGACATTACAGAGAGGTGTTTGAAAACTTGCGTAAACAGGGCTACACTAAGGTAAGAGTAGATGGAGAAATTAAATATCTGAGCGATGTGCGTCAGCTCGACCGATATAAGGTGCACGATATCGAGCTGGTGGTCGATAGGGTAGTAGTTGGCGAAGAAAACCACGAGCGGCTGGTACGTTCGGTAGATGCCGCCATGCGGCAGGGGAAGGGAATTCTTATGCTGCTTAAGGATGAAAAAAGTGATCCCCGCTACTTGAGCAGAAACCTGATGGACCCTGATACGGGGTTGGCCTACGACGAACCTGAACCTAACACTTTCTCGTTCAACTCGCCTTATGGCGCCTGTCCCCGCTGCCGTGGACTCGGCCAGATAAGCGAAATAGACCTGCAAAAAGTTTTTCCGGATCCTTCGCTGAGCATCCGTAAAGGAGGCATTGCTCCGGCAGGCGAATACAAAAACAACTATATTTTTACGCAATTCGAAGGCATTGTAAAGCACTATGGTTGCACCCTCGACACACCTGTGGGTGAACTACCCGAGGAGGCCATTAATACTATTCTCTACGGCAGTACCGAGAGTTTTGTATTTCAAAAAGAATTCGGTGGAGTGATTAATACCTATCGGCTCGATTTCGACGGGCTGGTCAATTTTATTTTGAATCAGTACGAAGAAGGTGAATCGGCAAACATACGCAAGTGGGTAGGAAGTTTTATCAATCAGGTGCAATGTCCTGAATGTGAGGGGAGCCGATTGAAAAAGGAAGCTCGTTGGTACCGAATTGCCGGTAAAAATATTGCCGAACTGGCCTCCATGGACTTGCAATCACTCGATGCCTGGTTTTCTGAACTGCCCAATAAGTTAACCGAACGGGAACTCACCATAGGGAAGGAGATTATGCGTGAAATTCGTTCGCGGTTGAGTTTTTTACTAAATGTGGGCCTGGGATATCTTACCTGTGATAGGTCGGCTCGCAGCCTCTCGGGAGGAGAGAGTCAACGCATCAGGCTGGCAACCCAAATCGGAAGCCAGTTGACAGGCGTGCTCTATATTCTCGATGAACCCAGTATCGGGCTGCATCAACGCGATAATCACCGACTTATTGATTCTCTTAAGGCCCTTCGCGACAGTGGCAATTCAGTGATTGTTGTAGAGCACGATGAAGATATGATACGCTCGGCCGATTATGTGGTAGACATTGGGCCAGGTGCTGGCCTGCACGGAGGCCGCATTGTGGCCAGCGGAACCCCACAGCAATTGCTTACCCAGAATTCGCTTACCTGTCAGTATCTGAGGGGTGAAAAAACAATACCCGTTCCCGCCTCGCGTCGAAAAGGCAATGGGAAACACCTTATTTTGAAAGGAGCCCGAGGGCACAACCTGAAGAATGTTACCCTCGATCTGCCCCTGGGATTGTTTATCTGCGTAACAGGTGTTTCAGGAAGCGGAAAATCGAGTCTGATCAATGAAACTTTATATCCTATTTTGAGCCGTAAATTTTATCGTTCGGAGCAAAATCCACTGCCTTACGATTCCATTGAGGGCATAGAGTTTATTGACAAGGTGATTGAAGTCGATCAGACACCTATCGGTCGTACTCCGCGCAGCAATCCAGCCACTTATACCAAAGTTTTCGACGAAATAAGGCAACTGTATGCATCGCTGCCAGAGGCCAAAATCAGAGGGTATAAGCCCGGTCGTTTTTCTTTTAATGTAAAGGGAGGGCGATGCGAGACCTGCGGAGGCGCCGGGGTAAGGGTCATTGAAATGAACTTTTTGCCCGATGTGATGGTTCCCTGCGAAACCTGCCAGGGCAAGCGCTACAACCGCGAAACCCTCGAAGTGCGCTACAAAGGCAAAAGCATCAACGATGTGCTGAACATGACCATAGACCAGGCCGTGGAATTTTTCGAAAATATTCCTTCCATTGTTCAGAAAATAAAGACATTGCAGGATGTGGGCCTGGGGTATATTACCCTGGGGCAGTCATCGACTACCCTTTCAGGAGGAGAAGCCCAACGTGTGAAACTGGCGGCAGAACTTTCGCGCCGTGATACGGGCAAGACCCTGTATATTCTTGATGAACCCACTACCGGATTGCATTTCGAAGATGTGAATGTTTTGCTTCGCGTTTTGCAGACGCTTACTGACAGGGGCAATACTATCTTAGTGATTGAGCATAACATGGAAGTAATAAAAGTGGCCGATTATATTATTGACATAGGTCCCGAAGGAGGAGAAAAGGGGGGAAGAATAGTGGCTACCGGCACACCCGAAGAAATAGCCCGGCACCCCGAGAGTTATACCGGCCATTTCCTTCAATCTGTTTTAAAACAAAATGTATGAGCAGCATAGAAATTATCTGTCTGAACGACAATGTGCGCAAGTCTTATCCCAGAGGCATCACGTTGCGGGAGATTGCAGAAGACCTAAAAACCAAGACCCGGTATCCGATTTTGGGAGCCCTGGTAAACAACAAATTGAGGGAACTTGATTACGATCTTTACAAACCTAAAACCATTCAATTTATTGATTACACGCATCCCATAGGATATCGGATGTATGTGCGTAGTGTGGCTTTTCTTTTATATGCGGCACTTCGGGAGTTGAAGCCCCATGCGTTTCTTCGTATCGAGCATGGAGTGAGTAAGGGATGGTATGCAGAAGTAGATGGCGCCGAGGTGAACCAGGAACTTATTCAGGCCTTGCGTGAAAAAATGGAAGAGTTGGTTAAAAATGACTTACCCTTCACGCGAAAAGAAATTCCTACTCCCGAAGCGGCCGATCTCTTCGAAAAGCACGGACATCACGAAAAAGCCAAGCTGTTCAGGCTCAGACACGAAATGTATACGTCGGTGTACGGAATGAATGGATACATCAATTATTTTTATGGTTATCTGGTGCCATCAACGGGATATCTGACCCGCTTCGACCTGCAACTCTATTACAAAGGTATCCTAATCAGAGTGCCAGATCCCGAAACCTTCGAGATTCCTGAAAAGGTATTTCACCAGCCCAAGTTGTTTAAAGTGTTTCGTGAGCATCGCAAGTGGGTAAATATTCTGGGTGCACCCTATGTGGGCGACCTCAACGAAGCCACACGAGAAAAACGTGATACGGATTTTATTAAGATTGCAGAGGCCCTTCACGAAAAACGTATTGCCCGCATTGCTGATAAAATATACAAACTGCGCGATCATGTGCGCATCGTGCTCATTTCAGGCCCTTCTTCTTCCGGGAAAACTACCTTCAGTAAGCGTCTGTCTATTCAGCTGATGGTGCTGGGTCTGAAACCCCTCCAGATTTCACTGGATAATTACTTTGTGGACAGGGAACTGACACCCCGGAACGAAAATGGAGACTATGATTTTGAAACTATTAAAGCTATTGATATACAGATTTTTAATGAAAACCTTAACGACTTAATGCGAGGAAAGGAGGTGAGGCTGCCCCGTTTCGATTTTAATACCGGCAAGAGAACTCTTTCGTCAACTCCCCTCCGTATGTCGAAGGATCAGATTCTCGTAGTGGAAGGCATTCATGGCCTTAACCCCGAGCTTACACCCGACTTAGAGCCCTCCTGCAAATTCGGCATTTTTGTCTCGGCGCTCACACAGATAGCCATTGATGCACAAAATCCCATACATTCCACTGACAATAGACTTATTCGGCGTTTGGTACGCGACTACCGTTTCAGGGGGTATTCTGCCCTCGAAACTCTTCGCCGCTGGCCCAGTGTACGTAGCGGGGAGGAAAAATATATTTTCCCTTATCAGGAAAATTCCGACGTGATGTTTAATTCAGCCTTGCTCTACGAACTTGCTGTATTGAAAACCTATGCCGAACCCCTGTTAAAAACCATCCCCGAATGCGAACCTGAATTTGCTGAAGCCAACCGCCTTTTGAAATTTCTGTCCTATTTTCAGCCTATATCGGCCCGCGAAATTCCGCCTACGAGTATTTTACGCGAATTTTTGGGCGGAAGTAGTTTTATTTACTAAAGCTATACGATCTATCCATGGCCAAATCGACCCTTCCGGTCTATCATGTAAAGGAAGATCGTGGAATTCATCAATGGGTGAATATTTACTTGAACGGGCTTCCGGCTCGCATGGTAATAGATACGGGGGCCTCGCATACGGTTTTCTGTAATAGGAGAATTCGACATTATATAGGGGAGGGTGCCATCGAAGATCCTGGATTTCAGGCATTGGGAATGGGAGAGGATTTAACCGTTTATTCATTGCGGGTTCAAGATTTTAAAGTCAATAAAATTCTTTTGCCGCACTACGATGTCCTGCTAGCCGATTTATCCATGATTGAGCAGCTTTATCAGCCCCTGATTCAGGGACCATTGCATGGGGTTTTGGGCGGCGATTTGCTTACTCTTCCTGATACCAGGCTAAGTTTTCCCCGTAATTTGCTTCGTCTGGGAGGCATGCGTGCAGTTCGGTTCAAACCTCTCTCGCTTTTGCCTGGAACGGTTCATCTGCTCGTTCAACTCAAGGTGCAGGGACAAACGGCGAACATGTTTATTGATACGGGAGCTTCCGTTACCCTATTCAATCTTAAGCATTTCCATACTATTTGCCATTTTGATGAGAACCAAATTATCCCTGAGCCTGAAGCCTGTAAGGGAATAAAAGACAACAATTCGTACTTCGGCACGGCCTATCTTCAGGAATTGAGCATAGGACATGTCGTCATGCATGATTTTCCCGCTCGGCTCATCGATCTCGATCATGTGAATGGAGCCTACATGAAGTTGGGGTATCCTCCACTGGATGGCCTTTTGGGCAACGATTTGCTTTATCAACTTCAGGCAGAATTGCTTATAACTGACAAAAGAATGATTATCAGAGATTAAATACATGAAAGATCTCACGGACGGTAATGAAGGAAAGCTTATTTTGCGTTTTGCAATTCCCATGCTGGTCGGAAATGTTTTCCAGCAGCTTTACAATGTGGTGGACAGTATTGTAATAGGCCATTTTGTTGGTAAGGAAGCACTGGCAGCTGTTGGTGCTTCCTTTCCCTTCATATTTGTTTTGGTGGCCCTGGTAATTGGGGTAGGTATGGGGTTTAGTATAGTTATTTCTCAATTTTTTGGGGCCAAGCAGATGGACAAGGTGAAGGAAACCATGGACACCATGTGGATTTTTTTGTTTTGGTCAGGGTTGGTAACTACCTTTCTGGGCATTATTCTGACCCGACCCATCCTAGAGCTTACGGGACTCCCCGCTGAAGTTATGCCTTATGCAGTAACTTACCTGCATATCTACATGGGGGGAAACTTGTTCTTTTTCGGATTCAATGGTATGACTTCCTTGCTGCGGGGAATAGGCGACAGTACCACTCCTTTATGGTTTCTCATTATTTCTACAATAGTGAACATTGTATTAGACCTTCTCTTTGTTATTGTTTTCGGTTGGGGTATTTCGGGGGTTGCTGTAGCTACCTTATTAGCGCAGGCAGGAGCTTTTATTACCATGGTCTGGTGGATAAACCGCACGCACAAGCTGATAAATCTCAGCTTCCGAAAGTTCGTTTACGATGCAGCAATTATGCGTAAAAGCCTGCAAATCGGTTTGCCATCGGGTGTTCAGCACACGGTTTTCTCTTTAGGAATGTTGGCTATCTATGGAATAGTGAATCGTTTTGGAACAGATACAGTAGCTGCCTATTCAGCAGCTGGTCGGATAGATTCATTGGCCACAATGCCTGCTATGAATCTTTCAGCCGCTTTATCTTCATTTGCCGGGCAAAATATAGGGGCGGGCCGCACCGACAGGGTACGGAATGGCTTACGAGCTACGCTCAAAATGTCCACTATCATTGCTATAGCTGGAACGATTGTTTTCTGGCTGTTTGGACCTCAGCTCATGAAGATTTTTACTACCGATCCTGTTGTGGTTAGCAAGGGCGCTGAATACCTCCGAATAGTGGCCTCTTTTTATATTCTCCTTACCACTATGTTTACCATCAACGGAATGCTGCGGGGAGCCGGAGATACATTGATACCTATGTTCGTGACGCTTCTTTCACTCTGGATTATCCGTGTACCGCTTTCCTATTGGCTATCTGGCCTGTGGGGCGAAAAGGGCATCTGGTGGGCTATTCCATTGGCTTGGATTTTTGGCGTACTGGCCAGTTATTCCTATTATAAAACCGGACGCTGGAAACGAAAAGCGGTGGTTAATAAATCTGGGCAATAAGGGCTGGGTTTTTCATAAACGTTGACCCAATATCTGCTTGATTCCTAAAATCTTTGTTTTTTTTCTTGCCGATAAGCAAGGAAATGTATTTTAAAATATTCATCCTATTGCCCCTGCCGACAATAAAAAGTTAACACCTATCCTTACCTTTGCCGGCCATGAAGCTGAAAACTCGCACCAACGAAGATAGGCAGGAAATATTCGATCCCTTCCGTAATAAGTGGGTGGCTCTGACGCCTGAAGAGTGGGTTCGTCAGCATTTTGCCCTCTATTTGGTGGAAACTATGTAATATCCCAAGGGGCGTGTGGGAATTGAAATTTCTTTAGAAATTAATCGCCAGAAGCGTAGATGCGACATCGTAGTTTTCGATGAAAAAACCAATCCCTGGATGATTGTAGAATGCAAAGCAGGCGACGTGTCGTTGAGCGAGCGAACCTTTGAACAGGTGGCCCAATACAACTATGTTTTTCGTGCTCCATACATTGTTATAACCAATGGCTCCCACACCACGTGCTTGAAACCCAACTACATTACGGGGCAGGTTGAAAGGTTGGCTTCTCTGCCTCAATATCTCAAATGATGGAAGGAAAGAGCAATTTTTCCCTTAGGGTTTATAATCCCTTGGCAGTATTATGATTTTAAGCGAAAATACAAGTTACATTGCACGAATAGAATTCAATTATTGGGGAAAATTTTATTGATCTTTTTTTTCTGCGGCAGGAATGCTGAGACCCGTTCTCGCACAACCCGAGAATGAGTCTCCGGCAGTGGTTTTAGGCGGTTTTGTGCGAGCAGATGCTGCCTGGGATTCGCGTCTCAATGTAGAGAGCAGAGAAGGCTTTTTCGTGTTTTGGCCTAAATTGGTTAACCCTGGTAATGATGGTAAAGATTTGAATGCCAGATCTGGTTTCAATATGTGGGCCATGACCACACGCTTAAATATCCGCAGTCGGAAAACTTCGATAGGTGGGGGTCATGCTTTGGCTTATGTGGAAGGAGATTTTACGGGCCCGTCCAACATTGAGAATAATGCGTTTCGGCTTCGTCATGCATACATTTCCATTCGATGGCCTCGTATAAACCTTCTGGCCGGGCAATACTGGACACCTCTGGATAATTCCTGAAGCATTGCCCCGCCCCCTGGCTTTGAATACAGGTGCTCCCTTTCATTCTTTTGCCCGTACCCCTCAACTCCGCATGGAGTGGGAAATGGGTAAATTTAAATGGGTGGGGGCTGTTCTTTCGAAGCGGGACTATGCCTCATCTGGCCCGGCAGGTAACAGTGTCGATTACCTCCGATTCTCTCCCTGGCCCAATTTGCACCTGCAATTACAATACAGCAAGGGTGAAAATTGGTTGATTGGTGCTGGAGTTGACTGGAAGCGCCTTGATCCCCGCCTGATAACTGATTCTTTAACTCAAGCAAAAGAAAAGGTGGAATGGGTTTCTTTGACTGCCTTTGGAAAAATAAACTACCGTAATTTTTTATTCAAAGTTCAGGGAGTTCTTGGGCAAAATTTGCCTGACCACGCTATGGCCGGAGGATATGCAGAGGAAGTTCCCCAGCCAGGGGAGCCCATCAGGTACATTAACCTGAATCACCTTTCTGCATGGGTTGACATCAGTTATCGCTTAATGAACTACGAAGCAGGTTTTTTCGGCGGTTGGTTTAAGAATTTAGGTACCCAGCGGCCTGCAACATTGCGTTTTTTTGGCCGGGCAGATAACATAGCCTATGCATGGAGAGCGGCGCCCCGTATGGGTTACAACTTAGGGCCCCTTAGCCTATGGATGGAATTGGAATACACTGTAGCCGCTTATGGTTTGCCTGACCTACGCTATAAAATAAAATCTTCCGAAGCTGTTGGGAATCTCAGGGTACAGGGAGTGGCTTCTTACAGCTTTTAATCTCTACTCATAAATTTTTGCCCTTTCAAACAAAACTCAGAACTCAGAACTCAGAACTC
>JBMFOU010000011.1:0-28328 GCA_049969475.1 Bacteroidales bacterium | reverse complement strand
GAACCCAGAACCAACTTTCAACCGCTTCTCATGAATTTTTGTCCTTTCAAACCATTTTTAGACATAAGTTACCGGAAAAAACCTATTTTTGCACCACTCAAACCCATGCATCATGAAGAACGTCATCAGAATCGTACTTGGAATAGCCATCGTGGTACTGGCTTATTTTATTTATGAGAGCATCATGGAGCCGGTTCGTTTCGAAACACAGAAAAAATACCGGTATGGCATCATCATTCAGAAGTTGAAAGATATTAGGGAAATTGAAAAATTTTACAAATCGGCCAAAAACAGGTACACCGGTAGTTTCGATACCCTTTTCGCCTTTGCCTACACCGACAGCATTCCTGTTGTTAAAATGATTCCTGACCCCAACGATACAACTTTCACTCGCACTATTTCTGAAATAGTGGGTTATACAAAGGTTTACGATTCACTCTTTGGAAAACGCGAAAACTTCAAAATCGATGATCTAAAAATCAATCCTTTCAATCCTGAAGTACCCATTAAATTGGAGGCAGGTTTTATTGATAAGGGCGGATTAAAGGTACCCGTTTTCCAGGCTTCTGCTTTAAATGTTGACATTCTTAAAGGTTTGGATGAACAGTTAGTCCGCAATCTTGACGCCACCCTCACTAATCTCAATAAGTTTCCTGGCCTCAAGGTTGGTTCAATGACCGAAGTCTCTACTGACGGTAACTGGGAATAATCCTTCCTACTTAAAAAATACAGGATGTGAACGGAAAGTTTGTTCTTAATCAGGGATTTACCGATAAGAGTTTTGATGCTTTCCGATCCACAGACTATCGCCTAACCATTCTCCTGCGGGAGGATGGTTTTTCTTATGTGCTTGCCGGCAAAGATGATGGAAAACTCATAGGACTAGGCGATTACAGCCTGGAATTTCGATTGCAGGCAAATGCCAATGTAAGGTCGGAGAACCTTCTGAAAGCCTTTAACTCATTTGTAATGAATCATCCCTGGTTGGGAAAACCATTTCATCAGCCCAGGATACTTGTATCCCATAGATGGGTAACCCTGGTTCCAGCCCCCCTTTATGATGAAAGTCAGAAAGAGCTTTATCTTGCCTTTAATCTTCCTGTACCCGAAGGCTTTGCAGGCAGCGCCGACTATCTTCCAGATCTTGATGCCTGGTGTGTTTACGCTTTGAACGAGGATTGGAACAAACAGCTTCCACTACTTATCACAGGAGCAACTATCCGGCATGCAGCCTCGGCGTTTATCCTTTCCGGCTTGCTTTTTTGCCGACTCAACCGGATCTCGGAAGCCGTCGTTATTCAACCCGGTACCGAATGGTTCGAAATAGCTTATTTTGCCCGCAATACCCTTGTGTTTTATAATACGTTTCATTACACCACAAGCGAAGACTTTATTTATTTCGTACTCTTTGTCCTCGAGCAGCTCAATCTCAATCCTGAAATTACTCCGGTGTGGTTGGCCGGTGATGTGGAAGCTGGCTCGCCCCTTCATAATATCCTAACGCGCTATATTCGCCAGGTAAATTTTCCTTCTCGTCCGGAGAGTCTCCGATGGACTTTTGAATTCGATGAAGTTCCCGGTCATTATTTTTATACATTAATATACAGTCAGTTGTGCGAATTATAAGAGGAAGTCATAAGGGAAAGATTCTCAGGCCACCAGCCCATCTTCCTGTAAGGCCCACCACCGATATGGCTAAAGAAGGCATTTTTAATGTGGTGGAGAACTCCTGGGAAATAGATGGACTTAACGTCCTCGATTTATTTGCTGGTACAGGGAATATTTCCCTGGAATTTTGCAGCCGGGGAGCCGGCAGAGTAACTGCCATCGACCAGAACTTCAAGTGCACTGAGTGGATCCAGAAGGCCTCTCATGACCTCGGGTTTACCAATCTTTCGGTGTTGCGTCAGGAAATTTTCGCTTTCCTGCCTTCCCTGCATCAGCGCTTTGATATCATTTTTGCCGATCCTCCCTTCGACCTGGCAGAGCTTTCCCGTCTGCCCGACCTTATTTTTGAAAATTCACTTCTTCATCCCGGAGGCTGGTTTATTCTTGAACATCCGGGCGAATATGATTTTTCTATGCATCCCCGTTTTCTCTCTCATAAAATTTACGGTAGGGTACATTTCAGTATTTTCGAGGCGGAATAACAGGAGAGTTTTTACGGGGTGATACCCCAGGGTTTAGCATTTTCTCCAAAAGGGCTTCCAACCCCTCACCCGGCCGATAGGCAGGCCAGGCCACTATCTCGCCTTTGTCGTTTACCAGGGCTTCCAGCGGTAAGGAATACGCCCTGAAGGTTCTCTGCAGATCATAATCCCTTCCGGCAATTACTACAGGCCAGGGATATTGCATTTTACGCACAAAAGCAGCCTCGGAAGCTGTATCGTGTGAGGTAAAAAAGGCGATAATCTCCCATTTCCCTTTAAACCGGTCATATAAGGGTCGTAGCAGTTCAAGACTATTAAGGCAGGAGTTGCAGTACTGTCTGGCAAAAACCAGATAAATGGGGCGACCTTTCAATTGGGCGGCCTGAAGGGTGTCTCCGCTCATCGTTCGGGTGGTGAAGGAAGGCAGTAGGGTGGAAGGAGCTAACCAGGTGAAACGCTGTATCAGATTATCTGCTATGCGGGCGAGAGGGGGCGATGCGGCTTGGGCAGCAAACTGACGAATCAGACTGAGTACTGCCGTGTTCTGATAAACGGGTGTGCGATACAGCACCTTAAGTGCGGCAAGCGTGACATAGTCTGTCAAGGTGGAATCTCTCAAATTGAAATGCTGCTGAATACGTTCCTTGAATTTGGAAAGATTTTCCTCTTTGTTAACTACCTGAACCAGGTTGCGGGTGAAATCTGAACGGGCTGCCAGGGGATTGTCGCGTGTAAGCGATTTGCTCAGGTAATCGTCGAGCCATGTAAAAAAATACCAGGAATAATAATCTGGCTTTATCTCGTTGAATGATGATAGCCCTAAAGGAAGTCGGGCGCCAGGGTAAAGGGTGGCCAGATAATACGCGGCGCAGGAACGATACATGGGGTCAGGATTTTCCGAGGCTTTCAATGTCAGACTTTCCAGGGGTGCAACGTTTTGCTTGAGATAAATCTCATAAGCTGCCGTGTCGAGTAAGGCTGCAATGGATGCATCAAGTGCTCGCAATAAGGAATCAGTCTCCGGCCCGTGTATGGCACAGGGAATAATTGATTCGGGCCGCAAAGGATTTGCATTCTCCTGAACCTGGAATTCCTCGCTGCGCACCTTATACGATTTTCCTGGAATGGCATACAGAGAAACTCGGTGGAATGCAATTTCGATGAGCAGGGGGGCCGGATGTTCGAGGGATAACTCAACGAAAAAATATCCGTCGGGGCCAATGGTTGTGTGGGCAACTACTTCTTCATTCAAACTGATATAATCGCTGTATCGCAGAACAAATACGGTTTCGCCCGACGCCAGAGGAAAATATCCCTGTATGCCTACAGGCTTTGCCATGGAAAGGGATGAAAATGATAGAATGCATAGCAAAGTCCCCCAGAAATGTATGGGCTTCATGATGGTCTGAGCAATACCGGGGTTCAATTGGGTTTGAGGTATTTGTTTAACTCGAGGTGGGGAGGCAGGAAAGGAGTTGGATCTCCTCCATGAGAGAGTACCTCTCTGACTATAGAACTTGAAATAAAGGAATGTTCAGGTGCGGTAAGCAGGAAAATGGTTTCAATATCTGGATACAGTTTTCGGTTGACATGGGCCACAACCCTCTCGAACTCAAAATCGGCAGAAGTGCGCAGGCCTCTGAGAATGAATCGGGCGCCTTTTTGCCGGCAGAAATTAACGGTTAACCCTGAAAATATTTCGCATTCCACCCGGGGTTTGTCCCTGAAAATATCCCGAATCATTTGAAGCCGTGTTTCGGCCGGGAAGAAGGCTTTTTTATCGGTATTATGACCAATGGCTATAATTATTTTGTCGAAAAATCCCAGGGCGCGCAACACAATACCGTAATGTCCGGCTGTGAGGGGATCGAAAGAGCCAGGGAAGACTGCAATACGTGAATTTTCGAAGGGAGAAATACTTTCTGTTGCCATACTTTGATCTTATAGTTGGGCTATCAGGGTTTCGCTTCCCTTTACTTTCTGGCCTAATTGCACTTTTACATCGCTTCCCAGGGGAAGAAATAAATCTACCCGGCTTCCAAAGCGAATAAAACCGAGTTCATCTCCGGGAGCCACAGGGTCGCCAGGTTGTTTATACCAGGCTATACGACGGGCTAAGGTGCCGGCTATCTGGCGCACCAATATTTCTTTGCTTTCGCCCGTGCGTATTACAAAGGTGTTCCTCTCGTTTAGCTCCGACGATTTGGGCATCCAGGCCGGAAGAAATTTCCCCGGATGATATTTCTGATAGACAATTTCTCCGGTAACAGGCGTCCAGTTAATATGGACGTTGTAAATTGACATGAAAACAGAAACCTGCAGGCGTTGGTCTTTAAAATATTCTTTTTCCGTGGTCTCTTCTATTACTACTACTTCCCCGTCGGCTGCGCTATAAACCTCGCGATCGTTCTGGGGTTTAGACCGCTGGGGAACTCTAAAAAAGCGGGTAATGAGCGTAACAAGAATCAGAAATAAGCCCCAAATACCCATGGTTTTTCCTTTAAAATCAGGGAGAATGAGCATAAGAAGTATAGCCAGGCCGAGCAGGCCCAATCCTAAAAATGGTACAATTTTGAAGCCTTCTTTATGTAAACGTGGCATCTCGTATGCTAGTATGGGGGTTTGAATTTGCAAATTTAAGATGATAAAATAAGATAGGCTATTACTACAGGAGCAGCCAGTAAAGTAGCGTCGAAACGGTCGAGCACGCCTCCATGGCCAGGCAGGAGGCTTCCGCTATCTTTGATGTGGGCACTCCGTTTAATCATGCTTTCAGCCAGGTCGCCATAGAGACCTACCACTGCCGTAAGCAAACCCGTTATCAGCCATTGCTGCAGGCTCAGTTGCCCGAAAAAGTGCCAGAGCAAGACGGCAGCTATCCCGGTGAATAAAATGCCCCCCAGGGTTCCTTCCCAGGTTTTGCGTGGTGAGTGACGCTCGAAGAGTTTGTGTTTTCCCAGGGTCATTCCGGTGAGATAGGCCATAGTGTCGTTGGTCCACACCAGCAGAAAAAAACCCAAAAGTATTTTTTCGGGTTCTTTTATATCAATAATGGAGGAATTATAAATTAGGCTGAGAAGGGACAGCGGCAAAAGGCTATAGACCGCTCCCGTATATGCCAGGGCCGCGTGAGTAAAGGCCCGGGGGTCTTTTTGATAAAGTGAGGTAACTAATACTAAGGGAATTCCAGGAAGGAGTATGGCCAGTCCAGTTTTTAAATAGAAAGTTCCCTCAAGACCTATCAGAGTAATTCCTCCAAATATCAAGAGACCTGACAGCATCCCGACTCGGTACATTACTCGATTACCCGGAAGAATGATGCGATAAAGTTCATGCAGCGAAAGCAAACCTGCCACCAACATGAGTGTGGTGAAATATGCTCTTCCACCCAATATGCTGAAAATCACCAAAAGACCAAATAATGCACCAGTTATGCTTCTGATTATCAAATTACTCTTCTCGGAGTGTTTCACGCTTATTTATGATTTCCAATGCAATTTCTTGATCTTCTTTTTTTACGTATACCTCGGCATAGCCAATTAGGTATAACGAATCACGCTTATTTACAACAGTGGCCTCAATGCCGCTGTCGATAAGCAATCCCTGCACCAACTGTGCATCGTAAGGCTGAGCTGAGGTATAAACACATACAAATTCTTCTTCCATAGCTATTTGGTTGGGGATGATGGATAAAGTTAGTCATTTTTGATGTCATCCACAAAGAACAGCAAAAGCTGATGAGGCCCATGTGCCCCTTTTACCAGGGTTTTTTCGATATCAGCTGTACGGCTGGGCCCAGTGATAAAAGTGATAGCAGAGGGTAATTTATCGGTGTACTTTTGTCGTAAACCAGAAAGCGCATCTTTAAGCTCTTCCACTACCTGGGAGGCATATCCAATCACAATATGAACGGGTGCTGCAACCGCAGGCCGACGTCCTCCTCCCAATTGAGAGGAATATACAATGGTACCTGTGCGGGCTACCAGATATTCGCAGGAAGTGACCACACTCACGGCTTCATACATTTGTTGCGGTTCTCTGATAACATCAATGCCCTGCTGTAATAAAAGGTACCTCAGCTTTTCTTCTGCCGAAAAAACAGGAAGATAGCGCTGGTCGCTGAAAAGCTTGGCTAAAAAGCCTACCAATTCATCTTCATCGGTACAATAATTGAATTTCCCACCGGCGGCGATAAAGTTGCGAGCAAAGGTAATATCAGGAGCATCAGTAAATTCGGGATACACCGGAGAGTCGAAATCCACATCGTCCAGGGCGATTTCCTCTCTGTCGAGCAGGGCATCTCGGATGCTCTTGAGAATTTGTTCACGCGGGGTAGTGGAAGCTTTGGATTTCATGATTTCTTGTTTTCGTCAGAGGCCGGGGATTCAGGCTCGTCAGTGGCATGGGAGTTATTTGCGGCATGAACTTTTCGCAGGGTTTCTTCCCATTCCGTGTTTTCTTCCTCCTGATGAGATTCTTCTTTTTCTTTGGTACCAGTTAGTTCGCGGGCGGTTTCGCGGGCTACCTTATCAGCCTCACTTTCAAAGGGCCGAGGGCCAAAGATTTCTTCCAGATCCTCCCTGAAGATAACTTCTTTTTCGAGGAGCCGGTTTGCCAGTTGCTCTACTTTATCTTTATTCTCCTGCAAAATCTGAACGGCACGCTGATAAGCTCTGTCTACCAGCTTTTTAATTTCTGCATCGATAATGCGGGCAGTTTCTTCGCTGTAAGGTTTCTGGAATGATAGCTCCTGCTGACCTGTACTGTCATAGAACGAGATGTTGCCCAACTGTTCGTTGAGACCAAAATAAACCACCATGTTGTAGGCCTGTTTGGTCACTCGCTCCAGGTCGTTAAGGGCACCCGTGCTCACCACTCCAAAGTTTACCTGTTCGGAAGCTCTTCCTCCCAGGGTAGCGGTCATTTCATCGAGCAACTGGTCGAAGGTCTGAATCTGCCTTTCTTCGGGCAAATACCATGCAGCACCCAGCGCTTTACCCCGGGGAACAATGGTTACCTTAACCAGGGGATGGGCATATTTGAGGAGCCAGCTTACAGCAGCATGGCCTGCTTCGTGGAAGGCAATTACCCGTTTTTCTTCCTGGGTGATGATTTTGTTGCGCTTTTCGAGGCCTCCTACAATGCGGTCGATGGCATCGAGAAAGTCCTGGCGGTCAACTTTTTTCTTGTTTTTGCGTGCGGCAATGAGGGCTGCCTCGTTGCATACATTGGCAATGTCGGCTCCCGAAAAACCGGGTGTTTGTCGGGCTAAAAACTCGGGATCTACACTCTGGTCGGTTTTAACGGGTTTTAAATGCACTTTAAAAATATCCACTCGCTCGGTGAGGTCGGGCAGTTCGACCTGAATCTGGCGGTCGAAGCGGCCTGCACGGAGCAGGGCCCGGTCGAGTATGTCGGCCCGGTTGGTGGCTGCCAGTATGATAACCCCCGTGTTGGAGGCAAATCCATCCATCTCAGTAAGTAACTGATTGAGGGTATTTTCCCGTTCATCGTTGGCTCCGGTGATGGGGTTGCGTCCTCTGGCCCGGCCTACAGCATCGATTTCATCGATAAAAACAATACAAGGTGCTTTTTCTTTGGCTTGCTTAAATAAGTCTCTTACCCGAGAAGCGCCAACACCCACAAACATTTCCACAAAATCGCTACCCGACAACGAAAAGAAAGGGACTCTGGCTTCGCCTGCCACGGCTTTAGCCAAAAGGGTCTTACCGGTTCCCGGAGGGCCTACCAGCAACACGCCCTTGGGAATTTTTCCTCCCAATTCAGTGTATTTTTGGGGATTTTTCAGAAAATCAACCACTTCCATAATCTCTAGCTTGGCTCCCTCGAGACCAGCCACATCGTTAAAGGTTACGTTTACGTGGGTGTCTTTATCGAAGAGTTGAGCGCGCGATTTGCCTATATTGAAAATTTGCCCGCCTCCGGCCCCTTTGCTCATCATTCGCATGAGAATAAACCAGAGGGCTATAAGCACAATGAGGGGAACAATATATCCCAATATTTCGCCTCCCCAATTTTTTCGGGTCTCATAGACGGGATAAATACGGGCATCCTCGGGCAGCTCCTGCTGTGCCTCGGCTACCACCTTTTCGAAGGTTTCCAGACTGCCCACATTCATCTTGTAATTGGGAGTCTTCATGGTAGCCGGCTCCCCTTTCTGGGTGCCCTGAGTCGTGTCTTTGAGGTAAATTTCGGCTGTTTCTTTATTTACAATCACAATCTTTTCCACCTTCCCCTGAATGAGCAAAGGGCGTAGCCCACCCCAGGTGATGTCTTTGGGCGTTTCCCAGGTGGGAAAGAATTGCATGATCAGGAAAACGGCGAATAGCAGGGCATAAATCCAGTAAAAATTGAACTTAAATTTACGTACCGGCGAGTTGTTGGTATTTTTATTATTCTTCTTGCCGTTCGAAGGGTTTGAGTTATCTTCCATAAATTACTTGTTTTCTTGAGCTTAAAAATCGTGATGGGTGAAGGCTGCATCGGCCCACAGACCTTCCAGGTTGTAAAACCTGCGGGTGGACTCCTGAAAAATGTGTACCACAATGCTCCCGTAATCCATCAAAATCCATTCTGCATTACGGGCCCCTTCAATAGCCGATGGGTGTACACTGTACTCTTTTCTCAGTTTTCCATGCACCGATTCTGATATAGCCTGCACCTGAGGTTTGTTAGTTCCATGACAAATAACAAAATAATCGCATACAGTGTTCTTGAGTCCTGAAAAGTCGATACTGATAATTTCGTATGCCTTTTTGTCATGCATGGCCTCCACAATAGCTGCTAATAGCGTGGAATCGTCGGTAGTGCGTTTGCGTTTAGCCATCCAGTAGCTTTAATTTTTTTAATTTGCAAATTTAAAGTTATTTCTGCTATTGCCTACTTTTGGTGATTCTTCCGTTGTATGCTAATGAAGGCACAAAAACTTAATTTAATTCTCTGTGAGACGCTTACTTCAACCAACAATGAGGTGGCTCAATGGTTGGCTCATGGCTATGTGGGCCCTGGCGATTTTGTGGTGGCCAATTATCAAACTGCGGGGCGAGGCTATGGTACAAACCGTTGGTTTAGTTCTCCTTATAAAAATTTACTGGGTACCCTTGTATTGGCGCCGGATCATTTACCAGCTCGCAAACAGTTTTTGCTCACCTGCGCAGCTTCTGTTTCTATAGCCCGTTTCCTACAAAAAAATTTACCTGATTATAAAGTTGCTATTAAATGGCCCAATGATATTTTGGTAAACGAAAAGAAAATATGTGGTTTGCTCATTGAAAATCAAATTTACGGTGAATGGATAAAAACCGCACTCATGGGTATTGGCCTTAATATCAATGAGGCAGAATTTCCTGAGTATCTGAACAGAGCTACAAGTATGTTTTTGTGCGACCACAAAATTCGCAATGTGGAATACGTGGCAAAACAAGTGGGGCAGGCCGTGTTGGATGCAGTTGCAGATATTGAATCGCTTCCGCTTTTGTATAATCAGTATTTGAATTTTTTGTATCGAAAGGGTGTTGTCGCTCCTTTTCAGGATGAAAAGGGTTTTTTCGATGGAGTCATAGAAGGGGTTGATGAGTTTGGCCGGCTTTTGATAAACACCCCAACAGGCATGCGTACCTATGGATTTAAAGAAATTGAATACATCTACATTTAGCTTAATTGGGTTAATGGGCAAAAAAAATGCGGAAATCGCCAATGGATTTCCGCAGTGAATTGAATTTTAATTCCTAACGTTCAACAATAAACTTCCCATAATATATTTTGCTTCCATATTGTAAACTTAAAAAATATATCCCAGTGTTTAAGTAAGAAACATCGAGTGCAATGGGTTGTTTTGATGTGTGATTGATTTCCTGGCTTTTAAAGAGTTTACCAGTAGCCTCAAATACAGAAATTTTTACCTTTCCTGGAATGCAACCCTCAGGAGGTAGTATATGGAGGACCCTACTGGCAGGATTGGGTTGTATTTTTAAGGAATAATTTTCAGCGAGTCGTAGTTCTGGCATGGCGACTGCATTACCTTGTCCTAATTTTATCAACCGACCGGCTGTTCCATAAGCAAATCCGTTGAGTTCTGAGGAAAGTATGAGTTTGTTGATGTAGGGGTATTTTCCGGCAAAATACCAGGTTTGGCCCCCATCCTGTGTGTAGTAGAGTTTACCAGTTTCTCCTGTTTTGCAGAGTACCCATCCTGTTTGGGTTGAGCTAAAAGCGAAATCGGCAATGGAATCCGTGGAGTCTGCAGTAAATACCAGTTCGGGTTGGTTATTATCAGTAAAGAAACGATAGATATGCGCTGGCTGCTCCTGGGTTGCCACAAAGCCTACGGAACTATTGAGCATAAACCCCATAGCAATGGGGGGCAAACCCAGCGAGCTGTAAGTCCAATGATTTCCCTGGTCGGTGGAAAGATAGTAACCCCCATGGGTTGTAGAGCCTCCTCCTCCAAAAATAAAGCCTGTATCTGCATTAATGAAATGAGCATTGGCCATGGTATCCAAGGGTATACTTAACTCAGTCCACGTTATACCCATGTCTATGCTTCTGTACAATTGGGCTTTGCCCAATATTTTCTCATAATACTGGGTGTTTTTTTTCCAAAGAACGAATTCCCTTCGGCCAAACATATATGCCTCTCCACTTCCAAAAGCATACAGCTCGGTAGCTGAGAATTGCATGCCCGAAATTATTTTTATCCATGAGTTACCATCATTGAAGCTGTAAAAAATATTTGTCCGCTTTTCTGAACCAATTTTTGATTTATCATAATCGTGGGATTTACCCAAAATAAAGATACTGGATGTTTGAGGGATTTTGATTACTTTCTCAAAAAAAATGCCTTCAGTGTTGGGAAAGGTAGGAGTCCAGGTGATTCCATTATCGGTTGAACGTAACAAGGAAGTAGAGTTAACTTGTAAAATATTATCTCCATCCCATTCCATGTTTAAGATGGATCTGAAGAAATTGGTTTTATAGGGCTCAAAATTAGTTCCCGATTTTTGTAACAAGGTATTCATCCTTCCAAGGTCGGGTTCAGGGTCTGTGCAATTGTTCCATGAATAAGCAAATGCGTGATTTTCGTCCTGGTAGAAGGCGGCCAATATTTGTGGATCATTATTGTAACTACTTTGTATCCACCCTTGAATAATATCGGTTTTCCAGGTTTGGCCCTGGTCAGAGCTGTAAATAATCTGTGGACGATAAGCCCATCCGGAAACTGAGCCAAAAACATAAACCAACTCACCCCACAAGTTTTTCTTAAAATGTTTTATTTTTTCATAATAGTCGAGGTAATTTAAACTCCATGTCGCTCCATGGTCGGTGCTGCGTAGTATTCTTACTTCATTATATTCATTGTTGCCAGCTGCCAGCCATGTGTTGTTTCCCGCATAGATTATATTTTTCCATATGCGACTGTTCGTTTCATCATATACGGAGGTGAAACTTATACCTGCATCGGTACTTTTTAGGATATGCAAATTTTCTATGACCATAATTTCTGAAGTTGAGCTTGCATCCACATCATTCCATGATACGGGTTGATGCAATATACTCCAGCTCCCCCCCCCATCGAGACTCCTGGCAAAGGCGGTGTCACCGCTGGGGTTTTTGATGAGTGCATATCCAACATCGGTTGATGGAAATACCACTTTGATGAAGCGTTGGGGGTATATGTCGCACAGGGCACTAAAAGATAATCCCATATCGTGGCTTATGTAAAGGTTGTGTATGCTGGCCACAACTACATCAAATAAGTTTAGCCATACTATTTGCAGAAGGGTGTCTTCGGTGGGTATGGAAATGGGTATCAGGGTAGAGCCTCCATCGGTAGTTCGGAAAAGGCTTCCACCTGTTCCGCAAAACAGCCCTACTTGCGGGTCGACGAAATCAATGTCTAAAATGTCGTAGCCGTTGGGTAAAGGATTTACCCAGGAAGTCTGCTGCCCAAGCGAAGGTTTACCTAATGTAAGTAAACCCATCACAATTAAAACTAAAAGATTCTTTTTCATGGTTTTGAAATATTTTGTTGTGATAATACTTTTTATTGGTGTTTAATTAATAAAGGCCCTGGTGATGGCACAAAATTAATGGATATGGTGTCGCTATTGTAACAGCCATTTGAGCCTTGAACCATAACCCAAAAAGTACCTGACTGACCAACCTCAATGGTTTGAGTGGTTTCATCGGTACTCCAGATGTATTTTAAGAAGCCGGGGCCCGCATCCAAGACTACAGACCTACCTTGGCAGGCATTCATGTCATTTCCCAAATCCACGATAGGCAAGGGCTTCGCTACTACCGACGCCTGACCACTAACCTGTCCGGCACAGGAGGCATTGTAGCTGGTATCCAGGGTATAGAGCCCTGGTTGACGGGTATAAAAAGTATAGGGGAAAGGACCGGAAGTGGTGATGGGTGGCTGTGGTACCCCGTTATATTTCCATGCAAAGGTAATAGGTAGCTGAACATTGGGGGTAAACTGAATGCTAATGCCAACAGAATCGAGGTTGTTATCGCAAATCTCGCCTCCTCCACTTATATGCGCATGCGGGCAAAGAACAGGTGCCTGAAAAACAATGGTGTTTTCGCAACCTACCGAATCCCAAAATGCTGCATGAATTTGATGTAATTGGTTATCGCAGGGCAAACCCGGTATAGAGTATTGATAGGGCGAAACAAAGGGGGGTGTGTTCAGGGAAGCATAGCCTGTAGCGCTGTCGTAAACTACCAGATAACCCGTGGAGGGAGGATTGGAAAAATAAATCTCTCCGGTAACGGTAAAGGTATTGGTTTGTTCATCGCAAGGCCCCGGAATGGCTGAGATCTGGAAAATACTGCAATGGTAAACAATATCGCAGCTAAGAACGGCTGCTCCGGGCTGGCCGGCATTGGTTTGTTGAATATGCATGTATGTGGCATATCCTCCTTTTCCTATATTAAGTAAATAATATTCTCCGGCCTCTGCATTAGGGATGGTAATGATGACGGTATCCGGATTAACATAGTTAGTATAGCCACTACTGATTAAATGGGTTGTGCCAATTAATCCGTCCATACATGCTCCATGGGGCGTATCAAAAGGGCCCCACATTATCCAGGTAAAGGCAATATTAGGTGTAGACCATATTTGGATGACCAGACTACCGGGTTCTTCAACCTTAAAAAAGTACCAGTGGGGATTGACTGGGTAGGAGTAAACCAGGGAGTTATAATCTATGCAACAGGTGACAGGCCAATAACCTGAAGCAATTGAATCCTCTTTGCAGCATTGGCCTAAAGAATACACAACATTATTTAAAGGAATATACACACATAATCCTTCCGCCCCACAAATGGGCCGGGCCTGGTGGCAGGAGTCGAACCAATTGCTGTCGGTAATATAGAGGGTATCATCGCGGGGAGCCGTTAGATAAAGGCCGGGGGGACTGCCGGCCTGGGTAAGGCCCAGCAGACCCCATAACGAAAGCATAATTCCGGCTGTGTAGAACCAACTACTTTTCATCGAGCTTCAATTGCGCTTAATAATGATCCACGCAGTTTTAAGTACTTTCTGTTGAGAAGAAATAAGACGAATCAAATATGTACCTTCTTCGATGCCTTCTAAATTGATTTTAGACGTAAAGGCTGTTATTCTCAAATTCTGATTTATATCATAAATTTCTACTCTTTCACCCTCCTGCAATCCTTCAATGGTCAAAATATTGTTTGCCGGATTGGGCCCTATGGCGAAATTTCTTTCATGGTCGTTGTTTCCTTCTTGAGGAGGCTCCTGGTCGCAATTTATAGCTGCTATACAATAATTCAGGTTGCTTGGAATGGTTTTAATGGCTTCTTGGTAGTCCCATATAAAAAATCCCTTGTAATTACTTTTTTCTCTGCATCTTTTAGTAAAATCGAGAGAAGAAGTAGCCGTCGACCAGAGCTCGCAATGGTTGCTGAAATTGTATTCAGAATGTCCATAAAGCATTGGGGCAGCATCTATCGGCATTACAATAGGTCTGATTACGTAAGGATGGGAAGGGCTATCATAAAAATCTTTGTCCACAAAGTGCTTTTTAAACCATCCTGCACAATCTCCTGTTTTTTCCTCATGACCTAAATAATTATTGCCAACATCGCACAGGCAGGTAATAGCATTGTCGGTGCAAGGAGAACTCAAACAAGTGTTTGCATTTTTAGAGCAATAGGTTTCAGGAAGAATTATATCAAAATAATGTTTGTTGTTTCTTATGCCCACATAAAGGGCATAGTTACCATTGTAAAAATTGTCTGTTCCATTCTTGCGTATTTGTGAGAAATAATGCCAGTTCCAGTGTACCGTTCCCATAAAAATATTATCTCGGGGCTGCAAGGTATATCCTGGAGCAATATAGGGATTAAAAAACTTATCGTTACTGAGCTTTTCATATAGTTTAGGGATTAGATCCAGGTATTGAGCCAGGATTTGGTTGTTATTCTCCCTACCACTATTTGTACAGAGGGCATCTTCCATCCACTGTGAGGTAGCCCAGGGTTCTAAATTTGTAACCACACCTTGTAAATGACATTTTTTAGGAGCATAATTCAACAATTCTCGAACATGGGCCTGATAATATGCAAGAAATCCAATTTTGGAAATGGCTAGCTGGTGATTGGGAGTTAAAACCCAATTATTATTTAATGCAGGGACGCCGTATACTTTAATATTTTCTGATGTGGCTAGATCTATAAAATCTATAAATTTATCCTTGTATCCCGGATAAGTATTTAGCCCTAGGTTATTAAGATTGGCTGATTGATTAGTTGGAAGCAGAGCAACATTCATAAAAATGGTGTTACAACCCAAAGCTTTTACGTTTTGAATAATTTGAATGTTAGGCTCATTCATAAATAGATCAGGAATCGCGTCCACATTGTCAATGGCGCTGCTGCATTGATACCAGATAGCTCTAAAATTGTTGGGAAGCGTTTGACCTGTTGAGGGTTGAGGATTGAATGCCAAACTTATCCACGCTAAAACAATCGCCAGCGAACGCAGCCCAGGAAGAATATTCGCCCGGGGGAATGCCCCTAACTGGATTGATTGATTGATTGATTGATTGATTGATTGATTGATTGATTGATTGATTGATTGAGGTAAGTGTTTTAGATACACAAACAGAGGATGTAATGGTTTCATAAGGCTTTGGTTTTTAGTAAAACATTAAAAACAAAAAACAAAGAAGCAGCTTTTTTGACTCACAAATTTACATAATGATTTTGGTTTTGTCAAGATATGTTAAATTATTTATTTGCCATTTGAGAAAGCTTTTTTAATTCGACACATTTGTGTGCTGCAGAGGTGTAACAGTAAAAAGAGAATACCAGGCCTCCCGGTTATTATAAGACGAATATTTATTCGGTGCAGCAGGCTAATTGCAGTATATTTATACTGCAGAAATTTTTGCTAGAGATTAAAATCGGTTTTCACTCAATTTTTGAGCGAGCAGGTTTACAAAATTCTGCAAGGGTCCCCGGGCCATCATAGCCAGCATGGGATTTAAATCGCCTTCGAAAACTACTGTAAGCGCGCAGGTTTGTTCGTCTTCTTCACTCAGCCAAAAATGCAGATGAAAGGGGAAAGGTTTATCGCTGAGGGAGCTATAAGTGACATGGTCAGGGTCTTTGCGGGATATGTAAAGGGAGATGTCGGCCATTCCCTGAATGGTAAAAGAGCATGTGTCTCCATTTACCTGATAACGGGTAACCTGAGGTGGGAGAGAACTGCCCAATCGGCTCAGGTCGATCAGTCGAGCGTGAAGCTCTGCGGCAGAGCGATGAACAAGGTGTGGGGTGCTTTTTACTTCCATTATTCTATTTCCCCCAGTTAGCCGGATCGCGACGCCAGGCTATCAACGATTCCATGTCTTTTTGTAAAATGTAATTCTGTTCTAAAGCGGTTTGTATCAGCACTTCATAGTCCGAAAGGGTGATCAGTTTCACCCTGGCTTCTTTAAAGGCTTTTTCTGCCACAGGAAATTTGTAAGAAAAAATGGCTACCATTCCTTTTACGGTACAACCTGCCTTGCGTAAGGCTTCCACGGCCTTCAGACTGCTTCCTCCCGTGCTTATTAGGTCTTCCACTACAATGACTGACTGGCCGGGCTCAACCACTCCTTCAATAACATTGCCCAGCCCATGCGATTTTTCTGACTGTCTGACATAAACAAACGGAAGTCCCAGGTCCTGGGCCACGAGAACTCCCTGGGGAATGCCACCGGTGGCCACACCGGCTATTACGTCGGGGGCTCCAAACTCTTCGTTGATGATGCGGGTAAACTCCTGACGGATAAATGTCCTAATCTTTGGGAAGCTTAGGGTAACCCTGTTATCGCAATAAATGGGCGACCTCCAACCCGATGCCCACGTGAAGGGTTGCGAAGGATTGAGTTTTATGGCTTTAATTTGGAGCAGGTTTTCAGCAACTTTCCTGGCTACTTCCTGATTGATGGTCATGCAATGAAAATGGGTTGATGCGTGGTGCAAAGGTAAAAAGATTGTGGTAAACTGATAAAGTGTGATGAACGGACTGCTTTTCCTCATTCATAAGATGGACGGGGTCCGGCAGGTAAATATTGAGTTAGAGTTGAGGAACATTTTCCCCTTATTCGGGCTCAAAAGGTGCAGTGAATTTTTTGTTATATACTGTATTTCTGTAAGTTGAAATATGAGTTTTAAAAAATGAAAAGGAATACTACCTCTCTGAAGGCTGGACCTTTTGATGTATATAATTAAAGAATTTTTTTAATTATACCTAAAATTAGGTATAATTTATACCTGGAATAAGGTAATAAAAGTATTTATTTAGTTAACTGATTGTTAAATATTTAATAAGTATAAACAATTACTAACATTCTCTGTCTAGAGTTTATGTTTTAAAAAAGAAAGTCTATGAAAAAAGTTTCTACCCTTTTAGTGAGTGGCTTTTTTTTCCTTTGCCCAGGCCCATGCGCAGCTATTGAACCCCTTCTTCGATCAACTCATTAATACGCCTGTTTTTTCTTCGTTTTACTGGCCCTCCTTTCAGTTTTTAAACAACATGAATGGAGAATTGATTACTCAGGTGAAGCAAGGCAATACCTGGGTAAACGATGAATGGTGGTTGGTTACCAAAGATGAACATGGTTTTTTTACCAACCATCAAAAATTACTCCTGGAACACTACTACCAATCAATGGGAAACAGAAATGTTTTACGAGGCCCAATTATCATACGATGGGCAGGGACGTCCCACCACCATTCACTCGCACGCGCTGCAGGGAAGCGAAATGGAAAATAAGACCCATCGCAACCTCAGTTATCTCTCGAATGGCAACTACGGTCCTATTACCGGTCTGGACTCCATGTATGTTGATGGAATGTGGATGGTAACTCCCTTCTACGATTCTATGATTTACAACAATGGTAAGATTGTTCGTCGCAGTGTGGTTAGCACCAACCCCGGAGCTTTTGCTTTCGAATATCGGTTGCATCTCACTTACAACGGCCAGGGAAAAGTAACAGAGGCCCGATATCAGAATGGCTTCATGGGAATGTTTCAG
The DNA here is from genome assembly GCA_049969475.1 of Bacteroidales bacterium. Taxonomy (GTDB): domain Bacteria; phylum Bacteroidota; class Bacteroidia; order Bacteroidales; family TTA-H9; genus UBA2030. The sequence goes on along the minus strand of JBMFOU010000011.1, from coordinate 10,597 downwards.
GATTGGTTGAAATACCTTTATTCGTACAATTCGGCTGGACAAGTGGAGAGTATTCGCTGGTTTACCTGGGATGAAAACCTGAATGCTTTCCAGGAAGAGCACAGAGATAGTCTTTATTACCCTTCATCTTCAGTAATTCGGCATGTAATTTATGAACTGAATGATGTGAATTCTCTGGTGCCCACCGAAAAAGGGATATTCTCCTACGATGCAGCAGGGAACCTGCAGACTATTGTAACTTATGAGTATAATAATGGTTGGGTACGCAACGATAGCACCATTTATATTTACGGCAAAGGGCTGCCTCAGTCCATGTTTGTTTACGACTGGTTGGGATCAGGCTGGAGCGCTGAGCCGATATCCAAAGGCACCTTCAACACGGTGCTAACAGGTATCTCAAGCCCATCCCCCGATGTGCCAACAGTACTGATTTCTCCCAATCCTGTTCGTGATTATTTTACCCTTCAGGGGCTAAAGTCTGAATCTGCTTTGGTTCAGATTTTTGATGCCAGTGGGAATCATATAGCCCAGCGGTAGTGGAATGGTCAGCCTCTCGAGGTAAGGGAACTTTCTTCCGGAATTTATTCCATTCTCATCAAGCAAGGAAACAACCTTTACCGTTCCAAATTGGTCAAATTATAAAGAAACGGTCGATTTCTGCAACAGCTTGTCCATACATCAAACAAAGCCCGGAGAAATCCGGGTTTTTATTTTTTCTGAAACAGCAAATAAATTATTTCTATGATTTATTAATTAATGATAACTTTTTGAACGATAATTCTTTGCTGTGTATAAATCACAAAAAAATAAACTCCAGAATTTTTCCCTGGGGCCTTCCATACGAAGGGCGATGCTGTAGGCTTCAGTTCGTCCACCCCAATTCCATATTCATTAAAAATTCTGATGAGTGCAGGAATGGGGCATTGAACAGTTACCTGGTTTACTGCAGGATTGGGGCTAATACGGCAGAGCACAGGCGAGCTGGACTCAAGACCCGCTTCTATGCTGAAGTGAATAGCAATTGTATCAGAGTCCGTGCATCCACCGGCAGAAGTAACTTCAACACTGTAAACCCGGGTACCGGCGCCGAATCCTGAAGTATCAGCCATAAGGAACCGGGTGGTATCTCCTGTGTTCCACAGGTAGGAGCATCCCGGATTTCCGGCATCGAGTAAAACCTTTGCAAAAGCAGGAACAATCGTATCATTCCCCAGATTTACGATAGGCTGATACGAAATCGAAACGCTGCGATGAGCCGACCAGTCACTTATGCCGCATGAGGTATGTTGTTTGACCCTTATATAGGCTGTTCCATAAAATTCTGGATTCCATGCGACAGAGGCTGTGTTCCAGACGGCATTGAGGGTTCCGGCCTGGGGCGGAGTGAGTTCCCATTCAAAATCTATGGCATTGGGGGCTCCGTTAGTGAAATATTCCGATAGTTTCACGCCCTGGCAAAAGCTGGAGTCTCCTACGGGAGAGGAAGGGGGATCGGGAGGGCCAAAGGCCTGAATATAAGCCTGCCTGGTCAGGGTGGAGGAAGTAGTCCCATCGCTTACGGTAAGCGTAACGTCATATACACCTGGAGTTGCATAAACAATGCCCAGGGGATTTTGCTGGGTGGATGAAGAAGGATTGCCACCGGGAAATTGCCATTGCCATGAAGTGGGATTTCCGGAGGATGCATCGGTAAAGTGAACTCCTTCTCCCGTGCAGGGCATGGTGTTGGAAGCCACAAAATTGGCATTCACCGGTGTATAAAGTATTTCAACAGCATCGAGGTCAAAACCTGCATTGTTGCCACTGGATGACCCCAGGCCATTGTCCTGGATTTTCAGATAACGGGCTTTGTTTAAGGAGGCATTTCCCAGATTAAAATCATGGGTGCCTGTGGCTGAACCCACCAATTTCCAGGGACCATCAGGGTACAGGCTTGCATATACTGTGTAAGCCTCGGGACTGTTGTCACCTTCCACAACCGAAAAATCATTGCCATTGCCATTGAAAATGGTGTCGAGTATGTCGAGAATTATCCATCCATTCTTGCCCAGCGAATAATTGATGTTATCAGGAGCACCCAGGGCTGCCCAGGTGTATCCTTCATCGTCGAAGTTATTCCCTGGAATGTAGCTTCCCAACACCTTGTGGGCGTAACGTCCTTGGGTTGGCGTAAGGGATATGTTGATTTGAACTGTATTATAGGCAGTTACAGTGATACCCGTCAGGGTTTTCGTTTGGTATCCATTGGCCGATACCTGCACACTGTAGGTTCCGGGAACCACATATTTGTGAAAATCCCCTACTGCCGGATCGTTGTAAAATGGAACTGTGCCGTTGATGCGTATACGGGCCGATACAGGTTGCCCGGTTAGCGAGTCGTAAACCATGCCGCTTATACCATAGCCCGCATATTGAATAAGCGAAAGCATGGCGGGCTTATTTTTATTGTAATAATAGTAGATTTGTGAAGCGGGAGGTTGTTTGCTGTTCGATATTTCAATGCTCCAGGCCACGCTACCCCACATTCCATAGTTGAAGTCTTTGGTGCTTCCATTGATGGGGTACATGCCTGAGTAACCGGGTGCATAAGGAATATTCGAATATCCGCTATTGTTAGCGTACACGGCAGCCAGATTATGAATATGCACCTGGTCGGGAGTGGCATCAGGCCGATAGCTCCAGGGATAAGAGATAAACTCTGTACCGCTGTGATAGTCGGTGAATACTACAAAATGACGAGAATTGCAAAAGTTTCGTATGGCTTTGGCTTCTACCTGCGACCAGGCGGCCGGGCTGTTGCCTTCTCCATTCCACATGTAGCCACCATCACGGTTGATGTCAATATAATTGGCGTTGTAGCGGCTCATAGCCTCACGACCGTCAGGGTTGACCATCAGCAGTAAAAAGATTTCCCGAGTGTTTACCAAATTGGTTATCTGTGTATTGGTGCCATATCCGCGACAAAGGTCACGGGCAAAGCGAATGATGTTTTCCACTGTACCAATTTCATCACCATGAATTCCAGCCTCGAAAAAGACCTCAGGCTCAGCTTCATTCTGCGTAACATTATCGCTGATTTTTAGCACAGCCAGCTGTCTACCTTGCACCGATTGTCCAATAACTATTTTCTGGCAAAGGGTAGGATAAACGGTTGCGAGACTGTCGGCAATGTTTATTACTTCCTGATAGGTGTAATAGCCTGATGGCACCTTAGCGTTCCAAAAATTTTTGAAGTGCTCGTTGAGGTCGGGAATGGCGATTTGGTATTTCAGGCCCTTTTGCTGAAGAATCTTTAATTCCTCGGGTACCAGGTAAACTCTTGCCATCCCAGGCAGAGAGGAGGGTTGATCATAACTCCATTGCTGTTGGTGAATCCAATGCAATTGCCCGGTATTCTCCAGGTTTACCCTTACTTCCATTTCTCCGGGTCGCCAGCCTTGTGCATTTACCAACCAGGGAATAAATGCCCTAAAGATGAGAATCAGTACTAGTAAATGTTTCCTCATATTCAGTGGAATAAATCGGTGCAAAAATAAGGTTATCTGATAGGCATATCACTATAAAAAGCCCAAACCAGCCTAAACTCTTTTTGATATTCAAGTTGCGGCCGGTTTGAGCTGAATTATCTTATTGTTATTGTTTTATCAACCGGGCGTAAAGTAGCTGGCGGCCATCGGTTACTTTCAGGAGATAAATGCCCTGGGGAAGGTGAGTGATGTTGAGGGTGAAATGATTTTCGGGTATTGCCTCCCGGATCAAGGTTTTACCATCTGCAGAAATAAGCTCTATGCTTGATGGGGAATTGAGGTTGCAGCTGATTTTAAAGATGCCTTTACCCGGATTGGGAGAAACATGAATCCCTGAGCTGATGTTTTTGTCGCCTATGCCTAACCCACTGAAATCTACTAATATATCATCTAAAAACAGGTTGTTTCCTAATTTATTATACGATTCGAAGATAAGGCGAACATTGGGTTTTCCGAGCCAGTTGGAGAGGCTTATCTGATTACATTCGGCTCCCCAACCTTCGCCGCACCAATCGTCGGGGGTAGTGGGGAAGAATTCCTGGTCGGTTTTAGCAGCTGTCTCGAAGATACCATTCCCATTGGGCCCCGAGGCGAATACACGCGTCAGGTTGCTTCCACAGTTGTCGGCTATGTAAACAATCAGGGAGTCTCTTTGATTGTAACGCTGAGCATAAGCGTGGCGGAACGACAGAATGGCCTGATCGTATCCTGTGAAGTTGATAGGAGGGCTAATAAGCCGGTCTCTTTCGTTAGTCCGGTAATAATTGAAAAAGTTCATCCAGGCTGCATGTGTGGGGGTTCCCATGTATGAGGTAACTTCAGCCAGATTCCACGTAATGCCATAATCTGGATTTTCAATGCTCCAGCCTTTGCTTCCATAACCCTGTTCAAAGTCCTCGAAGAATGGGAATGAATAACCACCTGAGTGGATATAGTTTTGCCGGGTAACCGAAGAGGTACCATTGGGATTGGTGGCAGTGAGCGTGATGGTGTATTCCCGATTTTCATTAAAAATAACCACAGGATTTTGGGAGGTGTAAAACGTTCCTCCAGTGAAGGTTACGGTGTTGGGTTCGAACTGCCAATGCCAGCTTGTGGGACCATACAGCGTTGTATCATACAGATGCACCTCCTGACCTGTACAAGGGGCGGTATTGTCGGCATAGAAACCCACGGCGGGCAGGATGCTTGAGCTTACCGTGATGTAATTCTGATAAATGACTGAGTCGGCGCCCAGGCTATTGCTTACCTTCAGTTTGACAAAATAGGTTCCCGGAGTGTTGTAGGTAACCACCGGATTTTGCTGATTGGAGGTGGAGGGAGTTCCTCCTTCGAAGGTCCACTGCCAGGCACTGGGAATACCGGAAGAGAGGTCGGTAAATTTAACCTGCCCGGTCACAGGCACCAGGGTCGTGTTGCTTGTAAAAGAAGCTACAGGTGCAGTGCGGTAAACCCGTGAAGACCATACTCCACGACCATAGGTCCCTGCTCTTATGCGGTCGTTTTCATTGTTTGTGGAATGATATACAATTTCTATTTCCCGAATCGAAGCATCGATGGGTAAACCTTTGCTGAAAGGAATCCAGTCGCTTAGCGAATTATCCTTGTAAAATACACCCAGGTCACTGGATACGTATAGTCCTTCCTGTGCCCGTTTGTAAAAGGCCATACTGGTGTATTCCACATTGGGTAGCGTACCGCTTATGTCGGTCCAGGTATGACCCTTGTTATCCGATTTGTAGATTTTACCATTCAGAGCCATGTAAATTATGTTGGGATCGGTGGGATGGGGGCACAGCGCCGAGGGGGTTTCTACCTGGGGTAACATGGGACTTAGATTGGTCCAGGTGGGCTGACCAGCCATCACATTATCTGATCGGAACAGTTTTTTATCCCAACGGGCAAAATAGAGAATATTGGGATCGGCGGGTGATTGGGCCAGTATGCGAATGTTTTGGTTATTAACGCCCAGCAAGTTATCGCTGATTTTGGCCCAGCTGGGCGTGGTACGAATATTTTGCCCACGCCAGATATTTTTATATCCCACAAACATGCGATTGGGGTCGGTAACATGCAGGGCGAAGGGTGTAACCCAATCGCCTTCTTCATCAATACCAAATTTCCCGTTGGCGGCTATGGTATATCCCCCATTGTTATTATAATAGCGGGCTATATCTCCATAGTAAACAGTAGCATAGGAATAGGCCGGATTTTGATAGTCTATCTGGCATTCCATGCCGTCGCCCCCCCGGGTATCAGCCCATATATTGTTGATAAGTGTCGAGGAGCCATTATCCTGCATGCCAATGATCAGGTGGGTAGTATCAGCTACATCCTGTCCAATTTTATATATCTGGCTGATAATGAGGCCAGCTGTATGGTCGGTCCATGATTGGCCCTGATTAAGGGTAGAGTAAACCCCTCCGTCGTTTCCAATATAGAGTCTGTTGTTCAAAGGGTTGTATTCAAAAACATGTTGGTCGGCGTGGACAGCCTGTACGTTACATCCCCCGTACCAGTGACCGGTAATCTGCCAGGTGGCACCTCCATCATAACTTTTCCAGACATTCACACCGCCTACAAAAATCAGATTGGCATTCACAGGGTCAGCAGCAATTTCAAGGTCGTACCAGGCCTGTCCGCCGCTTCCACTTCCGTCGCAACTCCAATCGAGAATATTGGGGGTTGTGCTCATGGTAATGAACGAAGTGCCTCCGTCAGCTGAGCGATAAAGTCCCTTGAAACCACTACTATTGTCGGAAACCAGCAAATACACATTTTCTGGCTGAGCTGGCGTGACAGCCACCACGGCTCGTTGTCCACCACTCAGGCCGTTTGTGATTTGAGTAAAAGTTTCGCCTCCATTGGTGCTTCGGAAAAAGTTGGCGCCTGAAGTGGCGTAGAGCACGTCAGAATTGTTGGGTTTAAATACTATATCTTTGAAATTGCCTGCCTTCTTGAGTGCCCAGTTTGCACCTCCATCAGTGGTTTTGTATATCCCGCCGGAAGTAGCAGCAAAAAGCACTTGAGGATCTGTTGGATGCTGAATTAAACGACCCACAGTTTTCTCGCCCATGCCGTTGTTCCACATTTCCCAGGTTATGCCCCCATCGGTGCTGCGCATTACTCCCAAGCCATAAGCATCTCCGGCATCCCGGTCTCCGGTACCAATATAAATATTCAAGGGATTGCCGTAATCCACAACAATGGATGAAACGCCCAGAGTAGGAAGACTATCGGTGTAGCTTATCCAGGTCTGACCATTATCAGCCGACATCCAGAGCCCGCCGGAGGGGGCGCCGATAAATATCTTATCGGGATCTGTAGGATGGAAAGCTATGGCGTTCACACGCCCCAATCCTTTGTATCCCATCTGGGGGTAGGTAGATGGCCCTAAGGATATCCACTGACCTTGCGCTGCGGAGCGGTTTAATTGCTTATATTGTAGCCACTGATTCCAGTTCCAGTTAGCCGGTTTACGTGTCCCATCAGGAAAAATCCTTCCGTTGCGCATGCTATACTCCCAGCGTTTGAAAGGTTTGTAGCCGCATCCTTTAGTAATGGGACGGCCTTCCCAATATTTCTCGAATGCCTTAACTACATCGTAAAAGTTAATTTTTTCGTCTTGCATCATTTCTATCCAGTAAGGATAGTCGGCCGTGTCAGGACGCAAAAGATTGATGTCCTGGGTCTTGGCGTTGAACCACATGCCCAGAATTAATAAAATCAAGAAAAAACGCAGTGTTTTCATTGGTTAGAACATTGTTTTGGAGACGGTTCAAAATTAGATTATTTTTTAGCATGCAGGGGAATTTAATACTAATCTAGCAGTGATTAATCCCTTGAATGGGACCGCTCCAACATTAAAGCAGGCAAGGTTTTTATCCATGCCGCTTCTTTGGGGGTTAGCCTGATCAATTGCCCCCCAGCTTCATCTTCCGGCCTTATTTTTCTGGCAATTCCGGGGATACTTATTTCGAGGGTATGAGAAGCCCACGAAGGAGGGAGTTTAATATAAGTTCCAGGGTCCTCCCCGCTCTCCTTGAGTAAAATGGCATATTCATTTCCTCCGGGTCGGGAAGTGAAATACCACGAGCCTTCCTGATAAGGGGCCTGAGGTCGTGTGCCATAAATGGCTTCGCCAAATTGTTTCAGCCATATTCCGGTTTCCTCAAGGCGCTGATATACCTCTAACGGAAAATCTCCCCCGCTGTCGGGACCTATGCCCAATAGTAAATTGCCACCCCGGGCAACTATTTTCACCAGGGTATGGATGATCCATTGCGTTGATTTGAAATGCTCTTCTGGCCCTGTAGTATACCAGCTATCGCCCAATGGGATGCAACTTTCCCAGGGATAGGGCAGAGGTTCATCAGGAATCTGATGTTCGGGTGTTAGATAATTCTCGTAAGGGCCATGTACTGTCCGATCCACCCCGATGAGGCCGGGCTGGTTTTTACGTGCTACACTCACCAGCGAATCCATACCTATATCCTGAATCCATTGATTCTTGCCCAGCCATGGCCTGGTTTCTTCTGTCAGGCTTTCTTCCGGCCTCACCCAACCTCCATCGAGCCAGAGTATATCGACAGGGCCATAATTCCTGGTTAATTCATCTATTTGATGGTAAACATATTGCTTGAAGCGATCCCACTTTTCCGGGTATTTCTCGGGATTGTAATTCACATTTCTGTCGAAGGGCGGAAAATAGGGCCACCAATAGTCGGGGTGGTGCCAGTCGGGCTTGCTGTAGTAAACGCCAATACCTAACCCTTCGGCACGGAAGGCATTGAAAACATGACAGGTGATGTCGCTCATAGGGTGATGCGAAAAAGCTATCCAGGGTGCGGTGATTTTATAATCTGAGTATTTGGAATCGTACATACAGAATCCGTCGTGATGTCGGGTGGTGAAAATCATATAGCGAACGCCCGCTTTTCGGCAGGCTTCGGCCCAGCGGGTGGGGTTGAATTTTTCGGGATTAAAAGATGTGGCCAGCTGTTCGTAGTGTTTCACGTACTCAAAATAATTTTCTGCCAGTACCCCTTTACGCTCGCACCAGGGCTCATCCTCGGGGCAAATCGTCCAGCTCTCGGTTACACCCCACACACTGTACGGGCCCCAGTGGATAATCACGCCAAATTTCCAGTCGCGCCAGCTTTCAAGCTTTTGGGCTACGGCCGGCTCGGGGGGTGCTTGCCAGGGAGTAACCGAAATATTCTGGGCTTCCACTGAACGAAGTAGCAGAACGAGGAAAAATATAAAATTAACGTAGCGCATATTTAGCCCTCAGAAAATTATTCCGGGATAAAGTACGGGAATTTTCTTCTTGCATCAGGCTAAATCTGTTTAGCTCCAGAGGACTTGTTTACAAATATCTGTTGTCTAGCGTGTTTTGTGACTTGCAAGCATTAAGGAGTAGATTCGGGATAAGAAACGATATCCCGGCTCATGAACATTATAAATCCTAATAACTGATGCTGCTATAATTCCAGTGAGGCGTTGATGCCAGCCAAAATGTATTCAACAGGTAGATAATCAGATGCTTCTCAATAGTACCCTGGGGTGAAATTTATGGATGGGAAAATCCAAAGGTATTAATGGAGATAAAAATTCAACACCAGTCTGCAGTTGCCCGGAAGTTTCGCAGCGCGAATTATTCTTTATTTCTTATTTTCCAGGCTTTCAGGGTGTTCATCAGCAGCGCAGCAATAGTCATACTGCCCACCCCGCCAGGAACAGGTGTTATCCATTCTACTTTCTTGGATACTTCTGCAAAATCTACATCACCTGTAATATAATAACCTTTTTCATGGGATTCATCAGGAATTCGATGTATGCCCACATCGATCACCACAGCACCATCTTTAACCCTATCTGCTGTGATGAAGTTGGGTTTTCCGATAGCTGCGATTAATATATCGGCACTCCGACAAATTTCGGCCAGGTTTTGTGTATAACTGTGACAGAGCGTAACGGTGGCATTGCCGGGTTTACTTTTGCGCGACATGAGAACAGAAATGGGTGTTCCAACTATGTTGCTACGACCTACCACCACACAGTGTTTGCCTTCGGTTTCGATGTTGTATCTTTCAAGTAGTTGCATGATGCCCAAGGGGGTAGCCGGAATAAAACCTGGTTGTCCGGTGAGCATTTTGCCAAGATTCACCGGATGGAAACCGTCAACATCCTTCAAGGGATCGATGGCTTCAATAATTCGTTCTACATGGATGTGGGCAGGGAGTGGTAATTGAACGATAAATCCGTCGATTTCATCGTCCTTATTAAGAAAATCAATGGCTTGCAGCAGGTCATTTTCGGAGGTATTCGCGGGATATTTGTAAACCGAAGAAGTAATTCCTGTTTCATGGCAAGCTTTTTCCTTGGAGGCAACATAGGTTTGGCTGGCCGGGTCGTCACCTACCAGGATAGCGGCCAGGTGGGGTGCCTTTTCACCACGATCGATGATTGCGGCTGTCTCTTTTTTTATTTCTTCCTTAATCTGAGCTGCAAGAGCTTTTCCGTCGAGCAGGGTCATGTGCGGGATGTAAAAAAATGATAATGAGTTATCTGCGTTTTTTGGCTTTAGCAGCCTGTTTCATCAATTGTTTGCCTCCGCCTCCGGCTACCATTTTCATCAAGCGTCGGGTATCCTCAAATTGTTTGATGAGTCGGTTTACATCGGCTACATCGGTTCCAGAGCCTACAGCGATGCGTTTGCGACGGCTTCCGTTAAGAATGGCCGGGTTACGCCTTTCCTCAGGGGTCATCGACTGAATGATGGCTTCTATATCCTTAAAAGCATTGTCATCAATGTCCAGATCCTTCACCATCTTGCCCATTCCCGGTATCATCGACATGAGGTCTTTTACGTTCCCCATTTTTTTTATCTGACGGATCTGCTGCAGAAAGTCTTCCAGATTAAATTGGTCCTGAACCAGTTTTTTCTGCAGTTTCCGGGCTTCTTCTGCGTCGAACTGTTCCTGTGCTTTTTCAACCAGCGATACGATGTCGCCCATGCCCAGAATTCGGTCGGCCATACGTTCGGGGTAGAAAATGTCGATGGCATC
>JBMFOU010000010.1:0-94391 GCA_049969475.1 Bacteroidales bacterium | reverse complement strand
GGGTTTATTAAGCGCTTTTGCACCGCTAATGCTATTCTCACTCTGGCTGAATACTTGGTAGACTATGCACCGGAAGAAACGGCCCGCAAAGGCTGGAAGGCTATTGAGGACAACCTCTCCAAACTCGAAGGATATCAAGACACTCGGGAGATCCGCCGCCGTATAGAGCGAATCAAACAGGGTGAACGCGACCTGTATTTTTAACCATCTGAAAACTTCTCGTTATGAAAGAAATCAGAATATTGGGAATCCTTATAACCGATCGCATTAAAGAAGCTGGCCTGACCCAAAAGACGCTTTCTGAGTATGCCCACGTAATCAAATCGAGGCTGGGGTTTCATGAGGTTACTGAGGCGGTTTGCTCACGCGTGGGAATCATTGTTTTGCAGCTCACGGGGCCCTCTGCAGAGATGGATAGGTTAGAAGAAGCATTGCATAAGATTGAGGGTATTGAGGTTCAGAAAATGCGCTTCGAGCTCTGATTTCAAGGGTGGATGGCTCTTACAAAACGGTCTTTCCCCCTAAAATCCTTTTTTACTTCTATATCCCTAAACCCTGTTGCGTTTAATAGCTGGGCTGTCTCTTTTGCAAATTCTTCATTAATTTCGAAATAGAGCCTACCGGCTTGCTTTAAGCAGGAGTGTGCTGCTTTTGCAATGGCCCGGTAAAATTTAAGCGGATCTTCGTCGGGGACAAAAAGGGCCTCTTCGGGCTCATATGCTTTCACATTTATATGCATTTGTGCCCTCTCGCTTTGCCGCACATAAGGTGGATTGGAAACAATTACATCGAGATGCTGGGGCAGATCGGACCAGGTTTCGGGTTCAAGGATATCGGCTTTGAGAAATATGATTTCGGCTTGGTGTTTCCTGGCATTGGCTCTGGCTACTGAAAGCGCTGTATCAGAATTATCCAGCGCAAAAACGGTGGGATTTTTCAATTCCAAAGCCAGACTCAGGGCTATACAACCTGATCCCGTACCAATATCAAGGATTCTGCATCCTTGCTTTACAAACGAATTTTCAACAATCCATTCCACCAATTCTTCTGTTTCGGGGCGGGGTATAAGAACGCCGGGTTGCACCTGCAGTTCGAACCCTCTGAAAAAGGCTTTTCCCATGACATATTGAATCGGTTTTCCCTCAAGCAAGTCCTTAAATGCAAAATGTATTGCCAGAATTTCGGATTCGGTGAGCAGCCTGTCGGGCTCTGCCAATAGCCGGGATGGTGGAATATGCAGCAATTCATCGAACACCTGGCGTGCAAGCGCCTGAGCCTCCCTTTCGTCATAGAGCCTTTGTAAAGCCCCAGAATAGTGCTTGTAGAGTGTGAAGATGCGGTTGTCGCTGATTTCTAATGCCATGGGGCAAAATTAAAGGTTTTTGCTTCCTATATTCTGATAAAAAAACTAAAATATTGTATTTCAGTTTTTGTGTGTTTTTTCACAAAAGCATGGCCTGTAACAAACCTGTAAATATTCCGTCTTAACTCACACAACACAAAATTTTACTACCATGAAAAATCTATTGTTTAACCTGGTTTGTCTGGTTTTATTCTTCACTGGAACTACTTTATTCGCTGTGGCTGAAGAAAATTCACCTGCAAGGGCAGTTACCGAAATACGAAATGTTTCTCCTTTCAATGGTGTGGATGCAGGCGGTGCCTTTTCGGTAATCATCCGCCAGGGAAGCCCCCAGGAGGTCAAAGTTACAGCAGAAGAAGGCGTTATTTCTAAAATTAACACGGAAGTCAGAAATCAGATATTATTTGTTACAGGAAGCAGCCTGCGCAATCCTGGAAAAATGTTAATAGAGATAACAGTTCCCGAACTCGTGTATCTCAACGCCAGTGGAGCAAGCACCTTCCGTACTGAGGGAGATTTCAATAGTAAGGAATTTCTACTCAAGGTGTCGGGAGCTGCCAATGTAGTGGCTGATATACGCACCTCCCTTATTCGTAGCGATATTTCAGGTGCCGCTGATGTTAAACTCTCGGGTAAAGCCAATCGCCATGAAAGTGAAATAAGCGGTGCGGCCAGCCTTAAGGCTTTTGATTTTGAGACAGATACCCTCAGTATCGACCTCAGCGGAGCAGCCGATGCCCGGGTGGATGTAAAAAAGGCTGCATTTGTCAATAAGAGTGGAGTAGCCAGCATACGTTATAAATCTGAGCCTCCGAGCATCAATGTGGGCGGCCCCCTCAGAAACACTGACTTTGAAGAGGGCAGAATGAAAGGAATGGTAAACGTCGGTGGCGATTCTATAGTAGTAGACCTGGGAAAGGTGAAAGTGAAACGCGATGAGGAGGAGGGAATAAGCACGATCAAACTCGGCAGACAAAAGCTGATTGTGGACGACGAAGGTAATGTGCGTTTGAAAAGGGAAAACAATAATCGACCCTTTGAAGGTCACTGGGGAGGTTTCGACCTGAGTTTCAATGGGTACCTGAACTCTGACGGAAATATGGATTTCACCGGTGCCGACCGTTATCTCGACCTGTATATGCCTAAATCCATTGGGGTTCATCTGAATATCTATGAGCAAAATGTAAATATGGGTAGTTCTGGTCATTTTGGCTTTATCACCGGGCTAGGCCTCGAATGGCACAATTACCGCTTCAACCGGGGCATTTACCTCGACGAAAACGCTGAAATTACTAAAGGCTACCTGACCCAGGGGGTGAAAATAGAGAAAAATAAGCTGGTAGTCAGTTATCTATCCTTGCCGCTACTGATAGAATTTCAGAACAGGGGCGAACATAAATTGGGCGATTTCCATGTAGCAGCCGGGGCTTTGCTGGGAGCACGTTTAGGTTCGCATACCAAGACGGTTTTTATGGAAAATCAAAAGGAATATCAACTTATTGACCCTGCAACCAATGAAGTATGGAAGACGGTGGTTTCGCCCAGAGAAGACACCGAGAAAGTATATAACGACTTCAACCTCAATCCGTTTAAGGTCGATGCCATGGTGCGCGTGGGTTGGGGTTATATCAATCTTTTTGGCACGTATAGCCTCACGACCCTGTTTCGCTCGAACAAAGGCCCCGAACTGTATCCCTTTAGTATAGGTTTGACTTTGATAGGCTGGTAAAGCTTATCATATTTTAGTGGTTTGAAAAAGTAAGGAGCTGTCTCAATCAGGGGCAGCCCTTTTACGTTTAGGTTTATAAATTGTTGAAAATTATTATCTAGAAATTTTTGGCAATGTGGATTTTGTGGATAAAAATGTAAAGAATGGATCAGTGAAGAAAAGTAACTCAATGTAAAAATCTGGCCAGTTATAGCTTTCAGTAAAAAATAAAAGGCTGTCTCTTTCTTCAAGGCAGCCTTTGGCATGTATTAAAAATTGTAAAAGATTAAAAGTGCATGGGTTTTGTCTAATCCAGTTTGATAAATCGGTAAACGATATAGCCTTTCTGTTCCGGGTCGGCATTGGGATTAGGACTAAATTTTGATTTAAGGGCTGCATTGCGGGCTTCGTTCCATAAGGTTTGATCAGAAGTGGAAGTGCCGATGTTGGTTCCTGGAACTTTTTTCCCCGGTAAGGCCCGAATCACATTGCCCTGACGGTCCACCACTATCTCAACTACTACGGTTCCCTGGTCCTGAGAATTGTAAGCGGGTTGATAGAGAAAGACCTTTGATCGACCCGTGAGATAAAATCCTGGACCACTGCCTTGACCACCCTGTCCGGTATAATTACCGGAAGTTGGGGAGCCATCGGGTTGGCCCTGGTCGCCGGTACCCTGTGTGATACCCTGACTGGACGGTTCTCCCTGCCCCTGTTGTTTACCCCGATAAAGGGCATTGGGATTCAGCACAGGCTGAGCAGGTTTGGTCTCCGAGGTTCGATTGCTTTGCGTGGGGGTTACAGTTTCTGACTTGGGTTTGGGTATATTTTTTTCAGCAATGTGGGGAGCCTCTTCATCGTCGGCAGTAACCGTTTCATCGTTCTGAGTGGCCCGAGGCGGGGGAGAGGCGGCCTGGTTACCCGCTGGTATGTTGGTGGTCTGTACATCGCCCATGCCCTCTTCTGAAAATCCTAGGTTAACCTCCATTCCTTCTTCTCCTGGCAACGGCAAAGGGGTACGGAGGGCAAGGGTAAACAACATGAATGCCATTGCTCCGTGAAAGAGTAGGGTAGCCACTAATGCGTATGTGCGATTTCTTTTTTCGCTCATTTTATCTCTTTAATGGGTCGGGTAGCCAGAATAACCTTGTATTTCTTGCCCACTTCCTGATTTATTTCGTTCACCACGTCGAAAACCGAGACCACATATTGCACAGGCACGCTTTGATCGGCACGCAATACCACCGAGGCATCATCATCCTGCTGGGGTAGTTTCTCAGCTAGAATTTGCTTCAGGAGCTCCAGATTTACGGCGGTAGCATTTCCCCGACCCTCAGGGTCGACGTAGTATTCAAACTTATCGTTGATATAGACCGTAATGGCTTGTTTGGCCATAGTCTTGCTCTTGCTTGAAGGCAGCAAAAGCTTGACCGCATTGGGGCTGAGCAAGGTGGATGAAATCATGAAAAAGATCAGCAATAGAAATACCAGGTCCGACATGGACGCGGTACTGAATGCCACACTGAGTTTATTTCTCGAACGAATAGCCATGGGCAGTTGGTTTTAGGCAGCAGGTTCCTGAAGAATATCCATGAAATCGGTTGCACGGGCTTCGAGTATAAAGACCAGTTTTTCGATGCGGGCTACCAATATGTTGTAACACACATAAGCCATGATACCAACAATTAACCCTCCCACAGTGGTTACCATGGCCTGATAAATGCCACTTGATAGCACTACAATATCCACGTTGTTGCCTGCCATCGACATATCGTAAAATGCATTAATCATGCCAATTACGGTCCCCAGAAAACCCAGCATGGGAGCGGCACCGGCAATAGTAGCCAGTCCGGCTATATTTTTTTCGAGTCGTGATACTTCCAGTTTACCTACATTCTCAATAGCAGCGTTGATGTCGTTGAGGGGTTTGCCCAATCGCTGTAGTCCTTTTTCAATCATTCGGCTGATGGGACTCGACTGGGCTTTACACAGCGCCATTGCAGCATCTAATCGGCCCTGATGTATGAAATCGCGGATGTTATTCATAAAGTTGCGATCTTCTTTTGAGGCCTGTAAAATGGCCATGTAGCGTTCTACAAAAATGTAAATAGCAATGACCGACATGACGGCAAGCACAGCCATTATCCAACCTCCTTTAAGGGTAAGTTCCCAGATGGAGAGCGAGATCTCGCCCGCCGAAGAAGGTGAGGTTGGGGTTTGCTGCATCTGATTGAGACTTGTAAGCGTTTGATTAGCTGCGTCTTGTAACATAGCGAAGTTGAGCAACATATCTAATCGTTTGGTTTTTGGATTTTATATGCTAAGTGAAGCTTTTGTGATGTCAAAGGTAATGCATCCTTAGAAAACTATAATAATTCTTGATTATTGTGTGTTAGGCAAGAGTTCTCTGGTGTTCATTTATGAATAAACCCCAGGTAATCTGAATTTAAAAATTGGAAAGAGGCTGCTTCATCTAGAAACAGCCTCTCAGAGACCAAAACGGTAGTTGACGTATGGATTAACGAAGGGTTTACCTAATAATCAGCTGGGTGTTCATCGTTTCTTGGGGATAGGTCAGTCGAACTATGTAAGTACCACTGGGCAGGTTCGAAAGGTTGAGGTTTACCAGATTTTCTCCAGTGTAAAGGCTAATGTTTTCGTTGCGATAAACCAGACGACCCCAGAGATCAAATATTTGAACATCGGCCCGGGTAACCTTATTGGAAGAAACCCTGATTGTAGCCATACCATCCGTAACAGGGTTGGGAAATACAATTATTTTTTCAGAAGCCGTGGGGGCATCTATGCCTGTATTATCCCAGTATGAACCACCCATGAGCGGAGAATTCGATAGAGGTCTGAAATCGGGATTTGTAAAGTTGATGGGACTCACAAGCTGTAGCGCATCGAGGTCGGGCATGGAGTCGTTGGCGAAGCTGGGATTGAAGAAGAATTGGCGCTCAAAGCTGCTCTTGAAGAAATCACCCATTCCAGCCAGCACGTTGTTTTTGAAATTGAGCAGGCCATTCGTAGCATTGTTCTGCGACTTATCTCCATCAATGAAAAGACCGACAGGGAAACCAAAGAACACGGAGTTGTAAGTGCTGAGGGCAGTATTGCGGCGCAGGTGAAGAGCCCGCTTAAAATTGCTGTTGATGGTAGTTGAGGATGTCTGTTTGGGCCCGATAAGGGTGATGTTGGAGAAAATGCCGCGGGTCTGGGGAGTGTTGTCAGAGCCCTGACCATCGTTGTCGGATTCGAAACCATTGGAGCCCGAGCCGGGGTCGGCTATATCCGGATCTCGCAGGGCGATTCCATATTGAACCATGCCACGCCAGCCATAGTCGGTATCGAAATCATCATCCCAACCACGATACGCTACTAAATACTTGGCATTGATAGTACCGCCAAACCATTCGAAAGAATCATCCCCAGCATAAGAAACCTGAATGTGGTCGATTTGCGTTTGGCGTCCTACACCACCCAGGGTTAACCCATTTATCTCTTTATCAGGAACGAAGGGAATACCCGGGAATTCGATGCGGATATAACGAAGTATCCCACTGTTGTCGTTATCGTCGGGATTGTTTCCTCCTCCATACATTGAGGTGGGTCCACCTTCTATAATGGCCTCGCCGCCAGGAACGTTAATAGAAGCTCTTCCACAAATGATAACTCCCCCCCAGTCGCCGTAGTTGCGGCTTCCAGCCGGTTCATTCGAAGTAAATACAATAGGATTGTCGGCCGTTCCTTCGGCAAAAATCTGGGCACCGCGTTCCACGATGAGTGATCCTTTGGTGGCTTTATCGCCACGGATGATGGTTCCGGGCAAAATGGTGAGTTTAGCCCCGGGTCTAACGTAAACGAATCCCTGCAACAGATATACCGTATTCCCGGCAGAAGGCAGGAAATTGGGAATGCTTAGATTGAAGGGTGCTTGCACCATCATCATTTCATTGGTGGCCAAGGTATCGTTGTTGCGTTGAGGCGAGAGGAACCAGCTTCTTTCAAAGCTGCTTTTAAAGAATTCGCCCATACCTGCCAAAATACAATTTTCCATCTGAAGCTCATTGTTGGTAGCATTGCCTTGCGAGGCTGTACCATCGATGAATAATCCGGTCGGGAAGCCAGAGAAAACGCTGTTGTAAATACTAAGCCTGGTGTTACGGCGCAGATGAAGCGCCCTTTTAAAGTTGCTGTTAATCGTTGTGGTGGGCGTGAATTTGGGGCCAAACATGCTTACATTACAGAATATGCCAGAAGTGAAAGGCGTATTGGAGCTGCCTTGTCCGTCGTTGTCGGATTCAAAACCATTGGAGCCCGAACCCGGGTCGGCAATGTCGGGGTCGCGGAGGGCAACAGCAAACTGTACTTTCCCTCTCCAGCCATAGTCTGTATCAAAATCATCGTCCCAGGTGCGGTAGGCTACAAGGTATTTGGCATTGACTGTTCCACCAAACCATTCAAAAGAATCATCGCCAGAGAAGGAGATCTGAATATGGTCGATCTGGGTTTGTCGACCAACAGCTCCTAATGTAAGGCCGTTGATCTCCTTGTCAGGAACAAAGGGAATTCCAGGAAATTCGATCCGTATATAGCGCAGTACCCCACTGTTATCGTCATCGTTGGGATTGTTGCCGCCACCGTACATAGAAGTGGGCCCACCTTCGATAATAGCTTCACCGCCAGGCACGTTGATGGCAGCCCGTCCGCAAAGAATTACTCCACCCCAGTCGCCATAGTTGCGGCTACCGACAGGTTGATTAGATGTGAATACAATGGGCTTACTGGCCGTTCCTTCGGCCATGAGTTGGGCACCTCTTTCTATGATGAGCGAACCCTTGGTATCTTTATCTCCTCTGATCACGGTGCCGGGCTCGATGGTAAGGGTGGCTCCCTCTCTTACATACAAAAAGCCCTTAATCAAGTAAACATTGTTCGCAGTCCAGGTGGTGTTGGTAGTGATTTCACCTTCAACCACTACATTGGCAGCCGCATAATCAGTCGTTTGGGGCGTCCAGTTGCACCAGCCCTCCGTCCAATTGGTATTACCAAAAGCACCAACAAACGATACGGGTTCAAAGAAAGAGTCCTGAAGGCGGGGATTCTGAAAAGATGCCCTGTTGAGGAGTGGCGAAGCGTCAGGTTTCCAGGTAGTGTTGCCAGTAATTTCACCCGAGATTACCTGGGTAGCTGGTGGATAAATGGTGTTTTGCGGATTCCAGTTGCACCAACCATCGGTCCAATCCACTGACCCCATGGCTCCGCGGAAAGGAACCCTATCGAAAAAGGGATCGTCAATTGTGTTTTGACCTACAAGGCCTAGGATAGAGGCCAAGAAAACAAGAATGGAGAGTAATAATTTTTTCATATTTGCGGATTTTATAATTCCGCTGCAAAACTATCCGCTGGCCTTGAGGAGTAAGTTTAGTAACTTTTAAATGTATGATAAGTAATTATTAACGTTTCCCTCCCTTCGATGAAAGACATCAATTCGTTTACCCAGCCAATTACGTTTGCCCCGGTTGTCCTGAATTTCTTTAGGCCAAATATTTCTCTATGAAATATCGTTTTGATAAAGATTGGTATATGGTCACATGTTTTGAGCTTTTGATTTCAAACAAGTCTTTTTTAAACCCACACTATAAACTGGCTTACATTCTATTTGTGACCCAAGAATTTCACGGGCGAAGGCGATTTTAACTATGACTGAAAAGGATAACATTATTACACAAAGCTTTCGGTTTTTATTTCTTCTACTTTCTTATTTCTGTAATTGGCGTAATATTGGACATTTAACTGATGGGGTTACTCACAGTGGTCAATGAGTAAACGCAATAGGAACCAGTCGCATATGCTGCGAAACTGCGGTCAACAGAAAGAAATCACCTAACATCGGGACTTGTAGCCCGGTTGCTTTTTTTTAGCTTTGCAACCCAAAATAAAAAACATTTTATGCGCGATATATTTGAAAAAGTAGCGTCGAACATGGGCCCTCTGGGTCAATACGGCGATAAGGCTTTTGGTTATTACATGTTTCCCAAGCTGGAAGGGGAAATCGGCAACCGGATGGTATTCATGGGACGCGAGCGTCTCATCTGGAGTTTGAATAATTACCTGGGGTTGGCCAATCATCCTGAAGTCAGAAAAGCCGATGCTGAGGCAGCAGCCCGGTGGGGGATGGCTTATCCCATGGGCGCACGCATGATGTCGGGACAGACTATTTATCATGAGCAACTGGAACGAGAACTGGCCGAATTTGTCGGCAAAGAAGATGCTTTCCTGTTGAACTACGGCTATCAGGGCATGGTTTCCATTATCGATAGTCTGGTAGATCGTAAGGATGTAATCGTTTACGACTCCGAAGCCCATGCCTGTATTATCGATGGAGTGCGGCTGCACATGGGTAAGCGTTTTGTGTACCCCCACAACAACATCGAAAATATGGAAAAGCAACTACAGCGTGCCACCCGCCTGGCTGAAGAAACCGGTGGAGGTATTCTGGTTATCACCGAAGGGGTGTACGGCATGTCGGGCGATCTGGGTAAACTGCGTGAAATAGCTGAGCTTAAGAAAAAATATCATTTCCGCCTGCTGGTAGACGATGCGCATGGCTTCGGCACCATGGGGCCCAAAGGGGCGGGCACAGGCACTCATCTGGGGGTTCAGGATGAAATTGATCTCTATTTCGGAACTTTTGCCAAAGCTATGGCCGGCATAGGAGGTTTCGTGGCTACCACCAAAACCGTAGCCGATTATTTACGCTTCAACATGCGTTCGCAGACCTTTGCCAAGTCGTTGCCCATGCCCATGGTGATTGGGGCCCTTAAACGTCTCGACCTCATCAGAACACACCCTGAACTTCGTGAGAAACTGTGGACCATTGTCAATGCCCTGCAGAACGGATTGCGTCGTGAAGGCTTCAACCTGGGAAATACCGAATCTCCCGTTACTCCTGTATTCCTTTCAGGTAGTGTTGCCGAAGCCACAGGTCTTACTTTCGACCTGCGCGAAAAATTCGATATTTTCTGCAGCATTGTAACCTACCCGGTTATTCCTAAAGGCCAGATTCTTATCCGTCTGATTCCTACAGCCGTTCATACACTTGAGGATGTTGATTACACCATCGACGCATTCCGTCAGGTAAAAGATAAGCTGATGAGTGGAGTTTATGCTCAGGGAGAGACCGTAAAAAGTTTCAAATAGACACTTTCTGGATACGCAACAAACAACCGTGGCTTCTGGCGGGCCACGGTTTTTTTATTACTTCTCCATTCCTTTTACGTATCGGGTAGTTTTGGTTTCTTTCCCTTCAGGGCTGTATTCAATCCATTTCCCTTCCTTCTCGCCGTTTTTATACATCCCTGCAATTTTGGTTTTTCCATCAGGATAATACTCTTTGTATTCTCCTTCCAGAAAACCATTTTTATAGGTCTCAGTTTTCTCAAGACTTCCGTCTTTGGCATAAGTTTTCTGTAAACCATCGAGTTCCCCTTTGTTGTAAATGTATTCCGCCGCAGGCTTCCCGTCCTGATAAAACCACCGGCTGATACCATGTCTGACACCATCCACGTAATTAGATTCTTCCTGCAGTTTTCCGTTTTCGTAATAAATCTTTTTTACCCCCCAGGGTTTTCCGGCTTTATACCATTGCTCCACCAGGGGACGGCCACCAGGCATGTAATTGATGGATAAACCGTCGAGAAGGTCATCCTTGTAATATTCTTCAACCGTCAAATACCCTCGTTTGTCGATTTCAAGGCGAAGACCGTTTCGTTTTCCTTTGGAATAGTTAATCACTTCGTTAATAAAACCCTGCGGGTGATAAGTGCGCCAGAGGCCTTCCCTGAGATTGTCCACATACTGCCCCTTATGAATCTGGCGATTGATTAATTCTTCCCAGTAGCCTTGCTTTCTGCCTTGGGCATCCACACGGTTTTTAGTACTATCGGCTTGCTGAGCTTGTAAAAACAGGGAAGCAATGAAAAAGGGTATCAACAAAAGTTTGCGCATCATAGTTGTTGATATTTAGTGGTTAATAATTGAGCCATAGAGTTCGTAAAGGTCAGCTTTTTCTATAAGAACATCAAAGAAATGGCCCGGTGAGGCAATGGAATTTTCTGCCTCAATCAAAACTTCGTTGTCCACCTCAGGCGAGTCGTAGGGTGTACGCCCCACAAAATAGGATCCTTCTTTTTTGTCAATCAGTACTTTAAGTGTCTGACCGACAAGGTTCTGGTTTTTTTCGAGACTTATTTCTGCCTGAAGCTCCATGAGGCGACGGGCCCTCTCTTTTTTTACTTCTTCGGGCACATCATCCTGCAAGGAGGCAGCTGGAGTACCTTCTTCCTCAGAATAAGTGAAAACTCCCACGCGCTCGAAGCGAGTCTCCTCAACAAATTCCAAAAGCTCCTCAAATTCTTGCTCGGTTTCTCCCGGATAACCCACAATGAATCCAGTGCGCAAAGCAGCATGAGGTAATAGCGCACGGAATTTTTCAATCAGGCTGAGGGTTCTTTTTTTATCGATGCCCCTTCGCATCGACTTTAAAATTCTATCGTTGATGTGTTGCAGGGGTATGTCGAGATAAGGGACAATGTTGTTGCGCTCGGCCATCAGATAGAGCAGGCTTTCTGGGAAAGCGGCAGGGAAGAGGTAGTGAAGCCTGATCCATGGAAAAAAACCTGAGTCGGAAAGCTCGCGCACCAGTTTGGTAATCATGGGCTGTCTGTGTGTGTCGTATCCATACCAGGTAAGATCCTGCGAGATGAGCAAAATTTCTTTTACTCCCTTCTGGGCCAGCCACCGGGCCTCTTCCATGATCTCAGGAATGGGTCTGGAAATATGGCGGCCACGAATGCCAGGTATGGCACAAAATGAGCATTGCCGACTACAGCCTTCGGCTATTTTCAGGTAGGCATAATGTGAAGGCGATGCCAGTCGTCGTCCCGGAAAAGGTCCATCGTAATAAGGATTGCCCAGGTATTCAAGAATCTGGTTTTCATCATTCACTCCAAACCAGGCATCGATTTCTGGAATTTCCTGCCTGAGTTCCTGCATGTATCGCTGTGCCAGGCAACCCATTACGATGATCTGTTGCACTTTTCCTTGTTTGCGGGCTTGTATGGCATCCATGATGGCATCGATGGATTCGGCCTTGGCGTCGCCTATAAAACCGCAGGTATTGATAATCAGTGTATCAGCTTTCCGTCCGAGCCCGTGACCTACATCAAAGCCACCCTGGGCCAAACGTCCCAAGAGACGTTCCGAGTCCACCTGGTTTTTGGCACATCCCAGGGTAACTATGCGAATTTTATGCTTTGCCATTCTTGCTGTTGTTAAGATGAAAATAATGGGCGATGCGACGTTCAACCTGCCTGACCCCAGCCATAATTTTTTCTCTGTCGAGAGTTAGGATGTTGCGGTGTCGCATGATGATTTTCCCATGAATAATTACCGTATCCACATCGGTGGGATGCATGCTGTAGGCCAGGGTAGAGTATATGTTGTAAATAGGTTGAAGATGCGGCTTATCCAAAGAGATAAGAATCATGTCAGCTGCTTTGCCTACTTCGAGCGAACCGGTGTAGGCCTCGGCGCCCAGGACCTTGGCTCCGCCAGTCGTTGCTAAATAAAGTGAAGTAAAGGCATCCATGGCTTCAGGATTTTGGGTAAGCATTTTGGTAATAAGTGAGCTGTGTCTCCACTCTATGGGTAGAGCCAGATTATTATTGGAAGCCGGTCCATCGGTACCAAAACCCACTGTTACATTATTTTTAAGGTAATCCTGCACCGGTGCAAAACCCGAGGCCAACTTCAGGTTGGCAGAGGGATTGTGTGCAATACGAACGCCTGCCTCACTAAGCAAAGGGTAATATTCCGATCCTAGATGGACCATGTGTGCGGCGATCAGTCTTGGGTTGAGAAGGCCCATTTGGCGGAGATGATCGATAGGGTGCGCACCCAAAGCCTGAATACATTCCGCCACCTCCTGCGAGGTCTCGGCCAGGTGAATGTGCACAGGAAGGTTGTCCTGTTCTGAAAGGCTGGAGATTTTCCTAAGATATTGAGGAGAACAGGTATAAACAGCATGGGGTGCATACGCCACACGTATTAATGGATCAGCGCTATATTCCTTTGCAAGTGAACGGGTGAATGCAATGGCATCCTCCGGATGATTGAAATGAGGCGTCTTGAAATCAAGTATTCCCTCGCCTAACAATACCCGTACTCCGGCTTCTTTGCATGCAAGGGCAACTTCATCTTCGAAAAAATACATGTCGGCAAACATGACCGTGCCTGCCGAAATCATCTCAAGCAGAGCCAGACGGGTTCCCAGTGCCACATTTTCTCGATTCATGAATGCTGCTTCAGAGGGCCAGATATAGTTCTCAAGCCATTTCTTCAGGGGTAGGTCGTCGGCAAAACCCCGCATGAGCGACATGGCTGCATGCGTATGGCAATTAATAAAGCCCGGCATGACCGCCATATTGTTTGCCTCCACCACTTCATCCCATTCATCCTCCTGATCCAAAGTGGTGGGTCGAATGAAAGCAATTGTATCTCCTTCAATACCTATATCGTGATGAGGCAAAACGGCTGGCTTATCGCCCATGGTGATAAGCAGTCCATCGCGAATAAGTAATCGGTGCGGCTTATTGCTCGTCATATTCGCTTTCTTTCACTTCTATTTTGACGATTTCGTAACCCTTCCATACTTCCTTGGCCGCATGAATAATTCCAGTGAAAACACTGATCATTCCTAATAGAAACAAAATCAATGCGGTAGGCTGAGCTACCTCAGAATTAATAATTTGGCTAATACCTATAAACAAACTGCTCAACACAAACAAGGCCACTGCAATGGTATAGAAAAATACGGTATTCCGAATGAGTTTAAGTCGATATTCAAATTTTCCTACCTGAAGGCGAATGGAATTCATTCTTTGTAATTGAAACTCATCGAGGCTTCTGGCAAAATAGCCGGGAATCAAACGCCTTTTTTCTTCTTCAAGGGCTCTTATTCTACCAACCACAATTCCATATTTGTTGTGAATGCCGAGTAGCAACAAACCACAGGCAGAAATCATAAGCCCTGGGGCAAGCATGGCCTGTATGAGGTCGACAGAATTTAATTCTAGCATCTCGTTGTTTTTTAAGTTTGCAAAGATAATTACAAGGTTTAAGCCTTTAAGTAAAGAAGTCCCACATCGCAATACTAAGGAAATTTTACCCAATGGCGGTCCTTAAGTGTGTGGAGTTTTTTAATTTAGCCATCAATTTTTAAAATTTTTACAGAAATATGAATAGCAAATTGAAACTTTGGTTTGTTTTTACATGGCTACTGGCAGGGCTATCCGTTCAGGCTCAGTCGGAATTCAATTGCTTTACGGTGGTTGCCGGGAAAAAAGCAACAGTGGATGGATCAGTAATGCTGGCACACAATGAGGATGATTATGCTGAAGGGATGGACATTTATTTCAACATCTATCAGGTGCCTGCCTCCGAGATCGTTAAACAGGTGTCTCAGAAAAGTAAAAAGGAGGAAAAGAGTGGAAAGACTTTATCTGAAGGCAATGTGGCTTATCTGTGGCTGGAGATGCCGGGAATGCCTTTTAGCGATAGCTACATGAATGAACACGGAGTGGTAATTGTTTCCGATGCATGTCCCTCGCGGGAAGATAAACCCCAACTCACAGGAGCAGGCATTACCTGGGAACTCAGAAATGCTATGGCACGCCAGGCTACCTCGGCCCGACATGCAGTTGAAATTGCCCAAAAGCTCATCCTTGAGAAGGGATACAATTCATCTGGACGCACCTATATAATAGCAGATCCGAATGAAGCATGGATGCTTTCCGTGGTTTATGGAAAGCACTTTGTGGCCCTTCGTATTCCTGATGATGCCATAGCTGTAATACCCAATTATTACACCATTACTACTTTCGATACTGCCGATCATCAAAATGTTATAACGAGTCCGGGGCTTATTGAATATGCCATCCAACGGGGCTGGTATAATCCGGCCGATGGACCTTTCAATTTTAGAAAAGCTTATGCCTCGAAAGAGAGCCTGGAACATATGGTTAACGTGGGCCGAATGTGGGCGGGAGTGAATCTGATGGCTGACCGAAAATTTGAACTCAAAGAGGATTTCCCCTGGATTTTAACACCCCGTGAACCAGTTACCTTAGAAAAGATGATGCAAGTTTTGAGCAATCATTATGAAGGAAGTGAGCTCGAAGCTGAGCTCAGCGAAAAAATTTCTAATCCCCATGACGCGGACCCAGGCAGCATTTGCGCAAAATATACCCGCTATGGAATGGTGGCCCATTTGCAAAGTGGCTTGCCTCGCGAATTAGCTAATGTGCTATGGCTGTCCCCCATGCGACCCTGCTCTCATGCTTTTGTACCCTTGATGGTGGGTATGAAAGAAATGCCCCAGGGAATGGCTTCTCAAGATTATACTTTTGCCTTGCAAAATCACTTGAAGCCAGCGAAAAATCCCAGGGAGGACTTCCCTAAACTTGATTACTGGAAGTTTGAACGGGATGCTCATCTCATCGATGTTAACTATAAAAACCTGGGAAGGGAAACCTGGAAAAATGCCCAGGAAATGTCCAGGCTCAACATCCAAATGTTTTATGAATTACAACGCAATTCACTCGTCCAATACAAAGCGGATGCTGACTCGGCATTGAATAATTTGTGGAAATTCTGTGTAGATGCATGGAAAAGGCTAACCGAAGATCTGGAAAAAAGAGAAGGATTACCCGAAGTGCAGGAAAGCATTGTTCCGTTGGCCCCAACTATCCAAGATCCACGCCAGATAACATTACCCAACAAATAATCTCCCGCTTGAACCCAAATAAACAAACCAATGAAAATCAGGCTTTTTATTGGAGGAATTTTAGCGCTCTTCCTCATGAACTGTGCACAAAAGCAGGAAAAAAAAACTTGCAGCGAACGTTTTGAAGGCAAATCCTTCGACCGGCTTACCGATTACGTAGATCCTTTTATTGGCACAGGAGGTCATGGGCATACTTTTCCCGGGGCCACTGTGCCTTTTGGAATGGTACAGCTTAGCCCCGATACGCGCCTTACAGGCTGGGATGGATGCAGTGGCTATCATTATTCTGACAGTCTTATTTTGGGATTTAGTCATACCCATCTGAGCGGAACAGGTTGCAGCGATTATGGAGATATACTCATAGTTCCGCAGGTGGGTAAATTGAATCTGAATAATGGATGGCCTGACCATCTGGCGAAGGGTTACGCATTACCTTTTAAGCATGAAAATGAGGAGGCAAGGCCTGGCTATTATCGAGTAAAACTCGATAAAGGTTCTATCGAGGTTGAGCTTACGGCAACTGCACGAGTAGGTTTTCATAAATATCAATTTTCTGGAGATAAAATAGTCCGTTTGCTCATTGATCTAACGCACCGGGATGAGGTGTTAAACAGTGGTCTGGAAATTATTGGTGAAAACGAGGTGGCAGGATATAGGCGTTCGAAGTACTGGGCCGCTGACCAGCATGTTTATTTTGTGGCCCGTTTTTCACGACCCTTCCTATCCTATGGCATTGCCATCGACGATAAGCCAGAAACAGGCCTCAGGAAAGCTGAGGGCAAAAACATAAAAGGCTGGTTTGAATTTGATAATCAGGATAAAAGCCCGGTGCTGGTAAAAGTAGGTCTATCGGCTGTAAGTATAGAGGGTGCCCGTAAAAATCTGGAAGCCGAAATACCTGGATGGAATTTTGAAGAAATTGTGAATCAGGCAGATGAAGCCTGGGAGAAAGAACTAAACCGTATTGTAGTGGAGGGAGGCTCAGTTATTGACCGGATTAAGTTTTATACTGCACTTTATCATACTTTCCTGGCACCCAATGTTTATATGGATGTAGACAGCCTTTACCGGGGCCGCGATCTCCAGGTGCACAAGGCTAAAGGATTCACTTACCTTACGGTTTTCTCCCTTTGGGACACTTATCGAACGCTGCATCCTTTGTTTACTTTGGTGCAAAAAGAACGTACCAACGATATCATACGAACTTTTTTGGCCCAATATACCGATGGAGGGATGCTACCAGTGTGGGAGCTTTCAGCTAACGAGACCTGGTGCATGATTGGCTATCATAGTATTCCGGTCATTGCCGATGCTTTTCTTAAAGGCATCAACCAGTGGGATGCCGGCCTGGCGCTTGAAGCTATGGTGCACAGTGCCCATCAGGATCATTTTGGATTGCGTTGGTATAAACAATTGGGATACATACCTGTAGGCCGTGACCAGGAAACCGTAAGTAAAACCCTTGAATATGCCTTCGATGATTGGTGCATTGCCCAAATGGCAGCTGCCATGGGTAAGACAGATATTTACCGGGAATTTATTCACCGGGCTCAATACTACAAAAATGTATTCGACCCTTCGGTTGGGTTTATGCGTCCCCGCGTGAACGGAGGTTTTCTAAGTCCTTTCGATCCGGTAGAAGTCAGTCACGAGTTTACCGAGGCCAATAGCTGGCAATATACTTTCTACGTTCCTCACGATTTGAATACATACATGGAAATGATGGGGGGTGATGAGGCCTTTGTACGCAAACTCGATCAACTCTTTACTACCGAATCACCCAAAAAAGGAAGAGATCTTCCTGATATCACGGGCCTTATTGGACAATATGCCCATGGAAATGAGCCCAGCCATCATATTGCTTATCTATACGCCTATGCCGGACAGGCATGGAAGACCCAGCAAATGGTTCGCCGAATCATGGATGAGTTTTATACGGCTTGTCCCGACGGTCTTATCGGCAACGAAGACTGTGGTCAGATGTCGGCCTGGTTTGTGATGAGTGCTTTAGGTATCTATCCGGTTACTCCGGCTTCAGATGTATATGTTTTTGGGTCGCCTTTGTTTAGTAAAGCCGAGATACATTTAGAAAATGGGAAAACCTTTGCAATCCGTGCAGAAAACGTCGGGAATTCTAATATTTACATTCGTTCGGCCCAGCTTGATGGAGTGCCATATACCCGAAGCTGGATCAGCCATTTTGCTCTTGAATCGGGGAAAGAATTAGTATTTGCAATGAGTGATAAAGCAGTCAAGACTTACGGTTCCCGACCCGACGATCGCCCCTTTGCCCGTATTATGGAAGAAGTAATACCTGCCGTACCCGTCGTTCAACCTAATGATAGTTTATTTACAGGTAAAATTTCGGTCAGTATTTTACATCCCGATCCTCAGGTAAAGATTCATTTTACAACCGATGGAAGTGAGCCAGGGCTTGAAAGCCCCTTGTATCGTAGACCTATAGAAATAGAAAAAAACACCTTAATAAGGGCTTGTGCTGTAAAATCTGATGGAAGCAAGAGTCCTGCCTTGGAAGCAAGATTCATACGTCAGTGAAAGTCTTCTCTGGAAGAAACATTTCACCCCCGGCCTAGATTCCAGGCATCGGGGGTGATTTTTTTATAGCATTTAATGTTTGTCTGGTGGATTTCAATTACATACCCAAGGTGGCAACCATGACGGCCTTGATGGTGTGCAATCGATTTTCTGCTTCGTCGAATACCACAGACATAGGCGATTCAAATACTTCATCGGTTACTTCCATGGCTTCGAGACCGAACTTTTGGTAAATCTCTTCGCCAATGGTGGTTTCACGATTGTGGAAAGAAGGCAGGCAGTGGAGGAATTTAACTTTGGGGTTGCCCGTCTTTTTCACCATTTCCATGTTTACCTGATACGGTTTCAGCAGCTTAATACGCTCTGCCCACGCCTCAGCCGGTTCGCCCATGGAAACCCAAACGTCGGTGTACAGAAAATCAACCCCTTTGACTCCTTCATCCACGCTTTCCGTCAGCGTAATCTTAGCTCCGGTTTCCCTGGCAATTTCGCGGCATTTATTCACCAATTCTTCGTTGGGCCACAACGATTTGGGAGCCACGGCGCGGAAATCCATGCCCATTTTGGCAGCACCCACCATAAGGGAGTTCCCCATATTGTTGCGGGCATCACCACAGTAGGCAAAAGAAATCTGATGCAAGGGCTTATCGCTGTGTTCCATCATAGTCATAAAGTCGGCCAGGATCTGGGTGGGGTGGAATTCATTGGTGAGTCCATTCCACACAGGTACACCGGCATATTGGGCCAAAGTTTCCACAATTTCCTGCGAATATCCGCGATATTCAATTCCATCGTACATACGACCCAGCACCCGTGCAGTATCTTTCATCGATTCTTTTTTACCCATCTGCGAACCCGAAGGCCCAATATAGGTTACATGTGCTCCCTGGTCAAGCGCAGCTACTTCGAATGCACATCGCGTGCGCGTGCTGTCTTTTTCGAAAAGCAAAACGATGTTTTTGCCTTTTAAGCGTTGTTGCTCTGTTCCGGCATATTTGGCCTTTTTAAGCTCTATAGCCAGGTCAAGCAAAAACTTGATTTCTTCAGGGGTGAAATCAAGAAGTTTCAGAAAACTTCTATTTCTTAGGTTGAATGCCATAACTAATTCTCCTATAAGTTTTTAAAGGTTTATGATAAAATCTTAATCGGCATAAATAATTGTTCCTGCGTGGGGTTTACCTAATTCAGAAGCCATGGTTATGACGGCTTCTTTGCCGCCGTGCTCGCAAAAGTAAATGCAGGCTTTAATTTTGGGAGCCATACTACCATTGGCAAAATGTCCCTCGGCAAGATATCGTTTAGCCTCAGAGACGCTTATTCGGTCCAAAGCTTTTTCGCCTGGCTGGCGGAAGTTGATGTAAGCTTTTGGTACATCTGTTAAAATGAAAAACATATCGGCTTTAATCTCTACAGCTAGTAGACTGGATGCCAAATCTTTATCTATTACCGCATCAATGCCTTGCAATTTGTTGGGTTCAACCCAAAAAACGGGTATACCCCCACCACCCACTGCAATGATAATTTGTCCGTCGCGGGCGAGCTTTTCAATGGATTTTACATTATTAATTTTCAATGGTTGAGGTGAGGCAACTACTTTGCGCCAACCTCTGCCTCTTGGGTCTTCCTGAAATTGGGCCCCCGTTTCGGCAGCCATTTTTTCGGCCTGCTCTTTTGTATAGAAAGGACCTACAGGTTTTGTGGGATTTTTAAATGCCGGATCGTTCTTATCAACGATGACTTCGGTGATGATGGTAAGAATATCTCTTTCCAGGTTTTCTTTAATGAGTACATTACGCAACTGTTGCTCAATCATATACCCGATGGAACCCTGGGTTTCGGCGACACAGAAATCGATGGGCTGGGCTGGTATTCCATAAAGTTTCTCTCCGGCTTGGTGTTGTAAGAGCACATTGCCAACCTGAGGGCCGTTCCCATGACCAATAACAATATCAAAACCCTGTCGTATGAGAGGTACTAAATGGGTGCAGGTTTCGTATACATTGGCTTCTTGTTCGTCAATCGTTCCTTTTTGGTCTCCTCTTAATAATGCGTTTCCGCCAAAGGCAATAACTGCTAGTTTTTTCATAAATTATTGAATTTCAATTTTTTAGTTTTGAATTTCAGAAAAACAAAAAAACAAGGGTCAAATGCTGCGATCTGTCCTTGTTCCTTTAAATTTTCCGAAAAGGAAGATACCGGTTTAATATTTAGGCTGCAAAACTATAAACTTTTATCTGAGTAGCAAAAACGTTTGCGGAAGATTCAATTTCCTAATTTTGCAGTCTATGCGAAAAGGGAACCAAGAAGTAAACATTAAAAATCGTAAAGCTGGTTTTGAGTATTTTCTGGTAGAGACTTTTACTGCCGGAATTGTGCTTACAGGAACAGAGATAAAGTCTATCAGAGCCGGGAAAGCCAATCTGACCGACGCTTATTGCACTTTTGAAGGGGAGGAGTTGTGGGTAATAAATATGCATATTTCTGAATATGAGCGGGGTACTCACTTTAATCATGAGCCTAAGCGCCCCAGAAAACTTTTGCTTACACGGCGCGAGTTAAAAAGGTTACAAACAAAAGTCAAAGAAAAGGGATTTACTATAATACCTACCCGGTTGTATATCAATGAAAAAGGATGGGCTAAACTTGAAATAGCTCTGGCTCGCGGTAAACATAGCTATGATAAAAGAGAGACGATAAAGCAAAGAGACCAGAAAAGGGATTTGGAACGTTATGATGAGTAATGGGATTACGGAGCCCGTTTGCCATGCAAAAGATTTCACATTTGCTGCAGAGGATTTCTGTCACATATACAAGCGGGGAAATAAATGTTGTAGAGTAATCGCAAAGAGGGCCAACTACTCATATTCTTAAAAGCTAATTGCTAAGCTTCATCCTGCCTGAAGCTGGGTCCTAAGTTTAGGAGGTCATTCCCTCCGATTTTATTCTCTGGTTCGAAGGAAGTATCGGGAAGAGTATGACATCGATGAAAAGGAGTGAATTTCGCCGCACCCTGGGCCTTCAATGTTTTTATTGAATAGGCCAAAGTTTTTTACCGAAGATATCTTCGTTCGGGAAGCTTGTTTGAAAGGATTCTTATAAGAGAATAGTTTAAAGAGAAGGACTTATTATTAATGATATAAGTTGCGCAAGCCGGACAGGTTGATTTAATAGGCGAGATAGGTGCATTGACCATGGGTTATTTTTGATTATTAATTATTACACCTGTTTAGCAGTAGCTTATTAATTTGTTGGCTTTCAACAACCTGTTTGTATGCAATGAGGAATCCAAAGGAGCACAAAAGCACAACAAGGTGGATAGGGAGGAGTAGAGGTGGTCAGCCTCCTCTGACTCGCGACCTCAAAATTTGAGAGATCTAAGTAAAAATTTTTACTATATTTGAGTATGGCTATCATTTACATAGTTTCGGATGGCACGGGCCGAACCGCTAAACATGCCCTTGAGGCTGCCATGCTGCAGTTTGGAGGTATAGAATTTGATAATCAGGTGGAGATTTATGCAGGTGTTCGCACATTTCAGCAAATAGATGAGATTGTAGAAAATGCTGCCCTGCGAAAAGCACTGATAGTACATACCCTTGTGGATGAGAAAGTACGACATCACATGCAGAAGGCATCCCGCATGCATGTGGTAGAGACTGTAGATCTGATGGGCCCGCTATTGCTAAAACTTACCGAACATCTCAACCGGCGGCCAGAGGGAAAACCTGGCCTCTACCATGAGGTCAACGAAGAATATTTTAAACGTATCGATGCCGTCCAATTTGCTTTTGCACACGATGATGGCCAACGAATTCATGAATTAGCGAAAGCCGAAATAGTTCTGGTAGGCGTTTCACGAACTTTTAAAACTCCTATTAGTATCTACCTGGCTTTCAAAGGTTGGCTGGTAGCTAATGTGCCTTTAGTGGTTGGTATAGCTCCCCCAACGGAACTTTTTAACCTTCCACCTCACAAGGTTTTTGGTCTGTTTAACAATCCGCTCGATCTCAGTCGTTTACGTAAAACTCGTCAGGACTATCTGAATGGTTACACAGGCGATTATGCCTCCCTCGATTTTGTAAGAAAAGATTTGGAATTTGCCCATCAGATTTTCCGTAAAAATCCCGGCTGGAGAATCATCAACGTTTCTCACAAGTCTATTGAAGAGATTGCTGTTGAAATCCTATCATGGATTCATTTAAAAGAAAGAGAAGATTCTGGTAATTAATTATTTAAG
Organism: Bacteroidales bacterium; assembly: GCA_049969475.1. Taxonomy (GTDB): domain Bacteria; phylum Bacteroidota; class Bacteroidia; order Bacteroidales; family TTA-H9; genus UBA2030. The sequence continues at coordinate 71,677 of JBMFOU010000010.1, read as the reverse complement.
ACTGATCTTAACAAGGATATAATCTAAACTTAACTTTGAGATAATACTGGCCGGGTAGCTTTGCGCACGATTTTAAAAAATGCACATCGTGTCAGCCAAAAAAATAGCATTCTCTTTGTTTGTTCTATGCATTATCTTTTACTCTTTTCCTGTTTTCTCTCAGGCAACCATTAAAGGAAACGTAAAGGACGCCAAAACCAGTGAAACCATTGTGGGAGCTAATGTTATCCTACAAGGAACTACCTTAGGCACTTCTACCGACCTGGATGGAAATTTTGAGATAAAAAACATTAAACCAGGTATTTATAATCTCATAGTGTCCTTCATTTCCTATAAGACCAAAACCATCGATCGCATTAGGGTGGAAGCTGGCAAGACCCTGGATTTGAATATCACCATTGAAGAGAATGTTGCTTCACTCGAAGGAGTAACCATAGTTGCTGCTAAACGCACCGATACAGAGATATCGATGCTTAGCACGATTCGTCAGGGGAGTCTTGTGGCCAGCGGGGTTTCATCTCAACTCATCAAACGTTCGCAAGACCGCGATGCTGCCGATGTAGTTAAGCGCATTGCAGGGATTACCCTTATGGACGATCGTTTCGTGATGGTAAGGGGTTTAAGTCAACGGTATAATAATGTTTGGCTCAACCGTGCGGCTACACCCAGCTCCGAAACCGATGTACGTGCATTTTCTTTTGATGTGATCCCTTCGGCTCTTCTTGATAATATCCTTGTTTATAAATCGCCAGCCCCTGAATTGCCTGCCGATTTCAGTGGGGCTGCTATTATGGTTACCACCCGTACCCTCAGCGATGAAGATGGTTTGCAGATCGGGTTTAGTAGCTCTTACCGTAGTTCTACCACTTTTAAGAATTTCAAAAACTATCATCCGGGCAATAGGGTATGGCTGGGCTCAGATGCCGGAGTTCTCTCCCTGCCTCCTGGTTTCCCCGCCCATCTGAATCAAATCAAAGATCCTGAACAATTGACCCGTATTGGGAGAAGTTTAAATAACATTTGGTCCCCGACACCGGGAAGCGCTTTGCCTGATCCACGTTTCAATTTAAGCTTGAGTAAAAGATTCGCGCTGAGAAAAGTTTCGCTGGGTAACATCACTGCAATCAATTACACTAATACTTATAATAGGGATGATATTTTTAGAGCTGATTTTCAGGTGTATAATGAGGTGAAGGACCATCCCGATACGAATAATTACTTTTATGACAACAAATACGAAAATAAAATTAGAATAGGGGCTTTGCACAACTGGCAGCTCATATTCGGTAATAACCAACGAATAGAGTTTCGCAACCTGTTCAATCATTTCGGGACTTTCTCTTATATTGATCGCAATGGTAAAGACTTTTACGGTGGTCAGACCATTTATGGAAGAAGCCTTTTATTCCAATCGCGCAATACGTATTCAGGTGCTATAGGCGGTCAGTTCAATTTTAATAACCAGCGTACCTTGCTCGATTTTACGCTGGGCTATAGCTATGCCGATCGCGACCAGCCAGATACCAAACGTCTGAATTTGGTTAAAAGTGAAGACGACCCCTCGAGTCCTCACTACGGCCAATATGGGGTCAACTTCTCTTTTGCCGCTACTCCCGAACTTTCAGGCAGGGTATATCAAAAAACATCGGAAAATGTTTGGGTGGGTGGTTCCAATTTTACCCGCAGATTTGTAGTTGGAAATTATCAGCCAGAGCTTAAGGCCGGTGTCTATGCCGAACGAAAACGCCGCCAATTTTCTGCCCGGAACATAGGTTATGTCATTGCAAACATGTTCCTTTTCGATTGGAACTTACCCTATCAGCCCATCGATAGCATATTCAGTCCTCAAAACATAAACAATACCCAAGGTATTAAGCTGGATGAGACTACCAATGCATCTGATTCTTATCATGCGGGAAACGATCTCTTGGCTTTCTATTTAAGTCTGAAAACCCCTGTTTTTACTGACAAACTAACATTCAGTGGCGGTGCTCGATTAGAGAAAAACCGTCAGACACTCGACAGCTATTCTTCCGATAATGCCTCAAAACCGGTCAATTATACCAATGACGAAACCCGGCTGTTTCCTTCGGCTAATTTATCGTACAATCTTACCTCAAAAGCACTTCTTAGAACTACCTACGGTCTAACCATCAACCGACCAGAATTCAGGGAGATCGCTCCTTTTGCATACTACGATTTCGAGCTAAAGAGGGTAATCAGAGGCAACGACAGTCTGCGTAACTCTCTTACCCACAACCTCGACCTTCGCTACGAGTATTATCCTTCGCCCTCAGAAAGTTTTGCACTGGGTTTATTTTACAAGAAGTTTACCGCACCCATAGAAACCATTGAGATCAACAGCGGTTCGGGACGCGATTACACTTTTCAGAATGCCTTGGGGGCTTACAGTATAGGCGCTGAGGTAGATGTACGAAGCTCTTTGGCCTCGTTGTTTCCGGCAGCCAGCATTTTAAAAAATTTCACGCTTGTAGCCAATGCAGCTCTTATTAAAAGTAGGATTGACGTGGATACTACCCGATTTTACAGTCGCTCCTACCAGAGACCTATGATGGGCCAGTCGCCTTATATTGTAAATGTAGGTCTTTACTATCAGAATACTGAGCAGAAACTTAACCTGAGCCTACTTTACAACGTAACCGGTAAGCGCATCGTAGTAGTGGGGCTCGATTTTCCAGATGTTTACGAGTTGCCCCGGCACTCGCTCGATTTCACCTTTATCAAGGAATGGGGTAATCACTGGGAAATTAAGGCTGGTGTGCGCGACCTGCTCAATCAGGCAACGATTTACAGGCAATTTATCGAGTTCGAAAAACAAGGAGAGGGACTCGTCAAACGTACCCAGGATAGCTATCATGTTTTTCCAGGAACCTATTATAGCGTGGGTCTTTCGTATAAACTCTAATACTTTCATACTTTTGAAATAGCTTATAACTTTATTTTATCATCTTTTATCGTACACTTTCACAATTTTACAAACATGCGTTCATTCCTTTTCACCTTTATTGTCCTTCTGGCATCTGTGTGGGTCTATGCACAAGACCTTACCCGTATCGATGGTAAGTTCTATAAAAATGGAATGCTTTACACCGGAACTCATATAGAATACTACGATAATGGCAAAAAGCGCTCCGAACAATCATTTCGCAATGGCGTGTACGACGGGAAAAGTAGCTTTTACTATGAAAACGGTCTGGTGAAGGAAGAGCGCCATTACCAGGAAGGTCGCAAAAATGGACTTTGGCTTACTTTTAATTCCGAAGGGATAAAAACCGGTGAAGCCTGGTATACTAATGATTTGAAAGACAGCACCTGGCGTATATGGGACGACAAGGGAAGGCTGCGTTACGAAATGCATTATCAAAAGGGAGTGAAAACGGGTAAATGGGTCATGTGGAACGAAAACGGCGACATTCTACAGGTGAAGGATTACGGCAACGGTGAAAATCCCGAATAGCAACTATTAGGGTTTGCTATTGCCTGTTTTTTATTCAGGATTGCTTGATAAGGGTCATTACATAATCCAGGTCGGTATCTGGGGTTACAATGAGTTGGTAATCACCAATTCCGTGATGGCCTACCTGAGATACATCTCTTGCTAATCCTTGCGAATCCTTAAGTTCTCTTGAGCCTTGATGGACTGAAAATCAATTTTATTCCAAAGATATCATTTTGCAGCAAAATCAAGGATCTTGACATGGTTAACTCTTTTGCTCAATTGTCATTATCTTATGGTAAGTTAGCAGGGGGAAAGCTCAGGGGCTTTTCAACCGCCAGAGGAAATTCCTACCTTTGTGCATCCATAGCGCCAAGCGATAAAGCATGAAATGGCAGTCCCTTTCCAGTCCTTCCAATCCTCGGATCAAGCAGTTGGTGCGCCTGCAGGAGAAGCCCCGTGAGCGCAGGGAAGCCGGCTTGGTGATTGTGGAAGGATTTCGTGAAATTCGAAAAGCCATAGGTGCGGGTTATTCGCCGGTAGAGCTTTATACGACTCAGGACTGGGCTGAATCTGAAAAAATTAAGGATATACTGGACTATTTTACCCAGGCTTCAGCCTATCTGCTTTCAAACGAAGCATTTGCACGCATTGCATACAGAGAAACCACCGAGGGTATGGTTGCTATTTTTGAAGCCCGTTCCCACGAACTGGCTCGAATACAGCTCTCACAAAATCCATTGATTCTTGTAGCTGAATCTGTTGAAAAACCGGGAAATTTGGGTGCCTTGCTTCGTACCGCTGATGCTGCAGGTGTGGATGCATTGGTGGTTTGCGACACACGCACAGATGTTTATAATCCCAATGTAGTGCGAGCAAGTATTGGTACCCTCTTTTCAGTCCAGGTGGGGGTAGCAGATTCTGCCACAGTTATCGATTGGCTTAGGGGAAATGGTATTCGTCCTTTTGCCGCAGCCCTTACCCCCAGAGCCATAACCTATACGCTGGCAGATTTTTCACAACCTACAGCTATTGTAGTAGGCTCTGAGTCGGAAGGTTTAAGCAATGAATGGCTTGCCGCCTGCTCCGACCATATCATCATCCCCATGCATGGAAGCGCCGACTCGCTTAACGTGTCCGTTTCAGCTGCTATCATTATTTATGAAGCCCTCAGGCAGCGTAATCCCCAAAATTAAGGGAATGAAAAAGATATTTACTTTGCTGGTTTTCATCATCATAGCCGTGCACGTCCCAGCCCAGGTTATATGGGTTACACCCCACGATTCAACCGAAATATACTCCTTTACCAACACTATTAATGGTCTGAGCACCATTGAATTTCGAAGGATTGATACGACTACCAGACAAATTCATCAATATTCTGCCGAAAATCAGGGATTCTATGCTTCTTTGGGAAATGTGGGCCTCCCTTTGCAAACGCTTACTCCTGATTATGATAAGCAGCCAGGTTTCAACTTTGGGCGTGGCGCCATGGCTCCTTATCGTTATCAGCCTAATACTATTCCCTATTTTCATAGCTCTTCTCCCTTTTCGGAAGTTCGCTATGTAATGGGTCCTGATAAAGAAAACGTGCTCAGTGCATTATACAGTCGCAATCTTTACCGGGGACTGACCCTGGGCCTTAACTACCGCCTGATACACGCTACTGGGCCATATTCCCGTCAGCGAGCCGATCTTGATAATCTGGCCATTACCCTGCGCTATTTTTCAAAAAACAAGCACTATGGCATTCTCGCCGCCATAATCCGTAACGGATTCGATTATCAACCCAATGGGGGTATTCAGAACGACAGCGATTTCGAAAACAACAAATATACCCGTCGACCCCTGATTGCAGTCAGGCTTAGTAGTGCCGACGCCAACGAAACCAGTCGTTTATACAGCTTTACCCAATTTTGGGAACCGACCCGCGCCCGGGTCAAACCCACTATCTCCGACACCTCCCGGGTGGATACATTGACTCAACAAATGCCTGATACCGTGCCTTTCTACGAGACGCTGCCCCGGCGTTTCTTCTCTTTTGGCCGGTTTATTCATCATCTCGAATACAGCTCTACCTCTTTCACCTATGTTGACAAGGCCCCGAATGGCTTTTACACCCGTTTTTACCGTAACCCATCCACAACTTTCGATTCGGTAAGTGTTTTTCATCTGCGAAACGAAATCGCCTGGACCAATGCACTTTACCTTTATCAATCTTCCTTTCCTCTTAAGTTGAAGTTAGGGGTAGAATATTTGCTTGCGGGATACAACAACGATTCAACGCGCTTGGTAACTTTCAATCAATTAATTCCCTCCGCGACCCTTCGCCTGCTTTTGCCTGCCGGTTTTGGCCTCGACGGTCGGGGATGGTGGGTGTTTGGCAATTACAATGGAGGCGATGCTGGGCTGGAAGGCAAAATCTTTAAAAAGTTCTCAAACAGGGGTAAAGAATGGGAAATGGCCGGGTTTGCCCGTTTGTATACCTCTGCCCCAGACTATTTTTATACCCGTTATGCAGGTAATCATCAGCAATGGGATACTTCCTGGAGCAGTCAGGAAATTGTACATTTGGGTGGATTCCTGCAAGGCCCCCAAACGCTCATCAAACCAGAGTATTATCTAATTAATAATCTTGTCTATCTCAATCATGAGGCAGCTCCGGCTCAGGCAGGGGGAGCTATTTCTCTTTTGAGGGTTACACTGGAACAGCAAATCTCCTGGGGACACATGCACGCCTGGTTTGAAGGGGTATGGCAACGATCTTCCAATACTGAAGTTTTATCCTTACCCCAATGGCTTGCCAAATCCACTGTGAGTGTATCGGGATATTTGTTCGATAATGCATTGTGGGCAGAACCCGGAATAACCGCCACCTGGTATTCTTCCTATTATGCTCCGGCTTTTATGCCATCCATTTCTTCTTTTTATTTACAAAACGAAAAGAAAACCGGAAACTTTGTGGTGGCCGATTTGTTTTTGAATGCAAAAATTGCCAGGGCCCGGCTTTTCCTTCGTTATCGCCATTTTCACGCAGCCTGGACGGGATTCAATTATTGGGGAGCCTTTCACTATCCTTTGTCTGATGCAGGGATAAACTTTGGTGTCATCTGGCCTTTTTATGATTAATGTAACTTATTGATTTCTTAATATTAGCTTAAAGTTTCTGAAAACTGTCCTAAGTAGTTTTGCCTAACCAAAGAGGCAAAAGTGGAAACGCTCACTTCAAAAATTCTGATCATAGACGATGAGCCAGATATTGTAGAATTTCTGGGCTACAACCTTCGGAAAGAAGGCTTTTCGGTCAGGAGTGCCCTTGATGGAGAAAGCGGAATGCAGATGGCTGCCGAGTTTATGCCCGATCTCATCATTCTCGATTTGATGCTCCCCGGTGAGGATGGCATTTCTATAACCCAGGCCATTCGCGAACATCCTAAGCTTAAGCAAACACTCATCATGCTCTTAACCGCGCGTGGAGAAGATTACTCACAGGTGGCTGGTTTTACTGCAGGTGCTGATGACTACGTGATAAAACCTGTACGTCCGGCTGTGATTTTGAGCAGAATAAAAGCCTTGCTGAAAAGGAAAAATCCTTCTCAGGAAATGCATAATCTTTCCCGGATGGAGGTTGCAGGCCTGATTATTGACTCAGAAAAATATATTGTGCAAAAGGGAGAGGAAGAAATCACACTTTCGAAAAAAGAATTTGAACTGTTGCAGTTTCTGGCCTCCAAGCCGGGCAGGGTCTTCAACAGGGAAGAAATTTTCACTGCCGTGTGGGGCAATGATGCACCAGCCGGGGATCGTACCATCGATGTCCATGTTCGAAAATTGCGCGAAAAGCTCGGTTCAGACCTTATAAAGACTTTTAAGGGTGTAGGTTATTGTTTGGGATAAATTCTGGTTAGTAGGTTAATTTTTGTTCACTTTAATTGATGAAAGGCTGGGTGGGAACCCCGCCTTTCATGCTATAATTCATGGCCTATAGGTGAACGTTTTTTTCATGGCTTCTAAAAAGAAAAAACTGCCACAGCATGAGCCGGGCAGTTTTTTATTTGTCCTTAATTTTCAAGGAAATTTACTTAGTTGCATGGTAAATTTTTGTCGCATCCCTGTAACCACTCTTATCAAGGTACCAATCAGGGTATTGAACTCCGCTGCTTTCAGCCCAGGGGGCAAATTTTAAGTGAGCATCGGTCACAGGTATTTTCTCAAAGGGATAGGCAAATTTGTTTACAATATTAATGGCCCAGGGCAAATTGTTTTGCGTACGGTAGTATCTGCCAGTGGCCGGATTACTTGTATCGTCGTAGGTGCTAAATAAAGAAGTATTGGCCAGGGAGGTAGGCGGTTGGTTGTTGAGGTGAATCTCCCGTCCCCGGTTTTTATTGACGAAGATGAAAGGATTGAAAGGAGGAGCACCCACTGTCGCCTGAGTTTGGGGCTGGACGAAAACAACTTTGACTCTGATTGTGTCGGGTTCTACATATACCTGATAAGGACTCGTATTCACTCCCACAACTCCCGAGCCGCCAGTTGGTAAAATTTTGTATCCATCATCGAATACCATAATTACTGCCTTATCCTGCCCTGCTTCCGTACCATTAGCATTTAGGTTTACCAACCCTTCTGTCAGTCGTTGTCCAGTTACGCTGGCTACTGTATTCGGTGCTACACCCAATTGAAAGCCAAATCCATTTCTATAGGAAGCACCCATGGCCCTTAATATCCAGGTAGATTTTATTTCGACTACCCTGTTGTTGCCATTGGTTACCTGGTTGATATTGTAGTCGATTACCATATCATTGAAATCATAATCTGCTTTGTAGGGCCACATGTCTTCAAAAGCCAATGTACCATAGTTGTTTTTGCTCGGGTAATAATTATTAAATGCACGCTGCGGATCGTCAGGATACTCATCAACATTGTTGGGAATGCCATCCCCGTCATTGTCTGTACCTACGTATGAAGGGATGGGGAAGTTGGTTGTCACTACATTTTCAATAGGGTTGGCAACTATAAAAAACAAGGCATCATTGAAATCATTATCACTCGACCCGTCGCGATTTAGGTCTTCAAATCCCATGAGAAAAATATCGCGGGCTGGGTCCATAAGGGTGATGGAGTGTTTCTTTTTAGCAAGGGTCGACTCGGGATTAAAATTATAATTGGTATAATATACTCCATTACCCATCGTTACCTGCCCATTCGAGAATCCATTGGCAATAAGGAAGAAACCTATCCCTGTGTTGGCTGGGAAACGTCCCAGATACACCTGGTTACCCGTTTGCAATTGACCTCCGCTCCCCTGAAATGATACATTGGGGAAAATAATGTATCCGGAATCAATTTGTGCTGGTGACGTTGGCGGATTATTCAGGTTGTATTTGTAATACCCCAGTACATTTTTGTAACCCGCTCCTTCGCTTACAAAAACAACCCAAACATCAGAGTACGCAGTCAATTTAAAATCGTACTCATTGTTCAAATTCAGGTATTGCGAACTAATCGGGTGCCCCTCGGGAAAAGAATTGTTTAGGTCTGTATGAAGCTGACTGCTTACTACATAATTCTGAGGTAACAGATAATTGGGCTTACCTTGGCTGTTGAAAGTCCCCATGTAATAGAAATTAATGAGCGAAGATTTGTAAATGCCCCATCCTGAAGACTTTATAACCCCCTTCTGACTCCCTCCCAGAGTGAGTTTCAATTCTCCGTTTTCCAGGTTAACCAGGGTGTCGTGCGGCAATCCAATAAACTGAGTAGTGACTAAAACTTTTTGGGTGATGGCTGGAAATTGATAATCCGAAACGAAGGTACCGGTTTCGTCAGTTACGCCGCTTAGAATTTGTTGTCCACCGTTCTCAGGATAATCGTCGTACACTGTGAATACTACTCCCTTGAGTGGAGTGTTGTCGTTAGCCAGCGCCTTGAGTTCCACAGTTACCTTCTTGTCTGTTTCAAAAAGGAAATCATTGCTGACCTTGAGTTGGTAAATAGTTTTGGGAGTGTCTGGACTATCATTATTTTTATTGCACCCGGCCGCAATGATTAGAACTAGCATTAATAAGATAGGTAAAATTTTTCTCATAGTGATAGATTTTTCTCAAATTTACTAAATAATCATGCCAGATGAAATTATTCGATAATAAAATTTTTATTTATTCAAATTCAATATCTTATATAAGTTGCTATGGAAATGCTTTTTGGTAGTCTTTTTCATTTTGGTTTTTGGGAGGTTCAATCTGGGAAAGTCGTTAATTAGGTTTAGTATTATATTCCCTAAAAATATTTAGGTTTGTAGGAAAAATTATCAATTTGAGAGAATGAAAAACAATAGTATAAGCTATACGATTTCGATGCTTTTTTGGGGCATTTTCTTTCTGATAGGCACAAAACTATCCGCTCAAAATAAACAGGTATCAGCAGTGGCAAAGTATTCAAACCATCAGGCCACTGTAGTACAGGTAAAGTTGCCTTCAATTTTTTTTAATTCCAATAAGGATAACAGTTCTATTTACCCATGGGTATCACCCGTAGGCAAAGTTTATGATACACTGATTGATCTGAAGCAGGTTGCATTGAAAGATATCCAGGGTAAGACTCTAACGGGAGGGGTTAAGATTCAGGTGAGCGGTGCTCAAGGCTTGATTCTTTATTTCAGGAAACTGAGTATACCCAAGGAAGCGGAGCTTTATTATTCAAGCGGAAAAGAAAGCGACGAAGCCAGGAAACTCGAATGGGAGTTGTTATCTCATGAAACGGTAAGTTTACCCATGGTGCAAGGCGAAAGCATTGAGCTTATTTGGAATCTTCCTTCGAGTTTAGAAAATGATCTCGAGCTTCTCTTGTCTGGTATTGGTGTGGTTTTGTATCCTGAAAACACCCTTATAGGCGGCTCAGGAGCTTGTGAAGTAAATGTAAACTGTCCTGAAGGTGATGCATGGAAAGACCAGCGCGATGCTGTGGTCAGGATTTTGATCAGAAATCAGCAGTCGGTTTATTGGTGCACGGGGGTTTTGATCAATAACACGGCCCGAGATAAGACTCCTTATATTTTGACTGCCAATCATTGTGGAAAAGGGGCAACCCCCGAAAATGTGGCTCAGTGGCAGTTTTTTTTCAATTACGAATCAGAAGGATGCCCTAATCCCATCCTTGAACCTGAAAAGAAAATGACCATTGGCGGACGCAAAAAGGCGGCCTCCGACAGTCCTGACGGCAAACTTGGGAGCGATTTTTACTTACTTACACTAATAAATGGTATTCCATCCGGAGCCAGAGCCTATTTTGCAGGCTGGTCCAGAAAGGATGAACCTGCGCAGAGTGGCGTCTGTATTCACCATCCACAGGGTGATTTGAAGAAAATTTCCACGTTTACCTCCCCACCAGTCTCTTCCAGTTGGGAATCCACCCCTGGAACCCATTGGAAAGTGGTTTGGTCGGCTACATCCAACGGACATGGTGTTACCGAGGGGGGATCTTCAGGTTCACCCCTTTTCAATTCTGAAGGGCTTCTGGTAGGTACTCTTACCGGAGGCCAGGCTTCCTGCGACTCAGCCAGCCTTAATCAGCCCGATTATTTTGGTAAGTTCTCTTACCACTGGAGCAGCAACGGTACAGCCGATACCTTGCAGTTAAGCCCCTACCTCGATCCATTGAACACCGGAACCACTACGCTTGAAGGTACTCCTTTATCCCTCGGTGAAAATCTGTTAACTAAGAACTCTCTCCAGATAAGCCCTAATCCTACGTCTCAATTCTTTTATTTCAGTGATTTGCCCACCTCGTCCAACATCAAAACTTTTACAGTCACATTATATGATATGACTGGTAAACTCATGATTGTTAAGGAGAACGTCTTACCCGACCAGGCTGTCGATATCGCTTCGCTTCCACAAGGTATTTACTGGGTGAAAATAGAAACCTCAAGGCAAGTATATTTTCAAAAAGTAGTAAAAAATTGAGCTTAAATTGAATCTATCATTATTTAAAAGTTACAGGTATGTCAGGATATATTTGTCTGTTAACAGCTGCCGCTCTCAGGGCTGAGCCCAACCATAGGAGTGAATTGGTTAGCCAATTGCTATTTGGCGAGAGAGTGGAGGTTTTGGATAAGTTTAAAGGCTGGATGTTGGTAAAAAGTCTTCTTGATGATTATACAGGTTGGGTGGACATGAATCAGCTCGAGCCGTGTGATGAATCAGAAAGTAGAGGTAAGCCCGCAGTAAGTAAGGATTTGTTCAATTTGATTTCTGAGGATGCTACAGGGAACCGGCAATGGATTACGTTCGGAGCTCTTGTTGATATGATAGAGCCTGGGCGATTGATTTTAGGAGGGCGTACGTATCATTTTAGGGGCGACATAAAACCCTTATCCGAGGAACCTAAACCTGACGAAATTATGCGAGGTGGCCTCCAATGGCTCAATGTTTCCTATTTGTGGGGAGGAAGAACCCCCCTGGGCGTTGACTGTTCAGGTTTTGTGCAATTGGTTTATCGGGCAGCGGGGATCATACTGCCCCGCGATGCCTGGCAGCAAGCAGAACTGGGCGTGGATATTCCTTTTGCCAGTGAAGCCCGTGAAGGGGATCTTGCGTTTTTTGAAAATCCTGAAGGAAGTATTGTGCATGTTGGTATTCTTAACGGCGAAGGACACATTATTCACGCCTCGGGTAAAGTGCGAATCGATGCCTGCGATCATCAGGGAATTTTTAATAACGATATCCGTCGTTACACTCATAAGCTGAAAATGATTAAAAGGATAATTTAAATCCCATGGATTTCAAACGTCTGCGCAGGATCATCTTTGTAATCATCTTTGGAACTCAAACGCCGGTTGGTAGGTGGTTTGATATTGTACTTATATGGCTTATTTTGCTCAGTGTCATCACGGCAATGCTCATGAGCATTCCTGGAGCAGGGGCCTGGCTGCGCTTTGTTGAATGGATCTTTACCGGCCTGTTTACCTTGGAATATCTGTTACGTGTATGGTCAATACCTCATAGGCGCAATTACATCTTCAGTTTTTGGGGTATTATCGATCTAATGTCTGTTCTACCTTCCTATTTCTCACTTGTTTATCCTGAAGGTCATTTTCTGTTAGTTATCCGTATAATACGAATTCTAAGGATTTTCAATATTTTAAAGCTTACCCGGTTTATGGCAGAAGCTCGTAAAATTTATCGGGCCGTGGTCGCGACTCGTTATAAGATCATGGTATTTATTTCTGTGGTAGTTGTTGCCATTATTATTTTGGGAACCTTAATGTATCTCATCGAAGGGTCTGAGAGCGGATTTACGAGTATACCTCAAAGTATTTACTGGACGGTTGTAACGCTTACCACGGTGGGCTATGGCGATATCGTGCCTTCGACAATTGCTGGTAAATTTCTGGCCACCCTAATGATGTTGCTGGGATATGCATTAATCGCTGTTCCCACTGGACTGGTATCTGTCGAAGTTACCCGTGCTATTCGCAAAACCCGCCGCTGCCCTCACTGCCAAACGCGCAACGAAAACGATGCGATTTATTGCAAACATTGCGGGAAAAGCATCGGTTGACCCTTTTATTTTAAAAAAATTATTAAATTGCGCCTGAAAAACATCTTACCAATATGTACTCCCAACTCTAGTCAAATTATGCGCTTTAATATCTCACTAATCAGACTTTTCGTAATCATTTCGGTTATTGCTTTGCCGGCTCTTGTATATTCACAGGCTACTTCCGACTCTGTTCATTTGAACGCGGCCGGTTCCAGGCTTAACACGGACGATGACACTGATAGTGACGAAATTGATGAAATGATAATGCAAAATTGGGAAACTCGTCAAATTTTTGCTTATCGTAATGTGACTGAAATCCCTGATTCTATATGGTTGTATCTTGTAGACTCCCTTCATGGTTTTGCACTTCCTGTTGATGGTAAGGTACTTAATGGGTTTGGCCCTCGGGGAAGGCGCTTCCATAAAGGTGTTGATATCAAGCTTAGTAAAGGAGATCCTGTTAAGGCGGCCTTCGATGGGGTGGTAAGAATTGCTCTGAGTGGGCGAAGAGGTTTTGGCAAATTGGTGGTGATTAGGCATTACAATGGTTTCGAAACCTATTATGCTCATTTATCCCAAATATTGGTTCAGGCAGGCGACAAAGTGAAAGCCGGGGATGTAATAGGATTGGGTGGCAGTACGGGCCGTTCCCGGGGACCTCATCTCCATTTCGAGATGCGCTATTACGACCAGGCTGTCGATCCTGAAAAACTTATTTGCTTCGAAACAGGTTCCCTCAAGCAGAGCTGCGTTTATATGACCCGCGAGTTTCTGAAAACCCGTACCCGAATGACCGCCAAATCAGCACCGACCGAATCGCTGGTGGGAGCCACAGAAAGTTATTATACAGTTCGTAAAGGCGACACCCTGGCCAAGATCGCCCGAAAATATGGTACAACCATTGGTGCGCTGGCAAGGCTCAACAATATGCACCCCCAGAAAAAACTCAGAGTAGGACAGTTAATTAGGGTAATCTGAAGGAAGGATTACGCCAAAATTCCCAACTCATTTCAGCCTGCAAATGAAGCATCTCCAGTCCATTTACAAGGGTAGCCTTTTTCTTTTTGCCTTTCTTAAGAAATAAGGTCTCTTCAGGATTATAAATGAGGTCATACAAAATGTGATTAGGTGTGATGGCCTCGTAAGGCAAGGCAGGGCAGGCATCTTCCAGTGGAGACATTCCCAGAGGCGTGCACTGAATAATAAGGAAGTGATTCGAAAGGATATCCGGAGTTAATTCATCGTAAGTGAGGGTTTGGCTGTCTTTTTTTACTCTGCTCACCACCATGAATTCCAGATTTAGTTGACGTAAGGCAAAGATAACCGCATGAGCGGCCCCTCCGGTTCCCAATACAAGTGCGTGAGGACGATTCTCTCCCAACAAACGCTTGAGCGTAACCGCGAAAGCTGTAGCGTCGGTGTTGTGCCCCAGGAGTTGAATTTTCTCTCCATTCCTAACGACTGCAACTGTGTTTACGGCGCCAATGCTCCTTGCTTCTGGTGTCAACCAGTCCAAGAAGGGGAGGATGGTTTTCTTGTATGGGATGGTTACATTGAACCCCCTTAAATCAGGGTGGGCACTCAATAAAGCGGGTAATTCTTCAATCCCTCTCAGCGGAAAGAGACGATACTCATGGTCAATAATTTTTTCAGCCTTAAACTTTTGGGCAAAATAAGCCGGCGAGTGAGAATGACCAAGCGGATAACCGATGAGCCCAAACAGTGTCATACAGTTATACTGCGTATTTGAGAACTACAAATCCTCCAATCAGCAGCACGGTAAAACCCCAGGCTAACCAATTAAAATATTTGTCAATAAACGTTTTGATTTGGGGCCCATATTTCCAAATTAGCCAGGCCACAAGGAAGAATCTTGCACCCCTGCTCAGCACCGAGGCCAGAATCATCATCAGAAAGTTGATATTAAAAGCTCCGGCACTGATGGTGAACACTTTATAGGGAATAGGTGTAAATCCTGCAGTAAAAATGGCTACAAAATCCCATTCATTGTATATGGCAGATACTTTGTCAAAAAGTTCGTGGGTAAATCCCGGGATATTTACAAAGAAGAAGTTGGCAAAGCTTGTAAACTGATTATCTGGCGTCCACCACAGGAAATGTCCTATCGCATACCCAGCCATTCCTCCCAGAGTGGAGGCAAGTGTGCAAATGAAGGCAAACCTGAATGCTTTAGCCTGTGAGCCTAAGACAAGGGCTATGAGTAAGGGGTCGGGTGGGATAGGGAAAAACGAGGCTTCAGCAAAAGCCAAAATAAAAAGCGCAGGTGCTCCATAAGGAGTCTCCGCCCAGTGCAATACCCAGTCGTAGAGCTTTCTGAATATTCCCATGATGCTATTAATGATATATGAATTATTTAGAAGGGTTGCCCCCATCGGGGAGCAATGGATTGTTATTGTTTGGGTACAAGGCAATAAACTCAATCACTTCATTGAAAAATTTCATTTCGGGGAAAAAATCAAAAAGGCTTTTAGCATTTCCCTCCAATGCTTTTACTCCTTTCTGCAACCGCATCAGTCCTTCTTTCTGCCGTCCTGCGGACAGATAAATGTTGGCCATGGCCAGATGGATGAAGTCCTCCCATTTTTCAGTTCCTTCGAGCGACAGGAGAAATGCAGCCACTTCGTCCTGCAGGTCTCCCACAATGGCAACCCGTGAGAGCTCCACCCACAACTCCTTGGGTATATCGATGCGGTCCACTGCCTTTTTTAGGTCAGCAAACGACTTGGAAAACTCTTGAAGGCTTAAATAAATAAGGCCACGCAGATGATAGAAGCTCGGGTTATAGGGGTCTATTTTTAGCGCCTTGTTTATGTTGATGAGGGCAGTCTTGTGCTTTCCTATTGTTTCGTAGCTGATAGCGAGGCCATGCCAGGCTTCTGCCAGCTGGTCGTCAAGCTTAAGGGCTTGCGTATAATATTCGATGGCTTTGTCTGTATTGTCAAGTTTCATGTAGCATTCCCCGATGTAGGAGTAAGTGAGGGCATCGGGCTCGTCCATCTCAAGCACTTCCTTATATACTACGATGGCCTGTTCATACATTTCTGCATTAGCAAATGCATTAGCCTTGTTGAAGTAGGCAGAAGTATTCGAGGGGTCTATGGCCAGCGCAAAGTCGAAAGCTTCTACGCTTTTCTCGTATAGCCCCAGCTTGTTGAAAATGAGCCCGAGATTAAACCACCCTTGAGCCGAATAGGGATGTTCATCCACAAACCTTTGCAGAGTTTCTGCTCCTTCCTCTAATCTATCGGTTATTTCATAACAAAATGCCAGTTCGTTGATGAGGTCCTCATCATTGGGTTCCATTTTCAGGGCTTTTAGTAAAACTTTTATCGCGCTATCGTAATCGGTAAGTTTTTGGTATTCATATGCAATAGTCAGATAAATATCAATCGGGTCTTCAGAATACTCCAATGCACGATTAAATTCATTAATGGCTTCCAGGTGCTTTTCCCTTTTGCTGAAAATGGTACCCCGGGTAAAATAAATTTCTGCGTCGTGAGGCTCCAATTTTTCGATATGCGATAAAATTTCCAATGCAGCCTGCTCGTGATTGTTGGCCGCCAGGTATTGGGCCTGTTTTAAAGAAAAAATGTAATCCGACGGATATTGATGTATGGCTTCTTCAATCGCCCTCTTGGCTAGTTTTAGATTGCCTGTGTCCAGATAAAAATTGATAATCTCCTCAAAATCTTCACTTTCAAAATACATGGAAGTATTGTCTTTAAGCATTTGCTCAAAGCGGTCGAGAAGATCGAAAATGGAAAATTCGTTTTCGTTGAAATCTTCGTTCATAAATCCTAAAAAACTGGATGCAAACTTAATCATTTTTTGCCTGCTCTCATCTCAGGGAATTTTAGTTTGGATGTAAGACTCTGTGTATTAAGCAATAAGTTTGTTTTTAAAATTCTATCCAAATAAAGGTATTTATTTGCCTGAATGTCAAATTTGAGGGAACTTTGCACTTTAGAACTTACCGTCTCTTCTTATGGCTAAAATTGTTACAATTTCCGAGGCCGCTTCGTTGGCCATACATGCAATGGTTCTAATTGCCAGAAGTGGTAAATCTGTGAATGTCAATGTTATTGCCCAGCAAATGGGCGCTTCGCGTAACCATTTGGCCAAAGTGATGCAGCGCCTGGTAAAAGACGGTTTCGTTAAATCTACACGCGGACCTGCAGGTGGCTTTGTCCTCAACAGGCCCCCAGAAGATATTACTTTACTCAGCATCTACGAAAGCATAGAAGGAACTATTGAATTATCCGGTTGCCCTCTCGATCATAAGGTATGTGCTATGGGGCAATGCCTCATGGAGGGAGTAATTGAAGAGGCTACAAGATTGGTAATCAATCATTTCTCTGGGAAAAAACTGAGCGACCTGTTGTAATACTCCTTTGTGAAAAAATTTTTTTGAAAAATGAAAGAGTTTGAACAATCTCTTTCAATTTTTAGTTTGTATATTTGGGTATTGAATTACCAAAATACAATTTTGAATGGCAGATGTATTCCATATATCAGAGGCTGCAAGCATTGCTCTTCATGTTATGGCTTTGTTGGCCAGAGTTACCACCCGCATGCAGGCAGGTGAGCTAAGTCAATTGACTGGCTTTCCTAAAAGCCATATAGCCAAAGTGATGGGTTTACTGGTAAAAGCAGGCATGCTTACATCCGACCGGGGTCCTCGTGGCGGATTTCAGTTGGCCAGGCCTGCTGAATCTATTTCCCTGCTTGAGGTCTTTGAGGCAGTGGAGGGCCCTGTCGATGAACACTCTTGTGGAACCCCCTGTCCTTTGTGCAAAAGTTTAGGATGCCTTACCGGGCACATGGCTGAGCGTTTCAATACTGAATTTAAGATATATATGATGAATAAACGACTCTCTGATTTTCAAAACATTCAAACAATTACCAACTCATAAAATTCCTCCTGAAATGAAAAGGCAGATTATTGAAATTGAAGAAGAAAAATGCAATGGTTGTGGATTGTGCATTCCCAATTGTCATGAGGGTGCCCTTCAGCTTATTGATGGAAAAGCCCGGCTTATAAGCGAACTGTTTTGTGATGGATTGGGCGCCTGCCTGGGGCATTGCCCTGAAGGTGCCATAATTATCGTAGAACGTGAGGCCGAACCTTATGATGAATTTCGTGTAATGGAAAATCTTGTTCCCAAAGGCCGCAATACCATCCTCGCTCATCTGGAACACCTAAAAGAGCATGGAGAGGAGGACTTGTTAGCGCAGGCTGTAGCATTTTTAAGAGAAAATAAGGTTGATTTGTCTCCGAATGCAAAACCCCATGACGGGGCTTTGAGGCAGCCCAAACCTCAAGCCTCTTTGCATAGGGGAGGTGGTTGCCCTGGCATGGCTATGCACGATTTTAGGGAAAAGGTTCAAGAAACAGTAGTAAAATCTAAACAGTCAGATAATTATTCGGCCTTGCGTCAGTGGCCTGTGCAACTGCATTTATTAAATCCATCTGCATCGTATCTACAAGGCAGAGATATGGTATTGGCCGCTGATTGTGTTGCTTTTGCCATGGGAAACTTTCATGATTACTTTCTGGAAGGCAAGTGCCTTGCCATTGCCTACCCCAAGCTCGACCACGGTCAGGATGTTTATGTTGAAAAACTAATCGCAATTGTCCGGGATGCAAGAATTAATACACTCACTGTTGTAATGATGGAAGTACCTTGCTGCAGCAGCATGATGCACTGGGTACAAGTGGCCATTCGGCAAGCTGGAAGGAAAATTCCCGTTAAAAAAGCCATCGTTAGCATTCAGGGTCAATTAATTACAGAAGATTGGTTACTTAATTAATAAAGTTTTAAAATCAAATTATTATGGAAACAAAAACTATTGAAGCTTCCGTTGCTTTTGAGTGGAACTTATGTGTGGAATATTCTTCTAACGGAATTATAAGTAAGCGGGTGATCGACCGGCCTACAGGCAATGTTACCCTATTTGCCTTCGACAAGGGACAGCGCTTGAGCGAACATTCAGCTCCCTATGATGCTTTGGTTCAGGTTACCGAGGGAGAAGCAAAAATCGTTATTGGGGGGCAGCCGCATTATTTAAAGGCCGGGCAGTGCATTATAATGCCTGCTAATGTGCCCCATGCAGTGAATGCGCTAAAGAACTTCAAGATGGTACTTACCATGATAAAAGGCTGAAAGGAGATAAAAACATGAGCGAACTCATCAATAATTCGTTTATGCGGAAGATGCGCCTCAAGGAACTGATTTTGAGGCTTCATGAGGGAGTGGATGAACAGGCGGTAAGGGCAGAGCTATTGGAAACCCTGAGTCGGATTCCTTACGGAGAAGTAGTAGAGGTGGAACAGGAGCTCATCGAGGAGGGGCTTCCCCAGGAAGAGGTGCTTCGTCTTTGCGATGCTCATTCGGCAGTTCTCGATGGCCACATTGATCTGAGCGGAATGAAACCCGTGCCGGAAGGCCATCCGGTGGATGTATTCCGTAAGGAGAATAAAGCTATTCAGGAGGTTATTACTCGTGCAGAGACCGTCTTGCGGAGTCTTGAGGCCGCCGATACCATAACCCCGGAAAAGATTCTTGAAGTCAGAAGTTATTTCAATCAGCTTTTCGATGTGGATAAACATTACAAGCGGAAGGAATACCTTTTGTTTCCTTATCTGGAGAAAAAGGGAATTACAGGGCCTCCGGCTGTCATGTGGGGCAAACACGACGAAATAAGGGAACAGTTGAAAGGGAGTATCGATATTTTGCAGATTTCCGATTTACCGGCCAGTGAATGGAAGGCCGCTATTTCGATGGTGCTACTGCCTGTGCTCAAAGCAATAAATGATATGGTTACCAAGGAAGAGCAGATACTTTTTCCCATGTCGCTCGATGCTCTTTCTGAGGCCGATTGGTATGAGATAAGCCGGCAGACCCCCGATATTGGATTCTGTCTTTACGATCCGCCGGTTGAATGGAAGCCAGAGGGGATTCATGAAGCCACTCATCCTGAAGAGGATTTTGCCGGAGGGCTGGTTAGGCTACCTTCAGGTAATTTCAATGTGAAAGAACTCATGGCTATTTTGAATACCCTGCCGGTAGATATCACATTTGTGGACAAAGATGATCGTGTGCGCTATTTTTCGCAGGGACCGCATCGCATTTTCCAGCGAAATAGGGCCATACTTAACCGGGATGTCAGGTATTGCCATCCACCGGCCAGTGTACATATTGTAGACAAAATTCTGGAAGATTTTCGCTCGGGTAAGGCCAGTCATGCCCCGTTCTGGATTAATATGCGTGGACGGATGATTTATATCGAATACTATGCCTTGCGCGATGCCGAAGGCCATTACCTGGGAACGCTCGAAGTTTCGCAGGATATAACCCGCTACAGGGAACTCCAGGGCGAACAACGAATATTGAATTACAGTAAGTAATTGATTTTAAAAAAAAGTATTTATAAGAAATAAAAAAAACTCAAAATATGAAACCTGAATTGGTAATTTCTCCCCGCACCAAAGTCTATGACCTTCTGGAGGCCTATCCTCAGCTCGAAGATAAGCTGATAAGTATGGTGCCGGCATTTGAGAAGCTACGTAATCCTGTACTTCGCAAAACTATTACACGCATAACCAACCTGGGGCAGGCTGCTGCCATCGCTAATGTGCCAGTGGAAGATCTGGTGAATCAATTGCGAAAAGAAGTAGGACAGGATGTTGAGGTTTTTGAAAAATCCCAGGAAGAAAATCAACCCAAGCCTGAGTGGGTCGACCTATTGCCTCTGAGCGGGGAGCTGGATGCCCGACCCATGCTGGCTGCCGGCGAGCATCCGGTGGGACAGGTAATGGCTGATTTACAGAAGCTTCCTGCAGATGGCATGTATCGGCTTATTGCCCCTTTCCTTCCTGTACCCCTCATCGATAAGGCAACAGGATTGGGATTTATTCATTGGGCTGAAAAAATTAATGAAGCCGAATACTATATTTATTTCAAACGCTGATTAAATTTGCACTCCCAACGACCTGCAGCGGCAGATAGCGATATCTGGTACCGCTGCAGTTTTTTTTTATAAACGATACAAACCATGAAAACATTTTACCGGGAAGACGAAACCCCTATTAAAGATGTACCTAATGCAGGAAAGTTGGCCGAAGGTACCGACTACATGCTTATACGTTTGATTCTGAAGCCAGGAGAGGCACAATCCTTACACCGCAATCAGCACAGGGTGATTTTTTATGTCATGAGTGGTAAAGGACTTCTTCTGGTAGAAGGTCGCACCTTTCAACTCGGAACAGGTGATGGAGCCGAAGTAATGACCTATGAATTACGAGCCTGGAAAAATATCGGAGATGTTGACCTTGAACTGTTGGTTTTCAAATTCTTATAAGAGATTTTTAAGAATCCGGTTATTTCTATTTGAGGTGATGGTGGTCGAATTGTAAGGGCAGGAGTGAGCGCACTGAAAAAGTTTTCCAGACTTTGCCGGTTCTTCCGCCCATAATTACTGGGATTTCGCTTTTCTGAATGGTTTCGTATTCGAGTAGGGCTTGGCGGCACATGCCACATGGAGGCACAGGTTGTCCTGTTTCTGTAGCTATAGCTATTCCCAGTATCTTAACCCCTGGAAAATGGGATGAAGCATAGAAAAGTGCAGAACGCTCGGCACAGGTTCCAACGGGATACGAGGAATTCTCCTGATTGCTCCCCTGAATGATTTCTCCGTTTTCGAGCAATACAGCTGCCCCCACTTTAAATTTGGAGTAGGGTGCATAAGCTTTTTTCGCTGCCTCGCGGGCTTGGTTCAGCAAATAGTAGTCCGATTCTATTAACTGTGAGTCCTGTTCCCACTCTTCAAATTCTATGGTCAGAATCTTTTTACTCATACAAGCGATTTTTTTTATTTTACGTAATCTGAGCCCCTCGTGTTTCCTTTGCCATGAGCGTTAGAAACGTCATGAAGAAAGCGAAAAAAGTTACACCAGCCTGGGTTTCTATGGTGTCTTCGTTCATCATTGAAAGAAAAACGATAAGAGTAAAAGCCGTTACCCTGAAATCGAAATGGGTTTTAACAGCCGGATAAAACATGGCTACAAGAAACCCAATGAGACCAGGCAGGCCAAAACCAATGGCAATGCTTAAAAATTGATTATGCGAGCGAAGGTTTGTACCCTGGAGATCAGAATTCATATCCTTCAATTGCTGACGAAAAACCTGAGGAATATCACCAGTACCTGCTCCAGCCAAAGGTGATTTTTTTATGATGGCCCATGAGGCCTTCAACAACTCGAAGCGCTGCATAATGCTGTTACCTTGTGTACCATAACCATCAAGGTATTTTTCGTAACCGAAATAAAAATCAGCTAAGGCTCTTGATAATGCGTTTTGCTTAAGATAATGAACGTTGGCCACTCCCTTTTCAATGAGACGTATTTCTTCATCGCTGAGCTGTGCCAGCCCATCGGCATCCTTAGTAAGGCCTTTGCTGTTGAGATATCTTACCAGGGTGGCCATGAGTGGCTGACCGCATAAATCATTGCCATAAAAATCCAGTTTACTGCGTTTCGACCAGCCTTCGGCTAATTCTTTTTCACAAAAATACAGTCCAACCCAGTTACCATTTTCTTTTCCGAAATAAAGCGTGTCGTGCAGATATGGATTTCCTCGCGGTGTAGCTAAAGGAAGATGACTTAGATCGTGCAAAGGTCTGTAATTTTTAATCTTATGCATCTCTTCTGACACCGAGTACAAACCAATAGCCATGCCTACCACTGAAAAAAGAATAACCAGGCTAGGCATCCATGCAGGTAGTTTCTTAAACATTACAAACATGACAAAGGTGAACAGCAGCAATGCTGATATAACAAATCCAGTAGTGGCTCCGAAAAATGTGAGGTAAATGTAGAAAAAGAGAATAAAGCTGAGGGTTGACAGCCTTTTTTGCCATGATGATTCAATCATGAATTCATAAAAAAGGAGCACGATGGATAAACTGATGTTAAGGCTGAAGCGGATGTGCGAAATACCAGGAGAAAAATACCTGTAATTGACAATACCATCTTTCTGTGCCAATAAAATTCCAATGATGGCAGCCACAGCCAGGGTGGTAGCATGAACCCAAATAAGCACACGGCTCTCTCGAGTGGAAGGTGTAGGCATGCTGAACAAGACAAAAGGAATTACAAATAGCGGGAGTTTGGTTCGCAGATCCTTCCAGGCATAATCGAAATGAGTAGTGAAGAGAAGTCCAGCCAGGTGCATGAGATAAATTGAGACCAAGGCCCAGAAAAAGGGGTTTCGCAGCAGTGCAGAGAGCCTTGCTTTGTATCTGCCTTCGAGCAACCAGGCCACACCCAGTAATATCTGCGAAACGCTCATTACATAATTGGATGTGGGAATGGCTGCAACCAGTGCACTCAGGGCAAAAAGATAGAAGTAGTGGTTGAAAATGCTTCTATTTGTACGAGACATCTTCATTTACTGTTTCTTGCGATTGTGGCACTTGGGATGAACGCCATTCAGCACCGATTGGTAAGCGTTCTTGTCTTTAATTAAAGCCACGGCCTGGTTAACTATTACATCGTGTGAAATGAAGGTTTTAACCTCTCCCGTTCTGAAAAAGTAACGGTTGGCTAACTCTGCTGCCAGTTGGGTGGCCAGCAAGTTGCGGGCAGCATTTATTCGCTTAAGGTATTCAGATTTGATATTCTTTCGGAGTGTCTCCAAAGTTTGCTGCGACTCAGCATTAAGAATTTCCGCTTTCAGGAGATTTTTCTCCATAATGTTCACTTCATCGAGGCTTCCCTCACCCCATCTTTCCATGTGCTGTAATGCAAAGTTCACGAAATCATTAAACAATGCATCGGTTATAACAATGGATTCGAGAGAGTTAATTTCAGGATGCTGGCGGGAATATTGATTGGCATAGTCGAAAAAGGTGTAATTTTCGAGCAAATCATATAAAATTCTGGTTTCAGGTGTTGTGTCAGGCACCAGGTCGGGTTCTATGCCGCTTCCCTCGAAAACCACCCTACCGTTCCGGGTGAGAAATGTGGGTCTTGATTCAGTACCCGATTCTTTCTCTTTGTGGAAATAATCGATGGCCTGAATACATCGGCCACTGGGAATATAATATTTCGCAACCGTTATTTTTATTTGGTTATTGTATGGAAGAGGTAAAATATTCTGCACGAGGCCTTTTCCAAAGGTGGGTGTTCCAAGAACCACGGCCCTATCGAGGTCTTGAAGCGCTCCGGCCAAAATTTCCGATGCCGAGGCTGATCGGCCATCTACAAGAATTACCAGAGGTAATTGCGGTGCAACAGGGTCGTTTAGGGTGAAGTAACTCCGGTTTTTGTCATAACTTCGTCCCCGAGTGCTTACAATTAATTGCCCCTTGGGAACAAACAGGTTGGCAATGGCTACTGCCTGGTCGAGCAATCCGCCTCCATTGCCCCGTATATCTATGATTAGGCCTTCCAATTCACCCTCGGATTTGAGTTTCTGAAATGCCTCTGAGAATTCTTTGGCTGCCTTGTCGGTAAACTGCTCGAGCCTGATGAGTCCAATGCCGGGTGATGGCATACCACTATAAGTGATATTCACGGGTCGGATTTTTTCCCGCTTCAGGGTGATTTGTTCTACTTGATTTGCCCCTGCTTTTCTGTAGGTTAAATTAACCTGGGAACCTACTTCTCCACTTAATAAGCTTTCTACATCCTCCTCCGAACGTTCTTTTAAATCTAAATTATTGATTTTTAGTATGTAATCTCCTTTTCTTAATCCTGCCCTAAAGGCGGGAGAGTTCTCTTCTACATTGGAAATACAAAATTCCTGATCGCGCAGAAATATATTGACGCCTATACCCCCGTATTCTCCCAGCATGAATAGCCGATATTGTTCAATTTGGCTTTCGGGAATAAATACTGTGTAGGGGTCCAAATTTCTGAGCATACTATTAATCGCCGTCCGGTTAAGTTCCGAGGGATTTATTTCTTCCGCATAATTGAGGGATAGTTCCTTGACGACGGCAAAGTAAATTTCCAGGCTTTTCGACAACTCGAAAAGATTGTTCTGAGCTTGTAGCTGATAGGCTGAGAGAAAAGCTCCAGCCCAGAGTGCAAATAATAATCTATAAAATCTGGTAAGAGTCAGCGATGGCTTCATAAATAATTTATTAGCCGGTAAATTGGGATTAAGAACGTCTGAGAGCCAAAATAATTATTTTTTTGATGGATTATTTTCGCAGGATGGAGTGATAAATTTAGCAGCCAGCTCGTTTAAAAGTTTAATGACTGCCTTTTCGATGAGAACGTAGCTTTCGGTCTGCCTGGAAGTGAATATTAAGGCCAGATAGAGTGTTCCGGGCAATTGCCGTGTTGCTTCAATCAGCGGATGTTTGTGTATGCGATAAGCTTCTTTTAATCTGCGTCTGATTAGATTGCGGCCGGAAGCCTTTCGGAAACTCCGAGCCGATACTGTAAATAATACCTGTGTTGGGCTTAGTCCTTGAGGTTGCTCTGCATCATAAAAAAAAATAGCCCTGACCGGATAAACGGACAGGGACTCTCCGTGGGAGAAAAGGGTTTTGATACGTTTGGTCGAATTCAGTCGTTCATATTTCCGCAAGGTGGCCCTCATAATCCATACATTAAGTATTTGATTATGGGTTATGAGGCTATTTGCGTCTCACCCTGGGGAGGTTGATGACTATCGGTAGGGTTGCCCTCGATAAGGCCGGAGGTAGACGTAAGATCTCTCAAACCTTGGCTTGGCAGCGATACTTGCTCATCCGCGGCAACGCCTTCTGTTTCTTGTTTTCCGTTTTTATCTTCTTTGGTAGAGCTTTTTTTCCGTTTTTTATGTTGGGTAAGATATTGTTCGATAGCGGCTGCCATGGAAGGGGCTGTGTGGGTGGGAGCCAAAATATCCACAGTAAGCCCGTGTTCCTGAGCTTCCCGGGCCGTATTTTCTCCAAAGGCAGCTATTACCTGGTTTTTCTGAGTATAATCGGGCCAGTTTTTGAAAAGAGATTTTATCCCCATGGGACTAAAAAACACGAGCAGGTCGTATTTTTTTATATCTATTTTGTTTTTTAAATCTCGTGGTACGGTTTTGTAAACCACTACTTTACGATGTTCTACCCCGAGTCTTTCCATAAATGGGGGAACATCGTTTTTGGAATTGTCACTACAGGGGATCAGGAATTTTTCGGATTTGTTCTTTTTTATGAGGTCTTCCAGGTCATTAAAAGTAGCCTTTCCGAAAAATATTTTCCGTTTACGATAAGGAATGTATTTCTGCAAGTAAAGGGCTATAGATTCGGATGTGCAGAAATATTTCATGGAATCAGGTATTTGGTAGCGAGCTTCCTTGGCCTGCTGGAAGAGATAATCTACTGCATTTTTACTGGTGAAAATGATGGCAGTATATTCTTCCATTCTAATCTTCTGCCTGCGAAACTCTTTACCGTCAAGGGCTTCAATTTTAAAAAGCTTTTCGTAGTCAATTTCCAGACCAAAGGTTTCGGCAATAGGCGTGTAGGGTGAACTTTTGGGATCTTCTGGCCTGGGCTGCGAGATAAGAACTTTCCTGATTTTCAAATCTTCCTTTTATTTGTGTGGTTATCAACTCGCGGTTTCCTTAGGATGCCTAGTTACCAATTACTTATCAGTAACTTGGCTGTTGCCGCCAAGGGTAAAAATTCGACGGTGCAAAGGTACAAAAAAAAGTAAATTCCCAATAGGTTTATGTTTTTTAAGGCAAATAAGGTCCATGTAAAGACCTTTCGCAAGTAGAAGGCCAGTATAAGTATCATACTTATTAAAAGAGCTATTTCTGCGATATCTCCCCGGCTTATACCTGCCACAACCAATAACGGAATCAGTAGTAAGCCGGATATTCGAAGATTTTTGTTTTCTTCTGATATGAGAAATTGAGTAAAAGGTACATGTTTAAAGACCCGGCCCAAGAAAGACATAAGATTTTTCTTTACCTGAAGATAGGCTAATAGACCGGGCATCAGAAGTAGAAATATGAGCCGAATAGCAGTCATATTTGGATAATTGGCAATCAGGTTTTTACCCACCCATAAGAAAATAATGCCTGAATAAACAATGAGTGCATTCAGGCTTAATAACCAATCTGTGGGATTGTTGAAGATGTATTTATCGCGCCGATCGGCGGGGGAGGAACTTTTGAAATAATTAAAAAATGCGGGCCCCTTTTGAACTTTTAGTAAAACTAGGATGATCAGACTGGCCAGCACAAGCAGGTAAGCAGGATTGGTCGTCGAATCCCTGGGTATGGCATCCATGCCATGAGTAACTTTTAAATGGTGGGCTTTGAAAAAAGAACCCTGATAAGTGATGCTGTTGCTGTCTTTGTGGGGGGTATCAACTATGGGTCGGTAACCCAGAGTCTCAGCCAAACTTTTCAGGGTATCAGCGGGCCTGTATGCCGGCGTTGTGTCGTTGTAAGGAAATTGAATATGCGATTTAGGCATGGGGATCATTCGGCTGGCAAATTTATGAATCTTTGAGCTACCCTTAAACTCATCTAATGCAGTATCGCTGGCTTGAAACAACAATAAAAAAGGCTACCGCTGGGGATGGCGGCAGCCTTTTGTAGCGTAATTCAGAATAGATCAGTTAAGGTTGAACAACAGCCCCACCGAGATTACAAGCTGATCAGCACTGCTGAGCGTGTACTTGGCTTCGGCCACACCCAGTATTTTTGAGGATAGGGCTGTCTGGAGTCCGGCTCCTAGATTAATACCCATTTCGGAATCGCTTGTACTGACTCCCCCGAGATCCATCGACCAGCCTAGCAAATTAAGACCACCCAGAGCATAAAAGCCAAGATTGCCACTTTCACTAAACGAGTAATGTCCGTTGACGTTTAATTCCCACCAGGTTACATCATTCTTTTTTAGATAGTATATGAAATCGGGAGCAATCCGGATTTGATCATTAATCCCGTAGTGGAATTTTACTCCGAAGCCGGGACTTTTGATTTCGCTGCCGTAGGCTACCAGGGGGCCTAGTTTCATCTCTCCTTTCTGAGCAGAGGCAGATGCAATCATAACAAACAACACGGCGATGGTTAGAAGTCTTCTCATGGTTTTGATTTTTGGGGTTATTGATATACACAAAGGTAGGTAAAGAATTTATAAAAAACATGAATGATTGGATTATATTACAAATTTTTATTCATTCTAAATAATTGTTTAACATTGGTATATGTGTCTGATAGATTGTTAATAGCATTCGTCTTTTGTTACAATTCAATAATTGAATATTTTTTTCGAATGTTCAAGCATTGTACTTTTGCAAAAAAAAATTTTAATTAATAAATCATTAAATATCAAACAAATAAATCATGAGTACATTTCTTGCCGAGGTTAGGCAAAGGGCCAAGAGCCTTAATAAATGCATAGTATTGCCTGAAGGAACTGAGGAGAGGACTTTACAAGCAGCAGAAGAAATCCTGAAAGAAAAGATTGCCCGGTTGATTTTAATTGGTAATCCAAAAACGATTAGGGCCCAGGCAGAGCAAAAGGGGCTGAAACACCTGAGTGAAGCTCAAATTGTGGATCCTGAAAATTTCGAACGCCGGCAGGAGTTTGCAGATGTTTTGTACGAAATTCGCAAAAGCAAGGGGATGACTCCTGAGCAGGCCTATCGGTTGGTAGCCGATCCCTTGTATCTGGGTGTAATGATGATAAAAATGGGTCTGGCCGACGGAGAGGTAGCCGGAGCTATTAATGCCACAGGTGATGTGTTGCGACCCGCCTTTCAAATTGTAAAAACCTTACCCGGAGTCAGCGTGGTGTCGGGGGCATTTTTCATGATTATGAAAGAACCGCATTGGGGCGAAAATGGCGTAATGGTTTTTGCTGATTGTGCAGTAAATCCAGACCCTACCGACAAACAGTTGGCTGAAATCGCCGTCATGAGTGCCCGCACAGCACGCAGCATCGCGGGTATAAATCCGCGTGTTGCTCTATTAAGTTTCAGCACGAAGGGAAGTGCAGCTCATGTGTTGGTCGACAAGGTGGTAAATGCTACCCGCATGGCTCGTGAAATGGATCCGGAACTGGTCATTGACGGGGAATTGCAGGCCGACGCTGCCATTATCGAAAAAGTGGGAGCACTCAAATGTCCGGGTAGCCCGGTAGCAGGCAAAGCCAACGTGCTTGTATTTCCCGATTTGCAGTCAGGAAATATTGCCTACAAACTCGTTCAGCGTCTGGCTGGGGCAGAGGCTGTTGGGCCTGTATTGCAAGGTATGGCGGCCCCCATCAACGACCTCTCCAGAGGTTGCTCAAGTGCGGACATCGTTAACCTGGTTGCTATCACTGCTAATCAAGCTGCTTCAAAATAAGAAATTAACCGGCTCAGAGGCTATAGTATTTAAATTGTATATTACAATAATTACTTTTCTCCCATGTTCATACAAACACAAGGGAGACTTTATATTTTTACAGCCCTAATTAATTATGTATGAAGCATTCAACACAGGCAAATATTTTTATGTGGATTACAGCGATTATCTGGGGTTTTGCCTTTGTGGCCCAGCGAGCTGGTATGGAGGATATTGGCCCTTTTGCCTTTAGCTCCATACGCTTTGCTCTGGGAGGAATTTCTTTGCTGCCTTTGGTGGTCATTTATCGTAAAAGAGGGGAACATTTTTTTAGTAAAAATCTTTGGCTATCGGGAATATTAGCCGGTTTGGTGTTGTTTTGTGGAGCCTCAGCTCAGCAAATTGGCATGGTCTATACACCTGCAGGAAAAGCTGGTTTTATTACCGGTCTGTACGTTGTAATGGTGCCCATTTTGGGATTGCTTTGGAAACGGAAGACGGGTATTGCCATCTGGGCTGGGGTAGCTCTTGCGGTAGTTGGAATGTATCTGTTAAGTATTCGAGAGGGCTTCAGTATGCTCACGGGCGATTTATGGGTTCTGGCCGGCGCTTTTTTCTGGGCCAACCACGTGCTGGTCATTGCCTGGTTATCCCCCAAATTTAATTCTGTGCAGCTTGCTGTGGTTCAATTTTTTACTGTCTCCTTGCTAAGTGCAATTTTTGCCTTTGGATTTGAGTCCACTACCTGGAGCAATGTCCGCGGAGCCCTTTGGCCCATTCTGTATGGGGGGCTGATGTCGGTGGGTATTGCCTATACCTTGCAGGTGGTAGCGCAGAAATATGCTCACCCTGCCTACGCCTCCATCGTGCTAAGTCTCGAAACCGTGTTCGCTGCCTTAGGAGGCTGGCTGGTGCTTCACGAAACATTTACCCTGCGTGAATTGGCCGGTAGCCTCCTGATTCTGGGAGGTATCTTTGTGGCCCAATTGCCTGACATTTATGCAAGTATGACCCAAAGTAAAATTTTCAAGCCAGAATAGTTAAGTGAGGTAGAGTTTAGATTTCGGGCAAATCCTTATTCATTCAATGAATTTTCGGCTGAAAGTCCTCAAGGGTAGGTAAGCATGAAATAGAGGTATTTGCAACCAGTGGTTCACTTTATCTGCACTTTATATTTCAGGTTCCCTTTGCTTTTATAATAGATTGCGAAGTACCTTCCCGAGTTAGCAGTATTCTCGTTGGCAGAAACGCTTTTCGTTTCGAATACCCTTTGCTTGGCTGTGCTGAACAGGGGCAATTAAAGATGTTTTATCACAATGCTTTCCTAAAGAAGAATTTTATTATCTCCTAAAAATATTGGGGGGCAAGGTTAAGTATTTGGAGAAAAACGGAAAATTTGGGCGGGTTTAATCAGGTTGCATGGTACTCTGAATCATAAGATAGAAAGAAATTAACAATAGGAAAGCTATTTTTTGAACCTTTAATACTTCAAAAACAGGGATTATTGTTAATTTTGTAACGCAATGAAGAAGCATCCTTTTAAAGTTTTTCGAACATTATACCACAACAACGGCAAAGGTCTTTACGCTTGCTGGATGCTCTGATATTTTTACCGATCAACGTCGTTAGCCCGATGGTTTTATTCACCATCAGGCAATAATTTTCCCTCAAAAACATAATTTTATCTGAATGAAAGGGCTGGTATTCGATATCAGGCGTTTTTCGGTGAATGATGGTCCTGGTATTCGCACAACTGTATTTTTGAAGGGTTGCCCCCTCCGTTGTTGGTGGTGTCATAATCCGGAGAGCTGGAGTTGTGAACCTGAATATATGGAGGTTTCCCAACCTCTCGAGGGAATATCATTTAAAAAAATAGAAACTGTAGGTCGATGGATGAGCGTGGCAGAGGTGGTAGAGATCAGCATGCGCGACCTGGCTTTTATGAGTGAAAGCGGGGGAGGGGTTACCTTAAGCGGGGGCGAACCCCTTATGCAGCCTGAATTCAGCCTGGCCCTGGCCCGAGAGATTTCTCGACTGGGCATCCATGTCGCACTGGATACTTCGGGATATGCCCCACGCTCATTGCTGTCTACTTTGTTTCCTTATGTCCGACTCTGGCTTTACGATTTCAAAGGTTTTAATCCTCAGCGACATTACGAAAATACTGGAGTTGATAATACGATTATACTTGAAAACCTGGATTATCTGATCCGTCAGCAAGCTCCTCTTGTTCTCAGGTATCCGTTGGTTCCAGGTTTTAATGATACAGAACAGGATATTTCCGGCCTTTTTCATCTTTTGCTGAAATATAAAGGTGGAATCCGTGAAGTGCATCTGCTCCCGCATCACCAGTTGGGTCGCGATAAACGCCGGCGTTTGCATGTACCTGGGCCTACACAAAAGGTAATGGGAGATAGTGCGGAGGCTGCCCATCGGGTGTTGACTGCGCTCATTCCTGCGGGAGTTATGGTAAAAATAGGTGGATAAAAAATTAGAAATCAATATTTTATATGACAGAAAGAATTCTTAAACTGAGAGAAGCGAGTCTAAAAGCTGTTAATAGGCTCTCGGCTGAAAGAGCACTTTTAATAACAGAGTTTTATCAATCGGGCCGCCCAGCCGAAGTCTCGGTACCTGTGGCGCGGGCTTTGGCTTTTAGTTACATCCTGGAGCGAAAAATACTTGGGTTGAGTGAGGGAGAACTCATTGTAGGGGAAAGGGGACCAGAACCTAAGTCAGTCCCTACCTATCCCGAGGTAAGCCTGCACTCGCTTGAGGACCTGGAGGTGCTCAATTCGCGACCTAAGGTTTCATTTAAGGTTGACGAAGAAACTTTCAACGCCTACCGCGATGTGATCATTCCTTTTTGGAAAGGTAAGAGCAATCGCGAGAAGCTGATGAACCTGATGGACGAGGATTGGCTGAAGGCTTATAAGGCTGGTATTTTTACGGAGTTTCAGGAACAAAGGGCGCCTGGGCATACGGTGGCGGGAGTCAAAATTTTTCGGAAAGGCATGCTCGACCTCATCGCCGATATTGAGGCATCGCGCCAAAGGATAGATGTTTATACTGATCATCAGGCGTTTGAAAAGCTTGAGGAACTGAAAGCCATGGAGATAGCTGCCCGGGCACTAATCCGTTGGGCTCAGCGCTATGCTTTGGAGTTGGAGCGACTGGCTGATGCTGAGAAAGATAGCCAGAGAAAAGCCGAGTTGCTGGAAATGGCAGCCATCAGCCGGTGGGTTCCAGCACACGCGCCCCGTACTTTCCATGAAGCCCTGCAGCATTATTGGTATATTCATTTAGGAGTCATCACCGAACTCAACCCCTGGGATAGTTTCAATCCTGGCCGGCTCGACCAGCACTTGCTTCCCTTTTACCGAAAGGGACTGGCTGAAGGAACGTTAACTAAGGAGAAAGCCAGGGAGCTATTACAAGCTTTCTGGGTGAAATTCAACAATCATCCCGCTCCTCCTAAGATAGGTGTTACAGCTCTGGAAAGCAATACCTATACCGATTTTGCACTGATTAATGTAGGTGGCCTCACCGAAACCGGCGAAGATGCTGTGAACGAGCTAAGTTATCTGATTCTGGATGTGGTGGAAGAAATGCGCATTCTGCAACCCAGCAGTATGGTGCAGATCAGTCGAAAGAACCCTGATATACTTTTACACAGAGCCCTGAAAATCATTAAGACAGGCTTTGGTCAACCTTCTTTGTTTAATACCGATGCTATTGTTGCCGAGTTGGTAAGACAAGGTAAATCCATTTCAGATGCCCGCAATGGGGGAGCCAGCGGTTGTGTGGAAGCCGGAGCCTTTGGCACTGAAGCGTACTGGCTTACCGGCTATTTCAATCTGGCCAAGATTCTTGAAATCACCCTTCATAATGGCTTCGACCCGCGAACAAGGGTTCAGGTAGGTCCTTCTACCGGCCACCCGGCCACTTTTACTTCTTTCGATGAGTTTATGAAAGCTTATGAGACTCAGATTCGTCATTTTATTAATATTAAAATCAAAGGGAATATAATCATAGAAAAGCTCTTCGCTCATTATTTGCCCGCACCTTTCCTTTCCCTCGTTATTGATGATTGTATTGATAATGCCAAAGACTATAACGCTGGCGGAGCCCGATACAATACAAGCTATATTCAGGGAGTGGGCATGGGGTCGGTTACCGACAGCCTCACGGCTTTGCGATACCATGTTTTTGAGCGGAAAACCATTACCATGCAGGGAATGCTCGACGCCTTGAACCATAATTTCGAAAATTACCCTGAATTAAGGCATCAATTGATTTACGAAACCCCTAAGTACGGAAATGATGATGACTATGCCGATGCTCAAGCACAAAGGGTTTTCGAGATATTTTTTGATGCTGTGGATGGCAGGCCTACTGCCCGAGGTGGTACCTTTCGTATTAATCTGTTACCCACTACTTCTCATGTTTATTTTGGTAGTGTTACAGGAGCTATGCCTGATGGCCGGAAAGCTGGTGTGCCCCTGAGTGAGGGTATTTCTCCGGTTCAGGGAGCCGATCATAAGGGACCTACCTCCGTCATTCGTTCGGTAGCCAAACTCGATCACTTGCGTACCGGAGGTACTTTATTGAATCAGAAATTCACCCCCGCTTTTTTTAAAGACGATGAAGCTATTTTCAAATTGACCGCCCTGGTAAGAACCTATTTCAGGCTCGATGGTCATCATATTCAATTCAATGTGGTGGACGCACAAACCTTACGGGAAGCCCGAAAGCACCCTGAAAATTATCGTGACCTCATCGTTCGCGTTGCTGGATATTCCGATTATTTCAACGACCTGGGTGAAGACCTTCAGAACGAGATTATCCTTCGAACCGAGCACGAGACCTTATGATATTGAGCAGGATATGATATGAGATTTTATAATCAATGCCTAGGGCAGTCTTTGTGTGGAAAGCATAGGCTGCCTTTTTTTCACTTCCAAAAAGCTAACAATTGATTAATGTAAGGATTTCCGTACCAATAAGAATTTTGGATTTTTAACCATTCAATCCTAATAAATAATATTTGTCTGGAGGCTTTTTTCAAAAAAAAACGTATTTTTTACCTTTGCCTACCCTTAAAACAACATTTCAAACCCACGCA
This sequence comes from Bacteroidales bacterium, assembly GCA_049969475.1. Taxonomy (GTDB): domain Bacteria; phylum Bacteroidota; class Bacteroidia; order Bacteroidales; family TTA-H9; genus UBA2030. The sequence continues at coordinate 37,194 of JBMFOU010000010.1, read as the reverse complement.
CATGCAAAAAATCAAGTATTTGTTTCTGCTTGGAATGGCAGGCGTTATCTCTATGGGCCGTACCCAGAATGTTCAACTCCACTACGACATGGGGAAAGACCGGGGCTATTTTACCTCAACCGTCGAAAAATTCGCACCTGACCGCTGGGGAAGCACTTTTTTCTTTGTTGACTTTAATTACAGCAGCAAAGGCCCTAAAGAAGCATACTGGGAAATCTCTCGAGAGTTAAAGGTAGGGCAAAGTCCTTTTTCCTTTCATGTTGAATACAATGGAGGATTGCATGCCGATAGCATCGTAAGTTTTCAAATCAACAATGCCTATTTGGGGGGAGTATCCTATTCGTTGAATTCATCTGATTTTTCTAAAGGTCTAACGTTGATGGCTCTTTATAAATACATCCAGGGGAATGAGTCGCCCAACAACTTTCAGTTGACCGCCGTATGGTATGCCCACCTGCTCAAAGGGAAAATTACCCTGAGTGGCTTCGCCGATTTTTGGCGTGAAAAAAACGCTTTTTTGGGCACAGACTATGTTTTTCTGAGCGAGCCCCAATTCTGGTATAATTTTTCAAAAATGTTTGCCCTTGGCAGTGAAGTGGAATTGGGCTACAATTTTGGAGGGGTGAAAGATTTTAAGGTATGCCCCACCGTGGCTCTTAAATATACCTTAAACTAAAAATACTTTTTCCAATGATTAAAAAACTTGAAGAATTCTTTGGTATAGACGCGGCTGGTAGCCACATAAAAACTGAGGTCATTGCCGGTATTACCACATTCATGACCATGGCATATATCCTGGCTGTTAATCCCAACATCCTGGCAAAAGCCGGTATGGACCGCAACGCATTGTTTACAGCCACGGCCCTGGCATCGCTTTTAGCCACTTTGGTCATGGCCCTGTATGCACGTCTTCCTTTTGCCCTGGCCCCAGGCATGGGATTGAACGCTTTCTTTGCCTTCACGGTAGTGGTGGGCATGCGCTATTCATGGCAATTTGCACTTACAGCTGTCTTTCTGGAGGGAATTATTTTTCTGATTCTCACTTTCTTCAATATTCGTGAGATGATTGTTAATGCTCTTCCCCACAATCTTAAGCATGCAATATCTGCGGGAATCGGGCTTTTTATTGCATTCATTGGATTACAGAATGCCGGAATTATTGTTAAAAATGACGCTGTCATTGTTGGATTGGGAAATCTGGGTAGTCCCTCTGCTATCATCTTTATTGTAGGCCTCATTTTGACTTCTGTTCTGCTGGCCCTCAACGTGCGGGGTGCGCTCCTTATAGGAATTCTGGGAACCACTTTGCTGGGTATTCCACTGGGAATTACCCATCTGCCCGAAAGTCATTTGGTTTCAGCACCTCCCTCAGTTGCTCCCATTTTCATGCAATTTGAGTTTCACAATATTTTTACCCTCGATATGTTGGTGATTCTTTTCACTTTTTTATTCGTTGATATGTTCGATACCGTGGGAACCCTGGTAGGTGTTGCTTCCAAAGCCGATATGCTCGATGCCGATGGCAGGTTGCCGAGGGCACGTCAGGCCCTATTTGCCGATGCTTTCGGTACTACAGTGGGCGCAATGTTGGGAACCAGTACGGTTACTACTTATGTTGAAAGTGCTTCAGGAGTCGCCGAAGGAGGCCGCACGGGCCTCACTTCCCTCACCGTGGCTCTTCTTTTCTTACTGGCCCTGTTTCTCTCTCCCATTTTCCTTATGGTGCCCTCTGCAGCAACAGCTCCGGCGCTTGTGTTGGTTGGGTCTTTCATGATGAGTCCCATTCTTAAAATCTCTTTTGATGATTATACCGAATCCATTCCTGTCTTTCTTACTATTATTATGATGCCTCTCGCTTATAGCATTGCCGAGGGTATCGCTTTCGGTATGCTCTCTTATGTAATTCTGAAGGCTCTTACAGGTCGTTTTCGTGAGATTACTCCCATGATGTGGATACTTGCTGTATTATTTGCTTTGAAATTTATAGTGAAATAGTTCCTGAAAATAATTATATGGATAAACGGCTGTGCCTGATAAGGAGCAGCCGTTTTTAATTTGCTTGAAGCCTTTGATGGATTAACTTTTTTGACTTAATAAAAGTGACCCTTTATAATGTTATTTGGCATTCCCGGACCCAGCGTGAGAGCTTATAACAAATGTTCATTGAAGAGTTTATACAGGTCTGCCTAAACCATGAAAACCTGGAAGGTTAGTTCTTAACAATCGGATTTTCCCTCTCATTAAAAACGATAGGCTGCCTTGTCCAAGCAAAGGCAGCCTCATCTATATTCCCTTTCTTTAGAAAACTTTATTTGCTTTTATCGGGATAGGGAGGAACTGGAGGGAAGCTTTCAGGCCAATTTTTCAATTCTTCGAGAATTACTTCGATGGCTTTGTTGAGCTGTTCATCTTCACCGGCATATTCTTTAGCAGGGTCGTTGATGACTTCAATGTCGGGTTCCACACCGTGGCCTTCGATAATAAAGTTTTTCCCTTCCACATCGAAAGGAGCAAATTCGGGCTTATTGAGGACACCTCCGTCGATAAGAGGCAGGCTGCCTCTTATGCCAACCACTCCGCCCCATGATCTCTGACCGATGGTTTTCCCTAGCTTGTGATATTTAAATTGATAGGGGAACAGGTCGCCGTCGGAAGCAGAATAGCAGTCGAGTAGTAAGACTTTGGGACCCCACAGGAGCTGGGATGGACGTGTACTTACCCCAGCATTGCGTTGCACGCTAAAGGTGGAAAGTTCTCTGCGTAAACGTTCAATGATCATAGGCGAAACATTTCCGCCTCCATTGCCGCGGTCGTCGATAATGAGTGCCCGCTTGTCAAGCTGAGGATAGAAATACTTCACAAATTCATTAAGGCCTTCCACACCCATATCGGGAATGTGAATGTATCCCACTTGTCCATGCGTGGCTTTCTCCACCTTCTCTAAATTACCCCGCACCCATTTCAGGTAATAGAGTTTCGACTCATCCTCAATGGGTATCACAGTTACCTTGCGGCCTGTGGCCAAGTCAGGCTTCGACGATACAGTGAGCACAACCTGGCGGTCGGCCATGCCTACCAGCGAAGCGTATATATCCTGTATACCCCTGGTGGCCTCTCCATTAACTTCCAGAATGTAATCTCCTGGTTGAATATTGAGTCCTGGCTCACTGAGAGGAGAGCGTAGAGATGAGTTCCAGTTTTCACCAGGTAGGATTTCATCAATCCTGAAAAATCCCGATGGTTCATCTTTGCTAATTCTTGCACCCAGCAAACCGGTTTTTATACGCTGTGGAGCCGGCTTGTCGCCCCCGCCTACATAAGCATGACCTACATTCAACTCGGCAATCATCTCGCCGATAAGATAGTTGAGGTCGTTTCGATTGTTTACGAACTTAACCAGCGGTTCATACTTATCATAGATGCCCTGCCAATTGACGCCATGCATGTTGGGGTCGTAGAAGAAATCGCGCATTTGCCGCCACGATTCCCTAAAAATTTGGGCCCATTCCTGCCTTAGATCTACATAACCCTGCATACCCCCGAGATCGAGGAACTCTTCAGGCTGAACCTTGCTTTTGGGGGCATCTACAATGGCATATTTACCCTGCATGGCCAGCATCATCTTCTTACCGTCGGGCGTGAGTGTATAACTACCCGTGTTGGCAACCTCACTTTCCTTTTGTCTTTTCAAATCGAAGTAGTAAAGGGTTGGCTGTCGCTGTCCCGATTTGGATCTTACATACCACACGCCTCCCTCGGCAGGAGAGAGGTTCCAATAACCACCATCGTCGATAGGCAAAGCTACCGAGCGATCTTCGATGCCAGCAAAGTCAATTACCACTTTAATATCCTGTCGGTTCTCTTTTCCTTCCTTACCTGCTTTTCCCTGAGGGTTATCTTTTTTATCGCCTTGCTCTTCGTTGGCAAGCGGACCTAACGGGGAGGGCATATCGGCCTTGAGGGGAATCAGATACACCTTCTGCATGTCTACATAGGCATGGTTCCACTCCGTCCAGGAGTATACCGGATTGAAGCTCCGGTTCGAGATGAAATACAGATATTTACCATCCGGGCTGAAGGCCGGCCCTGAGGCATCGTACCAACGGTCGGTTACAAATTCTTTTTGCCCGTTTTCAAGATTATAAATTCTTATCCGATTGGTAGAGCGAATGTTGGGCATAACATAAGCTATCCAGCGGCTGTCGGGCGACCAAGCAAAGCTGCGTAGTTCTCCATCCAGAGTTTGTTCTACCAGGGTTATTTTTTCCGAATCGATGTCGATAAATTGCAAGCGCTGCAGCTTGTCGGACCACAAAATCTTCTTGCTATCAGGCGACCAGGCCAGTTCATATTTATAGGTGTCTTTTTGATGGGTGAGTTGGCGAGGTTCTCCTTTTCCTTCGGCGGGCCGTATCCAGATTTCATCTTCGCCTGAAACATCGCTAATATAAGCAATCCACTTTCCATCGGGCGAATAGGCTACATTGCGCTCGTGAACCCCGGAGGTTTTGGTAAGATTGTAGGTAACCCCTTTGCCTGCTGGAACTACAAAAATGTCTCCACGGGCTCCAAATACGGCTTTTTTTCCGTCCGGGGCCAAATCATAGCTCCCTATGCTTTTCGATGCATCTATCCATTGCATGCGCCCGGAAGCAAAGTCTTCTGCAATTATCACAGGCACTTTTTGGGAGGTTTCTGTTTTAATGTCAAAAACCCAGATGTATCCTCCTTTTTCAAATACAATCATTCCGTCGCCCAGGCTAGGAAACTTAATGTCGTAATCGGTGAATTGTGTGACTTTTTGGGTTTCTCCTGTCTTCAGGTTATAGCTAAAGAGATTCATCACCCGATCGCGGTCGGAAAGAAAGTAAATCTTATCCCCATACCACATGGGGAAAATATCCTGGTGGGGATTGTTGGTGATATTGCGGGTTTGGTGGGTTTTGAAATCATAAATCCAAATATCATCGGCCATTCCTCCCTGATAGTATTTCCAGGTTCGGAACTCCCTGAAAACCTTATTGTAAGCAAGTTGGCTTCCATCGGGAGAGAAAGAGCAAAAACCTCCTGTAGGAAGGGGTAGCTCTTCAGGGATACCCCCTTGTAGGTGAGCTACAAATAGTTGCCCCTTGAAATCGTTAAAGCTTTGCTTACGTGAGCGGAAAACGACAGATTGATTGTCTCTCCAGATCATCACGATATTGTTGGGCCCCATGCGGTCGGATACATCGTCGCGACCCAAGGTAGCTGTATAGGTAAGCCGGCGGGGTTCGCCACCCTGCGACGGCATAACATATACCTCCGTATTACCATCATACTGGCCAGTGAAGGCAATCCATTTTCCGTCAGGCGAAAAGCGAGCAAACATTTCGTACCCCTTGGGGTCGTTTGTGAGTTTGCGGGCCACTCCTCCCATACGATCCACTGTGTAGAGGTCGCCTGCATAGCTAAAAACTATCTGATTACCATGTATGGCCGGGAACCGCATAAGCCGGCTCTCTTCCTCGGTGCCAGCACGTAATTGCATGGCTGCTAGAATCCATAAGATGAAGATAAATACTGATCCTGTGATTTTTCTCATGCTTGCTTGGGTTTTAGAATGGATTGGTAAAGATATGGAAATAGGAGGCTTTAAAAGGTTTAAGACAAATCATCGGAGGTTTAGAATTCTAAATTCTATTTAATTGATTTAAGCATAAGATTATACATTTGCTACGGATGCATCAGTAGAGGTAATAAAAAAGAGGCCCCCTCTTCATTTAAAAGGTTGGCCTCTTAACACCAAAACCTGAACGAAATAAGAATAAAAATCAGAGACTTGCGTACTCGGCGAGTATTCCTTTTACATCTTCGGGAGCCACGCGGCCGTACACTTTTTCGCCGACCATTACCACGGGTGCCAGTCCGCAGGCACCCACGCAACGCAGGCAGGCCAGGGAATGACGGCCATCGGCTGTACTTTCTCCTACTTGTACACCTAATTCACGTCGGAATTCGTCGAGTACTTTTTCTGCTCCTCTTACATAGCAGGCCGTACCCATGCAAATACTGATGGGAAAGCGTCCCTTGGGAGTCATCGTAAAAAAGGAGTAAAACGATACTACTCCATATACGTGGGCCACGGAAACGTTCAACTCCTTGGCCACTATTTCCTGCACCTCTGCCGGCAGGTAGCCAAATACTTCCTGGGCTTTGTGAAGTACATTGATGAGTTCTCCACTGTCGTTATTGAAAGATTTACAAATTTCTTTCAACTGATTGACCTTGCATTCGGGTAATTTTATAATTGCCATGATGGTTTCGTTTTTCCGTTAATAAAACCTTATTCGACGATTATTTGGGTACTCTTGTCGAAATAGTGGGTATGCAGCAAGTGGTGCGCTTTTTCGCTGAGCGGTTTACCCAGGAATTCTTCGTATAGCTTGATGATGTATGGATTCTCGTGCGACTTGCGGATGGGCTTGTTTGCATCTTCCAAATAGATGGCTTTCTGACGGGCTTTCAGGATAGAAGCATCGCCATGGTGCAAGGGCTGACCACCTCCACCTATGCAACCGCCTGGGCAGGCCATGATTTCAATGGCATGAAACTGCGATTTGCCGTCGCGCACATCCTCAAGTAACTTTCGGGCATTCCCCAAACCGTGGGCTATTCCGATATTCAGCTTAAGTCCATCGAAATCGATGGTGGCCGAACGAAGCCCTTCCATCCCCCTTAGTTCTTCGAAATCAATCCTGGGAAGGGGTTTCTTTGTGTGCAGTTCGTAGGCTGTTCTCACAGCAGCTTCAATTACACCACCAGTGGTACCAAAAATTACTCCTGCACCCGTTGATTCTCCCAACGGATGATCGAAATCGCTTTCAGGCAATGCGTGAAAATCAATATTAGCCAGCTTGATGAGATTAGCAAGCTCACGAGTGGAAATGGAGAAGTCCACATCAGGATTTCCATCCACTTTAAATTCATCGCGTTGACATTCATATTTCTTGGCCAAACAGGGCATAATGGATACTACCACAAGATCTTTTCGATCGATGTTTAGTTTCTTGGCAAAATACGACTTAGCTATTGAACCAAACATTTGTTGGGGAGAGCGAGCCGTGGAGGGTACATCCTTCAGTTCCGGGAAATTATGTTCGAAGAAATTCACCCATGCTGGACAACACGAGGTAAGAATCGGGAGCCTCACCTCTTTATCGCCATTCAGGTATCGGGTCAGGCGTTCGAGTAGTTCGGTGCCTTCTTCCATAATGGTAAGGTCAGCAGCAAAATCGGTATCAAAAACGTAATCAAATCCTAATTCGCGTAAAGCACTTACCATTTTCCCAGTAACTAATGTTCCGGGCTCCAGGCCAAACTCTTCACCTAAAGCAGCTCTGACGGCAGGCGCGGTTTGCACTATCACCGTTTTGGTGGGATCAGCCAATGCCTTGATTACTTCACGCGTATGATCCACTTCCGTAAGGGCACCGGTGGGGCATACAGCCACACATTGTCCACAATAGGTGCACGGCGATTTTTCAAGATTCATCTCAAAGGCAGGGGCTACAACGGCCATAAAGCCACGGTTGATGGCAGACAGGGCTCCAACGGTCTGTACGTCGTTGCACATCATTTCGCATCTGCGGCACATGATGCACTTATCTACATCGCGTATAATGCTGGGTGAAGTGTCTTTGCGATAGGTCGATTGCATGCCCTGATAGGGAATTTCTCTCACGCCCATCCGATGAGCCAGCGATTGCAATTCGCAATTGCCCGACTTGGCACATACTAGGCAATCAAAAGGATGATCACTCAGTATCAATTCCAATACTGTTCGGCGGGCATTAAGAACTCGCATGGAGTTGGTTTTTACAACCATTCCATCCGTAACCTCAGTGGCACAAGCTGGTGCTAGATTGCGTCTGCCTTCCACTTCTACCACGCAAACCCTGCAACCGCCTGGCTTATTTTCAATTTTCATTCCGTCGAGGCTGAAATAACATAGCGTGGGAATATCTATTCCGGCTTTTTGGGCTGCTTTAAGAACGGTGGTTCCTTTTTCAACCTCAATGGTTTTTTTATCTATGGTGAATTTTACGGTTTCCATTTCAGTCTGCTTTTAAGGTTTATCATTACTGCAAGAGCACAGCATTAAATTTACATTTTTCCATGCAAGCGCCGCACTTAATGCAGATCGATTGGTTGATAGTATGAGGCTGTTTACGTTCGCCGGAAATGGCGTTGACGGGGCAGGCTCTGGCGCAGGCAGTACAACCTACACATGCCTCTGCATCAATGGTATATTTCATGAGGCTTTTGCAAACCCCAGCCCTACATTTTTTGTCTACCACATGCTCCACATATTCATCCCAGAAATTTTCAAGTGTCGACAACACGGGATTGGGTGAAGTCTGGCCTAATCCGCACAATGAGGTATCCTTGATAACCTGGCTGAGGTTTTTCAGCTTTTCCAGGTCTTCCATGGTGCCCTCTCCTTTGCAGATCTTCTCAAGAATTTCATGGAGTCGTTTGTTGCCAATACGACAGGGCGAGCATTTACCGCATGACTCCTCGACCGTGAATTCGAGATAAAACTTAGCTATCGACACCATGCAGTCATCCTCATCCATAACTATCATACCTCCCGAGCCCATCATGGAACCTGCGGCCAACAGGTTATCATAGTCGATAGGAGTGTCAAGATGGCGAGCTGTTAGACATCCGCCCGAAGGACCACCGGTTTGGACGGCTTTAAATTCTTTACCGCCTTTAATGCCTCCACCTATTTCAAAAATTACTTCACGCAGGGTGATGCCCATGGGTACTTCAATAAGCCCCACATTATTAACCTTCCCTGCCAATGCAAATACTTTCGTACCCTTTGATTTTTCGGTACCAATGCTGGCAAACCATTCGGGTCCTTTAAGAATGATAACCGGAATGTTGGCATAGGTCTCCACATTGTTCACATTGCTGGGCTTGCCTAAATATCCATGTTCGGAAGGGAAGGGGGGTTTAAAGGTGGGTTCTCCGCGTTTTCCCTCCATAGAATGGATGAGGGCTGTTTCTTCCCCACAAACAAAGGCTCCGGCACCGTACCTAAGTTGAATATCGAAGCTGAAACCTGTGCCAAAGATATTTTCTCCCAGCAGTCCGTATTTACGAGCCTGTTCAATAGCTACTTGCAGGCGTTTGATGGCCAGAGGATATTCGGCCCTGATATAAACAAGTCCCTTGCTGGCGCCTGTGCAATATCCGTTGATGGCCATGGCCTCAATTACCGAATGGGGATCTCCTTCCAGAATCGAACGGTCCATGAAAGCACCGGGGTCGCCCTCGTCAGCATTGCAAATTACGTACTTTTGGTCGGCTTGCACGCGGGCTGTAATTTCCCACTTGAGTCCGGTGGGGAATCCACCGCCGCCCCTGCCGCGCAGCCCCGACTTTTTGATCATATCGATTACTTGTTGGGGCGTAAATTCGGTTAGGCACTTGGCCAGGGCAGCATACCCATCGCGGGCAATATATTCGTCAATATTTTCCGGATCTATGAATCCACAGTTGCGCAAAGCAATGCGAATCTGCTTTTTATAAAAGGTCATGTGCCGATCGTCGCTTACCGTTTTTTCCTTCTCAGGATCGAGGTAGAGCAGGCGCTGAACTCTGCGTCCCTTAAGCACATGTTCTTTTACGATTTCCTCGGCATCGTCGGGCGTTACCTGAACATAAAACGTGTTGTCAGGCACTACCTTTACGATAGGGCCTTTTTCGCAAAATCCGAAGCAACCGGTTGTTACCACCTTGGCTTCGGCATCTAGCCCATGGCTTGCCAGAGATTCGTTGAGTGCTGTGGCCACCCTCTCACTGTGTGAGGAACGGCAACCGGTGCCTCCGCAAACCAAAAGATGCATCTTGATTTGTGTCATTTGCAGTCAGGTTTTTGGTTTCTGATTTATATTGTGTGATAATTGGCCGGTAGAATACCGTCAATCAATTCTCCGTTCTTAATGTATTTCTCGATGATTTCATCGGCCTTTTGGGTGTTCACATTTCCAAACACCACGGGTTCCTTTCCCGGCAGAGTCACTTCGATGGTGGGCTCTGCGTAGCAGTAACCCATGTCGCCTACCTGAGTTACTACGGCCTCAATGTTGCGCTTTTCCAGCTCTTCAATCAAAAAAGCCATTACTTCTCGGGCTCCCGAGGCTATTCCACTAGTGGCCATGCCTACCTTTATCTGCACTACCTTTTCCGGATCCAGGCTCTTTTCCCTGAGCTGTATCTTTTGTTGTACAGCCTCCTTGATTTTCCTTAGGTCTTCCAACGATCTGATCTGGCTCATGACTGGGTGATTTTTAGATGGTTTTATGGTTTAAATCGCTGATTTTTGTTCGTTTAATATCTTTATTCATGCTTTTTTCTTAATATGCAAAATTAAAACTCTATTGTTAAATAAATAACAATGTTAATAAAATAACAGAAATTTATAATTATTCTAAATAGCTGTAAAACATTTCCAAAGGTAATTCATTGAGAGGCTAATTGAATATGTGTTCGGTTAAATTATAATTGGTACCCTTGCTTTATATCACTTTGCAATTTTTGATGTTCAGATGGTTTTTAAACTATTTTGTAACAAAATGAAGTTTCTGGAGTTATTAATTTAGCCATTTCTTAAGCTCATGTTTGAGATGTCTTTTCGTTTCATTACCCGGACCATTTTCTTAGAAAAACACAGTCTTGTGTCTTTGCTCTTACTCTCCATAGCTTTGCAGAGCTGCGTTACCCGCGAAACAGTAGGCTTCAAAGTGCTCAGCCCCGCCGAAATCACTGTACCCGCCGATGTTTACCAAATTTGCATAGTCAACCAGGCTATCGCTCCCAGAACTGATTCCAACGGGGTTTTCTATGCCTTCGCTGGCAAATTGTATTATGATACTATAAAATACGATACTTTGCTTAGCTGGTCGGCTATTGACGGCGTCTTGCAGACACTGGCCGAGAGTGGGCGATTTCAGCTCTCGTCTGATCCATTGTTGCTACCCCGGAAAAAGGGTGGCCCCACGAACCTCCCACTCGGCTTCAATGTACTTGATTCCCTTTTTGATAGCCTTTCAACCCATTGCGCGTTGGTGCTGGAAGATGTTCGGGCTTTCGATTTGTTTGATTATTTTGGCTTTGAACAAGGACTTTACTACATGAAAATGAAAGTTATAGGCGAAGCCTACTTTACATTTTATGATATAAAGCACCAACAGGTCATCGACCGCTTCTCTGTGAGCGATACGCTGTTTTTTGACAATGTAGCCTATGGCTGGGAGCGTTGCATTGAAGCATTTCCCGACAGGGCCACAGCATTCAGTCAGATAGCAAGACAATTAGGAAGAAAATATGCCTCGCGTTTAAGCCCTGTCTTACGCAATGAACAACGATTTTATTTTTCTGGTTCTCAGGCCGATTTGCAGAAAGGAGCTGAGTATGCTCGGCAAGGTTTGTGGGTCACCGCGGCCCGATACTGGAAAAATCCGGCTACTGGCAGGAAAAAGACCCTGGCTGCGCGGGCTGCTTTCAATATGGCCCTGGCCAGTGAAATGGAAGGTAAAATTGATGTAGCCCTCTATTGGATTGAGCAATCATTGCTGCGTCGTCAAATGCCTGAAGCTCAAAATTATCGTAATATCCTTGTACATCGCAAGGCAGAGGTTGACCGTTTGGTGGAACAAATGAAAATTGAACCTTGAGTTACCTAACCAGCGAAAATTAAAAGCTATGATTTACACTAAAAGTGATCACCTCGTATTTGCAAGGCTCGAGAAAGGAGAATTCATCGTAGAAGTTTTGACCTCACTTTGTGTAGAATTAGGCATACAAAGCGGCTGGGTACAGGGTATCGGAGCGGTAGACCGCATTGAACTAGGCGCGTGGGATACTATGCGGCGTGTCTATCACCGGCAGATCTGGGAACAGGCTTTTGAGGTGAGCCCTATTACGGGCAATGTCATGATCAAAGAGGGAAAGCCCTTCCTACACCTTCATGCTACTGTAGCCGGGCATGATTTTCAGGCCAGAGCAGGCCATTTGTTTGAAGCCCGCGTAAATCCAACCCTCGAGGTTTTCATCGGCACGTTTGATCATCCGCTGCAGCGAAAGTTCGACGAGGAGTCCGGGCTCTTTTTAGCCTGGCCGCTCTGAACTCGTTTCGAAGACCATTTCCCGGGTTTCTGACGCACGGGGTTTAAGTCCTGCACTGGCTATTGCCAGCAGAGCAATGAAAATTCCTATCCACAAAAAGGCAGTTTTCCAATTCTTCCCTGCGCTAAGCATGTTTCCCGTAAATGCTGTACCTGCAATTTGACCCATACTGACATACACAGTGAGCACTCCCTGTGCTGTCGCCCTGTAAAGCGCTCCGGCTTCATTCAATATTATATAGTTTAACCCCGGCCTAATAGCCAGGCCAATACCTGTGAGGATACCTGAGAAATAGAACCAGTATAGTTTGTCTCCCATGCGACTGTAGAGAATAAATCCCAACGCCGCCAGGGTCAGCCCGGCTGATATAACGATTTTGCTACCCAGTTTATCAATCATACGGCCAGCCAGCGGCGAAGCAACCGCTGACCCCAGGATTGCTGGCATAATCATCAACCCCGCTTTCCAAACCGGCACCGCGAAAACCTCCATAGTAATTCGGGGTATGAAGACAAATACCGATTGCGATACACCCAGTCCCAGGGCCAGCAATCCGGCCAGTAAAACCTGACGAATACGCAGAAAATGGATGTTCAGCACAGGGTTTTCTGCATTTTTTTCATGGGCGAGCAGAAGGACTAAAAACAGCACCATAAAAACAGGATACCAATCCTCGAGTCGTATTTTTTCAAGAAAATGTAAGGGCCAGGTTATTTTGCTGTAAGTAAAGGTTAAGGTGAAAAAAACCAGAAAAACAGCCATTAGAACGATTCCCGGCAAATTAAATGATATTTGATGGTTCATTGTTTTACCAGGAAGCCGGCCAGAAAAGGCTAAGATAATAAGTGCTACAGGTATATTAAATAGAAAAAGATAGTGCCAGGATAGATATTTAAGTATCAGAGCGGCCATGGGAGGCCCAAGCATGAAAGCAATTCCAAAGACTGCACCAATGGTTCCCAAGGCTCTTCCACGTTTCTCCGGTGGAAAAACGTCGCCAATAACGGCTGTGGCTACCGGAAAAATTCCGGCCGCTCCCAATCCCTGCAATGCGCGACCAACAAATAAAATCACAGCTGATTCTGCCATGGCAGTTATCAACGACCCCGCTAGGAAGATCCATAACCCTAACCGGAAGACCAGCCGGCGGCCTGCTAAATCTGATAAGCGGCTTAAAAAAGGTAGTCCTGACAAATTGGAAAGAATGTAAAGTGTAAAAATCAGGCTGAGTTGTTGCTGTGGTACTCTGATGTCTTCTGCAATGGCGGCGAGTGCTGGCCCGGCAATGCTGATATCAAGGGCGCCCAGGAAAACACCAAAAAATAACAGAGTGAGTATTTTACCAGTATCCTTCATGAGATTTGTGGAAATTGTTTAGTGGCAAGAATAACAATCAGGATAAATGAGTGTTTTTTGAAAATAATTTTTTTGTTTTGAACAAATGTTCATTATTTTTGCATCGAACATTGGTTACAAACGTCGTGCTGAATATACTTCTGAATTTCAATAATTTAATCCCAAAGGCTTCAGAAGTTTGCATCGATAGGAGTGATGATGTTCAGAAATATTGAGAAGGAGGTAAGTATGCCCAAGTTGGATGGTACAGGTCCCGATGGCAAAGGAATTCTCACGGGAAGAGGTCTTGGCAGGTGTAGCGAGACCAGCCATGAAGAAAAACTTCAAAAGCTCGGTGAAGGCCGGGGACTGAGACGAAAGGCGGGAGAAGGTAACGGAAAAGGCAAAAGGCTGAGGTATGATCGTGAAGAATAGTGAATGCTTAATTTAATGATTTGATATTCTGGTTATTATTAAAAAGTTAGACTTTTAAAACAGAGGATTATGAAGAAAATTTTTGCAGTACCGGTAGAAGGTGATGTGCTTTCTGCACATTTTGGCAGTAGTGAAGCTTTTGCTTTTGTGGAAGTAGAAGGAAATACCATTGTGAAGGTAACGAGGATGGAAACACCTGTACATGAACACGGGGCTTTTCCTCGTTTTGTTGCAGCCCACGGGGCTACCGATGTAATAGCCGGCGGGATGGGTCCTCATGCCGTAAATCTTTTCAAAGAATCAGGTATTAATGTTTACCTGGGCGCTCCGATCGACCGGCCAGAGAATCTGGTGCGCGATTTTTTACAGGGAGTTCTTAAGCTTAGTGCTAACTATTGCAGTCATGATGACCAAGGACACGACCACGATCACCACTCCCATCATGGTCATGGGCATCACCCCCATCACTAAAGTTTGTCTTTTTCGGAGCTTTGCTGACGAATAGACTTGACTAAGCCCTTGAGGGTTGGCAAATGATTTTCAATTGTAATGAGAATTATTGATCACCTCATCTTAAAAAATCAGGAGACTAACTTGAAATGTATTGTTCTTTAATAAGTTATTGTATGTAATCAATCGATGCAATCTAAAAGGGCTTTTGCATGTAGGCAAAGAATTTGGATAGGGCTTAGTGAGTAATCATTGGCGTAATAACTTAATTAGCTACTCCTTAGAAATGTCACCACGGCTTAAGATACCCCGAAAAGTGGAAACACTGCCTCCGGTAAGGGTTTTCGCACCTGCTCCCTCCCTGGCTCAGACCGAAGGGGTAAAACCCGTCCTTGTTTTTTTTGAGGAACTTGAGGCTTTCCGACTTTGCGACTATGATGGTCTGACTCAGCAACAAGCTTCAGAAAGAATGGGGGTTTCTCGCCCCACTTTTACCCGAATTTACAGTAGTTCACTTCGTAAAATAGCAACTGCTATCGTTGAGGGAAGGCCTTTTGAATTTATGGGGGGATCGGGTTATTTCAATTCCGACTGGCATCATTGCTCAGAATGCGGAGGCTTTTTTAGTTTTCCTCTCAAACCCCAAGAGCCAACAGCTTGCCCTGTTTGTGGTTCAGTGCATATTAGCCGGTTGGAGGATACATTTAACCCGGATGAGGAAGGAGACTATATTAACTCATGTCCTTATTGTGGCTGCCCGTCAGGTGAAGGAAAGGGTAGAAAGGCTCATTCAAGGAGAAAATGTAAAAATTGTGGGCGGATTTATATCACGACTTCAGATTAAATATCAGGTAATCAATGAAGATAGCTATTGCTTCCACGGGTAATGAGACGAAATCGCGCCTGAGTCCCGTTTTCTCCAGGTGCAATACCTTCGTCTTTTTCGATAGCGAAACCCATGCTTTAGAGTTTTTTCCCAATCCCTTCAAAAACGCAGGAAATGAGGCAGGGAATCTGGCCATGCAACTGATGGTTTCACGTGGGGTTGACATGGTAGTGGGTATGCGATTTGGCCAAAAGATTAAGCAGGGGTTCGACAGTCGTAAAATATGTATGGTGATTTACAAGGATCCACAGATGGAGGTGGGCGATGTAGTTAGGCTTTTAAATAAAAGGAAGGTTTAAGTCCATAAACCTTTGTCATGATTTGTGTCAAGACATTAATTAATTAACAATCAAAAAAATATAAATCATTTATGAGTAGTATGCATCATCATGCTCATGGGGAGGGGGGATATTGTGTTTGTCCGCAGTGTGATTTCTACACCGAACACATGTCAGGGGTTCCCTGCCGAACCCTTACCTGCCCCGATTGCGGTGTCTCTTTGATAAGGGGCGAGGTCCATTTGGCTGACGAAAAAGAGTCGCAAGGATTGCCTTTTCATCGGGTGCAACCCAGAGAAAAAGTGAAAGTGCCCTTTCCCAAAGTTATAGTCGACAAATGCACTGCCTGCGGGATATGCATTAACATTTGTCCCACGGGAACTATTGTTTGGATAGAGGGTAAAGCTTTTGTAGAAGAGGCTGGATGCCGCAATTGCCGCATTTGTATTGCCCGTTGCCCTGAAAAAGCGATTATTCTTTAGCTCTTTATTAACTCGTGGTAAAAAGTATATTGCGTAAGGGCCATTAATCCCGGAACTTACTACACCGGGAATATTTGCCTGGCCCAGCATGTTTTATTGAGGGTTTATCAATATGGCTCCATTTGAAGAGGATTTTTCATTCTTCCACTTGCCATAGCTGAGTATAGGGAGCGTTTGGTTATTTTTGTCCTGTAAAACCTAAAATTAAACCTCATGCGTGAATTTACACCAGGCATGCGCATCATGCACGAGAAATACGGAGAAGGTATTGTTAGTAGGGTCAGTTTGTCAGGTATCGAAGTATATTTTGCCAGAGGCGGGAAGATGGAGTTTGCCCGTGGAGGTTTTCAGGCCGAAATTATTGAAGAACTAGGAGCAACGCCCGCTTCAGGTTCTAACCAGATGCCCGATATCCGTGAGTTGGAAAGAGTGCTGGCCTCTGTTCTCGACAGATATAATGGATTGCAATACAAGGCTGAAATAGGAGGTAAGTGGGAAGGCGGTACCCTAATCCTACAACCCGGTAAGGAGGGACTGAAAGGGAAGGAAATTCCTATCGATACTTTTTTCCATAAAATTGTTATGGTTCGCGATCGGCTGCGTGTACTCGAGCAGAATATAAACAGCCATCCCGTGCTGACAGATGTTCAGAAAGCAGAGCTGCAGCAATATATCACCCGTTGCTACGGAAGCCTTACTACCTTCAATGTTCTTTTCGATGAAAGGAGCTATTGGTTTGTAGGAGAAAAATCGCAGAAAGATGAGTGAGCCTCCGATTGCGGTGCGGGTGGATAAGGAGCAATGCCAGCTTCTGGGTCAGGTGCTACGCTCATATGCCTTCAAAGAAAATTTTTATAAGCGCCCCTTCCTCACTGCGGAGCTTCCCGAAGAGTTGAAACTTCGGATGTATTTATTTTCCGTAGGCATTTGTCATCAAACCTGGAACCTGGCCCATCAAGCAGCCAATCTGTATGGTTGGGATTATCTGGAGGATGGCTTTTTACGCATGTTTGAGGAAAAATCCTGGCTTACAGATACCTTTCGTGTAGCTGAAGCCTCCTCCCAGACAATCGCTGAGGCCCTGGCTTCCTACTTCGTGCCTTTCGGAAGCTCAGTTTCTACCCTCGATAGGCTGGAGGAAAGAGCTTCTCTTTACCGCGATATGGCAGAAAAACTGGTAACCAGTTATAAGGGTCAGGTAAGTTGTTTGTTGCAGGAGAGTCAGGGAAGGGTAGGAGGCATGGGAGGACTCTACAGCCTTTTATCGGCTTTTGAAGCCTATAGCGATCCCCTTCATAAGAAAAGTTCTTTCTTGGTGAAACTGTTGGCCGATGCTGGTTTATGGCAAGTTCAGGATCCTGAAAACCTCGTTCCTGTAATGGATTACCACATGCAGCGAGTACTTTTGCGAAGCGGTGCCGTAGAGGTAGTTGATCCGGAATTACGTAATGCACTTATCAATCGATGGGAACTTACTGATGATACCAGGGTACGCAAGGCTTGTATTGAAGCCTCTTCATGTATGGCCGAAGCAGCTGGTCTGGGTGTTCTACAGATGAATGATGTACTTTACATGCTGGGTCGTAGTTGTTGTTTCGAGGAGCCCCTGTGTCGTTCGGGCCGCTGCGCCAAAAATCCCTGTTCACTGGTTCGTACGCTCGAAATAGCAGATCACACGCAGTGCATATTTTCGGGCGTATGCCGGGGGTCAGTTTCAGAGGAATATATAAACCTCTGGAACCCTGTGGTGAAGACGCATTATTACTAGTTTCAGATAAATGGGGTGATTCAGGTTCCAGCCACAAGCAAGGTGGCAGCTATAGCCATGAAGATGCCCAGCCAATTAAGCGGACGTAATTTTTCTCCAAATAATAAGGTGCCGCTCAAAGAAGCTATGGCCACCATTCCCGCATTGAAGGCAGGAAAAATAACACTGGCCTCCATGCTCTGCATGGCCTGTAGTAAAAACACAGTGGAATACCAATTGAAACTTCCAAGGGCCACTCCGGCCAGCAGATTCTTCCAATTCCTGTTTTCATTGTTCCAGGCGTTTTGGTAACCTAACAAAAGAATACCCAGCAGCAGACATACTCCGAATACTACCGTGAGGAAAGGCAAAAAGTCGTTACCAATAGCATGAACCTGTGCATATTTGATGAGCGAGTCGCCCAGGCCGGTTGAGAGGAATAGAAGGAGAGGGAATATACTCAGTTGATGCCTTGTCTCCGGCGAGGTGTCTTTACGAATGCCAAAAACGAAGTAAAAAGCCATGAGGGCCATGAAAATACCGGAAACTTTGAGTGGGGTAGGGCGTTCGGATAGTAAGAGAAAGCCCATGGCTACGGGTATTACTACCGACATTTTTCCGGCCACACTGGTAATGGCCAGTCCGGCATGGCGAGTGGAAATGCCCATCAGAAGAAAAGTAATGATGAAAAGCAAGCCCCCTGCCAGCGCATAAGGAAACCAGCCCAGCTTTACTAGATTTTGGCCTACAAAAAAAGCATGCGTAGAACTCAGCCCCAATAGAGTAGCTGTTATATAGTTCACGAAAACAACGGGTAAAAGCTGTAATCTGAATCTAACAATAAGTTTAAAGGTGATAACAATCAGCGAACTGAAAAAGAGAGCAATAAAAAAATAAATCATGGATGTTGCGATAAGTGATCTGCTATTTCCCTGCATATTTGGGGAGCAGATGTATTTACCAATTCAAAGATAGAGATTTTTTTTAGGGCATATTTGGTGAACACCGCAGTTACGAAGGTCTTTCTAACTACCCAAAGCTGGGGGTAAACATCATTTTGTAATGATTTTTCTATTAATGGATGGAAACCCTGATTGCTGATTTCGAATCCCCCAATCTCGTCCATTACCGTGAGCTCAGGCCGCTTGGCAATACATTGGTCGATGATTTGTTGTGCCAGCAACATCGCCTCGGGATTGAAATAAAAAGGCCCCCACTGCGGCCAGCCATCCTCATATTCCCGCTTACAAAGCAATATACCTTCATTTTGGGCTATATCCCAGAGTTCAAAGTGGCTTCTTTCATTTCCTTTCCAGTATCCCTTGGAAAAAAAGCCCCCTATACGAAAGCCCTGACGCCTCATACATGATATCACGCTTTCAAGTAGGCTGGTTTTACCAGCTCCTTTTTCTCCGGTAATGATATAAACAAGAGGCTCCGGCATAAGCTTTTTTGAATTTTATACGTTAAGATATGTATTGAGGTTTCCAACAGCAGAGCCTAAAAAAGTGAACCCCCCGTGCCATCCCGGCCGGGGGGGTTCCGTTTTAACCAAATCCTATTAATTTAACAGGTATGTGTTCCATCCTGATGTGTGTGATCCTCTGATGACAATAGGTAAGTTGTGACCAAAACCATGAGTAAGCACACATCGACCTTTTGGAGGTGCAAAGTTACAAAAGGTTTAATACCTAGAAAAAAATCTTTGTAAAATTTTTTAAGATTACGATTAATACTAATTTTTAGAGGGGTATCCAGAATAATTTTCCCATGAAACGTGTTAAATCGGTTCCTTTGAAAATAACCAACACCCTAAAGTAGCAATAATTATAAATCTAACCCCTCAAATCAAAGCACCCCGAGTGAAGCCCAGCACCCTGAGCGAAGTTGAAATCCCAGCACCCTGAGCGTAGCCGAAAACCTCAGCACCCTGAGCGAAGCCGAAAACTTCAGCACCCTGAGCGAAGCCGAAGGGTGCTGTCTTTCCGAGCGAAGTCGAAAACCTCAGCACCCTGAGCGTAGTCGAAGGGTGCTGTCTTTCCGAGCGTAGCCGAAAATCTCAGCACCCTGAGCGAAGCCGAAAACCTCAGCACCCTGAGCATAGCCGAAAACCTAAGCACCCTGAGCGTAGTCGAAAATCTCAGCACCCTGAGCGAAGCCGAAGGGTGCTGTCTTTCCGAGCGAAGCCGAAAACCTCAGCACCCTGAGCGAAGCCGAAAACCTCAGCACCCTGAGCGAAGCCGAAGGGTGCTGTCTTTCCGAGCGAAGTCGAAAACCTCAGCACCCTGAGCGTAGTCGAAGGGTGCTGTCTTTCCGAGCGTAGCCGAAAATCTCAGCACCCTGAGCGAAGCCGAAAACCTCAGCACCCTGAGCATAGCCGAAAACCTAAGCACCCTGAGCGTAGTCGAAAATCTCAGCACCCTGAGCGAAGCCGAAGGGTGCTGTCTTTCCGAGCGAAGTCGAAGGGTGCTATCCTTTATTTCACCAGATTATCCAACAGAAATCCCGTCATTAGGGTATAAAGATGATAGGTGGTGTTTCTTCCCGTGTAAATGCCATGGTTACTGTTGGGATAATACATCGTCTGGAATTGTTTGTTGGCATTCACCAGAGCGGTAACCATCTCCGCTGAATTTTGGAAATGTACATTATCATCAGCGGTTCCATGAATTAAAAGATATTTACCCTTAAGTTTGTCCACATGGTTGATGGGAGAGTTTTCGTCGTATCCGGTAGGATTATCTTTCGGTAGCCCCATATAGCGTTCGGTGTAAATATTATCATAATAACGCCAATTAGTTACCGGAGCAACGGCAATTCCCACATTGTAATAATCCGAACCTTTGGTCATGCATAGCGACGACATATAGCCTCCGTAGCTCCAGCCAAAAATACCTATGTGACCTGGTTCTGCCATGCCCTTATTAATCAGGTATTTGGCCAGTTCTATCTGGTCTTCCGTTTCATATTTGCCCAACTGTCCGTAAGTCATCTTGCGGAATTCCTCACCTCTGAAACCCGTTCCACGATTGTCTACCGACACTATCAGTATGCCTTTTTGTGCCAGCATTTGGTACCATAGCTGTCCACCTCCCCAACTGTTGGTTACCGTTTGCGATCCGGGCCCTCCATACAGATAAACCAACACCGGATAGCGCTTGTCGGGGGTGTAGTTAGCCGGTTTTATCATCCAGCCATTTAAAACTACCCCCTGTTCGGTTGTAAAGGTAAAAAATTCCCGGGGTTGCAGGTTGTATTCCTTAATTTTTGCCTTGAGGGCTGCATTGTCTTCAAGTATTCTGATTTCCTTTCCACTGGCATCGCAGATGGAATACACCGGAGGAGTGTTGGCGTCCGACCAGGTTTTAAGGAACCATCGGAAGGTGGGATCAAACAGTGCACTGTTGGTGCCCGGGATGCCCGCAATTACTTTCATGCGTTTTTTCAGGTCTACACTACAGATTTCGCGGTTAAGTGGGGAACTGTAGGCTGCTTTGAAAAACACCGTCTTCCGCGCCGGATTGTAGCCCAGAATCTGCTCTACCTCCCAGTTACCCTGGGTAAGTTGAACTTCGGGTTTCCCATCTGTGCTTATCAAGTAAATATGATTATATCCCGACTTTTGACTTGTAATCAAAAACTTGGTGCCCCCGGGTAAAAAGGTCAGGTCGTCAGTGATTTCGATGTACCACTTATTTTTCTCTTCATACACTACTCTCCCTTGACCTGAAAAGGGATCAAAGAGAAGAATCTCAAGATGGTTCTGCAGGCGGTTGAGACGTTGTACGGCTAGCAGCCCCGATTCAGCAGCCCACATCATGCGGGGAAGATACTGATCGTTTTCCGAACCCGTATTCATTTTTACCGACTTACCCGTAGAGAGCTGATAAACATAAATATCCACCATGGAGTTATCTTCGCCGGCTTTAGGATACTTATACCGATATTCTTCGGGATAAAGGTTGCCATACATAGGCATCGAGAATTCCTTCACCCGCGACTCGTCGAAACGATAATAGGCCAGTTGATCTCCGGTAGGTGACCAGGCAAAGCCTTTGGTAAAGCTAAACTCCTCTTCGTAAACCCAGTCGGTGGTACCGTAAATGATGTTGTTTAATTTTCCATCGATGGTTACTGCTGTTTCAGTACCTGTATTCAAATTTTTGATATACAAGTTGTTATCCCTTATGAAGGCGACCTGGCTACCGTCGGGCGAGAATTCGGCCAGCCTTTGTTTGCCCCCTTCCGAAAGACGTTGGGTTTGCTTGGTTTGAAGATTGAAGATATAAAAATCGGCTTTGGTGGAGTGTCGATAAATGGATTCGGTGCCTGTGGCTATCAGCATTTGGGTTTCATCGGGGCTCAGGGTATAATCGTCCACCTCGATTTGGTTTCCCTCTTTATCTTTTATCTCACTGAAAATGCATAGATAACCGTCTCTATTACCCGTGGAATATTCATATTTCCACAAGGTATCCTTATCGTTCTTAAGATAGTGTAGCCCGTCTTTTAGTGGAATGATGGCTCCGGGCCCTTTGCCCCTGAGCTCCCGGCTCTTAAATATAACATCCAGGCTTAGTTCTTTAGTCTGGCTGCGAAGGGGCAGCCCTAACCATAAAAACAAAACAACTGACAGTAAAGGGTAAAATGTTTTAATGCGCATGGGTTTGTAAATTTGGATGGCCAAAGTTAGGGAACTATTAAAAATTTCCTCCAAATAATGTAAAACCTTTGAATCAATGGATAAATACGAGGATTTGATTGTGCAGGCAGCTCGTAGAATTGAAAAGGGAAGGTATGTGGTAGCTTATACAGGAGCCGGTATTAGTGTGGAGAGCGGTATTCCTTCGTTTCGTGGTAAGGATGGCCTGTGGAGCCGATACGACCCCAGGTTTGTGGAAATTGATTATTTCTTGCGCCATCCGGGCGAAAGCTGGGAATTGCTCAGGGAGGTCTTTTT
Source organism: Bacteroidales bacterium (assembly GCA_049969475.1). Lineage (GTDB taxonomy): Bacteria > Bacteroidota > Bacteroidia > Bacteroidales > TTA-H9 > UBA2030. Next base: position 14,444 of record JBMFOU010000010.1, on the reverse strand, counting down.
CAGGCAAATGCTTCATGCGCAACCCAATGCAGCCCATCAGGTTTTGGCTCGTTGGGAGCAACGGGGTCTTCTTAAGGCCGTGATTACCCAGAATATCGACAATTTACATCAGGAAGCCGGTAGCCGCCGTGTAATTGAATATCATGGAAACAGCCGAACGCTGGAGTGTCAGCGTTGCAAGAAAGTAAAAAAGGTCACGCCGGAAGATTTAGAGGAAATACCTCCACGTTGCAGTTGTGGTGGAATTTTAAAACCTGGTTTTGTATTTTTCGGGGAAGAGATTCCTCCGGCTGCTGCTTCAGCTGCTTTTCACGAGGCTTCGGTTTGCGATGTCATGTTGGTAATTGGCACTACCGGATCGGTGATGCCTGCAAATATGATACCTATATATGCCTCTCGCTCTCACGCATATATCATCGAAATAAATCCTGAACCGGGAGAGTTTACCTATTCCATCGTTCAGCTCTATCTACCTCTTAAGGCAGGTGAAGCACTCACAGCCATAGATCAGCAGATATATCAATCGGCCGGGTAAAACTGTGTTTTGGAGGCTCCGCACTTCGGACAGGTCCAATCGTCAGGTAAATCATCGAAAGGGGTGCCCGGTGGAATGCCGTTGAGCGGATCTCCCTTCTCGGGCCGGTAGGTGTATTCGCAGAGCATGCAACGATAATGCTGATTTGGATTTTCTTCCATGGCACTGTATTTTCTGGGTTTTTCGGAATTTTGTATCAAAATTAATCATTCCAAACAAAACTTCCCATGCAGAGACTCCAATTCTTTATTTCTTTAGGTTTGCTGATGGTGCTTTTCACTTCATGCAACCCACAACGTGAGCCGCAGAAAGTATTTTTCAGGGGAGAAGCCCAGGGAACTTATTACGAGGTGACCTATTACGATACGCTAGGCCGTAATTTTCAAGCCGCCATCGATTCTTTGCTCCACGACTTTGATAATTCCCTATCGCTATGGGTTGATAACAGTATCATTTCGCGGGTAAACCGAAATGAAACCGTGCAGGTGGATACTTTATTCACCACCGTTTTTCTCAAGTCGATGGAAGTAGCCCGTCGTACCGGAGGAAAGTTTAATCCCTGCATTGGGCCTCTGGTCGAGCTTTGGGGTTTCCACAGGCATAAAGGCGAGGTGCCATCTGATGAGAAAATTCAGGAAGCGCTCAAACATATCGACTATCAAAAAGTAACCCTTCAGGGCGGGCAGGTAGTAAAGAAGGATACTCTTATTCGCCTCGATTTTAATGCTATTGCACAAGGTTATTCGGTAGATGTCATTGCTTCGTTTCTGAAGAGCAAGGGAATCAACAAGTTTTTAATTGATGTGGGAGGCGAAGTGCGGGCAGGCGATCCTAAACCCGATGGCTCTGCCTGGCGTGTAGGTATAGAGAAACCCGCAGATAGCGCCAATGCCGACCGTGAGATTCAAAACGTAATAGAACTCAGTAGACAGGCCATAGCCACTTCTGGAACATACAGAAAGTATCGCATAGAGAATGGCCGAAAGATGTCGCATACCATCGATCCCGTTACGGGTTATCCTGTACAGCATAATCTTCTCAGCGTGAGCGTAGTGGCCTCCGATGCCATTACCGCTGATGCGTATGCCACTGCTTTTATGGTGATGGGGGGTGAGGAAGCCTGGCGCTTCATCAGGGCGAATAAAGACCTGACTCTTGAGGCGATGTTTGTCACTGCCAACGACAAAGGTGAACTCATGACTGTGATGACCCCAGGCTTCAGTAAGTTATTGTCACAAACTAAATAATGGCCTCAGGTTTTAATAGAAAAGCCGGAGTTGTGTGCATCACCCCGGCTTTTTTAATTTTCGCTGCTTAACTTAGATATTATTCATTATGGCAATGACCTTCGCCACCGCAACTGCATGAAATGTTTTGCCCTGGAAGCGAAGAAGCACAGGTTTTCTTAAACTGAGAACCTTTAATGAAGAACATCTTTATGGCTATCCCGGCAAAGGCAATGCCGAGCAAAACGACAGCTATAAGCAGTAATTTCAGAATCATCGGAGTAGTTTTATTATTGTTTTTAGGTTAACGTTTAAGCAGATACTTTTGTTTGCGGCAAATTTCCGAAATGAGGATGGAACCTGCAATGGCAACGTTGAGTGACTCGGGAAAGCTTCCCTTATGTCCCCTGGGTATGTGCACTTTTTGACGTATTTGGGCTCTTACCCGGGGTCGCAGTCCGTGAGCTTCGCTCCCCAGTACCAGAATACCTCCGGCATTTAGGGAAGTGTCATAAATGTCTTGTCCTTCCATGTCAGCGCCTACGATGGAAATATGTGGGGGCATCTTTTCCAGAAAGGTGGGTAAATCGGTGTAAGCAATGTTTACCCTACCCACAGAGCCCATGCTGGACTGAATACTTTTCGGATTGAAAGCATCCACCGAATCTTGTGAGCAAACCACCCAATGTATTCCAAACCATTCGGCCGTACGGAGCAAGGTGCCCAGATTTCCTGGATCGCTGATGCCGTCAAGGGCAAGAATCCAGTCGTTTTCAAAAATCAGGTTATCGGGTAGATGGGTTTCCGGTAAATCGAAAACCGCAGCTACGGGGGATGGGGTCTTAAAAGCAGTTATTCGCTGCATATCTGTGTCCCGGATGGCCACGGCTAAGGGATGGGTGCGAAGTCTGCCATGGTAATCATCGGTATACAATATTTGATGCACTTGTAAACCTGAAGAGAGCAGGTCGTTTACAATTTTTTCGCCCTCAGCCATAAAACGTTTTTGTTCCTGCCGGGCCTTTCGGTCATGGAGGCTTCGCAAAAGCTGTATTTCGGAACGGGTGAGCATCAGGATTAGGACAATGTATGATAGGACTGCGAAGTTACGGGAAATAAAAAACCCGTCTGCACCAGGCAAACGGGTAAAAGTGGAATAATCATTTCATTATTCTGCAAAAACTTCGAATTCAATTTTAGCCTTCACTTCCTTGTGGAGGTTGATGGTGGCCGCGTAGGTTCCAAGTTCTTTCACATGATCGCCGTCTACCAGAATGCGTTTGCGGTCTACTTCTATTCCGTGCTGATCTTTAAGGGCTTCGGCAATTTGAATGGCATTAACCGAACCGAAAATCTTGCCCGTAGAAGAGGCTTTAGCGCCGATGCGAACTTTCAGCCCTTCGAGTTTTTGAGCCATTTCGAGGGCCTGGTTTTTAATTTTTTCCAGTTTGAAAGCGCGCTGACGGAGGTTTTCGGCCAGAACTTTACGATTGGAAGGGGTCGCCATGATGGCCAGTCCCTGAGGAATCAGATAATTGAGTGCGTAACCGTTTTTCACGTTTACGATTTCGTCGGCATAACCCAGCTTGGGTACATCCTGCAAGAGTATTACTTCCATGATGGTTTCCTCCTTATTTAAGTAAGTCAGCTACATAGGGTAACAGAGCCAGATGGCGGGCCCGCTTGATGGCCTGGGCCACTTTACGCTGGTATTTCAGAGAAGTACCCGTAAGGCGGCGGGGTAAAATCTTACCCTGTTCGTTTACAAATTTTAAAAGGAAATTCTCATCCTTATAATCAATGTATTTGATCCCGCTTTTCTTGAAACGGCAGTATTTCTTCTTTTTGGTTTCTACCGCAATGGGGGTCAGGTATTTGATTTCGCTTTCACCTTGTGCCATAGCTTTCGGATTTTAAGAGTTAGTTGTTTTCTTCCGTTGCCTGAGCAGCGTTGGCCTTGTTGGCTCTCTTCTTCTCGTTGTAGGCAATGGCATGTTTGTCTAAAAGTACCGTGAGAAAACGCATAATGCGTTCGTCACGTCGGTAAGCGGTTTCCAGTTCGTTGATCAGGCTTCCTTCTGCACGGAATTCAAACAAATGGTAAAAGCCCGAGGATTTCTTCTGGATGGGATAGGCCAGCTTGCGCAGACCCCAGTTCTCCTGGTGCACTATTTCAGCACCTTTCTCAACTAAGAAGTCGTGAAACTTCTTTACCGTTTCCCTCATCTGTTCTTCAGATAAGACGGGAGTCATAATGAAAACGGTTTCGTACTGGTTTTTCATTAAACTGATTTTTAAAATGTTAACACTATTTACAGTATTCTGTAATGGGACTGCAAAAGTACAAAAACTTCCTGAAACCAAACAATATCCCCCCTGAAATTTTTAAAGGGAAATACGTCTGAGGTTACTTTTTTTCGTTGCATTTTTTGCGGTATTTTTGCGCTCACCGTTTAAAAATTTCTACCATCATGTTAGGAGATGTTTTGCTTATTACTGATAAACACCGGGAAGCTGCGGCAGCTATCCTGAAAAAGGTCCTCGAAATGGGCAAACCCAAAATGATTATTGCCATCAGTGGCGAGTCAGGCTCGGGAAAGTCAGAACTTTCTCACGTACTGGCCAAAGAAATGCGCGCTCATGGAATTCTCACAAAAGTTATGCACATCGATAACTATTACCGTATCCATCCGCTACAACGCAAAGAATGGCGCATAAGCAACGGAATTGAAAATGTGGTGGGATATGGTGAATACGACTGGGATGCTATTTACAGGAATATTCAGGAGTTTAAAGAAGGTAAAACGGCTACTATGCCCTGTGTGGATCTGGTTACCGAGCAAGTGGATCAATTAATCACCGATTTCAAGGATATTCAGGCTCTGGTGATTGATGGACTTTATGCGATAAAAACAGAGGGTACCGATTTGAACGTTTTCATCGAACTAACTTACCACGAGACCAAGAAGGCCCAGGTTGTTAGAGGCAAAGAGCCCCAGAATGAATACCGGGCCCGTGTACTGGAACAGGAACACAAAATGGTACAGGCCCTTCGCCCCAGAGCGCATTTACTTATTACAAAAGATTACCAGGTCGTCAGTGCTTGATTAATCTGAATGTCCTTGCATTGTATGCTTCCTTGAAATAGCTTATACCTGAGCTTTTAGACATTAGTCTGATTTTTAATTATTAAATGAATTTTGATTCAATCGCTTCCATCCGTAAGCGACTGTATAGGCTTTTAAGTTTCTTGATTTAACCATTGAGTTGATAAATGACCCTTGAAAGAAGCTAAATGGTTTTACCGTCCGCCTGCGTGCATAAAGTGTTGGATAGGCCCTGACTCTTGTTTTTCTCGAAGGATTCTGATGGGTCTAATTTAGATGATACCCATTATTTAATTTGATATTCATTTAGTTAAGCCATCCTGAAAAAATTCTTAAGCCGACTTGACACAATAGCATTGTTATTATTATATTTGATCCGACCAAAATTCCAGGCAAAAATTGAACGGTTTATTTAATTAACAAGAGTTTTCTATAGCAATGCATAGAATTCTAAATACGAGAAACTTTATTCATTCTTATATGAAGGATAGGTTGGTTGATATATATTTATTATAAATAAATTTATTTGTTATCGTCCATTCCTGAATATAGAGTTTTATATTCCAGGAATGGACTTTAATCTTAAATTAAAATTAATATCCTTTTCTTATACTTGTAAAATTATGATTATTTAACCTTAAAATTCACAGTTATGGACAGAATTTTTAATAAATACATGTTTTATTGATTCTGGTATTTAGTTTAGGTGGCTATGCAGGAAAGGCCGCAAACATTGAGAAGCACCAGAATTCCCTGATTCCTTCAAAATTAGCCATTGAAAATTTCCAACAAGCTACCCCTGCCTAGGAAGCCTGTTCTCTCCCTCTTGCACTCCCTGCTGTACCTGGCCCCTCTGACCCTCCTCCCTGTGTATATGTAACCGTTTATTGCCCAAGTGGAGTTGCATTCATGGCAATAGTATGCGATGAGCAAGATTTTAAGAATTGGGTTGAAATTTATTGTGGATGTAACCCTAATTAAACTTTTATTTGAAGCGGAGGTGCCTCAGCGCCTCCGCATTATTCTTTAATTTTTTGACACAATAAAAATAATGATTATGAATAAATTTTTTGTAATTTTCGCATTAACTTTTTGTTTGGCTGAGTCCTCTTTTGCTCAATTATTCAGACGACATGAATATATTCCGGTTGATAAACCCAGATATAAAGTTGTTTACCAGTATCACTATAACAAAGATTCAACCAACCGCGATCGAATCTCTAAAAGAACCATGTCATTGCTCATAGGTGATTCGGTATCCTTTTTTGTCGATGAAAAATTACTATGGTTTGAAAGTGAAATGGATAAAATTCAAAGTGTTGAGCAGCTCCAGCGTTGGACTTATAATAACGCAGACAAAATATCCAGTGAAGATTACAAGATTTTAAAATATAATTCAGGGAATAAAATTGTTTATTGGGATTATATAGTAGGAATGGGGCATCTTAAATATGAAGAAAAGTTGAGTTTAAATTGGGAAATCACCGTAGATACTATGACCATTTTAGGATACACTGTGCAGAAAGCATTAGTAAGCTATAGAGGACGCAGATGGGAGGCATGGTTTGCTCCGGCTATTCCTCTCAACAATGGCCCCTATAAATTTATGGGTTTACCCGGTTTGATACTCAAGATGAATGACACGAAAAATTATTTTGTTTTTGAAGCCATTTCTATGGAGAATCCTAAACCTGAGGATTTTATTGGTTTGCAGGATGAAAATTTCATAAATGTAACCCGGGAAAAATACCTTGAAATGAAAAGGAAATTCATAGAAGATTTTATTAAACAGCCTGCTGCTGACCTTATACCAGATGAGCAGGTAAGAAAAACAATGGCAGAAAACCTCATGCTCAGGCGCGAAAACAATTTTATTGAACTCAAATAATTTATTTGGCATTTCATTATTGTCTTTACTGGCATAGAATACAAAATTCCATGTACTTTTCAATAATTTTTACGGGTTAAATCCGTTAATAATCCTAAATTACTGTGAATGTCCCTATAGAGGCTAATATTCTATTATTATGCTTGCAAAACTTAAAGGTGCTCTTCCTACCATCCTTGTAATCATATTTTTACAATGTTTTTTCTTGGTACCATTAAATCTCAGGGGATAATTACGGGAAAAGTTTTTGACACTGAAGGTAATTCTTTGAGCAATCTTCATGTAACTCTTCCTCGAGAGGGGTCGGTTTCGATACTGGGATTTGACATTACAAAAGCGGATGGTAGTTTTTCGATTACCACCAGGTTTCCCATGGATTCACTTCTTTTGAAAATATCTTCAGTCGCCTATGAGAATTTTTCCATAAAAATTCCGAATCTTTCTCAAGAGTTAAGAATAAAGCTAAAGCCAGAGCCTAAAGAATTAAGTGAAATAACCATCAAAGCGCAGAGAGTTGTAAAAAAGGGTGATACGTTGAGCCATCTTGTAGCGCTATATGCCCGTCAGCAGGACCGCACCATTGCTGATGTATTACAAAGAATGCCGGGTATAGAAGTAGAAAACTCCGGACGAATTTTATATGAAGGAAAAGCTATAAGTGGAATATATGTTGAAGGGAAAAACCTTCTCGAACAGCAATATGGTCTTCTTTCCCAGAATCTTCTATACGATAGGGTGGCCTCGGTAGAAATAATTCAAAATTTTGAACCTGTTAAAATTCTTCGCAGTTATTCAACATCAGATAAGGTGATTTTGAACTTTCGGATCAAAAACCAGGTTACCCTGACAGGAAATGCCGTAGTAGCGGGTGGAATGCCTTGGTTTGACTACGACCTAAACATCGTACCTATACTTTTTCAGCCTGGATTGCAATCTCTTCTGGGTATAATGTCCCATAATTCGGGCAAACTTTCTAATATCGACAATACATACTTAAACCTTAATGAAAATAGGTACGACAATCCGCCGAAGCTTTTATCACCAATTCCCTCAAGTGTGCCCACACTGAATATACCCCCAAACAAATATGTTGATAATAATTCTTTTAAATTTTCGGGTAATTTTTTGACAAAACTGAACAATAACTGGGATATACGTTTGACCTATAACCGTCAAAAAGATAAAGTTAATTATACATGGGATCGTATAAGTAATTATTATCTTCCTAACGATACACTTATATTCAATGAAATGAACCGCTTTATTTCAAATAATACTGGTGATGAAATAAAGCTGAATTTAAAAAGAAATTCAGATAACTTTAATTCAGATAATAATTTCGGAGTTGAATGGGACCATTGGCTGCAGAGTGGTTTCAGAAAAAGGAACGGCATGCTCCGAAATGAAGATTATACCCAAAAACCTTCTAATGTATTCTGGAATGCGAGATATATTTTCAATGTATGGAAGTACCCCGTTGAGTTTTATACATATCTGAATCATGATAAAATCGCCAACCTAATCCGTAGATTATCTCCGGGCTTTTTATTGCAGAATGTAGAACCGGATTCAGTCAAGCAGAGCTATGACGCCGACAGATGGTCATTTGGGGCGTATTCCTCTTTTTTTGCAGCTAAAAAAGATTTTACCTATAGCCTGCGTGCAGGCATTTCCTATCAGAAATATATTATTTTGTCTGATTTTAAAATATTAGATACAAATTTTCATTGGGAGGAAAGCGACTATTTGCTGAAAAACCATATTCAACTTTCTCATGTAAGGAATTATTTGCTTCCTACTGTAACATATCGAACGAGACATGTCTGGGCCTCTTTTTATACACCGGTTAATTTTCTCATAAGAAGGATAGATAATTATTATGAAGATCTTTTACTTCGCCAAAAATCTATTTTCATCGAGCCGGTTTTTTCTTTTCAGTATGAATTTAGTGGAAATCTGCAACTAAATGGCACATTAAAAAGAACTTACAATTTATAGGATTTGTCTGATTACACCACTGGTTTTATTTTAAACAACCCTGATTATTTTGTGAGGAACCTTACTTCTCCCCTAAACCCAATTTATCCTGTAAATAGCGTTAGCTTATCCCTTAAGTTTTCTGAAATTAATACGGGGATCTATTCACAGCTCAGAGGCAACTATTCTTTGCAAGAGTTGCATTATATATCATCTGACTCGCTCGATAAAACGGGGATGCACCACCTTGTCTTAAAGGAATTGGAGCATTTAAGGAGACAAGGTGTATTGCTATTGAGTCTCTCAAAGTCAGTACCTGAGGCCCATCTTAATTTAAAGTTTAATCTTTCCGGGTAGTTTATGCATGGGAAATTTCTGATGAATAATTTTTTAACCGAAAGTCAGAATTATATTTATACTCTGAGGCCCCAGCTATCCTACTATTCAAATTGGTTTGACTTTACCTGGAATTTGAATTGGAATAAATTATTGAATAATAACGATTTGGAAGCTAAAAACCTCTTCGCCTAGTTACTTTAATCAACAGTTTTTATTCACTAAAAATTTCAATACTCTGGGGAATAGCAGTATGATTCTTACCCATTACCGATTAAAATCCGACGATTATTTTCTTTTAGGGGCAGAATTTCGTTATCGCATCCCCTGGATCGAAAAATATAAAGTTGAAACAGGTGTTATACTTAATAATATTTTATCTGAGGATTTGTATCGTATAACTGATTTATCTATATTTTACAACAGCTTTACTACGATTCCCTTGCGTGCTCCACAATACCTGGTATTTCTTCGTTTTAATTATTGAAATATTTTGGGGAAATAATTTTTATACACTGGTGGATTTCTGAATACGTTGGATAATCTGTTTGCAACTCAGGCGGCTTTGTTGTAACTTTATACATTAAATCTGGCCGCAATGAAACCAATTATTTATCAGCTTTTTCCCCGGCTTTTCGGAAATAAGCGTCCTCAGACAGTAGTTGGGGGGACGCTTAAAGACAATGGATGCGGAAAGTTTAACGATATCAGTTCCAAAGCGCTGAAAGCTCTTAGAGAATTTGGTGCAACGCATGTCTGGTACACAGGAATTGTTTCGCATGCCACCTGCACCGACTACAGCGAATACGGTCTTCCTGCCTCCCATCCCTTAGTTACCAAGGGTAGAGCTGGTTCGCCCTTTGCTATTCGCGATTATTACGATGTGGACCCAGACCTTGCAGAGAAACCGGCCCGTCGGTTGGACGAGTTCATTGCCCTCGTTCAGCGTACGCATAGGGAGGGTCTTAAAGTTATCATCGATTTTGTGCCCAATCATGTGGCCCGACAATATCAATCCATTGCAAAGCCTACCAATGTTCTTGACCTGGGTGAAAACGATGATCCTCAATTCGGTTTCAGGCCTGAGAATGATTTTTATTATTTGCCGGGGCAAACCTTTTATCCCCCTGAATTTGTGGAACCTTTCGGTCCTGACTGGGTACTAGATGTAGATCCGCTTTCCTATTATGAAACCCCGGCGCGGGTCAGCGGTAATGATTGTATGAGTGCGCGTCCATCAATCTATGATTGGTACGATACCGTTAAACTCAACTATGGCTATGATATTTTTTCAGGGCAGGAGCATTACGACCCCATGCCCCCGTTGTGGTTCAAAATGAGAGATATTCTGCTGTTCTGGGCCTCCCTGGGAATAGATGGCTTTCGCTGCGACATGGCGGGCATGGTCCCCGTGTCTTTCTGGAAATTTGCCATTAACGAGGTAAGGAAAAAATTCCCGCAAACACTTTTCATCGCCGAGATTTACGAACCCTGGCGCTATCACAATTTTCTGGAAGCAGCCGGGTTCGACTATGTGTACGATAAGGAAGGATTGTACAATATTTTGCGAGACATTATGCAGTGGGGGCACTCCGCCCGCCGGCTCAGCGAGCATTGGAAAAATCTGCAAGGGAAAGATGATCGTATGCTTAGGTTTCTGGAGACCCACGATGAAATACGCCTAGCTTCGCGTTACTTCCTTGGTGATGCTTTTAAAGCCGTCCCGGGAATGCTGGTTACCGCCTGCATGAATATGGGCCCTGTGTTAATTTACAATGGGCAGGAAGTGGGCGAACCCGCAGAGGGGGCGACGGGCTTCAGCGGCGACGACGGACGAAGCAGCATTTTCGACTATACCTGCATGCCCGAAATGCAAAAGTGGGTCAATGAGGGCAAATTTGACGGAAAATTTCTTTCTGAATCACAAAAACAACTTCGTAACTTCTACGTCTCCCTCCTTAATCTCTGCCAGCGTCAGGCCCTGGCCAACGGTCAGTTTTACGACCTGATGTGGGTTAATCAGCACCATCCTGGCCCAGATCCTGATAAAATTTTTGCCTGGATACGACACAACCAGGAAGAAAAGCTGCTATGCATCGCAAATTTCGATACGCAACATACCCATCATTTCCGGCTTTATATCCCCATTCATGCTTATGGCGTGATGGGGCTCGACGTGAACGATGATTTTACTCTTACCCCTCTTCTCCTGCAGCCTTCTTTCGAATTTGAGCCATTTCACTTCAAAGGCTTTATTGCTGCTTATGATGGTATTGCGCTTTCGGTACCTCCCTCCTCGGGCTCGGTATTTATTCTCTCAAAAAGAAAATAAAACACCCCAAATTTATTACTAATTTTACCAGCATCGAACTTTTATAACTTTTTATGTGGGAATCGGAACGAAGGAATGGTGAGGTAATGCCAGTCCACATGGCTGAAACAATACTCTGGGAGTTTCCGCAGGCGTTGTTTATTAGCAATAAAGAGGGTAAGATTCTTTATTGTAATCAGGCAGCAGCCGGTTTGCTGGGGCTTGAGGTTGAAGGCATTGTTGGAAGGCATGTTTCGGATTTTTTTAGCCAGGAAAATGGAGCGCCTATCACAGACAAAGATGTGGTGCCAGTGGCAGTCCATCCGGCTCAGCCTATCCAAAAACTACTTCTGACCCGGTCTGATAGAAAAAAGTTGATTATCAAATGCAAAAAAAAGCTGCTGGATAATTATGCAGGTGAGGACGTTGCTGTTTTAGGAACTATTTTTGAAACATTGGAGTATGTTCAGTCAGGAAATAGCCTGGAACCCCAATTTCATAATTATTTCAATGTTTTTGAAGAGGCTCCCGATGTAATAGCGCTTGTAAACAATGCGGGTGTAATTTTACAGATAAACCAGGCCGGTGAAAAGCTTTTGGGGTGTCCCCGCAATTTGATTGTGGGAAAAACAATTTTCGAATTCGTTAAGCCAGATGCAGTTGAAGTACTCCAGAATACCTTTCAAGATTATATTTTGGGGAGAAGAGTGGACAAAAATTTTAAATTCGATACAGTCAGCGCTGAGGGAGCTCTGCATCAAATCATGATTACTCCTATACGAATCAGACCTAATGCAATAGTCTGTTATGTGCAGGACTTTACGCAGGAGCATTTGCTGGAGGAAAATGCCACCAGGACGTTTAACCTATTGGAAAATTTCTTTGCCCTGGCCGATGATGGTTTCTATATTGCAGAGCCGAAGCAGACCTTAACGTGGGATGAATTGCAGGCGTTTAATCCCCGGGAATATGTAGCATTGGCAAATCAATTTAAGGTTGTAAAATGTAATCAATCCCTTGCTGATCAATACCATGCAGGCATGGAGCAGATAATCGGCCGTACCCTGGGAAGTTTTTTACAGCACCAGCCCGGGGCCATGGTGGAGTTTATTGAAGAGCTTCAGCAAAAGGGCAAAGTGCATTACCAGCTCCCATTGACCAGAGATACAGGTGAAACTTTTATTGCTGAGGGGAGTGTGGTTTTTGTAAAAAATGCCCAGGGCGATATCGTGCAATGCATTGGTGTGCAGCGGGATATGACCCATATCATCTCTATGCAGCAGGAACTGGCTGAGACCGGGGAAAGGTTGCGCCTGGCGCACGAGGTGGCCCGCCTTGGTACCTGGGACATGGATCTGAGCTCTCAGCGTATTGTCAGAAATTCCACCTGGACAGAGATGCTAGGTTATCAGGAGCAGGAGATAGCTCCTACCCATCAGGCTTTTCTTAATTTGATTCATCCCGACGACCGCTCACGGGTTGAAAAAGAAATTGATTATGTGTTTAATAATCCCATTGAAAATACTTTTGAGTCGGAATTTCGCTTACGTACCCGCCAGGGAAACTATAAGTGGATTCGAGGTAAAGCCTGCGTACTGTCACGCGATGAAGAGGGAAAACCCCTCAGGGTGGTTGGGATACATCTTGATGTAGATGAATATCACCGGACAATGGAAAGGTTGAAAATTTCCGAAATTACCTACCGGAATATCATCGATAGTGTATCAGACGCCATTTATATTCAGGATGAGGAAGGGGTCTTTATGGATGTGAATCGGGCAGCAGAGCAAATGTATGGTTATGATAAGCAGGATATTATTGGAAAGACCCCAGATTTTCTTGCGGCTGAGGGCAAAAATGATATGGATAGAGTGGCTGCGGCCTTTGAAAAGGCCCTTTATGGGGAAGTACATCGTTTTGAATTTTGGGGCCGCAGATCCGATGGCAGTGTTTTCCCAAAGGAAGTAGTGCTGGGACCGGGAACTTACTTTGGGTTGCCCTGCGTCATTGCAGTGGCCCGCGATATTTCTGATCGGGTGGCTAAAGAAGAAGAATTGAAAAAATTGGTAGAAAGCCTCAGGGAGGCTAATGCAGAAAAAGATAAGTTTTTCTCCCTAATAGCCCATGATCTTAAAAGCCCATTGTCGGCGATATTGGGTATTACAGAACTATTAGCCGAAGAATCGGATCGGCTGACCCTCGGCGAAATAAAACGAATTTCTCGTTCCCTGCAGATTTCGGCCAATAATGTGTATGGTTTGCTTGAGAACCTTTTGGAATGGGGCCGCATCAGGCGTAGGGTATTTGAGTACAAACCGCGACGGTTAGTATTACGCAATGTTATTTCTCGTGTACTGGATACCCAGGCAGTGACGGCCTCGCGAAAAATGATCGGTTTGCTCAATGCAGTAAGCGAATCCATTGAGGTTGAGGCCGACGAGCGTATGCTTGAAACTATTTTGCGAAATTTGATATCAAATGCCATTAAGTTTACGCAACGCGGGGGCTTTGTAAAGGTATCAGCGCATAGGTCAGCGGGTGGACAGATGGTAGTAGAAGTAAAAGATACCGGCATGGGTATTCCCGAAAATATTTTGCCTCATCTTTTTTCCGTTACTGGAAATGCTCAGCGCAGAGGTACCGACGGTGAGCCCTCCACCGGCCTGGGATTGCCTTTGTGTAAAGAACTCGTTGAAATTCATGGCGGTCAAATTTGGGCTGAGAACAATGCATCTAAGGGGGCCAGGTTTTGTTTTACTCTTCCAGCTTGAAAAAATAATGTTTCATGGAAAATTCCAAGACAGATTGGGAAATTTAGTTTAAATATGCTGGGACTTATTTTAAATCACTATTGTTCGATAAAAATACAAAATTAATTATCTTGCTTTCCAATACTCAGATATTCAGTATTTTAAAGATTTAACCTCGTCAATTTTCAAAAATAAAACCCCTCAAAATAACGATGGCTGCATCCATTCATCGTAAGTTTTCTGCCAGTCCTTATCTGGGTTCTCAAGAAATTTAATCAGATGGATGTAGTTAAACAGGTGTATTTTACAAAAGC
>JBMFOU010000009.1:94034-97625 GCA_049969475.1 Bacteroidales bacterium | reverse complement strand
AGTGGCCATGATGAAACCAGGAAGCAAGGCCAAAGTTATCATTCCCTCTAAACTGGCCTACGGTGAAAGAGGTGCCCAACCCAATATTCCGCCATTTGCTCCTTTAGTATTTGAAATAGAATTACTTAGTTATGAATAGCTTTTTAAAATTCAACGCATTAGCAGGCTTTCTTTCCATTTTTTTGATCGTATCGTGTACATCAGGGAAGAAGGCAACGGTTCAACCATTGACTATCACCACACCCTCGGGTGTAAAAATTGAGTGGAAGCAGCAGGGGAGCGGTCCCAAAGCCGAAGCAGGCAACCTGGTTTCGGTTCACTACACCGGCCGATTAACCAATGACAGCATTTTTGATGACTCCAAAAAAAGGGGGAAGCCCATTCGTTTTACCCTGGGTAAAGGTCAGGTGATTGCCGGTTGGGACGAAGCATTAACTTATTTACGAAAAGGTGATGTAGCCCGAATTACTATTCCTCCCCAGATGGCTTATGGCGACAGGGACCTGGGAATCATTCCGCCCAACTCAACCCTGATTTTCGACGTTGAACTCATGGATGTCACCCCGGTTAGCAAACCCGTACCTTTTGAGGTAGCTGGTATAGACACCACTACCTTTGAAAGTGGCTTGAAAATGATTGTTGTGAAAAAGGGTCAGGGTAATACGGCTACAGCTGGAGATAAAGTTTCTGTTCATTACAGCGGATACTTTACCGACGGCCGTATGTTTGATAGCAGCGTAGAACGTGCTATGCCTTTGGTTTTCAAGGCTGGTATTGGTCAAGTTATAAAAGGGTGGGACGAGGCTTTGTTAAAACTTCCGGCAGGCAGCAAAGCCAGGCTTATCATACCGCCCCATCTAGCTTATGGCCAGAATGAAGTAGGCCCCATACCTGCCAATTCGACCCTGATATTTGATATCGAAATTTTGGAAGTTGAGCACATAAAACAATGATTATCAATTACATGAGTGTTGCTACCTGACCTAATGATTCATCCTGAGAATTCACAATTTGCCGGGCCAGCCAAGGGTAATCTTTTCGGAATGACCAGCTGGGCCGGCAAAATTTTTTGTGGTTTTCTGAAAGCAGTCCCGGTTGGTTAAATTCTGGTAGGGTTAAGAATTACACATTCTTCCTGATTTCAAGGGCTTGTTCAATCATAGCCATAAGCTGCACAGGCTTGAATGGTTTGGCCAAAAAGAGATCCATACCGGCTTCGAGACATTTGATTCGATCGCGGTCGAGGGCATAGGCGGTTATGGCAATAATGGGAGTATGCCGGCCTGTTGTTTTTTCTATTTCCCGGATACGACGGGTGGCTTCAATTCCATCCATGATGGGCAGCTGAACATCCATCAATACTATATCATATTCAGCCGATTGATATTTTTCTACAGCCATTTTCCCATTATCGGCCAGGTCTACCTCGTGGCCAGCTTTTATCAATGCAGTTTTAGTAAATTTTTGGTTTAGAAAATTATCTTCAACCAGAAGTATTTTCAAAGAACCAGGTAATAAAGTAGTTTTCTGACTCGAAACCAAATCCTTCTGGTACGGGAAAGAGGCGGTAAACCAAAAAGTAGTTCCTTCGTTGGGATGCGTTTCGAAAGAGATTTCACCATGCATTAGGCGGCTCAGCTCTTTAATAATAAGCATACCCGCACCCATTCCAGGAATTTTGAGTAGTGCTGTGGTATCTTCCTGGGCCAGTGCCAATAACATGGCATCAGCAATAGCAGGATCTATACCCTGGCCTGTATCTTTCACCTTAAAAGCCATTATCACCTGGTCTTCAAGTGTTCCAAGACTTTCCACCCGTAATTCTATGTTTCCTTTACGAGTGGCTTTCAGGGCATTATCAATCAGATTGACTAGCAATTGCCGTATGCGGTCGGGATCGGTGTAAATCCATCCACGAGCATTATCACTTAAATGACAAATAAAATCTATGCCCTTTGCTGAGGCTTTAAGGTTCATTATCTCATTTATTTCGCCAATTGCAGCTTCCAGGTTTATCCAATCAGGGTTGAGTTGAAACTCCCCCGAGCGAAGTTGAATATAATCAAGGCAATCGGAAATGATGGTTATAACCTCGAGATTATAAGCTTCTGCAATATGCAGATATTCTGTCATTTCATCATTTTGTGCTAATTTTTTCATCAGTTCAAACATACCCTGAAGCCCATGCAGGGGTGTTTTAATCCGATCAGCCAGGCGCCTGAAAAGTAGCCTGAACTCTATCGATTCATGGCTGTCTCTCTGGGTTGAAATTCCGTTGTCAGTCATTTTGACTTTTTTTTAAGTTTACGTTTTTTTCAATGGTCAACAATAAAATATTCCTTGCAATGGGTTTACTAATATAGTCATCAAAACCTTCTTCAAGAAAACGTTCCCTGTCTCCACTCATCGCATAAGCAGTTTGGGCGATAAAAGCGCATCGATGATATTCAGGATGGTCTTCCTTTATTTTCTTCATAAGTCGAATGCCATCCCATGGCATGGGTAGGTTGATATCCATGAGTACCACGTTAAAAAATTCATTTTTGTTGTAGGCGTCCTTCACAATTTTCAGCGCTTCATCACCATCGGAGGCGAAAGAAAGATTCGGGAAGTTTTGAAGCATTTTGCGTAAGACCATGCGGTTCATGCGATCATCCTCAACCACCAGAATCTTGTACTTTTCGGGCTGTAATTCCAAGGGAGAGGAGACTACAGGATGGACTGGAACCTCTTTAACGGTGCTTGAAGTTTCTTCAACAATGGCTGCTTTGAGATACAAGGTTACTATTGTACCGTTTCCCTTGGTGCTTTCAACCTCAATACGTCCATTCATTAATTCAATTATCCGCCTGGCTAAGGGTAGGCCCAAGCCAGCTCCCTCATAGGCTCTCGAAAAGCCTAAACTTTCCTGTCGAAAAGCATCAAAGATGTGAGGCAGATATTCAGCATCAATTCCAACTCCAGTATCTTTTACTCTTACGAAAACTTCCTGGCTTTCTGCTTTATAACCTGTACTGATATTAATGAAGCCCCGCTCGGTATATTTTAGGGCATTATCGATTACTTCGGAGAGAATGCGTGGAAAATTGGCTGGATCGGCCAGGCAGAGTGGAATATCATTATTAAACACATTAAACCGGATACCTTTCTCGTTGGCTTTAAAACGAAATAACTCTGCCGTATCGCTTACCATGGCCCCCAGATCACAGGATTCAAGGTGTACTTCCAAATCGTGGGCTTCTACACGACTGATATCGATCAGATTGTTTAGTAAACGGAGCAATCGCTCACTACTCTGGGTTATCCCGTTAGCATATTCATACAGTTCTGTATCTTCACGTGCTGACAGTTCGGTCTCGAGAAGACTGGCAAAACCGATGATACCATTGAGGGGGGTTCGTATTTCGTGACTTATGTTTGATAAAAAAGCATTCTTCAGAAAAATGGCTTCTTCAGCCTTTTTCAAAGCGATTTTTAATTCAGCATCCATACGTTGCCTTTCGGCTAGTTCAACCTCGAATTGTTCGGTGCGCCTTTTAACTTCTTCCTCCAATCGCTGTAAATACTCCCTCTTTTCCTGGGTTAGGCGAG
>JBMFOU010000009.1:20742-93934 GCA_049969475.1 Bacteroidales bacterium | reverse complement strand
GGATTTGACCGGTAAAGCATGAATGTTTCCACTTCAAATCCCACTGATTTAAGTCGTTCGAAATAATCAGTGCCATAGATCCTTACGTGATCTTCTTGACCGTAAAGACGTAAGCGATCGGTCGGAGTAGGAGAGGACAACCCCTCAATGGTGTGAGCAAGGATAGGTGCAAAAGGTACCTGCAAAATACCCCTGCCACCGGGTTTCATAATTCGATACAACTCGTGCATCGCGCGTAAGTCATCTTCAATATGTTCAAGAACATGGTTACAAATTATAAAATCAAATTGATTATCAGCAAATTCTGTTTTTGTAATATCTATATGTTGCTTTACTTGGTTGTAATAATAACCTTTATATGCATTAGCGTCTTTAAATCCCGCGGTATATTTTACTGAGGTTCGGTTCATGAAATAGGCTCTGAGACTGCCTTCCGGGGCAATGTGTAGGACTTCGTATCTTTGTTGAAAAACATCGGTGAAATCCCTCAGATAAAGAAATACCAAACGATCTCGGTCAGTTGAAAAGCAACGAGGACAAACACTGTTGGGCCGACGCCCTCCGCCAATAATTTGATATTTTTTAAAAACCTCATTATCAATGCCTCCAGGAAGCATTTTACGGAATGAATTTCCGCATAAAGGACAAGTATATTTACTTCCTCTAAGATAAAGGGCCAGCAATCGTTGATAATTGCCCCGTATTTTGACACCCAGCCAATAAGGAATGATTTGTTTAAGGATTTTATTCATGGTTTCGCTTTACGTTTGAATGGTAAATTTAAGCAATTTAGAGTTTAAACTTAAATTAATTGAACCGCCAATTATTCATTCAAAAGTTCAAATTTCTCAATCTTTTGAAGTTTTCTCACATTCGCAGGCAAGGATTGTATGCTTAATCACGACATTTTCTTAGTGATTTTTTAGATAAGAATTGTTATATAATTTATATTATGTTAAATAAAATTTATTAAATTAACTTATCATCTTATTAAGTCATTGATAAATAGTAAATTTTAGTTACTCCAAAAATTTTCGGGCAATGACCAAATATTCTCCCCCATAAGAGTCTTTACTTCATTATTAGGGATGAAAACTTGGATTGGACCCATTGAGAAAGGCGCAATCTCATAAACATTATAGTAAAAACCAATTCCGGAGGGTGTCAAATAAAACTCTACGGGAAGTTCAATATCATCCGTAAAAAAGCCAGCTTCTGTAAGGGATTGCTGAGAAGTTATTTGATATTGCTCTTTAATATGGGTTTTTATTAATTCTTTAAGTTTTGCAGCAATATACCGATTGCTAGTATCAAATAAATGAGACAGTTGAAAAGTTTCTCCGTTTTTAAGATTCAGGTTGACAAAACGTTTTACTTCCAGGCCATGAGCTCCGCCATTGTAGGCATAAAGGTCGACAATCACAGATAATACATATCCGGTATTGCATGCTATAAAGGGGCGAATGCTGAATTCACGATTCAACAATGGAGAAGAATCTTCCGGGTCGTAAATGTCCCTGTTTTCCTCTTGATATTGATGAGCCATCTGATTAAGTCTTTGAGCCAGGGCGGGCTGAGCAGCTATGCTTTTTATCTCATCCTCTCCCAGGTAAATTTTCAAAAGGGCTTTTCTGATACTATCTGCTATTCTTGGATTTGCAGGCCATTGTGGATCAGGAAATACTACATCGAATGAGGCAAATGGCGAGTTTCTAATTTCAGGTATAAGGGCTTGCTTCTTAGTCAATCGTAACACCTTGAATGGGACGTTTCCTTTATTCCAGGTAAGGAATAATTGGGGAAGAGACCTATCCCCCACCCCTGTTTCGCAAAATCTTATATTTTCTAATTGTTTGTTATTCAAATTAAAACATAACATCAATTTTTTCTCATCATTCGTTCTAAAAATCCATTCTCCCGAAGATTTGTTTAAATTCCCCGAGAGCCACATTGGTCTGTCTGAATTCAAACTCAAAAAGCCTACTGTATCTAAAGTAATCAGGTCGAAATAATAGGCAAGACTCTGGTTTTTAGCCTCATAGTGATAGTAGGCTGTTTGTGCATGAGCACCATGAATGACAAGCAACCAAGGCACGGCTATGAAAGCAAATTTCAGAAACATGTGACGCATGGGAGTGATGATTTGATTGATATACAAAAATAAAAAAAGCTGCCCTGTGATAGAGCAGCTTCTGCAGTTTGTTGTAATTCAATATTAATAAATGTTTGAATTTTCGCGGTATCCTGGTTTATCGAGATACCAATCGGCGAAAGTTGTTCCACTGGACTGGGCCCATTCGGCGAAATGCAGGTGGGCTTGCGTGACATCTACTTTCTCGAGGGGCCAGGCGAAAGGAGCCGGGATATTAAGCCCCCAGGGATGATTGTTGATGGTTTTGTAGTAGATACCTTGTGCCGGATTAGATGCATCCTGTTCGGTTCCAAAGAGTGAGGCATCCATAAGGCTGGTAGGAATATGGTCGGGCAAGTGAATTTCGTGGCCCCGATTCATCTGGCGAATAATAAAAGGATTGAAGGGAGGTGTGCCCACTGTAGCCTGTTCCTGAGGAATGCTCAAGGTTATTAATAGGCTAACTGTATCCGCAGTTCCTGTGAATCCATTATGAATGGTGTTGAACATACTTCCACCAGCTCTGTGAATCACGTGCTCCACATTATCCCAGGCAATGACAACTGCCTTAGCCTGGCCAGCTTCCAAACCATTGTTAGCCAACTGAACGTAGTTTTCGCCTAACACACTTCCGCTGGCCGAAGCCACTAGTTCAGGGGTCAAACCGTCGATTTGCAAACCAAAACCATTTTTGAAGCTGGCACCAACGGCTTTCACATGGAATTTGGCTTTAATATCTTTCACTTTGTTCTGCGCATTGGTAACAATGTTAAATTGATAATTAGTAACCAGGTCGTTAAAATCGTAATCCCCTTTTGCAGGCCATAGATCTTCGAAGGCCAAGCTTCCCCAGGTATTCTGGTTGGGGAAATAGTTATTGAAGGCACGTTCAGGGTCGGTGGGATAGTCGTCAATCTCATCGGGTACCCCGTCTCCATCGGTGTCAGTGACCGTGGGAGTGCCCATTCCTTCAGGATTGCAGGCGCTCTGGGGAATGTAGTTGGTTATATTGTTCCAGTCGACGAGCGTAGCACCGTTCTGGAATGCGTTCTGATTACCTGTTACTTGGCCATCATTATCAGCCAGTTCAATAGCCCCCGTGGCATAACTGTTACCCCAAAATGTGGTATTGTTGGCCACCTTTATACTGTTCAGGCTGCCAAAGCCTTTAATGATGCCGCTATTAACCGTGAGGTTGTTAACCGACCACATCGACTGATTATAAAGCTCGGGCTGAGTACCTCCATTAATAGTCATCGTTCCGTCTGCCATGACATATCCACTGTAATTTCTAAAAGTCCCAGAATTTAAACTCAAGTTGCCATGGCTGATTAGCTTGCAGTAATTGTTAGCAAAAACTCCGGTGCCCGTACTCAAATTGAGAGAAATGTTTCCCTGGGCTTCAATAGTACCTGAATTGGAGAAACGACCATTGGCCTCAAAGTTCCCACCAATGTTTAAAGTTCCTGTATTTTCCAGGAAGAAAAATCCTCCGCTTCCGTTAAGCTGATAGTTGCCACTAATATTGAGTATACCATAATTGTAAACACCTCCATTGGTGCTAAGATTACCATTTACATTGAAATTACTTGAGTAATTGTATACCGTTGTACCTGCTGTGTTAAGGTGTAGTCCTGTAATGTTGACAGTAGCGGTACTGTAAGCGTATATATCGGAAGCCGAATTCATTTGAATGTTAGTGGCATTAAGCGTGGCTCCGCTGAGTACCTCAATTATACAATTATTTCCCATGTTTACGTTGGAAAGGGTGGCTGTGCCACAAATCCTAAGGGTTCCCCCCCCGTTCCAAAACTCAAAGGTTACAGGGCCTGTAAAGTTATCCACACACCAGATCTCTCCATTTCTAATTGTAACTGGTGTGTTGCCTGTAGCATAGTTTATACATTCATTGCACGAAGGTTCAACTACAGTGCTATTTTTAAGACTGTTTTTCAAGGCATCTTTAAACTCATAACTCACTTTATCGCCATTCACCGGAATAGGCACCAGCATGATTTTACCCTTTCCATCGCGGTATTCGGCGTAAATTTCTTTAAGATAAGAAGGAAGGCGTAGTTTGGTTTCGAAAGCGAAACCTTTACCAGCTGAGCCTGTGGCTAAAATATTGCCATGCTCCTGAGGATTAGCGTCATAAATAGTAATACGAGCCAATGTACCTACCTCAGGCAATTCCGAGGTAATGTTTAGGCTTACTTCTCGGGTAGCTTCCCATTTAAAAGAGGGCGATACTTGAATTTCATTAAAATGGGTAATACCAGTGGGTTGAGGAATCTCTGTCTTGTTACATGAGGTGGTAATTATCATCGCTCCCAACGCGATTACCATGCCAAAACTCTTTAAATTGTAGGTTTTCATGACAAAAATTTTTAAATCATTTTAATTTAACCAAAATTATGCCAAATTTTATAAAGTATTGCTTTTTAGGAAATTATATAAATTTTTTTTGCATGGGCTTTGTAGATTTTATTTAATACATAAATAGACGATATCAATATGATACTAGGGTTAGACTTGAAAATAAAAAAAAGAGACCTGGTTTTATTACCAGGCCTCTAGGGTGACTCCGACAGGATTCAAACCTGTAACCTTCTGATCCGTAGTCAGATGCTCTATTCAGTTGAGCTACGGAGCCGTTGTCGATTTTAGTGGTGCAAAATTACAACAATTTTAGGACTTGTCAAGTATTTATTGGGCTTTTTTTAGTTTCTAAGGCGAATTTTTAATCCATCATAAGCCACCAGGGAATTGGGAAAGATGCTTTTGGCTTCATTCACAAAAGCTTCCATGTCGGAGTAACGTTGTGAGATATGTCCCAGTACCAGTTGTCCGACCCGGGCCTGAGCTGCTATAAGTGCTGCATCGATGGTTGTACTATGGCCTTTTTCGTCAGCCAGGGCTTGCAACTCTTTCATAAAGGTTGCTTCGTGGTACAATACATCTACCTCCTGGATGAAATCAAGCATTACGGGGTTGTAGCTGGTATCGCTGCACCAGGCAAAAGAATGTAGATGAGGTGGGGTAACAATTTCGGTATGAGGTATGGTTTTTCCTTCGGGGCTAATAAAATCAGCACCCGCTTTGATGGCTTTTATGATTTCAGGCGCTGGTTTGTATTTTTCAATAAAGGAAGGGTCGATGTTGCCCTGCCTCCCCCTCTCGCGGATTAGGTAACCATAAGCCGTTAAACGGTGCTTGAGAGGAAATTTGATAACGTAAAACTTATCTTCCTCCAGAATAAAACCATTGGGTAAAGATTCCGTGTCATGAAAGATCCATTCATACGATAAATTTGGAACTGATGATTTTATTTGAAGTTCTATGATTTCTTTGAGTAAAGCCGGACCCCAGATGTGGATAGGTTCTTTGCGTTGGTGCAGGTGCCATGTGAAGAGCAGGCCGACCAGTCCGAAATAGTGATCTCCGTGAAGGTGAGAAATAAAGATGTGTCGGATGCGCTCTCTTTTTACCCCAAAACGAAGCATTTGCAGTTGGGTTGCTTCTCCGCAGTCGATAAGGCAAAGGGTTTCATCAATATTTACCACTGCAGCACTCAGCCCTCGCGATAGTGTGGGCAAGGCTGCTCCTGTACCCAGAAATGTAATCTCAAATGCCATGTATAAAGTTTCTACAAAAATAAAAAGCCGGACTTTGCTGAGAAGTCCGGCTAGTAAGCTTAATAACTAAAATTATTCAGCTTTTTCTTCGTTTGAGTCACTTTCAGACTTCTCATTGCTTTTTTCAGAAGATTTGGCTTTCTTGGCTTTGGCTTCGAGGCGTGCTTTTTCTTCTTCAAGCATTTCCTCTTTGAGGGCAGCCAATACTTCAATGTCGCCAAGTGTGGTCTTCTCGATGTTGTCTTTGAGCTTCTTCATGGTATTCTTGGTGGATTCCTTTTCAGCCTTAGCTTTTTCGTTTTCTTTAGCTTTTTCGGCTTCCTTGGCATCTTGATGCACACGGGTGTGTGATACCACGATTTTGCGGTTTTCTTTCGAAAACTCAATTACCTTGAAGTCAAGACTTTCATCGATTTTTGCTTCTTCTCCGTTTTCTTTAACAGCCTGACGGGCAGGGCAATAAGCTTCAACGCCATAAGGCAGAGCTACCACATAACCCTTGTCCTGTTTTCCGATGAGAGTTCCTTTATGGATGGAACCTACGGTGAAGATGCTTTCGAATACATCCCAGGGATTTTCTTCCAGTTGTTTGTGTCCGAGGCTCAAGCGACGCGATTCGGTGTCCACATCGAGTACTACTACATCGATTTTTTCACCAATCTTCGTAAACTCAGCTGGATGCTTGATCTTTTTGCTCCATGAGAGGTCAGAAATGTGGATGAGACCGTCCACACCTTCTTCCAGTTCAACGAAAATACCAAAATTGGTAAAGTTGCGAACTGTAGCGGTATGTTTCGATCCGATGGGGTATTTTTCCTTAATATTATTCCAGGGATCGGGAATGAGCTGCTTAATACCCAGCGACATTTTACGCTGTTCGCGGTCGAGGGTAAGGATGACGGCTTCAACTTCGTCGCCAACCTTCAGGAAATCGTGGGCAGTACGCAGATGTTGCGACCATGACATTTCCGAAACGTGGATAAGACCTTCCACACCGGGGGCGATTTCCACGAAAGCACCATAATCGGCCAGCACTACCACTTTTCCTTTCACCCTGTCGCCTACTTTCAGGTTGGGATCGAGTGAATCCCAGGGGTGAGGAGTAAGCTGCTTGAGGCCCAAAGCTATACGCTTCTTGCTGTCGTCGAAGTCGAGGATTACCACCTGTAGTTTTTGGTCGAGCTGTACCACTTCTTCGGGGTGATTAATACGTCCCCACGACAGGTCGGTGATGTGTATGAGGCCATCAACTCCGCCCAGGTCGATAAACACACCATAAGAGGTGATGTTCTTGACTGTACCTTCCAGAATCTGGCCTTTCTCGAGCTTGGCAATGATTTCGGCTTTCTGGGCTTCGAGTTCGTCTTCGATAAGGGCTTTGTGCGAAACCACCACGTTTTTGTATTCGTGGTTGATTTTCACCACTTTGAATTCCATCACCTTGTCCACGAATGCATCGTAGTCGCGTATGGGCTTCACATCGATCTGTGAGCCGGGCAGGAAGGCCTCGATACCAAAAACATCAACGATAAGGCCACCCTTGGTGCGACTCTTAACATATCCCTTGATGATTTCCTGATTATCATAAGCCTGATTAACCCTTTCCCAAGCACGAAGCAAGCGGGCCTTTTTATGCGAAAGTACCAATTGTCCTGTACGGTCTTCCTGGCTTTCAACATAAACTTCTACCTTGTCGCCTACCTTGAGGTCGGGGTTGTACTTAAACTCGGCAGCAGGAATAACGGCATCCGACTTAAATCCAATATTGACCACCACTTCGCGTGGATTGATGGATACCACGGTTCCTTCTACCACTTCTTTTTCAGCAATAGAGCTGAAGGTTTTTACATAAAGGTCCTGGAGCTTTACCAGTTCTTCCTTTTTGTAATGCGCTTTGCGACCAGTATCTTCCCAATCGAAGTCCTGAGAAGGTTCGGGCCTTTTTTTAGCTTTCTCCCTGGGGTTTACCACTTCAGGAGTTGCAGGAGTGTTTGATTCGGGCATATTCTGCGCCATTGCATTTTCCTCAGGCTGAGGAGCGTAATTCTCCAAGCCGTTGCCGGCATTGTTTTCAAGTTCTGACATTCAATTTGCTTTGTGGTTTACCTTTCAGACCTCCGGACCGCCTGTCTGGTAAACCGGGTTATACATACTTTTCTCCACCAGCTCTCTCCGGAAAAAGAGCCTGCAAAATTACTTATTTTTTTGATTTTGAATAACGAAACAAAACATTACTTTTAAGACGAAGTGAGACTTTTGTAATAATTTTCAATCATTTATTTGTTAAATAATTGATCGACAATGCATTATTAAGTTGTTTAGGGATTGATGTTTATGAAAGAACACGTCGCAGATACGGCCTTTCTATACAATGATTGCTAACTTTGCCCGTTTTCTCACAAAACAAGAGAATGCGTCAATACTTCAAATCCTCGAAAATTTTCAGCTGGCTTTTCCCGATTATAGCCATGGCAGCTCTTCTTTTATTAATATTAGGCTGTGGAAAAGAGGAACCATCACCCGACCCATCACTCATGCTTGCATTTAGCACTGACACTGTGAAATTTGATACGGTTTTTACGACGGTGGGTACCACTATTCGCGAGTTCAGGGTGTACAATCCAAGCAATAAAAAGTTAAGAATAAGTACAATAGAGCTTGCTGGTGGGAACAATAGCCCTTTTGTCATGAATCTGGACGGTGAGCAGGGAACGATTTTCAGGGATGTGGAAATTGGGGCCGGAGATAGCCTTTTTATTTTTATTCGTCTGCGTATTGACCCCAACGATAAAAACAATCCTTTTGAGGTGAGAGATAGCGTAGTATTTACGACCAACGGCAACCTTCAGCATGTAAAACTTTTGGCATGGGGACGCAATGCTTATTTTCATACACCCCAGATTTTTCAGCCAGGTTTGCCCCCCTACTCTATTATTGACTGTTCAAAACCCTGGACTGCTGACAAGCCGCATGTAATTTATGGCTGGGCAGTAGTCGATTCGGCATCGGTGCTTACCATTGAAGCCGGTACTGAGATTTATTTTCATAAAGATGCGCTTTTATTGGTCTATCAAGGGGGATCGTTAAAAGTGCTTGGTGAGCCTGGCCGTGAGGTAATTTTTCGTAACGATAGGCTGGATGAATTTTATAAAGATTTACCCGGGCAATGGAATGGAATCTGGCTGAGCCAGGGTAGTAAAGAGAACTTTATCAATCATGCTGTTATACTCAATGGGAATTTGGGGTTACAGGTCGACTTTCCGGAAGATTTAAGTCAACCTCAGTTGTATCTGGCCAATACCCGCATTGCAAACATGAAAACCGGAGGCCTGGCTCTAAACGGAAGTATTGTAGAAGCCGTAAATGTTGTAATTGAGAACTGTGGTAGCTATGCCCTGGCGCTGGGGGGAGGACTTGCTTCGTTTGTCCACCTCACTTTAGGTAATTACTGGAGTTCATCCGTAAGACAAACTCCATCCTTGGTTCTGAAAAATTATTATCTGAATGCGCAGGGTGAAATCACCTATGTAGAGCCTACAGCTGCAACTTTTGTTAATTCAGTGATTTACGGCAACCAGGCAGAAGAGCTTATGATTGACGGGATGGACCAGGGGCATACTTTTCAACTCAGTTTCGACCGTTGCTGGATGCGTACATTCAAGCATCAGCAATTTCAGCATGCATTTACAGATTGCGTTTTTAATACCGACCCCAAATTTTTGAGTACGGAGAAACCCAATCTTGAACCTGATACGCTGTCGCCCCTGCTGGGAGCTGGAAAACCCATCGGCGTCAATTCAGATATCAAGGGCAGGCCCCGAAACCTGGAAGCTCCTGCAATTGGAGCCTACGAGCCTAATTATCAGGTTAAGACGCTGAAGATTAGAAAATAGCCACTTACATTTGGTCAGGTACGTCGATACCAAGCAGGTACATTCCGTTGTGTATGGCGATGGATGTAAGTTTGGAAAGCGCCAGACGGAAATTCATACGGTTTTCGTCCGACTCGTGGAGAATGCTCAGGTTATGGTAAAACTGATTGTAGGTGCGGGCTAGTTCGTAGCAGAAGTTGGCCACGGTTCCAGGGTTCATCTCGTCGGCAGCTTCCTGAATTACAGAAGGAAAATCGTAGAGCAATCGCAGCACTTCTTTTTCTTCAGGTTTTAGTTCCAGGCTGCCAAATTGGGCCGACCACTCCCCTGCTTTGCGCAAAACCGATGCAATGCGGGCAAAAGTATATTGGATAAAGGGCCCAGTATTTCCGTCAAAATCGATGCTCTCAGCAGGATTGAAAAGCATATTCTTTTTGGGATCTACTTTCAGGATGAAGTACTTTAATGCGGCCATTCCTACTTTATGAAATAATTTATCGGCCTCTACTTCATCCAGATTAGCGGCTTTGCCCAGTTCGAGGGTTATCTGCCGGGCTGTTTCATACATTTCATCCATCAGGTCGTCGGCATCTACTACTGTTCCCTCGCGTGATTTCATCTTTCCTTCGGGCAACTCCACCATACCATAAGAAAGATGGAAAATAGTGTCGGCATAAGGTTTCCCGAGTTTTCTGAGAACATGAGTGAGAACCTCGAAGTGGTAATTCTGTTCATTGCCCACTACATAAATCATTTTCTGGGGATGATATTCATTATAACGAAGCTGGGCGGTTCCCAGGTCCTGCGTAATATACACAGAGGTACCATCCGACCTGAGCAATAGTTTCTGATCGAGTCCTACATCGGTGAGGTCAACCCATACCGAACCATCTTCCTTGCGGGAAAAAACACCTTTTTCCAGGCCTTCTTCCACCAATTTTTTCCCTAGCAGATAAGTATCTGATTCGTAGTATATTTTATCGAACTGAATACCCAGACGGCGGTAGGTTTCGTCGAAGCCTTCATAAACCCAGCCATTCATCATTTTCCAGAGCTCTATGACCTCAGGGTCGCCTTTTTCCCAGCGACGGAGCATTTCCTGTGCTTCGAGCATCAGAGGAGCACTTCGTTGTGCGGTTTCTTCATCCATGCCCGAGGCCTTCAGGCGCTCAACTTCTTCTTTGTAATGCTTATCGAATAAAACATAGTATTTGCCTACCAGGTGGTCACCTTTCATACCAGATGAAGCTGGGGTTTCGTTTTGACCCCACTTTTGCCAGGCCAACATCGATTTGCATATGTGTATCCCCCGATCGTTAACCAGGTTGACCCTGAGGATGTTTTTGCCCGTAGCCCTGAAAATTTCTGAAATACTGTACCCCAGCAGATTATTTCTGATATGCCCCAAATGGAGGGGTTTATTGGTATTGGGCGAGGAAAACTCGATGAGCACAGGAGCTTCACTTAAGGGAGCAGAAGTGAAACCGTAACTAGGGTTGCTAAAATTACTTTTTAGAAAATCTGTCCAGAAATCATCTTTAAGGGATAGATTAAGAAAACCTTTCACGACGTTGAATTTCTCAATCTCCTGAAGATTTGCTTTCAGCCAGTTACCCAATTCCTCTCCTATGAGGTCAGGCGATTTACGGGCTGCCTTGGCTATAGGAAAAACCACCAGGGTGTAGTCGCCTTCAAATTCCTTACGGGTTTTATTAATGGTGAGAGATTCAGGATGAATTTCAATGCCATACAGTTCTTTTAGCGCCAATGTAGCGGCCCGGGCAAGATTTTCAGTAAACATGTACTTAGAATTTTCAGAAACGGGGGGCAAAATTAGGAATTTTCAGCGGGTGCATAGCTACAGGTGGCCAATCCCTGGTTGATGGAAGCAATCAGGTCGCCGGTACTCTCCCAGGTATCAATTAGGCCTTTAAAATATTCTGCCGAGGCTGGTGTGATTTTTCCGGCTTCTATCTTCTTGGGAATTTTATTTTTAATCTTATCTCTCAGATGATTGATTTTTTCTTCAATAATCATGGCTTTGGATATATTAGCCCGGTGGTAATCCCCGTTCAGGTGCTCCTCGAGCAAAGCAAAAGCTCCCAGCACCAAATCGGAGAGTTCAATAAGATTCTGATATTGTTTGGGAGTAAACCAAACCCTGGACTCTTCTTTTTCTGTGAGAATAATCAACATTTTTTTCAAAATCCGCGTAATTTGCAGTAAGTGTTCAGCTGTAATTAACATAAATTGATGTCTGATACGCCCCTGCTGACTTAGTTCATTGATGGGCAAATTTTGCAGATAAAGTTCGAGCTGGCGCTGCGATTTTAGAATTTCTTCGGAGAGTATCTGGAAATTGTTTTTAAGAGCTGTCGATTGTTCGGGATCGCGGGTGATAAGTAATTTTGAGGTCATTCGCGCCAGCGATGAGACCATACCGGATAGGCGGGCCAGTTCATTTTTCCCTTGAAGCAAAGAAAATTCTGCGGTGGATATTATATAACTGAAAGCATATTTGTCAAGTCTACGGGAAGGCTGTTCAGGAATTAGCCATGATACCAGATAGTACATCTGAGGGATGAAATTAATCCATAATAATGTGATAATGAGATTAAAAGAAGTATGAAAAGCCGCCAGTCCCACCGGGATTTTTAGCGAGGCTGATATTCTGAGAACCTCAAGGAGCCATGTGAGTCTTTGAATTACCAAAGGAAAGACTAAGAGCACAAGGATAAAGCCACTGAGGTTGAAAAGAAAGTGTGAAAGTGCTGTGCGCTTGGCCCGATAATCACCCATCAGGGCCGCCAGATTGGCCGTCAAGGTGGTGCCTAGGTTTTCTCCCAACACCATGGCTATGGCCATTTCAAAAGAAATATTTCCAGTTCCAGCCAGAGCCAGAGTAAACGCCATCATTGCACTCGACGACTGCAGGAGTGCCGTCATGAGAAAACCAATGAAGCTGAACATTAAATAATGATACCAGGCTCTACCCCCTGCTTCTTGAAGAAAATCAGCTACTACCGGATTTAAAGTAAGCACTGTAGCCTCGTTCTTGATAAATTCAAGAGAAATGAAAAGAAGAGCAAGTCCGGTAAAGAATTCCCCGGTAAATCTTCGTTTCTCTTTGCCCGAAAAAAGTAAGAGCAAGCTCAGAGCAATGAGCGGGAGGGCCAGGGAAGTGGGGTCGAACGAAAAACCAAATAAAGCCAGAAGCCATGCTTTGAGAGTGGTTCCTATATTGGCTCCCATGATCATGGAAAAAGATTCCCGAAAACTCAGTAAGCCGGCCCCCGACAGACTCACCAGCATTACGGTTACGGCTGAGGATGATTGAATGGCTGCTGTAATACCTAAGCCTGAAAACACCCCTCTGAGCGAATTTTGGGCAAGTCTGGAAATGATAAGACGCATTCCCTGCCCGGCAATTTTTTGTAATGCCTCTCCCATCAGTTTGATGGAAAACAAAAAAAGGCCGATGGCTCCCAGCAAGGCCAAAATCACGTAAAATCCTTCCCAAAAAGCCACCATCGGAATTTTTTTGCAAAAAAATAAAAAAAACACCCCTGCAAGTGATGCCAGGGAAAGAATTAAAGATTAATTAATGATTGAGGGAAGTGAAAAAACTCTATTTTGAGAGCAATTCGTTAAGATGATGTTCCTTAAAATGGAGGAGAGAAGGCAACACCAGATTCGCAATGGTGAAACGGGGATCGTTTTGAAGGGAAGGCTCAGGTATGGCAACGACCCTCATCCGGGCTGCTCTGGCGGCGATCACTCCATTAAGAGAATCTTCGAAAACTAAGCATTGCTCTGGTGGAATCTTCCATTTTTGGGCCACTGACAGGAATATTCCGGGATGAGGTTTCCCAAACTTTTCATACTCAGCACTATGAATAAACTCAAAGTGGTGGCTAATTCCCAGCTTTTGCAGGGCAGCCCGAATAACTTCCATTTTGGAAGAAGATGCGAGGGCTATTTTAATGCCTCGAGAACGAAAAAAATGAAGAATGTAAACATACCCAGGCATTCCTTTTCCTTTTTCAGCTATAAGTCGAATGACTTTATCCTGAATTTGTCGGGCAATTACTACTGGGTCCAAATCGGAACGGGAGAAGAGGCCCAGTATGACGTGTACGGATTCGTCCACACGCAAACCTTTCACCTGCTGACATATCTCATGGGTGACCGTGATTCCGTATCGTGCAAAGACAGCCTGTTCGGCCAATTCCCACAAAGGCTCAGAGTCGATGAGCAAACCATCAAGATCGAAAATAACAGCCTGAATAGATTTCATCTCAGAATGTCAATAATTTAAGCCTGTCCAGCGCTTCATCGATCACTGGGAGGGGTGCAGCAATGTTCATGCGCATGAAGCCTGCCCCGCCTGGCCCGAATTGGTCGCCCCGACTCAGGCCAAGTCCGCACGTTTTTACCAGCCTCTCATGCAGTTCATCGGCAGAAAGGTTCAATCTGCGGAAATCGAGCCACAATAAATAAGTTGCCTGGGGTTCAAGCAGGCTGAGCCAGGGATATTCGTTGGCGATTCGGTTTTTTATGTGGTCAACCGAACGGTTGAGGTAGGCCAATAATTGTTCCAGCCATGGCTCTCCCTGGTTATAAGCAGCTTCGAAAGCAATCTGCCCCAAAATGTTTCCCATTTGCATATGAAGCCGCTCGAGTGTGGCCCTATACTTTTCTCTAAGGACAGGGTTGGTGATAACTACTGAACTGGTGGATAATCCGGCCAGGTTAAAAGTTTTACTCGGGGCATAACAAGTTATGATGTTATCGGCTGTTTCCGGGCTAGCCTGCAACATAGGAGTATGCTTATAGCCCTGAAGCATCAGATCGGAATGAATTTCGTCGGAAACCAGAAGCACCTCGTTCTCAGCGCATAAAAGTGCCAATTCATGAAGTTCATTGGGTTTCCACGCCCGACTTACCGGATTATGGGGGTGACTGATAATGACCATCCGAACTTCCTTAAGTTGCCGACGAAGCTTATCGAAGTCTATCTGGTACTGCCTTCCATCGAAAATCAATTCATTCCATATTACTTGCCTGTGGTTTTGAGTGGGAACTTCGAAGAAAGGATGATAAACCGGTGGCTGAACCAGAACCTTATCACCTTTTTCCGTAAACGACTCCAGTATGACCACCAGGGCAGAAACAATACCGGGACTGAAGCAAACGCTTTCCTCTGCTACCTCAAGTCCATGCCGGCGTTTGAGCCAGCTTGTCAGAGCCCGGGAAAAACTATCGCTCCGGAAAGAATAGCCCAAAATCCCATGGTCGATGCGATTTCTGAGAGCCTCGGCAACACATTCCGGCATGGCAAAGTCCATATCGGCAACCCACATGGGAATAACATCAGAGCGGCCAAATAGGGTTTTCCTTAGATCATACTTCACGCTTTGCGTGTTCTCTCTGTCTATAATCAATTCAAAATCAGGCATACCCCTTGCTTTTTTTGAAAAATGAGGGCAGAGTAGCTTGCACCCTGCCCCGTGTGGTTTTTAAGAAACGAAAAGCGTTTATTCGCCTTTATAGAAGGGAAGTTTAACAACTACAGCCTTTAATAGTTTACCCCTGATTTCAATAAAAAATTCAGAACCCGGTGCTGAGAGTTCGGTAGGAACATAACCCATACCGATAGGCTTATTGAGCGATGGCGACATGGTTCCTGATGTAACTTCTCCTATTTTATTGCCCTGAGCATCGCAAATGGGATAGTGCTGGCGGGGAATTCCTTTATCCACCATTTCAAAACCCACGAGTTTGCGTTTAACTCCTTCCTGTTTTTGTTTGAGAAGGAATTCCTTGTCGATGAAATTTTTTTCGGGAGTAAATTTGGTAATCCAGCCCAGGCCAGCTTCCAGGGGCGAGGTGGTGTCGTCTATATCGTTTCCATATAAACAGAAGCCCATTTCGAGACGCAGGGTATCGCGGGCACCCAGGCCTATGGGTTTAATGCCAAACTCTTTTCCTGCCTCAAAAACCGCATTCCAAATCCGGGCAGCATCTGCATTGGCCATGTAAATTTCGCAGCCTCCTGCTCCTGTGTATCCCGTAGTCGATAAAATTATATCCTTCACGCCGGCAAATTCTAATTTTTTGAAGGTGTAATATTCCATATTTTCGATGGGTTCGGGAGTAAGTTTCTGCATGGCTTTGAGTGCCAGGGGCCCTTGCACAGCCAATTGAGCTATCTCATCTGAAGCGTTGTAAACTTCTTTTCCAATCTGCATACCCATTTTTTCTGCGTGCTGGCATATCCAGTTCCAGTCTTTATCGATATTGGCTGCATTGACAACCAACAGATAGGTTTCGGCATTAATCCGATAAACCAGTAAATCGTCTACAATACCACCTTTTCCATTGGGGAAGCAACTGTATTGAACCTTCCCATCGTAGAGTTTCGAAACATCGTTGGAAGTGATATATTGAACCAGGTCGAAAGCTTTGGGTCCTTTAACCCATATTTCCCCCATGTGTGAAACGTCGAATACCCCCACGCCACGCCTTACAGTAAGGTGTTCAGCGATTAACCCTTCAAATTGAACAGGCATGTTATATCCAGCAAAGGGCACCATTTTAGCCCCTAATGCTACATGAAAATTGGTAAAAGCGGTGTTTTTAAGCATAAATCAATATTTTAAGGAGTTTACTTGTATGAGTAATTTGTCGGTACTAAAGTATTGAATTTAAAAAACCTGATTACTACCTATTAAGCAAAACGGGACGATACCCCGGATAATGATAAACATTCCAGAAGGTATTTACATATCCGTCGCCATTTTTATGCTGGAAGTGATATCGGGAGAGTAGTCCGTTGATGCGGATGTTTTCCATGCAGGGAAGGAAGTTTTTCCCTTCCATCATGAGTGCGTGGCCGGCATACCACATCATATCGAAGCCGGTCATGGCCAGGTCGTCTGGTTCTGCATTAAAGCGATTGCGGAATGTGTTTATAAATCCCTGCACCCCTGATGAAGAGTAATCGACAAACCAGGGGGTTACCAGATGTAAATCGCTAATTACAACCAACTGATTTTCTATGTTTTTCATGTTGTCCCACGAGGGTAAACCAATGACTGAATACCTAATAGTATCTTTCCGATCGTGAAGATTCCGCAACAGATTAATACTAAAGGCTTCATTTTCTGATAAGGCGATTAAGTAGTTATGATATCCAGGTTTCAGGGCCTTGAAGAGATTGGATAAGGTATCGCCAATAGTGGTGAAATGAGACCCGACTGGAAGTTCACCCGAACGAACCCAGGCTGATATCTCTGATCTTAACTGTTCATACATTTTCTGGTGCTGATATTTGTTGCTGCGAACTAAAATGATGTTTTGTCGCTGCGGCCTCATCTTCAGAAATTCCAGTACTCGTTCGGTTTGATAATTGGCCGAAGGATAAGAGCGAATCACGAATGAATTATTAGTCAAAATCTCATCTCGTTTCGAAAATACGTTGATTATGGGTATTTGATTTTTCTTGGCAAAATCAGCGATAAGTGTAAAGTTTTTACTGAAAGCCAGTGCAATGATGATATCTGCTTTTTTGAGTTCAGGGTTGTTGAGAATTCTTCGGGTATCTTCCACATCGTAGCCTGCATCGAGTGTTATTACCCTGGCTCTCATCCCTTCTTTCTCTAATGAATCGAGAGCGATAAGAACTCCTTCATAAAGAGTTAGATATTTAAACCTTTGCCGTTCAGCAGCTTTACTTTTTGCCCCCGGAGAATTTTTAAGCCGGGGATACGGAAACATGACTACTATCTTGAATTCCTCGTTTTTGTATTTGTACGATAGACCACATCCCGCATTTCCAATCACCTCTACTGCAGAAGGTTCTGCATTAGATTCGGGTGTTTCGACCAGCTTTTCTGTCTTTTCCACGGGAATCTTAACCTGAATATTCTTGTCAACTTTGTTCCCTAGTTGAGGGTTGGCTTCCTCAAGTTGTTTTTTATCCACCTGGTATTTTTGGGCTATGTTCTCCAAATTCTCACGCGAAGAAGTAGTATGAGTTATAAAGGAAGTGGCCACACCCTTGCGGGGAATAAGAATAATTTGTCCTTCCTTGATTTGCTCCGTTAAGCCAGGATTAAACATCTTGAGCGAGTCTATGCTGATACGGTTTTTGCGGGCAATTCCATAGAGGCTTTCCTTTTTTTGGACATGATATTCAATAAAATCGGAAATTTTTACATCAGGTACCGATTGGCCGATACGAAGTACCTGACCCACTTTCAATCCATCCTGAACAAAAGGATTCCACTCAATTAGGTCAGCTATGGTTACATTGTAAAGCCTGGATATGCCATAGAGGGTTTCTTTTTCGGCTACCACATGCTCTCTGAATTCCTGTCCTGGTAAACGATTGATGGTATCGGGCCGAAATTCGGTGTATCCACTGTAATCCATAGGAATTTTTAAGGTTTGCCCAGTTGTAGGGCGGGCACCCTTGAGCTCTGGATTCAATTGCAATATTGCTTCCTTGGGCACTCCGTAAATAGCCGCAATTTCTTCCAGGGTTTCCCCTTTTCGGGTGACATGAAAAATATAGCTTGTCACAGGTTTCTCTTCGGTCTGAGCTGCTAAGGGAATAAGGAGTTCCATACCGGGTTTGAGAGCGGTAGCTGCTTCCGGATTGAAACGGGTAATTTCATTGATAGGCACGTCATAGGCTTTGGAAATTCGGTACAGCGTCTGCCCTCTTTCCACTGTGTGTACTCTGAATGTTTTCCCCTCGCGATTGATGACCCGCTCGGAAACCGTAATTTGAACCGGCTCCTGTGCTATAGAAGGAGTCAGAAAACTAAAAATATACCCTAAAGAAAGAATAAAGAAAAGTTTTTTCATGCACTTGATAATTATTCCCATTCTATAGTTGCGGGTGGTTTTGAGCTGATATCGTATACCACCCTGTTGATGCCTTTCACGCGGTTGATGATTTCGTTGGAAACCAGGGCCAGGAAATCGTAGGGTAAATGCGACCAGTCGGCAGTCATACCATCGGTGCTGCCAACAGCCCGCAAGGCTACTACGTTTTCGTAGGTTCGCTCATCGCCCATTACACCCACAGCCTGTACCGGAAGCAGTACTACAAAGGCCTGCCATACTTTATCATAAAGCTCGTGTTTTTTAAGCGCATTGATAAATATGGCATCTGCTTCGCGTAAAATGTCAAGTTTTTCTTTGCTCACCTCTCCAATCACCCTGATGCCCAATCCCGGGCCGGGAAAAGGGTGCCTGCCCAACAATTCGGGACTAATTCCCAGGCTATGTCCTACCCTGCGTACCTCATCTTTAAAGAGCGAGCGCAGGGGTTCCACGATTTTCAGTTTCATGCGTTCCGGCAAACCGCCCACATTGTGATGCGATTTAATGGTTGCTGAAGGTCCATTAACAGAAACCGATTCGATGACGTCGGGATAAATGGTACCCTGGCCCAACCATTTCACCTCCTGAATTTTATGAGCTTCTTCGTCGAACACTTCGATGAAAGTGCGTCCTATGGCTTTGCGCTTGGCCTCTGGGTCGCTCAGCCCTTTCAATGCTTGAAGGAAACGCTCTGAAGCATCTACACCTTTTACATTCAGCCCCATGCCCTTGTACGACTCGAGCACGCTTTGAAATTCGTTTTTACGCAGGAGTCCGTTGTCAACAAATATGCAATAAAGATTTTTATCGATGGCTTTATGAAGGAGTGTGGCTGCAACTGTGGAATCTACACCTCCCGATAGCCCCATTATTACTTTATCGTTACCCAATTGCTGACGAAGGCGGTCAACGGTTTCATCAACAAAGCTGGCTGGAGTCCAATCCCGATGACAACCGCAGATATTCACCACGAAATTTTCGAGTAAACGGGGACCTTCGGTGCTATGATAGACTTCTGGGTGAAACTGTATGCCCCAGGTGGGTTCTCCTTTAATGGCGAAAGCAGCTACAGGTATTGAAGCGGTAGAAGCAATTATCCTAAAATTTTCAGGCCATTGTAAAATACTGTCTCCATGCGACATCCATACCTGGGTGCCATGGCTTAAACTCTGCAATAAAGGATCGCTAGTGTCCATTTTATCGAGGTTGGCCCGCCCATACTCACGCATTTGTGAGGCTTCCACGGCTCCTCCCGAAAT
Source organism: Bacteroidales bacterium (assembly GCA_049969475.1). Taxonomy (GTDB): domain Bacteria; phylum Bacteroidota; class Bacteroidia; order Bacteroidales; family TTA-H9; genus UBA2030. Next base: position 74,142 of record JBMFOU010000009.1, on the reverse strand, counting down.
TTTAGCCAAATATTGAGCTCCATAGCAAACACCCAATAGTGGCAATTTTCCCCTAAAAATGGACAAATCGGGTGCAGGTGAACCTTCGTCCTGTACTGAAAAAGGACTGCCGCTTAAGATAATGCCCTTAACCTCAGGAGTGATGGAAGGAATTTTGTTGAAGGGATGAATTTCGCAATACACGTTGAGTTCACGCACTCGCCTCGCAATCAGTTGAGTATATTGTGAACCAAAATCAATAATAAGAATGGTTTCGTGCATGAAAAAATGCTAGTTCGGGTGTGAAAAATTACTGCAAAATTACAGAAGCCCGGAGAATAAATCAGGAATCAAAAATTTTTAGCTTGCGCAGACGTTAAAAAGACAAAAGAGTAAAAATGAAGTTTTCTCAATTATTGCCCTTTGTATGTCTCGTGCTTTTTTACTCCTCTCATTGCTGGGGTCAGGAGGCTTCAACTCTGAATAGTAGCCTTATGGCTATGGGTTGGAAAGCATCAGAGATAAATGCGGCAAATACTGCTGCCCATTCTCCGTATCTTCAGCCTCAGGAAAAAGAAGTTATTCTTATTATCAATCTGGTTAGATTATATCCACAGCATTTTCTCCAGCGGATTGTAGCTCCGATACTTGAAGAAGACCCATCACTCCGTGAGAATTCATATTTCAATAGCCTTTTTACGGATTTGCAATCGCAGCAATCGATCTCTGCTTTGCAACCCGATGAAACACTGAGCCGTTTGGCTCGTGATTACGCAATTTCTTCAGGTAAAGATGGATATTTTGGGCATGGGAATTTTAGTCAAAGAATTAATGAACTCAAGTGCATGGGCTGGCAGGGTGAAAATATTCATTATGGGTCAAACGAGCCTTTGGATATTGTCGTTGATTTACTCATTGATAATAATGTGCCCTCGCTTGGACACCGGAAAAACCTCCTAAGTGAATCTTATGAATTTGTAGGAGTGGGAATAGCTTCCCATTCCTCTGAATACAAGCGAGTGTGTGTGATCGACTTTAGCAGCTGCAGGTAGATGGCTTAGCCACCACTTATGAGATGGATAACTTCCACATTGTCGCCATCCTTCACAAACACTTTGTCTCTTTCGTCCACCTTCACCACTTGCCCATTAACCTTGGTTACCAGCATTCGGAAAGTAAATTTCTTGATCCGTATAATGTCTGCAAGGGTCAAGGTGTCGGCATTAAAAGTTTCTTCTTTGTGATTGAGTATGATTTTCATATAAAGTTACGGTTTCTCTGATAGTTTAAAAGTAAAATCGCACAATAAAAACTCAAGGGCTACATCGGCCTGGATACCAGCCACAACTGAAACCTTGGGGCCCAGGGGAGGATTCCAGGGGCTGGTTTCGGAAATATCATCGCCGACCAGCACAAAATTACCAAATCTTTTTACTGTAATGGACTCTGTATTTCCCCATCCAGCCAGGCCCGAGGCCGCAACCAGCGGACGATTGGGCCAAATTTCGAGTGCAGTTTCTATGAGCATCTGCTTCATCTCAGCCTTGTCAAAAGCTTCGATCAAAACATCGCACTGGCCGAAAATCTGTTGGATGTTGTCCCTGCCGATTTTTATAATCACGGCCTCAACCTTTATGTCCGGGTCAATCCTGCGGATATTTTCTTTAAGTGCTAATACTTTGGGAATCCCAAGTTGATTTCTAAAATAGTATTGTCGGTTGAGATTAGAGGCTTCGAGCACATCAAAGTCGGCCACTATAATTTTTCCAACCCCAGTTCTGGCCAGAGCTACTGCGCAATTGGAGCCTAATCCCCCCGCTCCGGCAATTCCCACAGTTTTTCCGGATAAAAAGGCTTTAAGCTGAAAAATCGCCTCATTCATGTCCTTACAATGTGTGATGAGTTGCAAAGTTAAATCTTGCCTTGTAAAAATTGGGGCATATTTTTGCACCTCTTATTCATTGTAACATGAAAAAGCTTTTAACCTTTCTGATTCTTGGAATTGTTCTTCTCAATCTGAATGCACAAGAAGCTGTTAAAATTTACAATCCCAATGCCGATGCCCGTACAGAGCTAAACGAAGCTATTAAGCAAACTTCGCAATCGGGAAAACATGTATTTCTGCAGATTGGAGGCAATTGGTGTCCCTGGTGCCTTAAATTTCATCGATTTGTGCATAGTAACCCTGAGCTCGACAGTCTCCTGAACAAAAATTACGTTATTTGTTTGATCAATTACAGTAAGGAAAATAAGAACCTCAGCCTACTGGCTGACCTGGGATACCCTCAGCGTTTTGGTTTTCCGGTTTTTGTAATTCTCGACAGTAAAGGCCAGCGCTTGCATACTCAGGATTCTGGCCTGCTTGAAAGTGGTGATGGATATGATGCTAAAAAGGTTAAAGGTTTTTTGCAAAAGTGGGGTCCCGAAGCCTTGCGCCCTGAAAATTATCAACATTGAATACATTTAAAAAAACCGGCTTTGGGCCGGTTTTTCTATTTTTTCACGTCGTAAAAACAACGTACGGGGGAATAGAGCTTGCCTTCCTTTACTAGTACCTTAATAGCTTTGTCTACATCTTTTTTGGGAAGGCCAGCCGCTTCGGCCAATTCTCCGGGCCTAAGAGGTTTACCAGCTTTCTGCAGGGCTTCAATGATTTTTTCGTTAGCATCCATAGGCTTCGGTTTTATAATGTTTCAAAGTTAAATAAAATTTAAGAAAAAAAAGTGTAAGCCTTGACCCAGCTAATAAGGTATGGGAATTTATAAAGGCTCTATATATTCTTTTAGCCCATTTATAATCAATTAGTTGTATTTACTTTTCATAAAATCAGACAGTGCCGTTTTCGAAAACGATTGCAGTATTGGTGGGAGGTTTATACATTTGTGAAACTTTTCACATCAGGAATCACCACTAAAATGCGAGGAATATGAATCTTGAAAACTTTCGAGCAAAACACAAGCTGCTGAAGGAGTACAAATATCAGTGGCATCCTATCGACAAGGGCTACAACAACCGCACGGTTTACATCAACGTAGACACGTTGGAAATTGTGGAAAAGCCCGTAAGCGAAGAGATGAAAGATAAATTTGTAGGGGGTAAAGGTTTTGGTCTCAAACTTTTATGGGAAGCAACCAAACCTACCACCCGATGGAACGATTATGAAAATGAGATTGTGATTTCACCAGGTCCCATTGCCGGTATTACTCAGTACTCCGGAACCGGTAAGTCATTGGTAGTGAGCATATCTCCTACTGATTTTGTAATGGATAGCAACGTGGGTGGCTTTTTCGGACCTTTCCTGAAATTCTCAGGTTTCGATGCGCTGGAACTTCAGGGAATAGCAGCCGAAGACATCATAATTTTCTTCGATGGAGTCAACCATAAAATTGAAGTTTTCGACGCCAATGGCCTGGAATACGATAGTCACTTGCTGGCCGCACAGTTGCACGAAATCTTTGCCGACGATGAAAACGATAAATTCAATGTATCGGTCGTGTCGAGCGGACAGGCAGCTGAACACAGCCTCATTGGCATGCTCAATTTCAGTTTTTACGACAAGAAACGTAAGGAAGTTAGGCTGAAACAGGCTGGACGTGGAGGTATAGGCTCGGTTTTCCGTCATAAAAAGCTGCGTGCATTAGTAGCCAAAGTGCCTGGCATCAGCGGTAACCTCAATAATGTTGTAGATCTGGAAGCCATCAAGGAACGCGGAAGACGTTTCAATCGCGAAATGCGCGAGCTCGACGACAAGCAGAACCGCATGCGCCAGGTTGGTACCGCCCACCTCATGGAAATCATGAACGACTACGACCTGCTCCCTACTCATAACTTTAAATATGGTTCACATCCAGAGGCTTACAAAATTGATAGCAACGTTTGGACCAGTAAATTTACCCAGGGTGTGAACGATGGTTGCTGGGTAGGCTGCAATATGTCATGCGCTAAAGGAGTGGATGGATTTGAACTGAAAACAGGTCCCTATAAAGGCACAAGGGTGCTGGTGGATGGTCCCGAATACGAAAACGCAGCAGGCCTGGGTTCCAACTGCGGGATTTTCGACCCCGACATTATCATCGAACTCAATTTTTATTGCGATACCTACGGTGTATGCACCATTACCTGGGGCACGCTGATAGCTTTCCTGATGGAATGCTGGGAAAATGGCATTCTAAACAAAGAAAGAACCGGAGGGCTGGAGCTTACCTGGGGCAATGGCATGGCATCTCTTGAACTGCTGCATCAAGTAGCCCGGGGCGAAGGTTTTGGTAAGATTGCTGGTATGGGAGTAGCCAAGTGCAAAGAGTATTTCATCGAACACTTCGGCGCCGACCCGCAATTCCTCAACGATATTGCCATGGTAAATAAAAACCTGGAATACTCACAGTATGTATCGAAGGAATCGCTGGCCCAGCAGGGTGGTTATGCCATGACCAACAAAGGCCCGCAACACGACGAAGCCTGGCTTATTTTTATGGACATGGTAAACAATCATATACCTACTTTTGAAGACAAAGCCGAAGCCCTGCACTACTTCCCTATGTTCCGCACCTGGTTTGGCCTCAACGGACTGTGTAAGCTACCTTGGAATGACGTAGAACCCGAAGACAACCACCTGACCGACGAACCCGCTAAGGTTCCTGAGCATGTGGATAACTATGTTACCATCTTTAATGCTGTAACCGGTAAAAAGATTGATAAATATGAACTCATCCGCATGTCGGAAAGGGTATATAATTTCCAGCGTATATTCAACATTCGCCGCGGCTATGGTACCCGTAAATACGATGCACAGCCCTATCGTGCAGCGGGTCCTGTTACCGTCGAGGAATACGAAAGTCGTCAGGAACGCTACGATGGCCAATTGCGTGAAAAACTGGGCCTCGATCCTACCACTATGACCACCAAGGAAAAAATGGCAGCCCTGCGAAAATACCGTGAAGAACAATATGAGAAATTGCTGGATGCCGTTTATGAACGCCGGGGATGGAACAAAAATGGTGTTCCCACTATCGAGCATCTTAGGAAAATTGGTATGGATCTCCCTCAACTCATTGAAGTAGTTGCACCTTTACAATAATCAAGGCCAAAACACCGAACGAAAAAAGCAGGCTTCGACTCCGCTCAGCCTGCTTTTTTATTTTAACCTTTTTACTTTAAGCAAAAACTCAGATAATCAATATTCTAAAAAATTTTCTCTAAAATTAATGCCGTGGGATGATGAAGCCTAGATGCAGCCTAAATGAATTCAATTTTACACGCGGATAGGTAATTTCCAGCTCCTGAGGCGCTTGTGGGCCATAATAGGCGGGGTCTTCCGTTATCTTAAACCCCATGTCGGAGCGGGCAAAGGTAAACTGAGCGCCCAATGAGAGGGCTCCATATTCAATATTAAGTCCTGTCCCTGTCTGAAAACCCAGCCCAAGACGAGTGGGTTCATAATAGGTTGGCGAATCACTATTCCCGACCAAACCACCCGCAGCGAAAATTCCTCCGGCATTTATATAAAAATCTGTGATAAGCTTATCGGTGATAAAATACCGGAAAACCGGACCCAATTTCAAATCGACCAGCATGAATGGAATTTTAGGGCCTTGCGTTGATGGTGGCACTTTAAAATCATAGAACACCACTCCTAATCCGTTGCTAAGATACAGACCCAGATTTCCCCGGTTTTGCAGCATGAAATTATCACCGTAAAAACGCAAAGTTCCAAATTCCAGCATAGCACCCCATTTAGGGCCACTGCCATCCTTCAAGGGCCCCCAATCTTTTGCCGGACTTGTCAGAGGGTCATGAGCAAAGGAAAAACTCCCATATGTGAAGTTGATAAAGCTGTTTTTTCGGGCCGAGGAATAATCATCCATTGCCTGCACTGGTTTTTGCGCGCTTTGAAATGCATCCATCCAAACTTGAGCCCAAAGTCCTTGGGATAGACTAAGTGTTAAAAGAAATGAAAATAAATGCCTTAAACGAGTCATATGCGCCTTTCCTTTTATTTGTTTTATCAGCGTAAATGTAAAAAAATGAAAGACATGAATGGATAACCCCAAAAATAATTTTCTTGTTCAATGACATGCATCTCTTTAATTGAATGATATTTCCTGGTGACGCTCTAAAATAAGAGAGGCTGACATCCTTTGGATACCAGCCTCCTTTAAATTATTGGTAAATAAAACCCCTATTTTTTAGTAGGTATTGGGTAAATATTAGAATTATCTCTATAACCTGGCAGGTTTTTATACCAATCGGGAAAAGCAGTTCCACCACTCATGGCCCACTGGGCAAATTTGAGGTAACCCTGAAGTATATCCACTTTTTCCTTCATGTAATCTATGCTTTCGTAAATATTTAATGCCCAGGGGAGGTTGTTAGCGGTAAGATAGTATTTGTTTTGACCAGGATTACTGGCATCGTCGAAAGTTCCGAAAAACTGCGTACTGGCCAGGCTGGTGGGAGCGAAACCGGGAAGATGAACTTCGCGCGTGCGGTCGCCATTAACTATGAGAAAGGGATTGAAATCAGCAATATTCACATCGTTAATGGAATAGGTATTGGGCTTGAAGGTGATGGTAACCGTGAGCGTTTTAGGTTGCACATAGGGTGCAGAGGGGTCAGTATTCACACCAATGCCCTGGCCGGGGTGTTGCATCTGTCCAAAGGCGTTATCGAATACAATAACAGTGGGTTTGCTCTGTCCTGATTCCACGCCGTTCGATTCAAGGTTAATGTAACTTTCGGTAAGGCTGTAGCCCGAAACTGTGAGATGGGCTGGATTTACGGCTCCGGGTATCTGGAATCCAAAACCATTGCGGAACGAGGCTCCAAAAGCCCTGATCTTGAATGTTGCTGTTATCGATTCAATGTAGTTATTGTAGTTGATGATGGTTTCAAACCTGTAGTCAATCACCATGTCGTTGAAATCATAGTCGCCTTTGGAGGGCCAGAGGTCTTCAAAGGCAAGCGTACCCATGCTCGCAGCTGGATAAAATATAGATGCACCGGGAATTACATTAACTGTAATTGCAGCTTGTGCACATAGGTTATCGAGATTACAAACTTGATAATTTAAGGTTACTGTACCGGTAAAATTATTGGCCGGGGTAAAGGTGACCACACCTGTGGAAGGATTAACTGTAAAAACACCTTGGGTGGATGGATTGGGCAGTGTGCCGGTAAAAGTTATAGAAGCTGGATTTAGGGCAGAAGAGCCTTGTTCGTCATTTTCAAGCACATATATATCTACAGGAGTATTTACCGAGGTGTTGGCCTGGTCATTATTGGCAATAGGAGGTTGAGTGGCTGCAGTCACACTAACCGTTACGCTGGAATTATTATTGGTGGAATTAGGATCGGGCGTGGTGGAGCTTACCGTTGCAGAGTTCACCAAATTGCCCGAAAATGAATTGGCAATGGATGCTGTAATGGTCAATGTAGCGCTTGCTTGACTATTGAGGGTTCCAAGGTTCCAGTTGGGTGCTGCCCAAGTTCCTGTTGAAGGAACTGCGCTTACTACGGTAAGTCCGGAGGGCAATTGGTCGTTCACAATCACATCATAGGCCTCTGTAGGGCCATTGTTTGTAACGGTAAGGGTATATTGAATGTTTTGGCCGGCAGTTATCTGAGAAACATTGGCTGTTTTGGAAATTTGCAGGTCAGCTCCGAGCACTTTCACAAATACATCGGCTACATCGCAATCGGATGAGGCATTTTTATTACATATCTGATAATTTAAAGTGTAGTTTCCTGCAGGTGTTCCAGGAGCCACAGAAACCTGCCCATTAGAAGTATTAAGGGTTATCCCTGGATGCGGTGAATTAACGAGTGTGAGGTAAAAATTGTTAGGATTGAGAGGCTGACCATTGTAAAGATCGTTGCTCAAAACATTAGTCACAGCCACACCGCCTGTAATGTAGGAAACAGGTGTACCTACATCGTCCACTGCTATAGGTAAAGGATTGTTGGTAGTGGTGGGAGTTGTGAATACACCTCCAGCCACACCGAGCTGAACAGAGTACATTCTTTCGGTATTTGAACGTGTCTGGCCCAGCGCAAATGAAATCTTATTATTGGGATTCATGAAGTTGGCAATAAATGCGGCACTATTGTCGAAAGTAACTCCGGGTAGACTGGTGCTAATTCCCAGAAAACGGGTTCTGCCCGTGCTGTTGTTGGTGGAGATGGTGAGACCCGTAGGGTTATTTACCGTATAGCTGGTATAGCCGCCCACTTCCACATATTCGCGGTTACTACTGCTGCTTCCGTCAATATCAATGCCGGTTAGGTTGTAGTTGTAAACATAAACCGGAAGATCATTGGCTGTATTGAAGAATTCCAGCTCGTAAACCACATAACCTCCATTGGTGTTGCTGCTGCCAATACGTGGCTGGAAACGCATGGGATCGCCGGTTTCCACATCATCGTCCCAGTTGGTAATCGTAGCATTGACCCGGGCAGCTACCTTCATCTTGGCATACACCACGATACCATCTTTGGTTATTACATTGTTGTATTTGTGAATGGAACCTACATTAGTTCCGTTATTCCCAGTATTTACCAGAATGGTACGCTGAGCGTTGGTGAAACTCATGGTCTGACCCTGCAGATTGAGAATAAAGGACTGTTGTGCCTGCGCTCTTCCTGTAAAGGCCATGCTTAATGCTATAATAATCAACGTGGCCGTGAAGGTTGATAAGTATTTCTGAATGGTTTTCATTATGGATTTCATTTTACAAGGGTTTTAGATGGTATGTGATTAATTGAGGCCTATAGATAAGTTATCGGAGGTTATTTCAACAGAAGCTACTTTTCCGTTGAATTTAATTTTGAGCACTTTTTCGGCACTGGGTACCGTAAGCTTCAGGACGAAAGGTTTGTTAGCTAAAAGGAAAGCTTTTTGATAGGCATTGCCTTTGGCATCGAGGATTTCTACAAGTCCATTTGACTTAGCTGTCAAACTTACCTCAAGATTGCGGGTGGTTTTCCAGTTAAAATTGGCAGGCACTTGCAATTCCTTCATCGTTTGGGGTTGCTGCGGAAGCGTAGGTTCAGTTGCTTCATCTTTCTGGCACGATGCGAGGCTGATGATGAGTCCAGCCAATACGAAGAGAAAAAATTTGTGTATCATGGTGATAGGTATTGTTTATTGTTTAAATTCTTGTTTAGACCTTGTTAATTTTGTTGTGCACAAGTGTGCCAGATATTATAAAATATTTAAAATCAAATATTTACAACTGAAAATAAACTCAAGGGGTTTTCGAAAAAAAACCTCTCCCAATTCAATATGAAAGTGTTTATTTATTTAAGGGTGCAAGCTGTGTCGAAAAAAGTTTCCTGAAAACCTATTTCATTCCCATCATAAACAAAAACTCTTCTTCGGAGATGACGGGAATGTTCCACTGCAAGGCTTTTTCGCGCTTCGACGGTCCCATGTTTTCACCTGCTACTATAAAACTCGTTTTTGCAGAAACGCTCGAAACCAACTTTCCTCCATGGGCCACTATGAGTTCTTCAATTTCCTTGCGACGCTGAGGGGTACCAAAATCACCACTAACTACCACGGATTTGCCTTTAAGGCTATCCCCAAGGTTCTGTGCTTTTTCTGGTTTCATCTCCAATTGCACACCTGCACGCCGAAGCTCGCTTATGATTTCCAACATATCAGGCCGGTGAAGCGATTGAATTACACTTTCTGCAATTTTCTCACCGATTTCGTCAACCATGACCAATTCTTCAAACGAGGCTTTCATGAGTTTATCAATGCTCAGATAATGGCTGGCCAACTTGGCTGCAACGGTTTCACCCACGTAACGTATACCCAGCGCATAAAGCACGCGGGGAAAAGGTACATTTTTCGATTGTTCGATACCTTTAAGGATGTTTTCTACGGTTTTCTCTCTGAACGACACGATGCGGGCCGGGGTATTTTCTGTGGCAGGATATGTTTTTTGCAATCCAATCAGTTTATCGTATGTTAGTTGATAAAAGTCACTTACCTTTCTCACCAAACCATAATCGTAAAGAAGTTCAATTTTTCCCTCACCCAGGCTTTCAATATTCATGGCTCTCCGACTGATAAAATGCTCGAGGCGTCCTTTAATTTGTGGCGGACACCCACTGTCGTTAGGACAATAATAAGCGGCTTCGCCGGGATTGCGTGTTAGCGGAGTTCCACATTCAGGACAATGTGAAATAAACTGAATGGGTGTTGCGTCAGATTTACGCCGTGAATAATCCACTCCTGTGATTTTGGGGATGATTTCGCCACCCTTTTCCACCAAAACATAATCGCCATTGCGAATATCGAGTGATTTGATAATATCTGCGTTGTGCAGCGAAGCTCTTTTTACGGTGGTTCCTGATAAAAAGACAGGCTCGAGCTCTGCTACTGGCGTAATGGCTCCGGTACGCCCTACCTGATAAGTTATTTTCAGAAGCCGGGTAGAAGCGCTTTCTGGTTTGTATTTATAGGCAATGGCCCAACGGGGCGACTTGGCCGTGAAGCCTAACAATTGCTGGTGTTTGAAATGATTTACCTTGATAACTACACCGTCGATGTCGAACGGAAGTTGTTCGCGGGCTGCATCCCAATCGTGAATAAAAGCAAATACCTCACCGAGATTTTTACAGCGAGCCATGTAATCGGAAATTCGAAAGCCCCAGGAGCGAGCAGCCAGTAAACTATCATAATGATTGTCGAACGGAAGCTCGTCGGCCATAATGTAATAGAGAAAGCAATCCAACCCCCTGCGGGCCACCTCAGCCGAATCCTGTAATTTGAGGCTGCCCGCAGCTGCATTGCGTGGATTGGCAAAAGGTGTTTCGCCAATTTCCTCCCTCTCTTGATTGAGGCGCTCAAATGATGCCCTGGGCATATAAATTTCTCCGCGAATCTCGAAAATTTCGGGATAATGGCCCCTCAACCGCAAAGGGATGCTGCGAATGGTTTTTACGTTGATGGTAACATCATCGCCACGGGTTCCGTCGCCCCGTGTAACTGCCCGCACCAGTAAGCCTTTCTCGTACAATAAACTGATCGCAACTCCATCATACTTCAGTTCACATACATATTCTGGCTCCTCGCCTAATAGCTTACGCACCCGATTATCGAAGTCTACAACTTCACCTTCACTATAGGTATTACCTAATGATAGCATCGGAAACCTATGAGCCACCGATTGAAATTCATTAGTAACCTGCCCTCCCACCCTTTGCGTAGGAGATTGAGGAGAAATTAAATCCGGATAATCTTTTTCTAAAGCAATAAGCTCGTTGAGCAATTTATCAAACTCATAATCACTGATTATTGGTTGGTTGAGTACGTAATAATTATAATTATGCTGCTCTATGAGCTCGGTCAGTTCCTTTATTCTAGCTTCTGCCTGTTCTCGGGTCATAGGGGTAAATTATTTTTTGAAATAATCATTGTGATACAGCACCAAGGTTCCTGAGGATAAATGCATCCACTTACGAAAATATTTTTCGGTTGGGCCTGGTTTGAAAATAGCTTCGAAACTTAGAGCCGGAAATAAAGAATACGTGCGGGTGATGCGCGATTTCAGGTTTTCGTCTCCTCTAAATATCACACAAGCAACCTTGTGCATTGTGTCGTTCGACAGTTGAAAAAGCGTATCGCTGGATAAATTACGTTGATAAATGAATTTTATATCCCGACCACAGTAAAAGGAGGGTAATGGTTCAAGCCCCGATTGGGAAGACTGTTCTACCCAAACCAATTGATAATCTGCATGACGGCCCAGGTAGCGCATAGCCTCAAGTTCTTGTTTACGGGGAGAAACTGTTGAAAACCAAACCAACAATATCGTATTGAAAGTCCAGAAATAGCCAACAGCCAGGTAGTACCAACCTTTACGAGAGGCAGGCATTCGGTGCTGAACAATATCCATCCAACTCTGGCTTCCTGTAATCACGATAAAAGGAAAGGCAGCTACCAGCATACCCAATGGGTCGCTCGAAAATACTGTGCTGACCAGGCAAACCAGCGCAGGCAGCGACATGCGAATGGTGTACTTTTGAATTCTTAAAAATCCGTAAAGCACCAGAAAACCCAGGGGGGGGCCTAATACCAGTCCAAGAATCAGCAGGGCTTTCAAAGCAAAGGCATTGATATCCCATAATCTGATACCGGTTTGATGAAGTAAAACCATCCAATCTACGCTATGAATAAGCCATTTCCCACTGACCAACCAGTTGAGTAGTTCTAATCCCAAAAGTGTGGTGAGAGCCAGGCCCAGAAAACGGATAGGCTTACCCAGTAAAAATGTAAGCAATACATAAGGAATCCAGAAAACGAGCACGGGAGGATAAAGCATGATGGCCAGTGCGGCCACCCACCCCGCCAGAAAAGAGGTACGCCGGGCCGCCAGAAGAGAATGACGGGCCAGCCACACGGCTCCCAGTAAAAATGGTAAGGCTAAATTGAAAGAATAGGTTCTTACACTGATAAAGGGCATTAACCAGGATAAGCCAAGCAAGGCAAATGAGAGCCTGGCACCTTTTTCACTGCCGGCCAAGCGAGCCAAACGGTAACCTATAACCAGACTAACTATATTTAACAATGCATGAATAAATCTAAGAATCAATGCCTGCGTCTGGGGTTCTTTAACGGTAAGCCAGGCCATCCCCCGATTGAAGTATTCCCCAAAAAGTGCATACAGCTGGCTTTGTGTGGTCAGATACTTTTCTGATTTAAGCAGTAGATTCTCAGGCTCAAAGAAAAAGAAATGTTCACCCGGCAGCAGATAGCCCTCCGAAAACACCACTGCAATAAGCCGCATGAGAATTGCAAAATAAAGCACAAAAAGATAGGGGTTCCTCTCGCGGAACGAATTCAGTTTTATACGTATGAGCCTGACAATCGGTAAAATAGTCTCACGAGTTTGAACAGAGTAAAATTATACAAAACCCAGCAAGTTTTTAATTTGTATCAAATTTTGGTGTTTCCCCTCATCGCGGAGCTGCCGGCTTGATTCGCTGAAATAATTATGTTTTTGCAGGAAATCGGCTTGCAATGCATACCAATCTCTCAGGCTCGTATTCTTCACTCCTGTTCTTATCCACTCGAGGCGCAGGCGATGCGAAATCAGGAAATAATCCTCTCTTCCCAAGTAGTCAAGATCGGCATCGCAAAGAAGTTGTCCCAGTTTGCTGCTGGCGTTTTGAGGCATGCGGGTATCGAGAATCAGATTTACCACCCATTCAACCTCTTCACCATTATAATCATAGTCAGGGAGCAAAGAACGGGCCCATTCGGCTGAAGCTTCTTCGTGTCCCATATATGTAATGAGCATTCCGGCATCGTGAAGGATGGCGGCAGTTTTCAAAATTTCGGTTTCTTTTACCCCGAGGTTTTCCATTTTTGCCAGCCGCATGGCTGCCTCATAAACGTCGATGGTATGGTCGATGCTGTGATAGTATAATTCCGGCCTTAATCCGGTTCTCAGTTTGTCCAGAACGTAATCACGTAAGGGGGCAAAATTCATGATGCCGGTTAGTTGTTTTATTAAAATGAATTTGCTTTCAGAAAGTTCAAAATCTTTTTCTTTGAAAGGGCCGTAAAATTAGCTTTAATTTTCTGAAAACAGTGCTTTGCACAATAAGGCCTTTTGTTTAATTTTGCAGTGAAAATAGCAAGCGGGAGTAGCTCAGTTGGCAGAGCATCAGCTTCCCAAGCTGAGGGTCGCGGGTTCGAATCCCGTTTCCCGCTCGAAATGACCGGATGCATTAATCCGGTTTTTTTATTGAGTTCAATAGAAGAGCTTTCAACCTAATACTTCGAAAAAAGTAAAGTCTTTCTTTCAATTTGTACTGCCAGCAAACAAATTTCGTTTAAAGCCTGGCCCGTTAGGGCCCAACCAAAGATCCTACAGGTTGTTATTTTGCAAATACAATAATCTACAATGAAGCAAACTGCCTTTCTCATCTTTTTTAGCATTGTTCTGCTCATTTACGGGCTTATCAATTTCTACATCTTTCGCCGAACTGTTGGGCTGGCGGGCGCCTGGAAAAATATTTATGCGTTGGTATTCTGGCTCCTGGTAATTATGTATCCAGCAGGCCGAATACTCGAAAGACAGGCCGCATCATGGATATCAGATGTTATGATCTGGACAGGCTCTTTTTGGCTGGCTGTAATGGTTTATGCCTTTCTTTGGGTTCTTTTGTTCGATATTATCAGACTGATAACCTTTTTCTACCCCTCTTTCAAGATATGGTTATCCGGTGTTAACCCTCCATTAAGACTACTGGTTGGATTTTTTCTGGTTTTCCTTCCAGTTGTGGCAGGATATATCAATGCCAATCATCCGCGCCTGAAGTATCTGGAATTGAGGGCTCCCATTGCCCGCCCAATACGTATTACTTTTCTCTCAGATATTCACTTGGGCACTACCGCAGGAAAAGCCAAAGTCCAACGGATTACTGAGTTAGTGACGGATAGCAAGCCTGATATAGTAATTTTTGGGGGAGATGTTCTGGATGAAGATGTGGGGCAGGTATTAAGAAAGAGAATAGGCTTTGAATTGTTGCATATTAAGGCCCCACTGGGTGTATTTGCGGTCACAGGCAATCATGAGTATATTGGAGGAGCTTCTCAGGCAATCAGTTTTTTGAAAAGTAACGGGATTCGACTTTTGATGGATGAGTGGGTGTTGGTAGATAGTGCGTTGGTGATTGCCGGCCGAAAAGACAGAGATGGAGCCCGCTTTGGGGGAGGCAAGCGGAAAACGGTGGATGAGCTCACGAAAGGAATTCCTCAGGGATTTCCCGTTGTACTGATAGATCACCAACCGTTTGAAATAACTGAAAAAACAAACTCACCCGTTTTCCTGAATCTCTCAGGGCATACGCATCACGGACAACTATGGCCTCTGCATCTAATAACCCGGGCTGTTTATGAGAAAAGCTATGGTTATATGTCGCGGTCAGGTTCTCATTTTTATATTTCTTGCGGGGCAGGTACCTGGGGTCCTCCCATTCGCACCACCAGCCGTCCAGAAGTAGTTGTCATCGACCTGATTCCTCAGGACAGATGATATTCTTAATATCCGTTTTACGGGCTTCATTCAACCAATCAAAAAAACGGACTGTATATTCTCTGAGCCTATGATTGATTTCATGGTTACTAAAATAAATATTATCAATACTCTGTATAATTTCATTTCGAGCAAAACTTAAATTAGAAGCGACCTTCAAAAAGGCCTCTTTCTGCACACAAGCTTCTGTATAGTTGTGGCCGGGATCCTCAAAAATGTATGAGTCATTCATCAAATTCATGAGCTCTGAGCTGGAATTATCCAGGGGATACGGCACAGGTGGTTTCCCAGGAACTGACAGGAGTACCATAGAATGTAGCGTTTCAAGTGCCCATCGGGAATTCTGAGTAAATAGCTGAAAAATAATAAATTCTGTCAGTGCTTCCTGATCTAGTAGCCAGGGTTGCAACAAGTGAAGCTCAAGATTCTGGCCCTCAAAGCGCTGTGCCAAGTCTTCGGGGCTTTCAAGAAAAATGGCGGGAAACGAAATGTCTTCCTGAATTGGCGAAAAGCCTGAGAGTCTTAATTTGACCTGCTTTACCCGTGGCTCCATACGAAACATGACACCTGCTATACGATACAGCCAAGCTTCAAGTAAAAGTTTATCTGAATAGGTGTATACATCTGATAAACTGCATATAGGAATTATTTCAATTTTGTTATATCCTTCAAGAATCGACCCTATCGTTTTTTTCTTGGGTAGATTGAGTTGAAGAACGGGAAACGAACAGTTGCCATTTCGTTCGGCAAATCGCTCATCGATACGAAGGGTAGCCTTAAGTCCTTTTTCACCTAAAGTTTTTTCATAAATAACACATTCTATCTCTTCGTAATTCAGCAGATTATCATAATTATACTTATCTTTAAGACTTATAGTGAAAGTGGGCGTAACATCCTCCTGCGCTGAGAGTGACAGAGAAAATGCAAGTTCAGTTATGGCCAGTAGAATTAAAAAAACTCTTTTCATGGACGAATGGGTTTGGTTGTTCCATTTACATCTACAACATATAGAGAGTCTCCTATCCAGAGCAAGGCCTGAGGTTTCACCCCCTCACGTCCCAGGGGCACATTAATGGGAATTACTTTTCCCTGGTATAGTGGACGAATTTCTGGGACCTCGGAGTGCCCGATGATAATTCTTTGTACACCAAACCATTCGGCTATTGAATCCACTAATTGCTGTGAGCCCTGCTGACGGAGGTCATAATCGGGGATAAGCCCCCTGTACCAAATGGGACCGTTTTCCCTTAGCAAGAAGTCCATTTGCGCATTGAGCCGGGGAGGGAATGTATTGTTAAATGCATAAAAAGCAGAGTTAAGACTATTAATATCAGGTTTTGTGGACATCAGCTCATGGCTAATACCGGCATGCACAATCAAATTATCGCCAATCTTGAGAATTACCGGCAGCGATCGGAGAAAACGCCCCAGTTCGGTGTCTCGGTCGAAAAACGACCAGTATTCCAATCCAAAATATTCACAGATTTGCTGGTATTTGGGATTCAAATATCTGTGATCGCCTAGCATGCTCATCATGTCGTGATTTCCAAGTATGGCCAACACTTTTCCTCCGTGCTGGGCCGCCTGATGACGCAGATGTAGTACAAACCACAGGAGTTCAGTCACCTGACTGCCCCTGTCAGTGAAATCGCCGAGAAAAACCAAATAGCCTTTGCCAAATTTCCAATTGAGTGCTGAATCTACTACTTGTGCAGCTTTCAAAAGTCTAATAAGGTCGTCCAATTGGCCGTGTAAGTCGCCGACAGCCAGCATCTGCTCGGGCATGGACAGTATTGCGGTATCGGGTGCATAGTTCTGACTGATAACGATAGGCCACCGGTAGCCGAGCATAGGGACCAGGAGGGGCCGTGATTCATCAGTAATGGATTGCCTGTACAATCTATAAAAAGAATGATAGGGACTTATTGAAAACCAAAAGGAACCCGCAGCGTCATGAAAAACATAAGGCCCGTCGGCTTCTTTTATCCAATTTTCGGCCTTACGCTGAATTTGACTGCGGAGCATCAGAAATTCACGGAAAACACTAGGATGATCAGCCTTTACAAAATCGATAGGCAGCCGGCCTTTCTTGTCTTTGAGGTTCAGAGATGCTCCCGATTCAAAGAGCTGAAGCAGCAAAGGGAAATTCCGCTTGATGACAGCCCAATGCACTGCTGTTAAACCATCAGCGTCGCGGAGGTCAGGATCGGCGCCGGAATCGAGCAGTTGTTTTACGATTTCCGTTTCGTTATGTAAAATAGCACGAATTAAAAGCGGAGAGCCTTTGAACATTTGATCGGGAGATGCACCCATATCAAGCAAAAATTTAACAACTGCTGCATTTTTATTTTCAACCGCCCATGGAAGTAATAAACCTGGCTTATATCCGGGATTTATCTTTTCGGTGCTTAGACTTTCATCAACATGCAAATATTGAAGTAAATACAATGTATCTCCGCTTCTTATGGCCCGAATGACCTCTTTCCCTGGTTCCTGCCCTTTGAGCAATGGGTAACCGGCCAGGATTGCCCATATGAAAAGCAGGATACGGTTAAAAGAAGCCTTATCGACCATTTCTGCCATTTTTACAATTTTTTTCAAGCATGGCTCTGAAGCGGACCGTATGATTAATCTCCTGGTAAAATTTCGACAAATAATTCAACATCTTTTTTTTATCACTGGCAGAAAGAAGACTTGTTGCCGTAATCTCTGAAAATATGACTTCCTTTTTTTGCAGGAAACGATGAAGTACCATTTGAAATACTGTGTCAGAGGGACATGGCCCTTGATACCAGCGTTGCGTAACTTTAGTCAAGCCCGTTTTCAAAGCCGGTTGGGCATAAGGAGCATCGACTAACCCACTCCAATCAAAATCATAGGGAACTGGCAATATGGGGCTTCGAATTCCCGTAGCCAAAAGTTCTATGTTGTGAGAAGTCTCCGCTTCAAAATCGGTATTCCCAATCATGTATTCAAAAAGGGAAGTCATCAAAAGCATAAAAGGGCTAAATTTTTCTTTGGGTACCTGTGTGGCTTGAAGGGCTTTAGCTCCAATGCGTCGAGCAAGGTCATCATCATCTTCTATAAAAAAGCCCATCACGTCGAAGACAGTCCGGCCTGAATAGACATCGCAGTAAGTAAAATGAGCCAGCCTTACTCTAAAAGAAGAATCCGTCAGCTGATTGAACATTCTGTAAATGAGATACTCTTTGTATATAAATTGTTGAAATGCTTTCTTTTCGGGCCGGCACGGATGCGTAATTTTCAACTTTCTGCATCCTTGAAAAATGGTACCCCAGGCATCACTCTGATTAAGTTTTACCATTAAAGGCGGAAGGGAACAATTGGCAGGATCGCAACGAAATTTGGCCCGCTTGCGCACTTCAAGTTTTATTTTGTGTCTATCTTTCCCATTAGTAAGATACATGCTCGCTTCAAAATAACGGGGACGGCGGCAATCGTCGCGGAGCAACGAATCGATGGGAAGAGTTATCTCTATAGATAATACTGAGGTATCAGCAAAAAGTCTCCGGCCTTGGAAAACAGACTGCTGAGCCTGCAGGGCCGACAAGCTCAGAATAAAAAATGCCACCCCAAAGAGTTTATTTATTGAGAAAACTGGCTTCATCAAAGGCTTTTTCTTCGAAAAAATCCACTTTTTTCTTATCGTAAAAGTAATAGATGACCAATTTAACATTTTCTTTAGCAAAATCTATTTGACCTACCTCTACCCTATTGATTTTTAATCCTGTACGCCGCTCCAGATCCTGAATGAAGAGTTTCTTATTCTGAGGTTTAATGTATTCAAGGTTGTCGTATATAATAGGTTTGCTCGACTCATGCCTGTACATCCAGAAATATTCGCCCATAGCTACTGAAACCAGAATGGCAGCGTTGGTAAACACAAGCTCTGCAATGCTGATGCCGGTAGTAAGAGCGTTGATTATGGAAAGAGCTATAACCACAAATAAATAGGTCATTTCCTTTATGGGCATGCTATCGGTGCGGTAACGAATAATACCGAACACAGCAAAAAGACCCAGGGCGAGGCCTAGTTCCAGTTTTACATTTTCCAAAAGAAAACTCAATGAAAAAATAGTAATACCAATTAGCATATAGGTGAACAGGTAGGTCTTGCGGCGTGCTGTGGTATAATAAATATACCTCACCAGGATGATGAGTGAGGTGAGATTAAACATAAACCGTATGACTAATTCAGTGAAGTTCAACGGGTTGATAATAGGTATGCCCCAAAAGGTTAATTCAGCGAAAATTGGCATTTTAAGAAAATTTTAAAGCCTGCAAAGGTACAAAAAAACCCTTGCAGGCTTATCTACTGAAAACCAGAATATTTTACTTCAGGCGGTAATAAATCTCGGTTACCCATTGGGAAGTGTCTGGCTCAGCCATCGGATCTGTAATGTATTTCTCTATGGGCTGAGGAATAAAATCTATTTGATTTTCGAGAAGGTATTTTTGAATCATTTCGTGCGTGGCTTTGGTTTTTTCGTATGCCCCATGATGGATAGCCATTGCATAGCGGCCAGAAGGCTCAAGACGGTAGTTAACGCGGTGGGCTCCCTTGATGGCAGATAAGGGTCTATCTATTACAAATCCCATTTCCATGACCATAGGGCGGTCTTCGCTCCAGGAATGATAGATAACAAAAGGTGCTTCGAGTATTTGTAATCCTTGCTGCTCGGTAACCTTTTCCAATTCACTGAAGGCTTTTCCTATACATGCTGCTATTCCTGACATGGTTGCAGAATCCTTAATCAACAGGAAATGCTGGGCTGGTAAATCCAAAATGCTCACCCCAGCTGGATTAGCTTCTGAAATTTTTTTCAGGTTCATTAAGCCTTCCTTCATCAGTTCACTCATCATGGAAGGCATCAAAAGGCCCATCCAACGGCCCATTGGGAAAGACAGGTTATCCATGATTATTTTCCAGCTCACTAGGGTTGAATCGCTCTCCTGGTTGAAGGAAAAAGTTTCTTTAACAGAGGTTTTGCGATAAAAATCAAGCTTAAACTGAATAAAACTAAAAGGAACACTTTGGGTGATCACCTGCATGCCACTGTCGCTTCGGGCATTAACCCAATACATGGCTGCACCACTCCCAGCCTCCGGCCCTGTATATCGTATGCGCAGGGTGGTATCATTTCTCTCAAAAGGCGACCATTGTTCCCAATATCTGAGGTTATTCACCTGCGTAAAAAGGGTAGCAGCCGGCGCCTTTATCCAAAGTTCGCTACGAAGTATTACCCGGGAGGGTAATAACACAGCTACGAATAATCCGGCTATAACAATACTTGCTAAAACAATGAGAAAAATTTTTAATGCTCTCATCGATAGTGTTCTTTGAAACATTCAAAGATAATAATCCAGAGCTAAATTTTATTTACAAAGCATCTTTAAAAACTCAGAAAATTAAGGAATGGGTTGATTTTTATCTTTTTCTTTTTCCCAAGTTGCTCAGCCGGCCTTTTTACTCTGGCAGGTTCACTTGCATTCGATGGCTCAGTTTTTTCAGAGGGGCTGATATTTGAAGGAAGATTTTTTTCTTCCACCTCTTGCTCAGGTATTTGTGGCAGCATCCCCAGTTCCCTGGCTACCTCTAGTAAAAATTTCTTGCGACTCTCTGCTATTTCATTAAAGAATTCACTACGCATACTTTATTTTTTTGTTTGTTTCTCAACAAATTTATTGTTGAATTATTGCTGTTAATTAATGTATTAAGCTGAAATAATCACTTAAATTATAATTAAGTTTAATTTTTTAAGCTACTTAATTGAGTTAAATTTTACTTAAATGAATTAATTTTGCTTAACAAAACTTAACTTTGTAAAAACAGTAGATGAGCGCAGAACTGCCATTTACCGAGCATCCTCAATTGCGCTTGCTGAAATTTGCGGCATTAGCCATTTCAGGGCTTGAGCGCCTGATGACTGTTTTTTACAATCCCAGCCTGCATAAGTTGCAGGCCTATTTACTACAAGTTGATGATGATGTTAAAATTCCGGAACCCCTTGATATCAGTCAATTTTACGATTTTTTCTTCGCCCGCCGGCGAGAGACGAAAACAACCATAGAATGGTTGGTTCCCGAAGATTTACCTTTCGAGACCCCTAAAAGCAACTATACCCCTGCCCTGTTCGACGAACTTAAAAGAACTATCCTTCTGTTGAAAATTCCCTCGCCGGATGATAAATCAAAAGATCTGCTTTATTTGTTTTTTGATTCAAAGAGGCTTAAAAAAGGTATTCATACTGAAAAAGATGAACTTGATACTGTAAGGAAAGAATGGCTGGGAGAAATGGCGCTAAATGTCTGCAAGGCAGCCCTGGAAAACTTTCAAGCAGAGAGCATTCATTTTAAGCGATTTGTAGATAATACACGCTTTTTGGCGCAAAAAATCCAAGAAGAACGGAGTCGCCTAGAAAGTATGCGAAAAAGTATTGGCCAGAGCTTATTCAGTCTTGCCCTGGATATTGCTATAGAATTCAGCGGAAAAACAGGTTCCAGAATCAAGTTTTCGGGTGAAGCCGAGTCGCTTATTCGAAGCTATGCAGGTGATATAGTTCAGTTTCGTAAGGCCATAAGCGATGCCTGTGTATTTGCATACACGTTGGGAAGCAATGATGCTCATGAATTAATGATACACGATTGGCATATACACCTTGAAAGTACTAAAGAACGGAAAGGGCAAATTTCAACCAGCGAAGCTAGCAGCGACGAAAAAATGCATCGGACCCTTGAACTACTCAACCGGCTTGAATTTGCGGCGCATAGAGTCATCGAACAGAATTTACCCATGACGGGTAAAAATTTGGGTCATTTCTGCGAGCGACCTATTTCAGCCCCTGCCATCAGCGATGCTCTGAAAAAGCACAATCAACGCATCAAAACTGTAATGGAACAATATCCTGACCGTTGGCCCCTGTTGCGTGAACATTTTTCACCTTTGCGTCAGATTCTTCAACCACGCCCTAACCAGTCCGGTAAAAAGGCTGCAGGATAAACTATTCGAACGGATGCTCTTGGCCAAAGTCGGGGTTATAATTTGCATAGCTGTCCAACTCCTGAATCCAACCCCTATAAAAGCCCAACTCATGAAATTTATCAACTACCTGTTGATATTCTTTTGCATGAAGAGTCCGCTTCATGGCCTCATCCGTCCCTTGATAATATTTAGGGTTGTATTGCGACATAAGGCTGATGTGCACGTTGGTGCTTAGCTCCCAGGCTATTGTATCGAGCACCTGTAAACTATTATCTACATAACCAGGTAATGCCAAGTGCCTGATTATCATGCCAGATTCGGCATACCCGTGGTCGTTGATGAGCAAAGTACTCCCTTTCTGTCGATACATTTCTTTCAAGGCGGCAAGGGCTACCTGGGTATAATCCGATACTTTGCTGAATTTCTTACCCAATGCATCCGAGGAGTATTTGAAGTCGGGCAACCACACATCAATGTAATTTTCCAGCGCCTTAATCTCTTCAACAGAATCATAGCCATTTGTATTATACACAATGGGTACACGATAACCCATTTGTCTGATTTTGTGTACTATAGCTTTCACGTAGGGAATATAATGTGAGGGCGAAACAAAGCCAACAGCTCCGCAACCTGCGTCGAGCAGGCGAGCAATTTCTTCACAGGCTTTCTCCAGGGTATATTCAAAACCTGTGGTTGCACAACGATTATGGCTAATTTGATTATTCTGACAAAAAGCACATTGCAGGTTGCAATGCATAAGGAAAACATTGACAATTCCTGCATCACCGCTTATAGGAGGTTCTTCACCTCTATGACGAATTATCGAAGCAATGGCCAGGCGTGCATCAAGTCCACAAAAGCCTCTTTGGCCAGCATTGCGATTTATCCCGCAATTTCTAGGACAAATCTGGCATTTAGTAAATTCTTCGAAAACAAGGGTTTCGGACATGCCTTAAATACCAAACCTTTGTAAAATTTCAGCTAATTCAAAGGGCTTGAATGGCTTACTTAAACAACCATCCATACCCGCACGCAAATATTCCTGCCGACTATTTTTATCGGAGTAATTCGTCATTGCGATAATAGGAAGGTATCCACCATTTTTGCGTTCATATTCTCTTATTCGTTGCACGGTTTTAATTCCATCAAGCATAGGAAGCTCTATATCCATCAACACGGCGCATACTTCGCCCGAAATGGCTATTTCAAAGGCTGAAATTCCGTTATCAGCAATGCGTGTATTGTATCCTAAATTTTTAAGAATGGTCTCTACGAGTTTCTGGTTAATTAAATCATCTTCAACAATAAGGACTGTATGGCAAGCCATGATAACTTAGTATTGGTGCAAATTTACCGCTTTTCGCTAATCTATTCAACCAAAAAATGGCTGGAGTGTTTAGATGCTATGGATACTTGTTGTAGCGTCTTATTACAAAAGGAAAATCAAGATACAGTTGTGTGCACTGTATGTGGTACCCGCTGGTATAACTATCGGGGACAATGGTTAGCAATCAACAGAACGTCAGAGAAAACCTTTCAGGGAACACGAAGAGCAGCAGGGAGAAAACCCATTCACATGCCGCATTTATGTAAGGTTTGCCAGCGCTGCATGATTCATTGCCCAAAAAATGCCATTCGCTTACGAGAAGGCGCATTACATATTGATAAATATAGATGTAACAATTGTAGAAAATGTGTGAATCAGTGCTCTGAAAACGCACTCAAATAAGCTTTTGGTCGAAACTGAGATTGTATTTTTTGATTCTTCTATCAAGGGCCTGAAAAGAGATGTTTAGCAGGCGAGCAGCAGCCGATTTATTGTAGTTAGCTAATTTAATGGCCTTCATTATAGCGTTCTTTTCCAATTCTTCCAGGTCAAGGGTTTCTATTTCGCTGGCTACTTTGCTGATTCGCTGGGCGGCTCGTCCCAACTGAAAGTCGCTTAGGCGCAGACGATCTTTTTCGCACAAAATTACAGCCCGTTCCACCATGTTACGCAATTCTCTAACATTGCCAGGGAAAGAGTATTGCATGAGATGTTCGATAGCTTTCAATTCGACGCCTTTAATCTTTTTGTTGAGTTTACGGGCAAATTCTTCAGCAAAATAGTTGAGCAATAAGGGGATGTCTTCCTTGCGTTCGCGCAAAGGCGGGACGTGAATGATAAAAGTGCTGAGCCGATGGTAAAGATCGAGGCGAAAACGCTTTTCCTCAGTAAGTTTTTCCAAGTCTTGATTTGTAGCAGCAATAATGCGCACATCGATATCAATTTCGCGTGTAGCCCCTACCCTGCTTATTTTTTTCTCCTCAAGTACTCTAAGAAATTTAGTCTGAAGGCCCAAGGGCAGGTCTCCAATTTCATCCAGAAACAGGGTCCCATGGTTGGCAACTTCAAACCATCCGGTTTTGTTTTCGTTGGCACCTGTGAAAGATCCCTTGGTATGTCCGAAAAATTCTGATTCAAACAGTGTTTCTGTAATAGCCGAAGAGTTTACTGCATAAAAATATTTGTCTCTGCGAGGGCTCAGAAAATGTATAGACCTGGCAATAAGCTCCTTTCCGGTCCCACTCTCACCGATAATAAGCACACTGGTAGTATCGCTTTGTGCCACCTTGCGTACCATCTCAGCCACTTCTTTCATGGCTTTGCTTTCTGCGATAAAGCCCTGTCCCAGTTTTTTTTGTATTCCAAGGGTAAGCAAACTGAGAGAGGCTTCAAGGTTTGCAATCTTTTGCTTCATTTCTTTGTAACGCTGGGTGCGTTCTATTGCAGCCCGTATGTCGGACGAGGAAAAGGGTTTGGGCAGAAAATCGACAGCCTTATTTCTCATTGCCTGAATCACTGAATCCATGGCTCCATGACCTGAAATCATAATCACTTCGAGATCGGGCCAGTTATCCTTTATTTCACCCAAAACACTGAGTCCATCAGTGCCCGGCATTCTAATATCAAGAAAAACTATGTCTACAGATTGAGCCCTTAATACATTGAGCGCTTCTTCCCTATTAGATGCTTTGAAAACGCTACAACCATATAACACTTGGAGCATTTCCTCAAGCTCATGCCTGATATCTGCCTCATCATCAACAATCAGAATATTCAGTCTTTCACTCATCAAATTTTCTTTTATTGAATTTAAAAAATGCGTAAAGATAGTGTTGCTATTGCCTCAATACAACACGAGGTATGATAACTATAAAAGTACTCCCTTTGCCTGGTTGGGATTTCACCTTAATTTCTCCCATCATTTCATTTACAAGAGAATAAACTATCGACAAACCCAGTCCTGTACCTTGCTTCGATTCTTTAGTCGTAAAAAAAGGTTCAAAGATTTTCTCAAGGGTTAAAGCATCCATTCCAATTCCATTATCAGATACTATCAAGAGGGCTTTGCCTTCTTTCTTACGGGTCGATATTTCAATGGTCTTTTGGAATGGCCCTGATTTGAGTTCTTTTTCAACCAAAGCATCTTTCGCATTATTGACCAGATTAATAACCACTTGTTCAATTTTTACCTGGTCACTCTTAACAATCAAGGTTTCTTTGCTTAGTTGGAGATTGAGTTGAATATCCTGTATTTTTAATAGCTGAAATACCAGCATTAGCCCTCCTTTAACTGCCTCATTCAGGTCAATCTCATTGAAAACTACATTAAAACCTGGCCTGGTAAAAGTCTTTACATGATCAATAATGGCCTTTATTCGACCTACATTTTGTTTGATGGTTTCCAGCTTGTTTTTAAGATAATCCATATCCGGGATTCCAGTACCGAGTTTAAAAGTAGCATTCTCCATGGCCAGAGAAATAGAACTCAGGGGTTGGTTGATTTCGTGTGCAATTCCAGCAGCCAGTTGTCCAAGGCTTTCAATTCGCGATTTTTGAATGAGAGCCTGCCGCTGCATCTCTACCTTGCGTAATTCTTCTTCTACGCGAATGGCCAGATTTTTATTGAGAGTTTCAAGTTCTTCGTTAACTCTTTTAAGATCAGTAATATCTATCAGAATTCCGACAATTCCTGCAGGATTACCTTCCGAGTCGTGAAATAATGTTTTCGTTATCTGAATGTCGCGGTATTTGTCGGTATGCGAATCGAGCCGTATCTCAAAGCTCTGGGCTTTGCCAGTTTTGTGTAATTCTTCATCTTTTTGGGTCAGAAGCTTGAAAACATGTGCCGGAAGAATATCTTCCAATTTTTTACCGACTACCTCCATAGATTCTTTGCCTGCAAATTCAAGAAATTCATTATTGTAGCCCAGAATGCGTCCTTCAATATTTTTATAATAAACGGGACTGGGAATACTATTGATAATGGTTTCCAAGAGCTGGTAATTATCCATCAGTTGTTGCTGGTAGTGATATTCCTGAGTGATGTCCTTACTCAGAATTCCCACACTTTCCACAGTATGTCCCTGGGAGATTACAGGGAAGAAAACATGTTCATATTTTCTGGCTCCCTGAGTATCTAAATGTTGTCGCTTACTTCCACTTTCGAATACTTGCCTCACAAAATTCCATCGCGAGGCGGAGTGTTCGATGGGAAAAATTTTATGAAAGGAGAGGGTTTGATTAACAGAAAGATTTACATTCAATTGCCTGGCAGCACTTTCGTTAATTTCGAGAATTTTTCCCTCACGATTAACCATGATCAACCAATCGGGCATGGCATTGAGAAGGGCTGTGATTTTGTCAATCGAATTACGAATTTCCATCGCATTCATTCGATGAATCCAAGCGTCCATAAACACTTTACCCGTGATTTTTAATAAGAAATCGAGGTCTGCTGGTATAAGACCTTCACGGCTTGAGTCAAGGCCAATGAATCCGGCAAGGTCGCTCTGATATTCAATAGGGTAAATAATTAATCGCTGTATTTTATTAAGACGTATGTATTTTATTTCTAATGAATTACTATCCAATTGATGTTCTTGATCTACTATAAAAGCTTGTCCCTGAGTAAGCGTCTGGTAGAGAACATTCATGCCTCGAATATTGAAGTCGGCCAGTGCATGGTGAACATATTGTCCTGGATGATGACTAAGAATTCTGATTTTTAATTGGGTAGTCCCGGGCTCAAATGCCCAGAAGAACCCTCTATCCATGCCTGTAAATTGTACTATATCCTTTAGAGAATTAGAAATTTCATTCTCAAGATCTTTCGATGTTGGATTTATAAAACGAGAGGTAATAGAAGAAATAAGTTTCTCCATCTTGAAGTTGTGTTCCAACATCTCATTGAGCATTGTTCTTTGGTCGCGTTCTTCAATGAGTTTAAAAATGGCATCCTGAAGCTCCAAGGTGCGCTGGTCAACCAGTTCCTCCAATCGGGTTTGATAATCATTCAGCTTTTGTTCGGCTTGCTTACGGGAAGTGATATCCGAAAATATAGTCATTGTCACCTCCATGCCTTGCAGCGCAAGGTTTCTGGCATTTATTTCCACTGGAACCGGCCGATTATTTCGGTTTCTCAGGTAAGTTTCCAATGGAAATAAACCAGAGGGGGTTGGAAATTTGAGTAACTCTTCATCTTCAAAAACTTGCCATATTTCTAGATTGAGTAGTTCTTTATCGGTGTAACCCAAAATGTTTGCTGCTGCCTGATTAGCTGCAATTATGCGGTGTGAATATCTATCGAAGATGAGAATACCCTGAGGCGTCATTTCGAAAAACAACCGAAACTTTTCTTCACTCAACCGCAGTTGCTGTTCAGCCGCCAGACGTGCTTCCTCTTCCTTTTTCAGACGGACTGAATTGAGAACAATATTGGCGAGATAGTTAATGTTTTCCCCAAGAACTTCAGCCGTGAAAGGTTTGAGAAGAAATCGGTCGACGCCCAATTCGATGGCTTCCATAAAGTATAGCGTTTCCCCGTAGGCCGTTGTTATCATAGTCAGTAAGTCCGGCTTGCGTTCTTTCATTTTACGTAGCATCTCCAAACCATTCATTTTGGGCATTTGTATATCGGTGATGACCACGTCTATCGGTATTCTGTTAAATAGTTCTAGGCCTTCAACTCCTGAAGCTACAGAGTATACCCTTTTTACCATGTTTTTGAGAAGAGCCTCGGTAAAATTGCGCGCATGTAACTCGTCTTCAGCCAATAATACTGTTATATCAATAAGTTTAGGAGATTCTTGTGTCATCCGATAAATTTTATGTTATGCAGGTTTACCTAACTTTGCAAATGGGATACCTTATTAATCTCTGGTACAAAAATAAGCAATTGATTTAAAAATTATGCATTTTTCATGCGGATAGATATTTTAACCTTGTTTCCGGGTATGTTCGAGGGCCCATTCAGGGAATCAATTCTAAAAAGAGCTATTGAGAAAGGAATGGCTGAGATTCATTTGCATAATATCAGGGATTACTCTACTGATAAACACAAACGAGTGGACGATTATCCTTTTGGAGGCGGAGCTGGTATGGTGATGATGGTAGAACCCGTACACAGGGCTCTGGAAACATTAAAAGCCCAGCGCAAATACGATCTGGTCATTTACACTTCACCCGATGGCGAACGATTCAACCAGAAATTGGCCAACCGACTTTCCACTCTCAAAAATATCATTATTCTTTGTGGACATTACAAGGGAGTGGACGAACGTATTAGGCAGCACTTGGTAGACATGGAGATTTCGATAGGTGATTATGTTTTGACAGGTGGTGAGCTAGCTGCAGCCGTGATTACCGATGCTGTTATTCGCTTGCTTCCAGGGGTTTTACACGACGAGACTTCGGCGCTCAGCGACTCTTTTCAGGACAATTTGCTCTCACCACCAGTATACACCCGTCCTGCGGATTACCAGGGATGGAAAGTGCCTGAGATTTTACTTTCTGGGCATGAGGCAAAAATAAAAGAATGGAGATATGAACAGGCCTTACTTCGAACACGTGAGCGCCGCCCAGAATTACTTGGGGAAAGCACTGAGCAGTAAACTTAGATGTGCTTTTTTAACTTTTTTATAGTATCTTTGCAAATCGTTCATCAAGTTGAAAATACTCCCCCGGATGGCTGAACCAGAGGTACTGAATAACGTGGACCGCCTTGGAGGCAAAATTGCCCACCTTATCAGTCGCTTTCAAGAGATGCACCAAAGGCTTGGGGAACTCGAAGCCGAAAACCGGGCATTGAGGGAGGAGGTTCAAAAACTGGAGGGAGCGCTCAGCCAGGTGAACGAAACCCATAAAACCCAAACCCTAACCCAATTATTAACTCAGGGAAAGGAAAAAGCAGAAGTCAAAACCCAAATTGAACGAATTGTGCGGGACATTGACAGATGCATTGGTTTATTGAGCCAGCCTGACCTTGAGTAAATGTTCGCACGGCATTCTTTCTTATGAATGAGATTACCATAACCATCACCCTTGCAGATAGAAACTATCGGCTAACAGTAAAAAAGGAGGAAGAAGAACTCGTAAGAAAAGCAGCACTTGAAGTTAACCAGCAGTTGAAGCGATACACGGAAATGTATTTTTATACTGATTATCAGGACTTGCTGGCTATGGTTTCCTTAGAAATGGCCGTAAGGTCAGAAACAGAAAGACGCACTGCCTTGCATGACGAACAATTACTCAATCAACGGATACAGGCCCTTGAGCAACTCATAGACCCTTACATCTGAACGTTCTTTGACACCGGCATAAAAAACAGCCCGCGGCAATTCATCAAGTTTGCAAACTCAACAGTAATCACTTCAGGGGAGTCTCACTGTTGCTGAAGTCAGGCCACACCCTGCTTGCAGGGTCTTCGCATGGCGGAGACGGTGGAAGACTGAGGCATACAGGGCAACCCTAAACCTGTACTTCAGGGGTTTCAACACTTCAGGATTGTCCGCGGGTTTTTTCTTTTCCCTACTAAAAACTTATTGACTATGAATGTAATACTGTCCTTGATTCTGATTCTTGCTGCCGCGGCAATTGCCAGCGCCATTACGGCTATCTTTATCAAGAAAAATGCGCAATCAGCCAGTAACCTGATTTTGCGCGATGCAGAAGAAAAAGCAGAAATTCTGCGTAAAGAAAAGCTCTCTCAGGCCCGTGAGGAAATATTACAACTCAAACTGGTCAACGAGCAGGAAATTAACGAAAAAAACAACAACTTGCTGCGTTTGGAAACCAAACTTAAGCAACGCGAGCAACAACTCAATCAGCGCAGCGAAGAATTGCAGAAAAAGCTCAAAGAAGCAGAAGTGATGCGTATCACGCTCAACACCCAGATGGAAGAAATGGAAAGAAAAGAGAAAGAGCTTGAAAAAGCGCTTCGCGAAAAAACTGAAATGCTCGAGAGAATATCTGGCATGACTCAGGAAGAAGCCAAAAACCAGCTCATAGAAACCATCAGGGAAGAAGCAAGCAATGAAGCTATGGCTTTCGTGCGAGATATTATGGACGAGGCTAAGATTACAGCGCAGAACGAAGCCCGAAAAATTGTGGTTGAGACCATTCAGCGCACAGCCGTGGAGCATGCCATCGAAAATTCGGTTTCGGTTTTCAATATCGAAAGCGAAGAAATCAAAGGCCGCATCATTGGTCGCGAAGGGCGCAATATACGTGCATTGGAGTCTCTTACAGGCGTAGAGATTATCATCGACGACACGCCCGATGCTATCCTTCTCTCCAGCTTCGATCCCATACGAAGGGAAATAGCACGTCTTTCCCTGCAAAAACTGGTAACTGACGGCCGTATTCACCCCGCCCGCATTGAAGAGGTAGTTACCAAAACAGAAAAACAAATCGAACAGGAAATCATTGAAACCGGAAAGCGTACGGTCATGGAGCTGGGCATTCACGGAATGCATCCTGAACTGATCAGGCTTGTAGGCAAGATGAAGTACCGTTCATCGTATGGGCAAAATCTCCTTCACCACTCCAAAGAAGTGGCCCGGCTGTGTGCCAACATGGCCGCCGAACTAGGCCTCAATCCTAAAAAGGCCAAGCGGGCTGGTCTACTACACGATATTGGCAAAGTTGCCGACAACGAATCGGATCTCCCCCATGCCTTGTTGGGAATGACCCTGGCAGAAAAGTATAAAGAAAAGCCCGATGTTTGCAATGCCATTGGTTCTCACCACGAAGAGGTGGAGATGACTACACTTTTGGCACCCATCGTGCAGGTATGCGACGCCATTTCGGGTGCCCGACCGGGGGCCCGCCGCGAGGTGGTAGAAGCTTACATGCAACGTCTGCACAAACTCGAAGAAATGGCTCTCTCCTATCCCGGTGTGGTTAAAACCTTTGCCATTCAAGCCGGTCGTGAGTTGCGTGTAATCGTAGGTGCCGATAAGGTTAGCGACAACGATGCCAGTCGTATCTCTTACGAACTATCGAAAAAGATTCAGGAAGAAATGACCTATCCAGGCCAGATTAAAATTACAGTTATCAGAGAAACCAGGGCTATTAGCTTTGCTAAGTAGTACTTCTAACCTGAAGATTTATTTCCATTTAATTGGAGGCTGTCTCAAAAGTCGAGGCAGCTTCATTTTTTGTTGTCCTCTGAGTTTTTTTCAATAGCATGTTAATGAAAGCTAAATTGAACAGCAATAATTCCTTAATCGCTTACATGAACCAGGAATTAATCGAAACCAACGAATTTTCTCGAACCATTGGATTGAAATGTGGGGTTAAATTCTCAGAAGGGCGTTAATCTATTTGTTTTCATACAATTACCATTAATTTTTTGAGCAGGTAATGCCAAATGCTCAAGCTTAAAGCCGACTGAATAAATGGTACCCGGGAATTCTAGGGCTCAAGCGTTGCAATCATTGTAATTCAATGGATGCATTCGGGTCTAACCTCAGGCCGGGGTGAAAGCCCTATGTAAAAAGAGGCTGCCCCAGAATTTTGAGACAGCCTCTTTGATTTTAGTAGAGTCTTTATTTTCTTTTTAAACGCGCTGATAAATCAGACCCACCCAAAACTTTGTGGGACAGTCAGATGGTTTATTTTGGTATTCTGAACATTTTATTCCAGCGGATTTTACCTTCGCTCAGGGTTTTGTCCTTATCGAGCGAGAGCCAAACGAAAACCGCCTTACCCACAATATGGTCTTCAGGAACGAAGCCCCAGTAGCGCGAGTCGGCCGAATTGTGCCGGTTGTCGCCCATCATCCAGTAATAATCCTGTTTTAAAGTATAAGTATCGGATTTGGCACCATTAATAAAAATATCCTTTCCTTTGGTTTCCAACTTATTTCCTTCGTAAACTTCAATAATGCGACGGTAAAGAGGAAGGGTTTCGGGGGTAATACTCACCACATCGCCGGCTTTAGGGATATATAGGGGGCCGAAATTGTCAATATTCCAACGATAGGCAGAGTCGAAGGGGAAGATATCAGGCGACCACATGCCGGCAGGCATTAGGTTTCTCTCTACTTTCAAAACTCCCGGCACACTCTTCAGTTCTTTCACCATACCATCTGTCAAAGGTAAAATGCCATAGGCACTGTACATTTCAGCATCTTCGGCCGAAACTCCGATTTTATCGAGTACCCGTTTGCTTAAAGGTCTTCCTTGGGTAAGGATGCGATAGGTAAACTGCATCTGAGGCGGGTTAAAACCAGGTTTACCATTGATATATACCTGTTGATCAATAATCTGCAAGGTATCGCCGGGCAATGCCACACAACGTTTGATGTAATTTTCACGCTTGTCGACCGGCCGCGAGGTCACGTGATATTGTTCCCAAATCATTTTACGCCCCATTCCAGGATAGTAACGAGAACCGAAGCGATACTGAGCTTCCTGTTCAGCCATGCGTACTACCCGATAGTAATCCTCATTCTGTCGTTCCAAAATCACTGTGTCGCCACTGGGGTAATTGAAAACCACCGGGTCGTTACGTTTCACCTTCCCCAGGCCTGGAAAACGGTAATAGGGCAGCTTGATCCATTCCACAAACGACTTGGTATATTTTGTAAGAGGAAGAGTATGATGAACAAAAGGAAACGACAAGGGCGTGTTCGGTATTTTAGGCCCATAGGCAATTTTACTTACAAAAAGATAATCGCCCACAAGCAAAGATTTTTCCATGGAGGAGGTTGGAATGGTATATGCCTCGAAAAGGAACATACGGATAATAGTAGCAGCCACAACTGCGAAAATGATGGCATCCACCCACTCGCGCAGACTACTCTTTTTAATAACCGGTCTTTGAGCAGGATTTAGATATTTCTCGTTGGGAGAGGCTCCGAGATAGGGCAGATAAACCACTGGAACCAGTACGGCCAGCGCCTGAGGACCCAAATCGTACTTTTGATAGCATTTGGCCATTTCAACAATCATGAGAAATACCATGAATACGTTGATAAATGGCATGAAGAGCAGCAGATACCAATACAACGGTTTCCCAATCAGCTTATTCCATAGATAGTAATTATAAAAAGGAATCAAAGTTTTGTAAGGCGCAATACCGTTGTCTCTGAATATAGTCCAGAGCACGGCGGGGAAAAAGGTGAAAACAAACAGAATGTAAACTAATGGATCCATCGTTTTTATTTGTTTTGACAAAGGTAAACAAAGGAAGTTACACCGAAATTGATGCAAAGTTTAATATTTTTGGAAATGGGAAAAACCAGTAATCTATGGATACACGGCCTGAGATATACAGGATTTTGAAGGAATACTTCGGACACCAGACTTTCAGGCCATTACAGGAAGAGATTATCCTGTCGGTTTTGGAAGGCAAGGACACTTTGGCTTTGCTGCCCACCGGGGGCGGTAAGAGCATCTGTTATCAGGTGCCTGGTCTGGTTCTGCCTGGCTTGTGTATCGTAGTTTCTCCTCTTATTGCCCTTATGAAAGACCAGGTGGAAGCGCTCAAGAAGAAGAATATAAGCGCCGAGGCTGTCTATTCGGGGTTAAATCATTATCAGATTGAACGCGTATTGGACAATGCCACCTATGGAAAGCTAAAATTTCTGTATCTCTCACCCGAGCGCCTGCTTACCGACATGTTTCGCCACCGTTTGCCTTATATGAACCTTTCACTGGTGGCAGTTGACGAGGCACATTGCATTTCGCAGTGGGGATACGATTTCCGGCCACCCTACCTGCGCATTGCCGAAATCAGAAATGAATTTCCAAATGTACCATTCATTGCTCTAACAGCCACGGCCACGCCTCAGGTGGTAAAAGATATTCAGGACAAACTAGCCTTTAGAGAGGGCAATGTATTTAGCAAAACATTTGGCCGACCCAATTTGATTTATGTAGTGCAGAAGGAGCCCGATAAAGGCCGGCGTTTGCTGAGTATTGCCAGGCGACTTGGAGGCAGTGGTATTGTGTATGTGAGAAATCGTAAAAGAGCGGCCGAGATTGCTCGGTTTTTGATAAATAACAGGATTACAGCAGGAGTGTATCATGCCGGGCTTCCGCCTGCGGAACGCGACTTGCAACAAAAGCGATGGATGAATGGTGAAGCGCGGGTAATGGTGGCCACTAATGCGTTCGGAATGGGGATCGACAAACCGGATGTCCGCTTTGTGGTGCATGTAGATATTCCCGACTCGCCAGAGGCCTACTTTCAGGAAGCCGGCCGTGCAGGACGCGACGGTCAGCGGGCTTGGGGTATTCTGCTTTACGACGATACCGATATTCAAGAAATCACTGAACACTTCGAAAATTCCTGGCCAATGCCAAAGGTTATCGGTGAAATTTATAAAGCTCTGGGAAATTATTACAAATTGGCTGTTGGCGCTGGTAAGGATAAATCTTTTGATTTCGATTTAAACAATTTTGCAGCGGAATACAACCTAAAACCAATAATCGTCTATAACGCGCTTCGAATACTTGAACAGGACGGTTACATTGCCCTCTCTGATGCAGTGGATACACCCTCTCAAATAGTTTTCCGCCTCAACAACGAGGGTATTTACCGTTTTCAGGTAGAAAACAAGCGATACACTGCCATTATAAAAGCCCTTACCCGCCTATATGGAGGACGCCTTTTTACCGATTATTGTCGCATTAGCGAAGAAAATATTGCTGCTACCCTGCGGCTGAGTGTGGCTGATGTTGAAATCATGCTTAAAGAGCTTGATAAAATAGAGATTCTGAGCTATATTCCACGAACCAATAAGCCGCAGTTAACTTTTGTAAGCGAGAGGATTGATCCTGGCTCTTTTTTTCTTTCGCCCGAAACCTATAAACTCCGAAAAGAAGCAG
The DNA here is from genome assembly GCA_049969475.1 of Bacteroidales bacterium. Classification (GTDB taxonomy): domain Bacteria; phylum Bacteroidota; class Bacteroidia; order Bacteroidales; family TTA-H9; genus UBA2030. The sequence goes on along the minus strand of JBMFOU010000009.1, from coordinate 38,949 downwards.
CCCGACAACGTCTCGAGGCCATGCTGCAATATGTTACCGACGACAGGCATTGTCGCAGCCAGCTCCTGCTGGCCTATTTTGGTGAAAAAGAAAGCCGACGCTGCGGGTTTTGCGACTATTGTGTTAAGAGAAATAAAGTAAACCTCAGCGATTATGAATTCAAACAAATTCTTGAACAAATAAAACCTCTTCTAAAAGCCTCGCCATTGAGTCTGAGACAGATTTTGGAGCAATTAAATGAGACTGTTGATGAAAATGATGTTTTGCAGGTAATTGAGTTTTTACAGGAAAGCGGTAAGATTGAAAAAACAGAGGGTGATCTTTTCGTCTGGAAATCATGACTTTATTATAAAAAGTAAGAGGCTGTCTGGCAGCAGACAGCCTCAAACACAATCACCAGAAAGAATTACTTAACAACCTTGCTAAGCTCACTTCCGGGTTTAAATTTTACAACAGCTTTTGCGGGAATCTGCATCACCTGTTGGGTTTTGGGGTTACGGCCGGTACGGGCACTGCGTTTAGCTACACCAAAGGTACCGAAACCAATCAGGGATACTTTTTCACCTTTTTTGAGCGCATCGGTGATGGCTGCTACGGTAGCATCGAGGGCTTTTTTTGAAGCTGCCTTGCTCAGTCCGCTGTTGGCAGCAATTGCATTAATTAACTCGGCTTTGTTCATTGTTGGATAGGTTTTAGTTAACATTCAACGGTATTGCAAATTTAAATAATATGTTTTCCAATGCAAGTGTTTCTAAGGGATTTGCGAAAAAAAGTTAATAAAATAGGCATTTTGTTAATAATTTTCTCATTAACCTACCTCCCCGATGTACCTAAGAAAGTCTGATAATTGGCTTTTTTACCCCCTCTTGACTTGAATTACTTTTATTGTAATGAAAAGGCTTTTCTCTTGAATCTGTACATAATCTACTCAAAAACAATGATTTGGATAAATATTATATTCAACATGCATGCCAAGGGGTTTCCATTCTGAAGCCGCGCAAAAATTCTTCACTGGATAATCGCTTTTTACCTTGCAACTGTACTTCATTAATTTTTAAAAATCCGTCTTTAGTTTTTATTATCAGCAATTTACTTTTATCGGTCAGTAATGTGCCGGGAGCAACCTCCTGAGAAATGAGACCAGATGATTCTACCTGGTGCGGCTGAATCATTTCAGCGCTGAAAATCTTCAATTGCAAAGTTATTCCTTCCTGGTTTTGAATGATGGTGAAAGCTGCAGGATATGGGCTGAGCCCTCTTATTTGATTGTAAATTTGAATAGTAGAATTATTCCAATGTATCTGGCAATCATCCTTTAAAATTTTAGGGGCTGTTGGAAGATTAGAGACTTCCACTGGTTGATGGGCATTCACCAATTTAAGATCAGAATTTTGAGGGACAATTCCATTCCAAAGGAACTCAACCGTGGCCAAGGTAATTTCCGGACTATACAGCATCATGCGATCGTGAAGCTCACCAGCAGTTTCAGATGAGCCGATCTGCAGGGGCCGCTGGAATAATATTTTACCAGTATCGATCCCTTCATCAAGAAGAAAAGTTGTTAGGCCTGTCTGGGTTTCTCCATTCATAATAGCCCGCTGAATGGGAGCAGCACCCCTGTAAGCAGGTAGCAAAGAGGCATGCAGATTAAAAGTACCCAGGGGTGGTGAGGTAAAAACCTCTCTGGGCAGGATTCTAAAAGCCACCACAATGATTAGGTCTGGATGAAGTGCATGCAGTTGATTTAGAAACTCCCTATCTCGTAAGCTTAAAGGTTGCAAAATCGGAAGGTCATTTTGCTTGGCAAATGCTTTCACGGCACTGGGAGTTATTTTCTGTCCCCTGCCTGCAGGTTTGTCGGGCACGGTTACGACAGAAATAACAGGATAGCCAGCTTCCATTAATGCCTGTAAAGGGGCTACCGCAAATTCGGGTGTACCCATGTAAACGATACGTGGTTTTTCCATCTTCACTTATCAATAATGAATAAAATAAAAAGCCTGACTCTCAGCTGGGTTTGAAGAGTCAGGCTTCAAAAGTATCCAGAAATTTCATTTCAGCATTCCTTTGGCTTTAGCAATGAAACGGTCGATATCGCGGCCTTCGTAGCTGCGTGGATAATCGGCCTTAATTTTTTCATACAATTCAAGTGCGTTTTTATAATTATTGTCCAATTCATAAGTTTGGGCAGCCTTGAAGAGAAATGCGGGTGTGGTAAATTCATTTTCTTCTTCTGCGGCTTCTTTGTAATAGTCAATTGCCTTTGCGTTTTTACCCAGCTCGAGGTAAGCATCGCCTATAGCACCCAGCGCCATAGAAGAAGTCAAGGGATCGTCAGAATCAAATTTCTTTAAGTGTTTGATGGCATTTTCAAACTCTCCCATTTTGAGATAGCAAATACCCGCATAGTATTTAGCCAAATTACCCGTTTTGGTGGAACCATATTTATCGATAATCTCAAGAAAACCGGCATATTGACCATCTCCATTGAGCGCTTTATACAAAGAATCCTGCTCAAAATAATTTTGTGCCATAAAAATCTCGTTTTGGGCTTTAAGTTCTCTGGGAGCTGCAATAAACTTTTGATATCCCAGAATGAGAAGAACCACAAGAATTATGGCACCTACCCCAATCATGATAGGTTTTTGATTTTCTTCTATGAAACGCTCGGTTTTGGTTAGCGCCTGCTCAACCGCTTCAATTTTTTCTTCGGTGTTTTCTTTTTTCTTACTCATTATGTCCTGTTTTTTTAGCGTGCAAAAATAAGAAAAGATTAGTTATATAAGGAAATTGTAATAAAGTTATGAATAAATGATTATGGGTTGACAAAAAGAGGCTGCCTCTTTATGAGGCAGCCTTCTGGGATCTCCGGTACACATTGTTTATTTTAGTAATGCAAAATAGGTCCTGTAACGGGTTTGGGACGATAGATGAGTTGGCGGGTGCTTACAGCTTCGGTGCAAGGCGAAGTTCCTGTTACAGTAAGGGTAAGCGTTACGCTTCCATTTTGACAATCCTGAACTGAGGGTGTATAAATCGGGTTTTGGATATTGGGATTATTGAAAGTACCCGTACCAGAAGTGGTCCAGGTAATATTAACAGCGTTGTGAATTACTACATTATCAAGGTAATACACTTCACCCCAGCAGAGAGTAGCATCGGGGCCTGCCTGAGCCACAGGTGCGGGCACTATGGTTAGTACTACATCATCCGACACGGGGTTGTTACAAGGGGAGGCAGAGGTAGCTGTCAATGTTAAGGTTACGGTTCCTGCTGCTATATCTCCAGGGCCAGGAGTATACACCGGATGAAGACTTGTGGCATCCGAGAAATTGCCATCGCCTGATGTGGTCCATTGTAAGGCCGTATAATTAGAGGCAGTAGCATCTGCCAGAGCATAGGTACCATTGCTGCAAAGTTGGGCATCGGCACCAGCATTTACAACAGCCTCAGGAACAAGGGTGAGAACCATTGCATCCGTTGCAGCTACCGCACAGGGACTAATGGGATTGGCCATAAGCGTGAGGGTCACACTTCCTGCAGCTTTATCATTAGGGCCTGGAGTATAAGTAGGATGCAAGACCGATGGGTCTGAGAACACACCATCACCCGAGGATGTCCACAACAAAGTTTTAAAATTCGTTGCGTTGGCCTCTGAAAGAGTAAAAGAGCCATTGCTACAAATGGTTGCGTCTGTACCTGCCATAGCAGTAGGTAAGGGCACTCTTACTACAGCAATTTTAACCGTATCAGCCGGACAGCTCTACTGGTCGATTTGAAGGACCTTAAGCGTATCGACTCCGGGAATATGACTCCAGTCTACTGTGACCTCGTGCGTATTGTTGGAATGAAGTGTATGCCCGGTGCCTGTGACAAACCAATAAAAGGTGCTTCCAGAAACTGGATTAACAAAGTAAGATTCGCCGACGGCTCCGACGCAGGTGCTATCGGGATTGGTAGTTATAGGAGTCTGGGCTCTCCCAACAAGGGAAACCCCAATTCCCATAAGTGCAATGAAAAAACGGTACATCTGTTTCATAATGGTAATTTTTTTAAGCTTTGGTTTTTCAATAATGAAAAATGGCTGAGGTTATGGGCTTTATTCTGAAAAATATAGTTAGGGAGTCTACAGCCGCTGAACAATTGAGGGTGTCGGTGGTGGTAACTGTTAGGGTTACCTGTCCGCTAAGGCGATCATTATTTGAAGGATAATACCAGACGTGGGGACTGGAAGCGGAAGGGAAAAAACTGCCTGTGCCCCCACTCCATTCTACGCCCCGGCATCCTTGATAAACCGCATTCAATTCAATAAAAGGTTCATTGTAGCATACATAGATATCATCTCCTGTTTCAACCATGGGAGGGGTAGTAATTTCTGAAACCATAAAAAAAACCGTATCAGCAGGGCAATCAGACTGATCTTTTATACGCAACCATTGAGGGCCCGAAGGCAAATGGGCTACTGTGGAAGTCGAGCCATTACTCCATAAAACGGAATAAGGAGCTAACCCGCCATTTACACTAGCATAAACGGTGGTGGTGGATGAATCGTAGCAAACTATAGGATTATCAGGAACTACTTCGACCTGGAGGGCCGGCAGGATGTAGACCCTTACAGTATCTGAAAGGACGGTACTGCAATCACTCTCAGGGGTTCCTGAAACCATGTAATCAATATAAGGCGGCGGATTGACACCTGGAGTAATTACAACTGTATCACACTCATTGGTACAACTCAACCAGGAGTCGTAGGTTCCCTGCGCACCGGGATAAATCGATTTCCATAATATGGAAGATTGATTAAACCCGACGGCCCATAACGTGGCACTGCATCCTGCCTGAATGTGAAGATCAGGCGAAGCAGCGGGTCTAGCAAAAGAAGAGATTCGGTAGGTGTTGGGATTACCGCCTGGTTTGCAAAAGGTAATGGAGAAAGGCCCCGTCCCTGTAAGGCACATAGAATCTCCAATGGGGATCTTAGCACCGCAATCAGCCCGGTAATACATGGAACCTGGCGGCATGGCCCCACTGGTAATTTTTAATACGACTCCACCCGACAAGGGATGCAGATAAACGATGAATTCTACGCAATTATTTGAAGTTGAACAACAATTGCCACTTCTTGAAACATTTGGACTGTCCCAATAAGTGTAAGGGCTCGAAGTGAGGTCTACCACGTAGGAAGGGGTACCCGGGATGCACGAACTCTGTGCCCATAGAGGGTTTTTCCCAAAAAATAAAAAAACACCCCATGAAATCCAGATCCCAAGCGTCTTTCTGCCCATTTAATTTTTCAAGCAATGGACAAAATTAATAATTTTTTATCAAATTTTGTAATTTTATTCCATTAATAGTAATTTTTTTATAAATTTTTTTAACAGCCTTTCTACTCAGTTATTCTATAATATTGATTTAATGAGTATTAATAATTTTCGAATTCATGAGTAATCAATCAATAATAAATAGTTTATTGATTAACAATAGTTTAATTTAAAAAATAAACCTTTTTTGCTCCAATCATTGTAGTAATGGAGCAAGCAGGATAGGATTTTATTCCAGAAATTAGAAAAACAGATAGGAGATTAAAATTGCTGAGATAATTCCTGCTAAGTCAGCAATTAGGCCTGCCGTAAGAGCATACCGTGAGTTTTTAATACCCACCGAACCAAAATAAAGAGCAAGAATGTAAAAAGTGGTATCAGTGGATCCTTGCAGCACACAGGAAAGACGCCCCACAAAGGAATCGGGTCCGTAGTGATTCATGGCTTCTAACATTAGACCCCGAGCCCCACTACCACTTAAGGGTTTCATAAAAGCCACAGGAAGGCCTCCTGTAAAAGAGGTATCGACACCTATTCTTTCAAAAAACCAACTCAAGGCGTTGATAAATGCATCCATGGACCCTGAAGCTCGAAAAACGCCTATTCCTACTAATATAGCCACCAGATACGGAATAATGCGGATAGCAATCTGAAACCCTTCTTTAGCGCCCTCAATAAATTCATCGTAAGCATTAACTTTACGCACGAATGCCCTTCCGAAGAAAAAAACGATGACAGAAAATAGTAAAAAACTGGAGATAGCTGTCGAAACCTCATTGAGGCGATCTTCGCTCAGGCTTGAAAACCACCCAATAAGAATACCTGCCAGCAAGGAAAAACCTCCCAGATAAGCCAGCACGGTCCGATTAAACAGATTGATTCGCTGATAGATAGATACAGAAATAATGCCTACGAGTGTAGAAATAAAGGTGGCGAATAATACAGGTAGAAAAATATCAGCAGGGTGAGCTGCTCCCAACTGAGCCCTGTAAACCATGATACTAATAGGTATGAGAGTGAGGCCTGAAGTATTGATAACCAAAAACATAATCATTGCATTGGAGGCCTTCTCTTTATCAGGATTTAATTCCTGCAACTGATTCATCGCTTTCAGTCCCATTGGGGTAGCTGCATTATCGAGCCCAAGCATATTGGCAGCAAAATTTAGCATCATGGTGCCCTGTACGGGATGGTGGGCAGGAATGTCGGGGAATAACCTACGGAACAAGGGATTCATGGCTCGGGCCAACCACTCTACCACTCCTGCTTTCTCACCCACCCTCATAACTCCTAACCACAGAGTCATCACGCCGGTAAGCCCCAACGATAACTCAAAACCCGTTTTGGCATTGTCAAATGTAGCATTTAGCAAGGCTTCAAAAATGGTATAATCTTGAAAAACAATAAATTTAAAAACCGCTACCACAAATGCTACTGCAAAAAAAGCCAGCCAGATATAATTAAGTACCATGGATGGGTTAAACTATTTTTTCCCCGGCAAGATAGGAGAAAAAACGGAGCCAGTGATAGAGAGTATAGAAATCAGAGGGTCTATTTTTCGGGCCCGGTTAAAATCTCTCCATGCATCCAAATACTTTCGGAGGGCAAAATTGATTTTAGATTTCAGAAGATAGTAGCTTCCCGACTCGCTGATGGCCAGTGCCATATTAATATCCGACAATGCCTGATTTAAATTTCCTAGCGAAAAGTAGCCATAACTTCTTAAGTACCAGGCATCAGCATGAAGGCTATCGGTTTTCAATGCATAAGTGCAGAAAATTATGGATTCAAGAAATTGCTCCTGGGATGCGGCCTGGGCTGCCTTCTTCATGTAGTATCCCACCGTGGTCTCAGCTGGGGTACTTACTGTTGGGGTAGCCTGTGCTCTCGGCCAGCTAATTACGATTATTGTGCATGCTATGAAAAAAAGGAGAAAGCTCTTCAATTTCGCAGCGTTTCAAATAAGACGCATGACCTTTCAAAAATTTTCATTTACACTAAAAACAATTCTGAGTTTAGAGCCTCGGCTACCACAAAAGCTGAGCCAGTGATAAGCACCATATCCTCAGGCCCTGCGTCATTTAAGGCAGCCTCTACGGCTAATCTAACCGATGGATAAGTTTCTCCCTGAAGCCCAAATTCAGCTGACTCCTGCGCAAGTAAAGCTGCTTCTTTGCCCCGGGGAATATCAGGCCGGCAGAAATAGTAGGTAGCATCGGATGGCAACAAGGGTAAAATCTGTGCACTATCCTTGTCGGCAACCATTCCCAAAACTAAGTGAAGATGACTGAACGTATGTTGTCTGACCTGCTCCATGAGAACGCGGATACCTGGTTCATTGTGGGCAATGTCTGCCACCACCAGCGGCCGTTTTTTCATTACCTGCCACCGCCCTGCCAGCCCTGTATTTAGAATTACCTTCTCAAACCCGGCTTTAATCCTGCCCTCATCTATCTTATAATCCCTTCCCTGCAATACTTTGAGGGCCGCCAGGGTTGTGAGTATATTTTTTTGCTGATAAATCCCCCGCAGGGGACTCTCAATACTCACTGATTTATTATCAGAAAGATCCTGATAGTGAAGTTTTAAAAAGGCACCGTCATCCCAAGTATCCTGAAGATGAAAAAGGTCCTCGGCAAAATACAAAGGGGCTCGCTGCGATTGGCTTTTTGTGATAAAAACCGCATCGGTTTCGGGTTGATGCTCCCCAATTACTACAGGAACTCCTTCTTTAATTATGCCGGCTTTCTCCCAGGCAATTTTATCAAGCGTGTCACCTAAAAATTGCTTATGGTCGTTGCCAATGTTAGTGATTATAGAAACCTCGGGAGTAATGACGTTGGTAGAATCGAGCCTGCCGCCCATACCTACTTCAATAATTGCAATATCGACGCGGCTTTGCTTAAAATATTCGGCAGCCAGGGCAAAACTCATTTCAAAGAATGAGGGTTCAATACGGCTGAATAAAGGTTGATTATAGGTAATATAATCTGCTACAAATTCTTTAGGGATCATTTCTCCATTCATACGAATTCTCTCCCTGAAATCGATCAAATGAGGAGAGGTAAAAAGCCCGGTTTTAAATCCATGCTCCATGAATACTGAGGCTAGAAATGAGGACACAGAACCTTTTCCATTAGTTCCCCCCACGTGAATACTTTTAAATGACAGGTGTGGATTTCCTGCCGCTTGACATAAGTGGAGGGTACGGCTCAAATCAGCTTTATAAGCTGCTCCGCCTATACGCGTAAACATGGGTAGGTGGCTAAATATGTATTCTACTGCTTGGTCGTAATTCATTGAAGCTCTCAATTTATCAGAAGGGATAACCAATTCCAAAATTCCAGACCAACGAAGAAAATCGTGTCTCAGGAAGAACATAATAGTTTCCGCGGGGACGGGCGGGGTCGAGAATAGGTAGGGCTGCGTCGAGACGAAATACGAAATAGGTAAAATCGAGGCGAAAGCCAAGGCCGCCATCTAATGCAAATTGTTTGTAAAAACTGCCAGGATTGAAAATTCCTCCGGGATATAGCGGATTTTCCCGCACCAGCCATATATTGCCCAGGTCAGCAAACAATGCTCCCCTGAAAGCACCATAAATAGGAAATCGGTACTCGAAATTAGTTTCCAGTTGCATATCACCCATTCGATTATAGGTTCTTCCTTGCAAAGGAGAATAGTCTCCTGGCCCCAGAGAACGTAAAGCCCAGCCTCTCATACCATTGGCCCCCCCACCGAAAAAGCCTTTTTCAAACGGCAAATAGTTTGAATTTCCATAGGGTAAAGCTACACCAGTGAAAATTCTGAATGCAAGCACATTGTATGCATCCCACATTTTAAAAAAACGGATATCGAAACTAGTTTTAACAAACTGAGCATATCTGATACCGAAAAGCGTGTAATCCCCATCCAAATTTCGGTTTGCACCCGATATTTTATTCACCAGATAAACCAGATTGCCGGCTGATTCAAAGTAAAAACGGAAATATTTGAAATCTTTTACCTTACCCAGCAACTGGTCTGAAAATATATAGCTGTACCGTAAGGATGGAATCAGATGGTTGGAATACTGATTGCGAATGCCCTGATCGTCGATGCTGTCGATAAGGGCCTGAAATTCGGGTGTAGCATAGATTTTAATACCATTCACCTCAAGTGGAGTAAGCTGATGCTCGCTAAATTCGTTGCGCCGGAAACGGTAGGTAAGCCCAACATTGGTTATATAACGCCGGTAGTCGGGTCTATCCTGATAGTTGTAACCCAAGTTGAAACTCGTTCTGGGTTTCAGGTGAGCGGGAAAATAATCATTTCTGACAGGCCCAATAAAGCGGGGAATGGTGAGCGAGGCTTCCACACCCGTCTCATAAGTATTAAATAGGAACAATTTGTTTTGCTGCGGGGTTCCAAAACTTTTTTGCATCTCGGCTGCTCCACGAAGTCGGAGGCGCAATAATTCTCCACCACGAAACAAATTTCTATTCTGATAAACGACATTACCCGATATACCCAGATCTCCGCCGGTATTAGTTGCCTCAGTTTCGAAGGAGATGCCATGGACCTGGGTGCGCGAGAGCTGAATATGAGCATCCAACCATCCCAGGCGTGTCTGATTAATACCGGTTGTATCTGCTTCCTTGAATTCTAAATTCACATACCGGTAGATAGGGAGATCTGACAAACTTTTATAGGTATTATCGACGGCGCTGAAGTTATATAAACCGCCACGGGAAAAATAAATGGCCTGCCGGAGAGCAGCCGGACGGATACGAAGCCTGTTATTATAAATAAGAAACATGCTGGCGGCATTGGTATCGTTTTCTAGCCCTGGCGATTTGTAGAATAAGGTATCCGACCAGGCACCTGTTTCACTACGAAGGTCGAACTGGGGATAAACATAAATCCTTCGGATGGAAAACCGATTGTGCTTGAGGTTTTTATATACTGGCTGATCCCCTACCATCCCAACAAAAATCCGGGGATTACGGATTATTAGGTGAATATCGAGTTGCCGGTTACCGATCAGACTATCAATTTCATAAAAAATAAAATCGGTGGAGAAATAATAAAATCCCCGGTTGCGCATTTCACGGGCCATACGTTCGCGCTCTTGATTGAGCAGATAAAAATTGTAAGGCTGGCCTTTCGATAAAGTACTGGTTTTCAAAATTTCAGAAGCTTCACGGCAAACTAATGTATCAAGACATTCAAGCTTGACTTCCCTTATGCTATAAGGCCGGTCTGGCAGATTTACAAAATATTTGACTCTGGCTTTCTTATTAACTATATCAACCTTATAATTCACTTGATTGCCAAAATAACCCAGATTGTTCAAATGTCGGGAGAGGTTTCTGGCAGAGGCATCAGCCTGAGTGTAGTCGAACAAAACAGGAGGGCGGCCGGCGATGCGCCTAATCCAGTTCTTCATTTTCACCGACTTCCAATGGGACGTAGCATTATAAAGCCAAAGATTGGCATGGAAGAAAAATAGAAACTTCTTGTTAGCGGGTTGCAAGATGTAAGTTTGAAGGGATGACGCTTTTACCCCTTTTTCTTTTTGGGGCTCCATTATCACCTCATTCTTTACCAGCAAATATTGCTTTTCAGGCAAACGGCGGGCCGGTTGGCAGGCGAAAAGAGAAAACAAAAAGGCAGTAACAAATAAATATTGTATAGTCTTATTGCTGGTCATTCGATGCTTGGGTAAATATCTGCAAAGGTAGCAGAATGATGGTAAATAGCACCCTTCGGCTTCGCTCAGGGTGCTCTTCGGCTACGCTCAAAAAAAAAGCACCCTTCGGCTACGCTCAGGGTGCAATTCGGCTACGCTCAGGGTGCTGTTTTTATAAATTATAGTCTTTTCTATCGGGGTGGGAGCTACAGGAGTCGAACCTGTGACCCCCTGCTTGTAAGGCAGGTGCTCTGAACCAACTGAGCTAAGCTCCCGTTTGCCTTGTTTGCGCTGCAAAGGTACGGTAATTTTTGAATTCAGCAAATTTCCAAGTCATTTTCTATGTAGAGTCTGAGTTTGCGCGATGCAAACGGATTGGTTTTAAAGGTTTTAAATAGCAAAAAATAATTTATATAATACTATTGATTCTTGGAATAATCTTTCCATAACCTGTTATATTATTTAAAAACCCCTGGCCAAATCTCGTCTTCGTGAAAAAAGAAAGCAGGCGTGCTCTAAAGAAGGCCAGGCCAGGATTCCATTACTACCTGCCTGCTTCAGGGCCGCCTGCCAGTGGGTTAATCTACAGATTAGTTTTTCTATTTCAGAGTATTATAATTTCATCGATAAAGATATAGGCATCTCCTCCGGCCCCCAGGTGCCATTGAGGGATTTTACCCAGATTGATTGCTTTTACCTTGATGAATCTTGCAAAAGAGTTCACTTTTCCACCCAGGTCAAGTTTCTGCGCATGATAGTCGTCGATTGGCAGTGGAGAATCAATCGAAAGAAGTTGTTTCCACTGGTGTGCGTCGTCCGAAATTTCAAAAATTACTTTTTTCGGGGCCCAAATCCATGCACCAATATCCTGCACAAAACCTGCCGCGAGGTAACTAATTTTTTGCACTTTACCCAAATCGACGATAGCTTCAAAATCATTTCTCTGATAGCCCTGCCAACCGCCAAGCCTCCAATTTTCAGGCCCTCTGAGTCCATCGATCAAGGCCTCAGGACCTCCAGCCGTGTAGTTGGGATGCACCTGGCTCAGCACCTGTATGCTGCGATTGGTGTCAATTTTTATGAATTCCATATCCACAGGGTGACTATACCCCCATAGACGATGCCAGGCAATGGCTGTTAGCTTTGTGGTGCTTTCGATTAAGAGGGACTGCGTATATTTTTGGGAGTTTTTGTCGGGTTGTGAACCATCCATGGTATAGAAAATTTCAGCCCCTGGCGTGATGGTGGCCATTTGTACAGTTACTGGCTTTTTAAGACGGGTATCACTGGCTATGAAGTAGGGTGAAACCACCAGCGGGTCATCTTTCACCTCAGCTACAGGGCGGTCGGCAAGGGCTGTGGCCCAGGAAGAAGGTTTCTTTCCCAGCACAAAATGGAGATGACTACCGCCCTTCAATTCTTTATGGGTTATGTATGAAACTGTGTGTGGCTTTCCATTGAGTTCAATGCCCTGTACATAGAAATTTTTCTCCGAGGGATGAATGGCCGTAATAGTTAAGGTCTTGCCATTTTCGAGCTTTACCTGCATTTCGTCGAACCAGGGGGTTCCTATTATATAAATACCAGAAGCCGGGTTAACAGGATAAAATCCCATGGCACTCCAAATTAACCAGGCCGACATTTGCCCGCAATCTTCATTACCAATAATACCATCGGGATGGTCAGTATAAAAGTGATCCATGATGTAGCGGACTTTTTCCTGGGTTTTCCATGGCTGACCCACGAAATTGTAAAGGTAAGCAACGTGGTGACTGGGTTCATTGCCATGGGCATATTGCCCGATAAGACCTGAAATGTCTTTCATGTCGCGGCCAGTAACTTCTGAAGTAGTATTGAAAAGCTCATCCAGACGGGCTGCATAAGCACTGTCGCCCCCCATTAAGCGGATATGGGTATTAATATCGTGCGGAACATAGAAATTGTATTGCCAGGCATTGGCCTCGGTATAGTTCCAATCTACTGTGGTAGGATTGAAAGGTTCAAGCCATGTTCCTGAGATTCTCGGGCGGATGAAACCAGTGGAAGGATCAAAGAGGTTTTTATAAAACTGGGAGGCCTGAATGTAGTGCCGGTAGGTCTCTTCATCATTTAGGCTCCGGGCCAGCTGAGCGATGCACCAGTCGTCGAAAGCATATTCAAGGGTTTTGCTAACACTTTCATGTTCCTTGTTGCCGGGCAGGAAGCCATATTTTCTATAAACGGGATACCCTACCCTATCGGCATTAACACTGGCCATACAGGCCCGCAGTGCCAGGTTGGGATCAAATCCACGTATGCCTTTCAGCCAGGCATCCACAATGACGGGTATGGCATGATTTCCTATCATACACCAGGTTTCGTTGGCTGCCAGTTCCCACACGGGTAGATTTCCGCTTTTTTCATACTGATTGAGCATCGTGCGAATGAAATCTACGGTGCGGGTCGAATCGATGAGGGTCATCAAAGGGTGCCATGCGCGGTAAGTGTCCCAGAGTGAAAATACCGTATAGTTCTTAAAATCAAGGGCAGTATCAATTTTATGGTCCATGCCCCGGTACCTACCATCCACATCCATATAAATATTGGGCTGTAATAAGGCATGATAAAGGGCCGAGTAAAATGCACGCATCTGTTTCTTTGTTCCTCCTTTCACATAAAACTTGCCCAACTCGCTATTCCACTCATCGCGGGCTTTTTTGCGGGTTTGCTCGAAGTCCCAGCCCGGTAATTCAGCTTTTAGGTTTTTCAAGGCACCCTCAGGATCGACGCCTGAAAGGGCTACTTTCACTTCTACCACAGGGTCCTTTTGGGTATCAAATCCTACAAATGCTTTGATGTTAGTCCCCTCAGCTTTTTCAAAACCCTGATGCAGCGTATCATTCACCGCAATACCGTAAGTTATAAACGGGCGGGAAAACTCCATGTGAAAATACCAGACCATATCACGCGCCCAGTTGGAGCTTCGCCGCATCCCTCTTATTTCATGATCGTTTACAATTTCAATCCATGAATCCAGCACTCGATCGCGATGCTGAAGATCGATGATAAGGAGAGCTTGCTGCGTGGAAGGGAAGGTATAGCGATGGTAGCCCACCCGGTGAGTTGCTGTTACTTCAGCTAAAACATCGGGTTTTTCCAGTTTAACCCGATAATATCCCGGCTCCGCAAGTTCCGTTTTTTTCGAAAATGGGCTACTGTATTCAGTGTTGCTAAAAACAGGTTTGCCTACCACTGGCATTATCAGAATGTCTCCATAATCTGAAGCACCCGTTCCATTAAGCGCGGTATGCGCAAATCCATAGATTAAACTATCGGAGTAATGATAGCCAGAGCACCCATCCCAACCGGTGAGGCGGGTTTGAGGATTAACCTGCACCATGCCAAAGGGCAGAGTTGCTCCTGGAAAAGTGTGTCCGTGACCTCCTGTGCCGATAAATGGATCGACCCAGCGGGCCGGATCTGGGCCGGTTTCTTGCTTGCTGCTGCAAGAACTCAGCAGTGATACAGCGGCCACCCAAAGAAAAAGTTTAAACAAGCCTTTCATGGTTTATTGTTTTTGGTTAGGTAATCATTCAAAGAATAAAAGCGAAGCTGTCGTTCAAAAGTGCTTTTGTCGAGCGATGTTTCGCAGTAGATACGCTGAGGAATTCCCGGCCAGAGGTTAACGAAATTATCTGAAAACCGAGCAGGAGTCTCCAGCAAGTAGAGCTGAAGCCAGGGTACGAACCTATCAGTAGTCAGCGTGAGAAAAAAACCACCCTGAGTGGGTTCGATACGGTATTTTATTTGAGCCCTTTCCAATGAGAGTTCTCCTAATACTCCAGGAATCAGCGTAGTAGTTCTTGTAAACTTTTGATTGGCCAAAGTGGCCTCAAGTAGATAATTGCCAGCCGGGGGAAGGCTGGTGGCAGGCAACTGATACAATACATTTGAAGACAATGGATTAAGCTTCACCCGTTCAGAGGTCAGGAGTCTCTCTTTTCCACCGAAAAACCTAATTTTGAGTTTAAACTGACCTTCTTTCTGCGAAGGATTGTCATTCAGGGCAAACACCTTCAAAAAACCTTTTTCAATGAATAAGGCAAGTGCCAACGTATCGTAGAGATCGCGGGCGGTGAAATGAAGTGCTTTTCGATTACCCAGGAAATCTACAGAAGACCAAGAAGTTACGGGCCAGCAATCATTGAGTTGCCAGTAAAGTGAACCCATACAGCGGGGCCTGGAAGATCGTTGGGCAGCAATGCCCAATCCAATGCCTCTGGCTTGTATTAACTGGGTAAGATAAATGTATTCCTGTACGGTTTGAGGATGAAGCTTTTCCCTCTCCAGGTAAACCTGGATGGTCTCGAAACCGGTAGGATGCTTCTGATGACAGCGAAGCTGGGGAGAAAATAAAGAGTCGGATTCCAGAGGTTGTATTTTACGAAGGGTTGATACTTCTGGCATGGCCTGAAACCCAAATTCGCTCATGAAGCGAGGTACTTTTTCCTGAAACTTTTCGAAGGGCTCTCTCCCCCACCACACCCCCCAATAGTGGGAGTCGCCAGCTGTCATACTTTCGGGCCGTCCCCAACCGGTTTGAGGAGAAGTACTTACATAGGGAACCGAGGGGCTATATGCTTTAACAACCTCAGGTAGTATTGTATGAAATAATCGCTGATAATGGTTCCAAATCGTGTCCTGAATTTCTGAGCTCATCCGGAAAAGTTGCTGATAGCCCCAATTGTGCCAGGCCTCATCACTTTCATTGTTTCCGCACCACAGTACTACTGAGGGGTGCCGACGCAGCCTTGAAACTTGCTCAATGGCCTCAGCTCTGACATTGTTCAAAAAATTTTCAGTTCCAGGATACAAAGCACAAGCGAACATAAAATCCTGCCATATCATCAGGCCGAGACTATCGGCAAGATCGTAAAAATAATCGTCTTCATACACGCCACCACCCCATACCCTGAGCATGTTCATGTTTGCAAAAACAGCTTCTTGCATGATGCGCCGATACTGAGCCGGTTTTACCTCAGGCAAAAAACTATGAGAAGGAATATAGTTTGCCCCCTTGGAATATACTGGTACACCGTTCAGGCGGAAGAAAAACGATTCTCCCCATTCGTCGTGCTGGCGTACCAATTCCACCTTGCGCACCCCGTGAACTATTTCGCGCTTATAAGTTACCCCCTTAGAGGTTTTAATTTCCAAGGAGAGATGGTACAAGTGAGGCTCACCCAAACCATTGCACCACCATAGATGGGGATTATTTATTTGGAACGGAAGCCTCAGGTTATGGGATCCTTTGGCTGGTGAAATGGTCTGATGGAGTAAAATCTGGCCAGAACTTTTATCCTTGAGTGCAATATCTATTTTTTGATCAGATGGGAGGTTCTGTCGAAAATCCACGTGAAGAGTCAGCCAGGCCTGTTGAGGGGTTATGCTGTCGTTGTTCAGCCATACATCCTTCAGAGCAGGTTCGGCAGAAAAATGCAAATAAACAGGCTTCCAGATTCCGCAAGTAATGAAGCGGGGGCCCCAGTCCCATCCGAAATGATAAGCCGCTTTACGCGAGGTATTCCAGCGCCCGCCGGGCAGCGGATACCCCAGGGCTACAGAGTCGGCCAGAAATTTTTGCAAAGCAGAGTGGAAACGGACTTCAATCACATTTTGTCCAGGAAGTAGCTGGTCTTTCACATCTGCCCTCCAGGCTCGGAACATGTTATTGGCTTCAATAATTTTGCGTCCATTGAGGTAAACATCGGCCCAGGTATCAAGTCCTTCGAATACCAGTTCCTGCATGGGCCATTGTTTCCAATCAGGACACGCCACAAAGGTTAACCTGTAAGTCCAGTCTGTCTCCCCAATCCATTGTAGTTCCTTCTCGTTGCAACCATAAAAAGGATCAGCAATTTTTCCTGCATGTAATAAATCGGTATGCACTGTTCCAGGGATCCGGGCAGGCAACCACTCCTGAGAACCTCTCTGGCTGAATTTCCATCCCTCATTCAGTAATATCCTTTCCTCAGAGGCATGTTTTCGAGTACAGCCCGACAAAAGCCAGGCCGGAATCAGGGCGAGAATGCAGAACCTTTGAATCATGGCTGATCAACTCTAAAGATTATTATCTTTCGTTGTTCTGAAGAGCAAAAGCGTAGGCTCCCAGGGCAACTGCTGTACTGGTCCCCAGCAGGCTTCGCCCTACAATGTTGATTTTATTGGGATAGTAATCTACCAGGCGATGATTGAAGGGAATTTTAACTTTTTTGACATCTTCGGCAGCCAGTTTTTGCATCGAGGGATTATCCTCAAAATTTACAATCCGGCTCACCAGTCGAACCATGTTTCGGCCGTTGTGTGTAAGATATTGTCCATCAAAATATTCAAGCATTTTAGGAGCAAACAAAGGCCAGGCGTTGGCTAATCCACCGCCAATTACTACAGGGCAATCGAGCAGAGTGATAGCATTGACCAGAGCAGCCCCCAATGCTTCGCCGAAAGTTTCAAAAGACCGGAGCGCAGCCTCTCGATTTCCGTGCTTTTCACCCGTGGCTATGGAATAAATATCCTGGGGGGTAAGGCCCTCGCAGGGTTCGCCTCCGTTGTTCAGATATTCACGGATAATAGCCCTTGCGCTAATACTTTCTTCAGCATAATACTTACGATCGAAGGCATTCTGTGTAAGACAAATTTCCGAAGCGGCTCCGTTTTCACCCAGGTAAAGGGTATCGTTGATAACCAACCCACCGCCAAATCCTGTACCCAGGGTGACTCCAAAAAGATTTCGATATTGGCGACTGCTACCTATTTCTTTAAGCCTTCGGTTGAGGGCTGGTAAGAAACCAAAACGAGCCTCTCCAAAGGTGAAAAGATCTCCGTCGTTATTGATGTAAACAGGTATTTGAAAATGATCTTCCAACATAGGGCCCAGCGCGACTCCACCGCGAAAACCCGGCAAATTGGCTAGGTCACCGATAATTCCATTGCGGTAATCAGCAGGTCCAGGGAAGGCAAAACTGATAGCAAAGGGCTTGTGCGGCAGCTGACGGTTTATCTCTTCAAAACCTTGAATGATAGTATTCAGGCATAATGGTAAATCATGTCCATGGGCCGGTAAATGCACGGGATTTACGATTTCCCGTCCATCAGCAATAGCTGAAAACACAAAATTCGTTCCCCCGGCATCGAGGGTCATTACAATCTTTTCGTTGGATGTTAATGACATAACTT
>JBMFOU010000009.1:0-20642 GCA_049969475.1 Bacteroidales bacterium | reverse complement strand
GCCAGCAAGAGGATATAAAAGAGGCAAGCAGCGGGCACAAGGAAACCTGTCATCACATGGATATCGGCCAGATAACCAGCGAGCGGTGGAATAAAAGCACCTCCAACAATGGCTGTAACCATGAGGCCCGAAAGTTCGTTGGCGCGCTCAGGCATATAATCTACAGCAATACTGAATATGAGCGGGAAAATGTTGGCAAAGCCTAATCCGATGATAAATATTCCGGCGAAAGCGAAAACTTTGCTTCCAAAGAAAAGCATCAGCATGCCCAAAAGAGAAAGCAAGACTGTGATAAGAAGGAATAATGCCGGTTTCAGGTATCTGAGAATAAACGACCCCACCAGACGTCCGAGGAAGATGGGCAGGAAAAACAAGGCCCATGAAACCCAAAGGCCCAGTCCGGTGATACCATAAACTCTATCCATGAGAATAGGGGTCTGGGCACTCATAGAAACCTCAGCGCCAACATAAAGGAAAATACCCAAAACCATAGAAGCCACCCATGGATTGGACATAAGCTTGAAGCTGCTGGCCAATGTGGCAGGCCGGGAGTCAGGGTTCCTTTTTTCTTCAATTTTTATGGCTTTTACCCACAGGTATGTAATGAGAACAATGAGCGCATAAACAGGGAAAAGGATGGTCCAGTCGAGGCCAAACCAAAGGGAGACTGCCGGGGGAAGCAAAAATCCCAGGGAGGAGCCGATAGCCTTTATCGATTGGCCCAGGGAGAGATTGGCAGAATATTCACCTTCGGGTGAAACATCGCGCATGATGGGATTGCCCGATACCTGCAAAGCGGTAGCACCGGCACCCAACAAGAAAATGGATATAAACAAGGCCGGTAGTTTAAAAGCAGATGATTCGCCCACTGCTGGCACTTTACCGTACATTCCGAAAAAAATGGGAACCAGCAGACCAATGAGAGCCAGCAGAAGCCCTGCGGTAAGCAAAGCTTTTTTCCCCTTGGTATCCTGAATAACCCCCAGCGGAATGGATAAAAGACCAAACATAATAAAACCACTGGTTGTTAACAGAGAAGCCACAAAATTGGATACTTCAAACGAGGTTTTAACCATCGAAACCAGGGGCCCGACCACATCGCCGAATCCCATGGCCAGAAATACCAAAAAAATAGGCAAAGTCTTGTTTTTCAACATATTTTAATGAATTTTGACGGATGATTCTCGGATAATGATATCCACCGGCAGATATACGCTACGCTCGTGCTGAAGCAAGGTTTCTTTTTGAATTTGCCTGAGGAGGAGACGAAAAGATTTTTCGCAAATCCGGTCGATAGGCTGTTCGATAGCTGAAATAGAGGGATGGGTATAGGAAAAATATACCAGGTCGTCGAACCCAATGAGGGCCACTTCCTCAGGAATGCGAATGGATAATTTGCGGAGATACTTCAGGGTAATGGAAGTAAGATTATTGTTCAGGGTAAAAATAGCTTCGGGCAGCTGACCCGATTGATAAATCCTCTGGAGACCCTCCTTAACAGCATTTTCAAGGTCATGAAAAGGGGCTCTGATATGCCAGTAAGGAGGAAGTTCAAGACCAGCTTCGGCCAGGGCAGACTCAAAGCCTTTAATGCGGTCGCTGATGGTAGAGATGTGTTCAGGCGTTATGCTTATGAGGGCTAAGTTCTTCATCCCCTGAGAAAGCAAATGCCGGGCAGCGAGCCGGGCTCCTCCAAAATTGTCCACCGTGACATTCACAGATTGCATTTCACTAAACGATCGGTCGATCAATACATGAGGAAAGCCTTCTTGAAAAAGATTATTGAAATATTGCGCATTTTCTTGCGAAGAAGAGATAATCAGGCCGTCCACCTTACGGCTTCTCAACAATCGAATCTGCTCAAGCTCTTTCTCAATTTTCTCATCGGTGCTGCAAATCACAACACTATAACCATTTTCCCAAGCAAAGTCTTCGATGCGGCGAGCAATACGTGAATAGAAAAGGTTGGAAATATCAGATACAATCAGTCCAATGGTTCGGGTTTTGCCCGTGCGAAAACCCTGTGCCAGAATATCGGGCTGGTAATTGAGTTCCCTGATTTTATCTCTTACCCTTTCCTGCGTTTCGCGGCTAATTCCGTGTTCATCGGCTTTATTGTTTAATACCAACGAAACCAGGGTTTTAGAAACTCCTAGCTGCCGCGCTATCTCTGCTATGGATATTTTTTTGGTCATAGACAGTGCAAAAATATAATTTTTTTAACTAAAACGGTTTAGTTATTCCTTTTTAACTAAATTTTTCAGGGCTCTTTCGAGAATCTCCGACATCACTTCATATCCCTTGCGGTTGGGATGCACTCCGTCATAGGTGTATTCACTCCGCAATCCACCCTTTTCATCACTCATAGCACTGTAATAATCCACCCAGATTAGATTGTGTCTCTCAGCGTAATCTTTTAACATTTGATTGAGTTGCGCAATTTTGGGAGCTGGTTTCAAACCCGGTCGCCAGGGGTAATCGGCGGCAGGCAGCACTGAGCATAAAAGTACTTCTACCCCATTCACTCTGGCCAATTCTACCATAGAAAAGATATTCCCCGCAATTTCAGGAAGTGTAGTTGGACCTGTATTTTCAGCAATGTCATTGGTTCCTGCCAGGATCACTACTGCTTTTGGCTGTAATTCTATAACATCTTGTCTAAAACGGATAAGCATTTGAGGTGTGGTCTGACCGCTGATTCCCCGGTCAACATAAGGTTTACCTGAAAAAAACTCAGGATATTGCTCCAGCCAGCCCTCGGTAATAGAATTTCCCATGAGTACGATGCGGTTTTCTCCGGGAGCCGGTTTACCCAACCTTTCGTTCTCAGTTTTGTAACGCGAGAGTTGAGCCCAATCTTGCGAATAACCTGCTATAGAAAGCATGATAAACATCCATCCCATTAAATTTCTCATAAATAATGAATTTTATTCTGCTAATGTACAACCACTTCACTCACAAAAAGCCAGGCCGGCTGTCCTGCTCCGGAATGCCCCTCAGGGCAGACTCCCCGGTTTTTCAGGGTTACCCTTACAAAACGAGCTTTTCCCCTGAATTTACGGGTCTCATAATATTTCACCTCTGGAGATGGCGTCTGCCAGGAAACCTCGTTTACCTTCTCATCGATCTTTTTCCAATTGTGACCATCTTGCGAAACTTCAAAAACCACCCTTTCCGGATAAAAAATCCATGAAGCAGAATTTTGAAGGGCGTCGGTGATGATCTGGCTGATCTTTTGCATTTTACCTAAATCAATAGTTACAATGGCATCGCTACCCTCAAAACCCTTCCATTGACCATCGGTAAAGCTGGTCGAGCCGAATATTCCGTTGCAGAGTCCAGTGGCTCCCCCCCCATCATAGCGGGCAGCATTGGGATATTGCAGCGCTACAGGCTTTCCGAAAGCTTTGTGTAAATCATAGGTTTGGCTAATCACCTGAGCCATTTGCTTCCCGTCATAAAAAACTGCCGTTTTGAGTTGAGCCGAACGTTTGAGAACTAATTTATCGTTGTAAAGGGGTGAAGAGGCGGTGGGTACTTTTCCATCGAGGGTATATTGTATTTCGCCATAGGGAGCCTCTGTTATTAATTCCAATTCCAGGTAACCCTGTTCTGTATTCACCGAGGGCTTTACTTTAACCTGAAAAGCGCTGCGTGCATAATTGATTCCCAGTTTATCGTATCTATCCAATTGGTCTTTCAGACGAAGAGAAAAGCTCTTCCAATCGCGTTTATCGGCCGGGCTCCAGAGTACTTCCGAGAGGGCAGCCAGGCGCGGGAAAATCATATATTCCACGTGCTTGGAATCGGGCATATATTCTGTCCACACATTAGCCTGGGCACCCATAACATAGACTGCCTGTTCAGGGGAAAGCACTCTGGGGATAGGTTCATAATCATATACTTTGCGTAAGGGTGTGTAACCTCCTATGGCCAATGGCTCTACTGAAGGATCACCCTGATAATGATCGAAATAACAATGGCTTCCCGGTGTCATGATTACATGGTGGTGTTGGCGGGCTGCTTCAATACCCCCTTCTTCGCCCCGCCATGACATTACAACGGCATTGGGTGCCAGTCCTCCTTCCAAAATTTCATCCCAGCCAATGAGAATCCGGCCATGACTATTAAGGAATTTTTCTATTCTTTGAATAAAATAACTCTGCAGTTCTGCCTCATCTTTCAAGCCTTCCTGTTTTATCCGAGTCTGGCAGCGTGAGCAGCGTTTCCACTCTGTCTTGTCGGCTTCATCGCCACCCACGTGGATGTAAGTCCCCGGAAAAAGGTCCATGACTTCGGTCAATACATTCTCGAGGAAATCAAAGGTGGAATCATTACCAGCGCAAAAGATGTGCGTGTCGGGCCAAACACCCCCCGGATGAACTCCAAGGTTAGCACCTGAACACGAAAGCTGAGAATAGGCAGCCAAAGCGGCCATAGCATGAGCCGGCATTTCTATCTCAGGAATGATGGTAATACCACGACTCTCCGCGTATTTAACTATCTGCCGAACTTCCTCTTGCGAATAATAACCTCCGTATATGCCTCGAGCCTGCGATTCTTTACCTTCTCTGTCGTTCCAGTGCAGGTGTTCCAGATTGGGCCGCCAGGCACCTACTTCTACCAGTCGGGGATACTTTTTAATTTCCAATCTCCATCCCTGATCGTCGGTCAGATGCCAGTGGAAAACATTAAGCTTGTGCATGGCCATGTAGTCTAATAGTTGGTAAATGAATGAGGCGGGCATGAAGTGGCGCGACACGTCGAGATGCAGGCCCCGATAGCCAAAGCGAGGGTAATCTGTTATTTCACAGGCGGCCACACTACCCTTTCCTGCCTGAACAAGCTGGCTCAGAGTCTGAAGACCATATAATGCTCCTTGCCGGGTATTGGACCGGATGCGAATCACTGCAGGGGACACCTCCAGTTTGTAACCCTCCAAACCCAATTCTGCCTTGAAGGGTTTCTCAGCAATTAGCACCACCCTGTTTTGCTGAGGTGCAGAAAATGGTATCACACCTGTCTCAGGCAAATAACCCAGCCATTTTTCCAACTGACCCGATCCGTAGGTAGTCAGTTCAGCCCACAATGGCTCGGTAGTAACTATATGGGTGTTTTGATTAAACACAAAAGTCCCATCACCCATTTCTATCTTCACAGGTTCAGGTATTGCCGAAAATACTGGTGCCTCCTGTTGAGCCAGGCAGCTTGTGTAAACCCATGAAAGAAGGGCTATTACGACTAATCTCTTCATAACCAATAAATTAATATTGTTTTGAGGTAATTGAACAAACATACTTAAAATTATTGAGTGGATTTAAAAAATGGGTCTTCGGGCAAGGAACCCTGATTACCCTTTGACAATCAAACTCTTGATGCCGATATTTAATTTATTTTGTTTGAATTTTAATAAAGCAATGAAACACATTTTACTGGTATGACTCCAGGCGGAAGGTCCATGCATCGTAGCCGGGCATTTCTGAATATTTTACTTTCCGGGTGTCTATGATGAGTTTCCCGCTTTTCCATTTCCAGGGCAGTTCGCCCGGCCTCCCCAGGAGGGTAACTCTCATGGATGAGGCAGGCCGGGGAATAGGAAGTTCTAGTTGACCCTGGGGCCATTCAAAACAAATGGCATACAAGTTGCCATGATTCTGAGTATATGCTAGATATTCCCTCTTAGAGCGATACACGGCTCTAAGTCCTGCTGGTGACTGTTTATCAGACTCCGTCTTAAATACAGCGGAGGGAATAACTTCTTTCAAGCCGTCGGGCCGGGTCCAGGAAAGGCTAATGGAAGCATTCTGTACATTCTCATAATATTCTGCTTTTATGGGGTAAGCCTTCCCCTTTTCAAGAAAAATCTCTATCTGTTGTGCAACCTGGCCTGCGGTGCGCATGGCTTCCGATTCATTGCCTTCTATGGACTGAGTCCATTTATCAATAACCAGTTTATTATCAATCCATAATCGCATTCCATCGTCGCATTCGACACTGAAAAGATAAGTCCCGGTTATAGGGGGAAAGAGAAATCCTTTCCATTCGGCTGTGAAATGATCCTCAATAATGGGGAATCCAGGAGAGTTACGCACCCAGTCGAAATAAATGAGGCTGTCGATTCTGTGCAATTCTACTTCTTTCTCCTCTCCCACCTTTATCCAGGGTCTGGAACCATAGATTGCTTCTCCATTAATTGCAAGCCAGCTGCCCAATTGCTCGAGTCGTTCCTGTTGCAGTAAAGGTATCTTGCCATCGGCGGCAGGACCCACATTCAGCAAAAGTCCGCCACCATAGGCCACAGTTCGCACGAAAAAATGAATGAGGTCACGACCCGAGAGGTAAGCCGATAGCTTCTCGTTTCGGTTGAGGCCAAACGACCGTCCCATACCTCTTACTTCCGACCAAGGTCGGTCAGTATGAAGGCCAGCGCTGCTGTATTCGGGAGTACGAAAACCAATATCTGCACCGTGTCCCCAACGGTCGTTAACAATAGCATCAGGTCCTACAAGCCTGTAATACCATGAAATCAGCTCGCGGGCATGCCACTGCTCGGCCGTATTGAACCATTCTCCGTCTGTAAAAAGTAAATCGGGTTTATAGGTCGATACCAACTCCTTGAATTGGGGTATCATGTGCTGTTCGACATAAGGGCCGATGGTTTCCGGCGGATCGTCGTACCATCTATGGAGTGGATGCCCCCATTCGGGCAAAGAATAATAAAGTCCATACCGCAAACCCCTTTTTTTAACAGCTCGTCCAAGTTCGCCTACGATGTCTCTGTGAGGGCCTGTTTCCCAGCTATTCCATCCCGGAGCGTATTTACTGGGCCAGAGGCAAAAGCCATCATGGTGTTTGCTAACCAAAACCACATAGCCCGCCCCAGATTTTTTGAAAATATCGGCCCATTCCTCAGGATCCCAGAGCTCAGCCTTCCAGATAGAAGCAAAATCTTTATAAGTAAATGATTCTCCATAAACCCTTTTTACAAACGACTGACGTAAGGGCGAACCAGCCATCATACCACGTAAAAACCATTCAGCATAAGATTCTGCTCCACCATAGGAAGGCACAGAATAAACGCCCCAATGAATCATTATGCCCAGCTTGGCATCTGTAAACCAGGCCGGATAAGGCCTTGCCCTGAGTCTATCCCACGAATCACTTGTGTCAGCAACTTGCGAAAATGACGCTAACGTTAACGCACAACAAAAATATATTATGACAAGTATGTTTCTCATTATGAATTACTTATTTTAGATAATATGCACTCTACCCAAACTTCATCCAGAAATAACCATGCGGGTTTTCCGGCGCCAGTATGTCCCGCAGTACAGTTGCCTATACTCTTTATATTAATTCTCAAGTATTTAATATCGCTTATCATTAAAGGTACTTCTATTTTATATTTGCCATTTTGTAGGCTTTCATAATCCAGCTCCTGCTTCCACTGCCCTACATTTTTCCAATGGTCTCCATCTTTCGAACCTTCAATAAGAATAGCTTCAGGGGAGAAAATCCACGATGAGGGCACATGCAAACAACTCACCACCACCTTTTTTAAATCGGGATTATTCAATGTTAAAGAGATAGAAACACTTTCTCCCTCAAATCCTAACCAGGCTTTATCCTTGAAATCAAGAGGGCCTTCTTTTCGGTCGAAAAGGGTAATGGCTCCAGCGCCCGAATAAAGGGGAGAGGGCTCAGGAGTAATAGAAAAAGAATTGGCTGATTTTATTTTAACAAATTCCGCACGCTCTACAGAGCTCATAGCATCACCTCTAAAAGCCGCAACTTGAATCTGTGTGGTCTTTTCCAACTCAAAGGGACGAGTATAAACGGTGCTGGACAAAGTTGGCTTTTCTTGCCCCGTTTCGTATCTAATTACAAGGTCTGGATAAGGGGTCTTTACTTCCAATTTTATCGCAGAGAGAAACACTTTTTAAAATTCAATGCCGGAGCCGGTACATATTCACCTTTATGAATGGATGATTGCTCATCAGATTGAAAAATATGTTGGGCTGGTCTGCCAATCCAGCAATCGGGCACGTCCATTCCCAATAATGAAATAATCGTAGGGGCTGTTTGCAGGGAGTTAAAAGGCAAGCCGTAAAGCTTTCCCCGCACCAAACCTGGGCCATTTATCATCCAGGGGACATTCATTTCTGTTTCAGTCAAGCCTCCATGACTATACTCCACTCCCCCATGATCGGATACCACTACTATATAAGTTTCATTATATAAACCATTGATTATCATCTTATTCAATAAATAACCAACCGATTCTTCCACTTCTTCAATGGCACGAATATATTGCGGCGATTCCCATTTATAATGATGGCCTACCTCATCGGGGTACCCTATATACAAGAAAGTAAAATCCGGTTTTTCGCTTATCCAATAATCAGCAGCTTCCCTAACATTCTCTTTGAAATGCTCAGGATCCTTGTATCTGGAATAGTCAATGTAAGCCGGGTTGAACAAATAGGCCAATTCTTTCCAATCGTAAAAGAAAGCTGTTTTAAGGTCGGGTCTTTGTTGATGTATGGCAGTGAAAATAGAGGGGAAATAACCCGCTGCATCTGCACATATGGGTTGCAGTATAGTTGAATACGGAGTCCAGCCGTTAAAAGTAACCCCATGCTGCTCAGGTCCTGCCCCCATCAGATGAGTTGCCCAATTGGGTGCGCTTACTGAGGGTATTGCTATTCTTGCATTTAGGGTTAAAAGACCTTCGGAGGCAATTTTATCCAGGTTGGGGGTATAGGCATGCTGAAAACCAGATGATGACATTCCATCAATACCTATCAAAAGAACTTTTGGAGGGTTTCCACCATGTGCCATTAGGTTGATTATCAAACAAAAACACCCCACTAACAGAGTGACTTTTTTCATTGATTCATTGTTTTTGGTTTTTATATTGGATGGCGTTTATTCTCTCATGAACTTTGCTTTACAATTTATCTATTATCTATCTCAAAAGGGTTTTGAAGATCCGCTGCCTAAACAAAACCTTTAAGATTTTTAAGATAAGCTTTCAGGACAATCAATTTAATAAGCAATTCCATAACTACCCTAATGTTTGGAGGGAGAGTTGATAATCCTCTCAAAAACGAAAATTATTCTCAAAGACTTCCTTTATTTCATATACCTTCCATTGAGCGCTCCAACTCGCGTGCTGAAGACAGAAACTCTTCCACATTCATTTCTTTGAAAAAGAGCAAACCATGCGTGGTACGTAGTCTGGGACTTTCATTTTGATAGAAGAAGGGTTTGCCCAGGAGAAGTTGAATGGTTCTCAGTTGCTCGACCCAAATTTGGCGTGAGAGGTCGCTAAACTTTCCATCGAGGCGATAACTAGGGAATGAAGCTTCCACCTGACTCAGGTAACAATTGCTGAAGGCATTGTTAAGAACACTCATGGCATTGAGCGATACCGGAACGATATGTGTAGCCTCGGCGGGATGAAACTGATACCACACATTGCGGTAGCCCCAGATGCGCAATTGGCTCAAATCCTCTTCCCTTCCCCAGATACGTATAGCTTCAGCTATGGCCTGCAAAACTTTATAATGCGTGTCGGGTCCGCTGCCTTCCGGATCAAATGCCAGACTAATGACCGTAGGTTTTATCGTTCTGAGCTGCTGTAGAATAGGTTCCACGTCGCGCTGACGATTGGGCTTTTCAGTAAAAATTTCACCGGTGTAGAATCCCAGCCTCAGGTGGTGAACATGATCGGTAGTTATACCAAAGTAGGCCCAAACCAGCTCTTCTTCAAACTCCCTGATCATCCCCTTGAGGGTTTGAATCTTGGGAGGCATGATGGCTCCGTCGTAGCTATTTCTAACGACCGAGAGAATATCTGTAATCTGGTCGCGGAGCTGGTTTTTATTTTTCACTCCATAGATTTCCACCAGATTGCGCACCATGCGGTGGGCGAATCCACGGCGGCGCTCTTCGGGATGTCCGGAAGCTACCTTGATGAGATAATGGTAAACGTCTTTGTCGCGCTTAAACTTATACCCCCTCTCAAAAAAGTCGGGGTAATTCGTCATTTGTATTTGGCCCTGGTCTAAGAAATAGAGCACATCTTCAAGAATTTTTCGAAGAAAACTGTTGGTTACGGCCGTAAAACCCGAAGTCATAACTGCAAAATGCGCCTTATTGGTCTCGTCCCTGAGCATGCGGTGAATATATGGGAGCAAGCCCAACATGATGTCATCGTGATGAGGGCCCGTGTGATAGAATACCTGGTTGTGAAGGGGAGCCGTGCCCCTCGCAATTTTTTCTTTAACCATTTCCATAACCTGGGCCACGGTATCATGACCGAGCTGGGGGATCATACGGCACCAGGGGTCTGATTTCAGGTCGTCAAGCATCAAGCGCTCGCCAAATTTGTTGATACGCTGGCATAGATCGATGACGGCTCTTTCGGTTTTGTCTGAACTCCAGGGAGTGGAAGTGTAAAAATGGTGAATCTGGTCCTGGAGCAGGGAGGCAGCACCCTGGGTCAAATAAAAACGGGCATTGCGCAGTCGGGTTAGTACCGTGGCAGGATACAAATTCGAAGGTTTTTGTTCAAGAGCATCCCTCACCATGGGAGCCTTGGCTTCTCCTGCCGCAAAAATGATAGCCACAGCCTCCGGATTTAGAGTAATGGTTTCCAAACCAATAGTGATAACCAAACGATTACGGGAAACCTCCATACCGCCCAGGTCGCCGGCAGCTACAGCCTGTGTCTCAAAATTCACCTCCGTTAAACGGGTGGTGGAATGATGGTCGGAACCCCGAACATTAAAGGCAATATGTCCATCGGGCCCAATACCGCCCAGGAAAAAGCCTATTCCTCCTAAATCCCTTATCTTTTCTTCATATTGTGTACACCACTGATCGATCAGATAAATCGATTGTTGTTGCAACTTTTCCTGGGGCGTTTTAGCTTCCCTGTATCGCAAACTCACATCCACCCTGCAACCGGGAAAGACTTCAGTGAAAGGTTTTCCCTCGGCCAGAGGTATTTCATCGCAGTTAATAAACAAACCTCGTGTGACATCGAGTCCGAAACCTTGCACATAATATTTCATCACATAGTTGTAGAAACTGTTGTGCTGAGCGGGATTAATTGGATAAAATTCATCAATCTGCACAAAATGAAGTCCTTTCAGGTCAGGACGTTTGTCTATAGAAAGGCCTCCTTCCTTTCTTATTTTCTGCACCTGTGGACTATCCCAATTTTCAAGGATATGCTTCGTCCAGAAAATAAAGTATTCAGGCGTTTTGCCCGTGGGCAAGCTGATGACGCCTTCCGGATTTTCACTCGCCCATTCAAGAAAACGCAAGGCGGTAAGCAGACCCAGCTTAGGGAAGTTTTCCACTACGAGGTAGGGAATGTTCACCGGAAAACGTCGTTCCACCTGGTCGGCAAAGGCCTGCTCCACTGCAGTGAAAGCTGAAAACTGATCGTGTTGTAACATTTGGTAAGATTTTGAGTATTTGGCGTTCATGGTTTGTATAGTTTTGGTAGATTATTCAATATCAATTATTTTTGAGGAGTGTCCTGTCTTGTCGAATGCACCAAAATGCCAAGCTTTACCTGGCTCCCATTTCAAAGGAGCAATCAAGACTGGTGATGTGGTGCTTAATGAGGTTTCGCGGGGGACATATCTAATTATCAAACCTGGGTAGGGAACTGCACCCAAAACCTGATCCCCTTCCACTTTAATACCCGGATTCGGTAGCCTGTACCTGAACCCTCCCCAAAGTACCGATAGACGAGGCAATTCTCG
The DNA here is from genome assembly GCA_049969475.1 of Bacteroidales bacterium. Lineage (GTDB taxonomy): Bacteria > Bacteroidota > Bacteroidia > Bacteroidales > TTA-H9 > UBA2030. The sequence continues at coordinate 8,859 of JBMFOU010000009.1, read as the reverse complement.
TTGTCCCAACACATTAGCAAAAACATTCCATTCTTCTTTTACCTGCTGTATGTTCAAGGATATGGCCGTGTCAGATTCCCACTTTCGGGGCTGAGCCCAGGCTACCTGGGCAAAAGAAATAAGCTTAGGGAGCATGTAATACTCAACCATTTCCGGGTCTCGCAAGGTTTCGCTCCAGAGCTGAGCCTGGAGTCCCATAATGTTATTATAGGAGGACGGCTTAAGTCGCTCCATAGTACGATATTCCAGCTCGGGACGAATCACCTGCCCTAAGGCATCACTACGGGTGGTCTGGAACACATTCAGGGGATTGTACAACCAGGTTTTATACTCATCAACAAAACCAGCCCAATAAAGTCCAGGTTCGTAAGGGTCTTTATTGTATGCCAGGTCGAAATAAAGCGAAGTAACATGACACAGAACCACGGGATAATTGCGGTTAGCCAGCCGATAGGCCAGATCCTGGGCTCCCCATAGATTGTTCCATACATAAGGAATGAACTGTCCTCCAGATAGTTCTGTATTTACGCTTCGTTGCCCATTTTCGGCTTTCAAGGCAATTTCTTCCCATCCGGCAGCCCGAATTCCCCGTTTTTCGAGCAAGGTATTAACTCGTTTAAGATAATAAATGGGCAGGTTTTCTACCCTATACTCAGGACGTGATTTCAGCCAGAATTTTACCATAGGTGAACCGGTCCAGGCCCCGTGAGGAACTTCATCGCCTCCGGTATGAAACAGAGAAAGCTCTGCGCCTGCCTCCTTGTATTGTTCAGCCAGTTCTTTGATCACACACTCCATGAAATGGTAAACCGATTCCCTTACCACACAAACCACATTGTCATCGTAATACTGTGCCGATTGGTAACGGGAAGAATCCGAGGGATCGATCAGGCGGTAGGTTTCGGCAGCCGCCGTGTCACCCAGGGCAACCAATCGTTGATATCGTGCTTCCATGGCTTTGATGGCGGCGCGGGCATGTCCCGGCATATTGACCTCCGGAATCACGGTGATGTGACGCTGAGCAGCATATCGCAGGATTTTCACAAAATCTTTCCTGGAATAAAATCCCCCTACCGGGAAAGGTCCTGATCCATAAGCCGGATGCAGCCCCGCTGAGTTTTTGGAAGTATGTTTTCGATACGCTCCCACCTGTGTGAGTTCGGGAAGGGCAGGTATTTCTATTCTCCACCCTTCATCGTCCGTCAGGTGCAAATGCAGATAATTAACCTTGTAAAATGATAGCAAATCAATGATTTTTAACAAATTATCAAGCGGGATAAAATTCCGGGCCACATCGAGGTGCATGCCTCTGTAATTAAAACGGGGACGGTCTTCGATAGAGACCAGCGGAATAGGAAAAATGTTAGCCTTTCTCAGGAGACTATCCACCGGCAGCAAAGCCTGCAGGGTTTGACAGCCATAAAATGCGCCAGCAGAAGTAGCTGCTTCAATGCGTACCTGCCGAGCACTAACCTTCAGTTGATAACCCTCTTCACCGAGCGATTCCAGCTTGGGGTTGAGCTTCAAGATTATTTTGAAAACCCCTGCTTTGGCCTCATCCGCCTGATAAACTATTATTCCGGTATGCGTAGTTAACCACGTCTTAAGCAAATCTCTCTCATTCTGCAAGGCCTGGTCAGCCTGAATAACGACCTCAGGCCCCAGGATGGCATATCCCTCTTTGCGTTTGAAAGTATAGGGAAAAGGAACTGCAGGAGGAAGCTCTTTTTCATCCAACAAGTTCAATTCTTGATATTTTTCGTAGTCAAGGGCGGGATTAGGCAAAGGCTCCTGATCGGAGATAAAGCGGGAAATCTGCTCGGAACGAATAAAAGGACGGATTTCCACCTCTGCTGGTATGAGTTGCTGCCCACTCTTGTTCCTGATAACCCAATAGGCACCGGCAGGAGCATCCGTATTTTTAATCCACCAGGCTTCCGCGAGGTATTCTATCCTAAACGAAGCCCCGGCACTCAAACAAAATCCTTTTTCTGGCTTAATTCGGTACCAATCGCCCGACAGACGCTCAATGACCAGTGGCTGGGTGCTTTTAAACCTTATTATATTTCTCGGCGATTGGTTGAAATAAAACTCCCAATCTTCGGAGCACCAGGGTTGAATAGAAAGGTTAGTAAATGAATAAACAGCAAGGGCTGCTGGTTCTTTTTCCGATTGGTTGCTTATCAATTCCCAGCTAACTTTGATATCCCTACTGTAATTAAGATACTGGGCATTTGAGGGAATGAAAAAGAATCCATACACAATCAGCCAAATGAAGAGAGGGCGATACATCTTAAAAATTTTTACAAAGTTAGGCTATTATTAAAATTTTTTATAAAGTTTTCTAGAAAAAAATTGAAAATCTTAGGATTTTGTTATTTTTGCACCTAAATCGATTTACATCGCAAGGTATGAAGATTTTAACCGACGCAACAATACCCAAACGCTTTATGATGAAAAAATTTATCAGAACACCTTTAATCACCTGTTTATCGGTTGGTTTTATAACCGCTTACAGTCAGAAGACAGGTAACATTGTCGAAATTTTCGGCAAAGAGAAAGTAGAGACGGTAGCAGAAGGAAAAGTCATTCATCAGTTCAGAGAGGGATTGGTACTGAAAAAAGCCATGCGACCGGGCCTGATCGATGGTACGGGCGACATTCTTTTTTGGGAAATCTCGTCAGGTGTTTTTGAGAGGCCTCAGGAATCTCAGGTTTTAAAAGATGATTACGCAAAGGCATCTAAGGAAAAACCCGTTTGGCAAAAGGCATTGGCAGATTCAGCGGGTATCTTTCAGCTGGACTTGCAAAGAGGATATCTATACACAGAGCTGGAATCGAAAGAGGTAGCCACTGTTTTACTCGAAGCTACAGGTCATACCAGGGTGTACATCAATGGAATGCCGCACGAGGGCGACCATTATGATTACGGATATACCCTCATTCCATTCAAGTTGAAAAAGGGATTGAATCAGTTTGTTTACACCTATGGTCGTTTTCCGCGCATACGCAGCCGTATTGTATTGCCCCGGCAGCCTGTTATGTTCTCGCCCCGCGATCTCACACTTCCATCGATACTGACCGATGAAAACCAAACCCGCTGGGCAGCTGTTAGGGTGCTCAACACCACAGAAAAAGCGCTGGAGAATTATTCACTTACATGCAAATTAGCTGACGGCAGCGAGGCTACCCTGCCCATGGATCGAATTGAAGCGCTTACAACGCGAAAAGTAAAATTCCAAATTCCTGCATACAAAAACCTTCACTCCGGCGAAAAAGTGGAAGCACTGTTAGTTTTGAAAAATCCAAGGGGTAAAATTGTAGATCAACTGCCAATTACCCTCAGGGTACACGACACGCGACATCACCACGAGCGCACTTTTGTGAGCCTAATTGACGGAAGTGTTCAATATTATAGCATGATACCCTCACTTTCCGATAAGCCCCACCAGGCTTTTGTTCTCTCTGTACATGGGGCATCTGTGGAGGCCACAAACCAGGCCCGTGCATACAAACAAAAAGATTGGTGTCATATTGTGGCTCCCACCAACCGTCGGCCTTTTGGCTTCAACTGGGAGGAATGGGGAAGGCTTGACGCACTCGAAGTAATGCAAGATGCCATGCAACGCCTGAGCATAGACTCTTCCAGAATATATTTAACAGGACACTCTATGGGAGGTCATGGGACATGGTATCTCGGGGCCACCTATCCCGACCGCTGGGCGGCTATCGCACCCTGTGCCGGATATCCCGATATCATTCGATATCGTAAAACAGGCTCTGATTCAGCGCTCATGGCCCTGCCCCATTTTAGCATGCTGTACCGCGGCGCCAGAGCAGGTCGCACCCTCGATCTGTTGCCAAACTTTCTGCAATCAGGTGTTTATATCCTACACGGAAGTGCCGATGCCGTAGTACCCACGGAACAGGCCCGAAACATGAGGCAATTGCTGGGAACTTTCCACAACAATTTCTGCTACTATGAGTATCCAGGCGGGACCCACTGGTATGGTGACCACAGCATGGACTGGCCCCCTCTTTTCGATTTTCTCCGACAAAACCGCATACCTAAACTTCACGAAGTAGATAGTTTGGAATTTTTGACCGCTTCACCCGGGGTGTCGGCTTCCGATTACTGGGTGGACATTCTGCAACAAATTCATCCCCTCGAGCTATCCCGCATAAAAGCTGTCCGTAAATCGGATACCATTATAGTATCTACTGAAAATATCGCTTGCCTGCGGCTACGGATCTCAGCCTTGCACTTTAAAGCGAATCCTTTACTTCTTCTGGATGGAAAAACTTTACAGCTTACAACTAATGATGATCTGATAATCAGGCTTAAAAATAATTCCTGGGAAGTTGGAGAACCACCCCTTGCCTATGAAAAGCATCCCCAGCGCTACGGAAGTTTTAAAATGGCTTTTACAAATCACATGGTCTTTGTTTATGCCACCGGAGGAACACAGGAAGAAAACGAATGGTATAGGAATAAAGCCGTTTTCGATGCCGAAACCTTCTTATATCTGGGTAACGGCTCTATTGATATTATTCCAGATAAAGCCTACGATCCTTCGCGATACGCTGGCAGAAATATCATATTGTATGGTAATGCCGATAATAACAGGGCCTGGGATAAGGTACTGGGTAATTGCCCGGTTAGGGTAGAGAAAAAAGGTATACGATTTGGCAAAAAATACCTTTCCGGAACCGACCTTGGCACCATGTTCTGCTATCCTCATAGTACTGACCCTAAAGCCCTGGTGGGTATAGTGGCAGGTACGGGTAGTAAGGGCATGCAGGCCACGTTTTCCAATCACTATTTCTCAGGTATCACAGGCTTTCCCGACCTCTTGATTTTCACGCACGATTGGATTAAAGAGGGCCCCTCGGCTATCAAAGTTTCGGGGTTCTTTGGCAACGACTGGTCGGTTGATAAGGGTGATTTTGTGATTACGGATTAATCCTTACGTTTAATTATCTTTCAAAAAGAAAGCATCGCATGAAAAAAATTCTGATTTTGGTTATGGGGTTAATACTAGCTGCCTGGGTTCATGCCCAGGCAGTTCTTTTAAAGAATCCCCCGCGAGCCTATATCTGCTCATTTACACATGATTCGCTAACCATCGATGGGCGAGATGATGAGCCAGCCTGGAAGTCTGTTCCTTGGAGCGAAGCTTTTACCGACATCGAAGGCCCAACAGCTCCGCCTCCCTTATTCACTACCCGGACAAAAATGCTCTGGGACAATGATAATCTCTACATTCTGGCCTGGCTTGAAGAACCCCACCTCTGGGCTACCCTTACCCAAAACGAATCGGTGATTTATCATGACAATGATTTCGAGGTTTTTATCGATCCCGACTGGGATACCCATCATTATTATGAATTGGAAATCAATGCTCTGGGTACGACATGGGATTTAATGCTTACCCGCCCATATAGCCTGGGAGGAAGGGCTATTAGTGCATGGAGCTTTGACGGATTACGCAAAGGCATTCATCTGGCAGGCACACTCAATCAGCCCTCTGATGTAGATACTGGCTGGATGGTAGAACTGGCCATCCCTTTCAGGGTACTGGCCGAAGGTGCACCCAATCACTCAGGCCCCCGACCGGGAGATGTGTGGAGAATCAATTTCTCAAGGGTCCAGTGGCAATTACAAATTTTTAATAACCAATATTTTAAAAAAACTGACCCGGGCTCTGGTAAACCTTTGCCTGAATACAATTGGGTTTGGTCGCCGCAGTACCAGGTCAATATGCATAAGCCTGAATATTGGGGGTTTCTATTATTCAGCGGAAATGTTGCAGAAACTGATGAAGTATTTACACCCCCGTGCGACCATGAAATTTATTTTGCCCTCCGGCAATTGTTCGATGAGCAATATGAATTTTACCATAAGCACGAAAACTTTGCGAAGCGCTTAGATTTATTGCCTTCAGGAAAAAAATTAGCCAGGAAGTACAACATAGGGTTGATAGCCATGAAAACTGCATTTTATATGTGGGCACCTTCCACGTGCGATAACCAGTGGCTCATAATAAGGGAAGACGGCAGCATACGTAGAAGCCAGAAGGCATTCATACCCGTGTTGTAAATTCATTTATTGCTCTTGTAATGAAGGCATAATGAATTCCTCCATATTTTAATACTTAAAGTTCATAAACAAATACAGGGAGATAGAAAAGAACGAATTCACCCTTTTCTTCTCCCTGTGCATTTTATAATGGAACAAGCCAATTTATCAATTTATTAGGGATCCATCTTGCAAAATAATAAAAGTTAACGAACAACAATTTCATCTACGAAGAACCATGAGGTACCGCCAGCTGAAGGATGCCAATCGAAGAGTTTATGTGTACCTTTTACAACGAGTTTAATATAGCGGGTGGGTATATCAGGTACTTCAAATGAAAAAACATGATTCACCCCGGCTTTTCGCTGATCTCCATCAAAACTCTGTAAACCAAGTGTTTTCCATAATTTACCATCATTCGACACAAAACATTCTACCGAAGCAGGATGAAGAATCCAACTCTTGGGATCCCACAAAGTACTCATTTCAATTTTCTTAACGGAAATGATGCTTTGTAGGTCAACGGTTAGCTCTGCATCCTGTCCTTCCCATCCCAGCCAATGGACTTTATAATCGTTTGCGCCTCTCACCCCATTGGTCAAAAGAGAAAGGTCTCCCCCACTGTATTTAGCCGAAGGCAATGGGCTAGCTGTTACTTTTTTCCAAAAGGCCTTATTATCGCTTACCTGCAAATCCATAAACCGAAGTGTGGATTTATAATAATCCTCGCAGGTTAATCCCGATTCATTCACAAGGCTTGCATGGGCCTTTAAAGATGTCTGGTAAAAAGATTCCAGCATATCGGCCATGCGTTTTCGAAGAATAAACTTTCCATCTTTTTCAACATACCATCCTCTGGTTCCAAACATATCAGCTTTACCAATCTCCATCTCTGCATACTGCAATGCCATGCGAGCGGTTTTAACATGCAACAGCAAGACACTATCGTTGGCTACAGCTTCTTCTGCTCTGTCGAAATAGTCGTTGTAAGCCGAAATATTTGCTGCAGATAAAAATGTATTTGCATAAAGCGTGGGGGGACCATAAATATCAAGCCATTCACCACTTTTCTGTATTTCTTGTTGCAAATGATAAATATAGCTTCGAATCCAAAAACCGGCTTTCCCATAATAGCCTTCAGTAAACTGATGGATCAGGCTGTCAACATCCAGATTAGGATTCCATAGAAGCTTGGCCAGAAGGTACCCCTTGAGCTCCGACATCTCATGCCCCGTGCCGGTAAAACTTTGCTGAAAATGCTGATGAATGCCATTTCTAACAAATAATTGGATATTGGGCTGCAAGGTATGTAGATTGGGAAATGGGCTGATGGTATGTGCAAAATCAACGGTATAGTCCCATAAATAAATATTGGATGATATTTTACTCCAGTCTTCCATATCTTTTAGAAAGGAAAGACTGGATGAATCGGAAGCTATCGGTTTGCTGCGATTGAGTTCGATGGTACACAGCATGACTTGAACATTGGGGGCTGGCTTAGTTTTAAGGGGTGCTTTTCTACTGTATTCGTATGCCAATGTTGAAATGGTTTTATCTGGAAAATGGGAGGCCACTGCATTCACAAATCGGATGATAGGGCCTGCAGGGCTACCTTCTTCCTCGATAATTCGCTTGCATCTATCGCATTGACAATAAGAGAAATTATCATTCTGGCTTACCGACCAAACCTGTTTATCGGGCTGTTTTTTCATTTCTTCACTCAATCGTTTGATTACCAGTTCTAAAACTTCAGGATTTGAGAGACAGAGTTGGTCAATAATGCGTTTGCCATTCATCCAGGCGAAATACTCAGGATGCGAGTCAAAATATTCCTGCCAGGGCACCAATCGATTGAAAGTATGCACGTAATACCCATTGGCGAACATATCCTCGATGGTATGTAACCTGTGAAAATCCCGGTAATCGGGATAATCGTAGGCAAAGGCCCCATGTACGTTGCGGTAGGTATTAGGCGAACTCCCATATAATTCAGTGCACGGTAGAGAAAGATTGTTTTTTTGAGGAATTACAACAAACGAAGGGCTATAATACTGTACGCCCCAGAATCTTTCGAGAATTTCAGCAATGCCATAGACGCACCCTTTGCCCATTCCACCTTCCACCAGGATGTGAGACGGTCTTACCAGAATTCTGTAATCATCTCCCCTTTTGAGTAACGGAGTTTTATGGATACTAATACTATTTTTGGGTGCTGATCGTGAGGTTCTAACAATAGGAAGGCGAAGGCCTGTAATTTTCTCCAAATGCTTGTTCAGAAACTCTGCAGCTCTTTCTTCTTGAGGATCCGGCTGAGCGGGGAGAATAATTCTCCAAGTACTCTTTTGATTTTTCGCAATATAAGCCGAATCTGAAGCTGCACCTTGGGAAAAGCATGAAGTAGTTCCCCAAAAGACAAGAGTTAATAATAACAGTTTTTTCATCATTTAAATATAATTTTAAAAAAAGTTGTTTAATTCTGTTTTTCAATTTACTAAATTGATTTAGGTCCATGTTTCAAAAATATTATTTTTTTTTGCGTAACCGAATTCTTTGGGCATGAATTATTAAACAAACAATGTTAATGAATTGTATATGAAAATAAACCGAAGACATTTCTTAAAACAAGCGAGTTTACTGGGGATGAGCGGATTTTTGGCTTCCCCACTTTCAGGATGGATAGCAGAAAGTAGAAGTTTGGCATTGCGTTGGATTTGGATGCACCCCCATGTGGACTGGAACGATGAACAATGGCTAAATTGTTTTAAAGATTTAAAATACAG
>JBMFOU010000008.1:0-116399 GCA_049969475.1 Bacteroidales bacterium | reverse complement strand
TCATTTTTTGAATAACGGCTGCGGTATAGACCCCGGGCAAATCATCGTTTTCGAATGTTGGCATGAATGGCACGGCACCTGTGGCGACCACAAGGTAGTCGGCATCGATATAATAGATGCGGTCGGTAGTTATTTCTTTTACTGCAATACGATTTCCCTCGAGGATATCCCACACAGTGGAATTCAGAAATATGCCCTCGTGGTTGTCGCCGGCCAGCGTTTTGGCTATATCGAACCCACGCATACCCCCAAATCGTTTTTCCTTTTCAAAAAAGAAAAACTGATGGGTTTGCATAAGAAATTGTCCACCAATTTTACCGTTGTTGTCCACCACAATATTATCGATGCCATACTTCAATAGCAGCTCGCGGGTGGCCAGGCCGGCAGGACCCGCCCCAATAATAACCACATCGGTCTTGTAGACGTCGATGGCTTCCTGCTTTTTATAATCGGAAATACCGGGATTATAATCGCGGGGTATTTCGGCTACTTCTTTCACTCCATCCACCTTGGTGATACAGATTCGCTTGATTTGTCCGTCGACCAGCATCTCACAGGCTCCGCACTTGCCAATGCCGCATTCAAGGCTACGTTCTCGGTTGCGTAAGCTGTGACTGTGCACCGGAAAGCCCGCCCGGTGAAGCGCCGCAGCAATGGTAAATCCTTTATCACCCTCAATCTCTACCCCATTGTATTTAAAATATACCTTTTCCGGTTGGGGCACTTCCAGAATTGGATGATTTTCAATTCTATACATGGTAATGATGGGTTAGTGTTAGCGCAAAAACATTGTTAATGGTTTAACAGCAAAATTATGGGGTTTATTTCAATCCGTCTATGTTTTAACCGCTTCTTACCTAATTTAAAACGTTTATAAAGTCACGGGGCATTGTTTTTCCGCAAACCTTTGCAGGATGGCAGAAACGGGGTAATTTTGCTAAAAGAATAGAATAATCTACCACATGATAAACTTTGATGATACCTCGGTAGCCTTTGAGCGGCTCAGAAACAAAGAATTATGGAGGGCCCGCTTACTGTTTTCGGTTTTGGCCTATCCATGGCTGGTTAAAGCCGGTAAACACGTAATCATGCATATGCAGAATGCTGGTCTTTCGGTCGCCTGGCTGATGAAGCCCTCAGTTTACAAGCATTTCGTTGGAGGAGAAACCCTGGAAGCCTGCCAGCCGGTTGTAGATAACCTGGCCCGGTTTGGAGTGAAATCCATTCTCGATTATTCGGTGGAAGCCATTCAGACCGAAACAGCTATTGAAAGTGTTCTCAAAGAGACCCTCAAAGCTATTCGCAACGCCGCTTCCCATCCCGATATTCCCTTCGCCGTTTTCAAACCTACAGCATTCATCCCCCACGAGGTGCTTGATAAAACGGAACATCCGGAAACTCTTACCGAGGATGACCATGTACAGCTGAATCGTTTCAGAGAAAGAATAAATACACTTTGCTCAGAGGCTGCTCGCCTCGATATCCCATTGCTGATTGATGCCGAAGATAGCTGGTATCAGCCTTTTATAGATGAAGTGGTAGAAGACATGATGAAGAAATTCAATCAGCAAAAGGTGGTTGTATTTAATACCCTGCAGATGTATCGCCACGACCGCTTGGCCTATCTTCTCGGCCTAATTGAAAGGGCACGCATAGAAGGATTCTACGCAGGTTTGAAATTCGTTCGTGGCGCATATATGGAGAAGGAAAGAGAAAGGGCACAGCGCCTGAATTATCCCTCTCCTATTCAACCCGACAAAGCCGCCACCGACCGCGATTTCAACAAGGCTCTCGAAATTTCCATAGAAAACATCGATAAAGTGGCCATTTTCTGTGGAACCCATAACGAAGAAAGTAGCCAGTTACTAGCTACGCTAATAAAAGTCAAAGGCCTGGATCCTGCCGACCCACGGATTTGGTTTTCACAACTCTATGGTATGGGCGACCATATCAGCTTCAATTTAGCCAAAGCTGGTTTTAATGTTGCTAAGTATATTCCCTATGGGCCTATCAAACACGTAATGCCATACCTTTTCCGCAGGGCGGAAGAAAATACCAGTGTGGCCGGCCAGACCGGACGTGAGCTCCGTCTTATCCGTAAAGAGTTACACCGCAGAAAGCAGACCAGATAGCCTTTTTAGGTTCTAGCCCAACTCTCTATTCCATATTTTTCCATTCTGCGGTATAGTGACTGTCGTGTAATTCCCAATTCTCGCGCTGCGTGGCTGATGTTTCCCAAATGTTTTTCAAGGGCCTTTAGCACCATCTGCCTCTCGGTTTCCCTGATTACTAAGCTTTTATCTCTTTTTAAAGGAGATTTTCGGGTACTTACCAGCAAAGTAAAATCCGAAATATTCAAGGTTTCCGATTTTGAATGAGTAATTGCATTCTTTAATACCTGGCGCAACTCTGCAACATTGCCCAGCCAGGGCAGGCGCATCAGTGCTTGGGCAACTGGTCCGGGAAGTGTTTTGGCTGGCAAAGAATACTTATGGCTCTCTTCCTCTGCGATCCATGCTGCCAGCGAGGGTATATCTTCTTTTCTTTCACGTAAGGAAGGAATTTTAATCTTGCAGTTCTCAAAAACCAATAAATCATCCGGCGGGTTTTTTTCGGACCACATGCTCCACAAACCTATGATAGAAAGTTTTGGCCTATCGCCATGTAGGGTTTCAAGCCAGGCATTGATTCCTGAAAGCGATGAAGGGGAGATTGCTTGAAGATTATCCAAAACAAGTGTTTCAATAAATCCCTTCTGAAGAAGAAAGTTTAGCCTGGCACTCGCCAATAAATCCTCTGGATTTTTTACTCCTGCAAAATCAATTGTATAATAGCCTTTTCGACCTGCTGTATGGTGTAGCCAAGTTGCTAACCAGGTTTTTCCAACTCCCGGTTCTCCGTAGAGCAGGCATGTATTATCCATCTCCATGAGGGCGTCAAGCGCCCGTTGCATAGCTTCCGATTTTCGAAAAACAGGCCCAGGGAAAGCAGGAGACAAAGAAGGCTCCAGGTTATCTTTCAGAAACATATATTCGTTCTTGCTTAACGCCACTAATATTGAAGTCTGCAAAGTCGCCAATAACTTGTTATCATCCCAGGGCTTCAGAATCCAATTGTCAATTTCTTTACCTAAAAGGGGTAGAATATGGGCAAAATTTCCATATCCAAAAGCCATGACCACCACCACTCCAGGATTTATTTGCCTGAGCTGGTGCAAACAACGTATGCCTTCCTCGTAATTCGATTGAAAAAACCATTCATATTCAATAAAAATAATATGGCAACCTCTCTCGGGTAGTTTAGACTCCAATTCTTTCCAATGACTAAAAACCTTCACATCTCCAAAGGCCTGGCGCAACAGACGACGAGTGTCAGCCACCACATCAGGATCTATTTCCACTAACCAGATCTCTGCATTCGCAGCAGTGATAAGGCGAATCTGGGACATAAGGCTAACTAAATAAAAAATAGGTTGTTGGCTACGAAAATACTTATTTTTTAAAAGTAAATAACTACAAGTACTTATTTTATATGCAAAAAATATAATATGCTTACAATCAATAAATAAGTTGCTCAAAAAAACGCTTTTCCCGCAAATATTCCATAAATCCCTTTGTACTATTCTTATACAAAACCATTTGAGGTATAACTTTGCATTGTAGACTTTTAGTACACATCAAAACTTTTTTCTTCAAATGCGAGCTTCAGAGGATGACATATTACCCTTGCGCAGGGAAGTGCTGGGGCCAGGGCTGGAAGGACTTCTCAATCTGCTTTATACAACAAATACAGAGAGACCGCTAGGGTTTATGCTGGTTTCGGCAGATGGAAAAATTGTATCCATACATTGCAGGGAAAAACTGAAGCTTGTTGTTGAATCTCTGGTGCATGACAAAGAAACCATGCCTGTAATGGTCGAGGGATGGCCGGGCTTCAGGGCCTACAGGCAAGCTCTTCACAAAAAGACCAAGGTAAACCTTCCCGAACGCTTATCAGACTATGACGATATAATTTATTGCATGGCTGAATGGCTCAACCAGGGCCCCAACATGGAAGCCTGGTACTTACTCATGTTTTATAATGAAACTGCCAGGCCTGAAGCCTTGATTCAGCTTTTCGATACCACCCGGTATTTTCTGGAAAGGGAACTCGAGTTATATGGACAGGTTGAAACCCTGACGGGTTCGAGCCGGTTTGCCTTTGCCCTAATAAACAATCTGGCCATTGGGGTCGTTGCAGTGAACACCCTTGAACAAGTTACGTGGATTAATGCTACGGGTTGCCGTCTATTGCAAATCGAACCAGGTTTAATAACAGGACAGCAGGTTTCAAAGCTATACGGAGACTGGGAGCGTGCTCGCCGAAAAATCCTGGCTGGTGAATCATTTGTGGATGAAGAAGGAAATTTTATACAATTCAATCTCCGGGACAAATTTTTTTTTAATGCCTTTGTCATTCGCTCGCAGGACGAGCGGCAGCTGGGCTATATGCTAACGTTCAGGGAATACCGTCGGGTAATCAATCTGGTGAATAAATACACTGGGTCGCATGCCCGCTTCTCTTTCGACGACATCATAGCACTAAGCCCGGTAATGATTGAGCTGGTTGAATATGCAAAGAAAATAGCCGACAGCCCTTCGTCGGTTCTCATTACCGGAGAAAGCGGGACAGGAAAGGAGGTTTTCGCTCAGTCCATTCATCAGGCCAGCAGCCGCAGGGATGCCGGATTTGTAGCTATCAACTGCGGAGCCATATCTCCTACCCTTATCGAGAGTGAACTTTTTGGTTACGAAGAAGGTGCATTTACGGGTGCTCGTAAAGGCGGGCGCCCTGGTAAATTTGAACTAGCTGACAAGGGTACTCTTTTTCTGGACGAAATTGGTGAAATGCCTCCCGAAATGCAGGTAAAACTCTTGCGTGCCATCCAGGAAGGCCGTATTACCCGAGTGGGAGGGCAAAAAGAAATCCCTGTGGATGTACGTATAATTGCTGCCACCAATAAAAACCCGGTAGAAGAAATTAAAAAAGGGAAATTTAGACTCGATCTTTACTACCGACTCAATGTAATTCCCCTGCATATTCCACCCTTACGCGATCGCAAGGAAGACATCAAACCACTTTTCCGACTTTTTCTCAGGCAAAAATCGGAGGAACTCAACCGAAGAATTCCTTATATCTCGCCTTTGCTATACGATAAAATTCAAAACTATTTTTGGCCGGGTAATATCAGAGAATTAGAAAATTATGCCGAGCAGGCAGTTTTGCTCGATGGCAATATACCAGAACCTGGACGCGGTTTGTATGTATCCTCGTCGAATGGAAACGTCCTTCATGTTCCTAAGCCCGATGCCGAGGAAGAGCCGATATTGAGCCTCGAAGAGCTTGAAGAACAAGCCATTCGAAAAGCCGTGAGCAGATATGGCAATAACATAAGCCAGGTAGCGCGTATGCTCAAAATCAGTCGAAATACCCTTTATTTGAAGATGCGAAAATATAATATCCCGTATTGAGTGTTTAGTTTTATTACGGTGTCCTTTTTTATTACAACGAAAGACAGGAAGATGTCCTAATATTTTACATTCTGCTTCTCCCTTATACAGGGCTTGTGATATTTTCAGCCCAAGAATTACTTATTTTCAACTATTTACATTTCATGGCACGGGGCTTGCCCTATGCCAACGAAACCTACCCGGCCAGGTTTAAGCGCACGGAATAAGCATGGCTGGGTTTGGTTGAGATTCAAACGTTCATTCCTGGTTAACAATGATTCCCGGGGGATTGGCCCCACCATCCCCCGGTTTTGAAAAAAAACGCTTATGATAACCCCAGATATAAAAATTAACAAAAACCTGAGTCAGTCAACGCTAAAACGCCTGTATCAGTATGGCCTCCTGGCAGAAAAAGGGCTGAAAAATGGAGAAGTACTTACATCGTTCGAAAAACTGGCCCGGCAGACCGGCGAGGATCTTCAAACCGTAATATCCGACATTGCGGAAGCAGGGCTGCAGGTTATTCATGGAAATATTTTGCAAAACGAGCACCTGTTGCAGGTACTGAATAATTATCTTCCCCAGGATAATCAGGAGAAAGTAATTGTAGCTGGCAGCGCCGAACGCATTCAAAAGATGCTCGAGAACTACGAATTTGCAGGATATTCCTTCAACATTAAAGGGGTGGTACTCACATCGGGACAGATTTCCGAAATTACTACTCCGGGGTTGAATTTTTTAAAGAAAAACGAAGCCGAGAAAATCATTAATCAAGAAAACATTACAACAGCGGTACTTTGCACGGATTTTGCACATAGCCGCTCAACTGCCGGATGGCTGATTGATGCTGGTATCAGAAAAATCTGGAACCTTAGCCCTGTCTCCCTTCCTGTACCTCCAGAAATAACCGTTGAAAATGTGATTCCAGGGTACCCTAAATGGAGAAGGAAATATAGTTTGAGTTAAGCGCGTTTTTCTCCCTCCGTATAAATCCCCAAAATAAACCGCCGGCTTTCGACCGGCGGTTTTGCTTTTATTAAATTAAATCTTCTCGAGTTTGACCGTAAAATGGCGCATGATAGGAGCTTCCCAAACGAGACGATATCCGTGGCGGATTTCCTCTCTCCGATCCCATATATTCTTTAGGGCAACAGCCACCACATCCATGTGATTATTGGTATAAACCCTGCGAGGTATAGCTAGCCTGACGGTTTCTAAAGCCGGATAGCGATTCTCGCGGGTTACCGGATCGCGGTCGGCCATTAAAGTACCGATCTCCACTCCGCGAATTCCGGCTTCCAGATATAGCTCCAGAGCTAAAGTTTGCGCTACAAATTCTTCGCGGGGCACATGCGGTAAAAACTTCAAGGCATCTACAAACACTGCATGGCCCCCAACGGGTTGCTGAATAGGTATTCCAAAGTCCACCAGGCGCTGGCCCAAATATTCAACCTGGCGTATGCGTGTTTCGAGGTATTCAAAAGTGGTGCTCTCATATAGGCCTACGGCCAAAGCATTCATATCGCGGCCCGACATGCCACCGTATGTAATAAAACCCTCAAACATAATATTGTAGGTGCTTGCCCGACGGAATAGTTCCTCATCTTTGAACCCAATAAAACCACCCATATTAACTATTCCATCCTTTTTGGCACTCATGGTGGCCAAATCGGCATAAGAGTACATCTCGGATACTATTTCCCGGATCGACTTTTCTGCATAACCTGGTTCACGCAACTTGATAAAATAGGCATTTTCGGCGAAACGGGCTGAGTCGAAACATACTGGGACACCGTATTTAACAGCCAGTGCTTTTACTTCACGTAGATTTTGCATTGAAACAGGCTGGCCCCCAGAGGTATTGCAAGTTACTGTTACAATAATCATAGGGATACGCTCCCTCGGATAAGCTCTGAGTACCTGCTCTAGCTTTTCAAGATCCAGATTGCCTTTGAAGGGATGAATGAGCGAAGTATCAAATGCTTCCTTAATGGTGCAGTCTATGGCGTTTGCTTTACGAAACTCAATATGCCCCTTGGTGGTATCGAAATGCGAATTGCCGGGAATAATATCGCCTTCCTTTACCAGGGTGGACATTAACACATTTTCAGCAGCACGACCCTGGTGCGTTGGTAAAAAATAGGGGAATCCAAAAATCTCCGCGATGGCTGACTTGAGTTTGTAATACGAAGTGGCTCCGGCATAACTCTCATCGCCCAGCATTAGCTCGGCCCACTGCCGGTCGCTCATGGCCCCGGTACCACTGTCTGTAAGCAAATCGATATAAACCTGCTCCGATTTCAGATTAAATAGGTTATAATGCGCTGCCTTGAGCCAACGTTCACGCTCGCTGAGCGTGGAGCGATATATAGGCTCCACCATTTTTATTTTAAAACTTTCGGCAAAAGGTAATTCCATAGTGGGATAACTTTTAATAGTGGTAAAAATAATGATTTACAGAAATTTACATCTCACTAGAGCAAAAGGAGAGAAAAACCATTAGTTATCCCCTTACGAATTTATCGCGGCGTTTGATGTTGCGATAACGCATGGCTGCAAGAAACGACTCAAGCTCTGGCATGATAGAGTTCTCACAGAAATCAGCCGTAAAAATAGAAAAATTTTTCGTTCCGGAAACGATTGCTGAAAAATGGGCTCCTGATGAGCAATAAGTTACAATTGTATCTTGGGAATACTGTTATCAGATTAACAAAAGCTTTCTATCTTTGCCATTCAAAGGCTGAAAGCTTTAAATTCTTTAAATTCAGAAAAATGCATCGCCTAACACTGATATTCCTCCTCTATCTATTCTTTCTGCCCAACAAAGGCTTTGCCCAATTTGATGCATTTTTCGAAAACAAAACCTTACGACTCGATTATTACCACGGAGGTAACGCCCAAAACGAATACTATGCCTTTGATGCCTGGATTGAAGAACCCTACTGGGCCGGCTCCCATACATCATTAATCGACACTTTTCAATACGGACAATATTCTTTTGAGGTTAACGACAGGGAAACTGGAAAAACTCTATACTCCCGGGGCTATACCACGCTGTTTTCGGAATGGCAAACAACGAATGAGGCCCATGAAATCGACCGGGTATTTTCAGAATCAGTGGTCATGCCTTTTCCCAAAAAGCCTGTCATTATTAATCTTTTTAGCCGAAACAGATCTGGCTTGTTTGAAAAAAAGTTCAGCCTGCCTTTCGATCCGGCCGATCCTTACATTATCCAACAATCTCTACCCTATCCCTTTTTTGATGTACATACTCCTGCAAACCCGGCAAATGCCCTTGATATTGTGCTCATTCCCGAAGGATACACAGCGAGCGAAATGGACCAGTTCCGAAAAGATTGCCACAAATTTGCAGAAGAGCTTTTTGCGTATGAACCTTACAATCAATTCCGCGACAAGATTAATATCCGCGGTATAGAGGCTCCCTCGGCCGAGTCAGGAACTGACATTCCTGTGAAAGGTATCTGGAAAAACACTTTGCTCGACAGCCGGATGTACACCTTTGGAGTGGAGAGATACCTGATGACAAGCAACTTTAAGGCTGTGAGAAATGTGGCTGCATGTGCCCCCTACGATCAAATCTATATTTTGGTAAATACACCTGAATATGGGGGTGGAGCCATTTTCAATCACTATGCCTTGTCGGTCAACAGCAACCGCAGCGCCGGGAAAATCTTTATCCATGAATTCGGACATAGTTTTGCCGGCTTGGCCGATGAATACTACAATTCGGAAGTGGCTTACAACGAAATGTATCCCTTGGATGTAGAACCCTGGGAACCCAACATCACCACACTGGTCAACTTTGGAAAAAAATGGCAGGATAAAGTGGCGGATAGCCTTCCCAAACCCACACCCGTTGAAAATAAATACTTAAATGCGATTGGGGTGTATGAAGGAGGAGGTTATGCCGCTAAGGGTATTTACCGGCCCTATATCGACTGCCTGATGAATACCTTCAGGACCAACAGTTTCTGCCCGATATGCAAAGATGCCATACGAAAGATGATAGAATTTTATATCCATTAAAATAAATCACAACACTTATGATTACTCGTCTGGAACAAATGATTGAAGCAGCCCGGTCGAAAAGCCGGAAAAGAATTGTGGCCGCTTATGCCAACGACAGTCATACTATAGAAGCAGTAAACCATGCTATCGAATTGGGTATAGTAGAAGGTACCCTTGTAGGCGACAAGGCCACCATTGTAAAAATTTGCCGTGAATTGAATATCGACCCGGGCAAGTTCAAAATTGTTCAGGAAGCCGATGAGCAGAAAGCTGCTCACAAAGCGGTCGAACTCATAGTGAAAGGCGAAGGCGAAATTCTGATGAAAGGCCTGGTAAGCACCGACAAATATATGCGGGCCATTCTTAACAAGGAAGCAGGACTGATGCCCCCCAAGGCCATTCTGAGCCATGTAACCGTGATGGAAAACCCCAATTATCATAAGCTATTGATTGTTGGTGATGTTGCCATTATTCCCGCCCCCGATCTGGACCAAAAAATTGCTATCACCAACTATCTCATTCAAACAGCCCATGCCCTGGGTATTGAAAAACCCAAAGTGGCCCTCATCGCAGCTACCGAGCAGATGCTTCCAGGCATGCAGGCTTGCGTGGATGCAGGTATAATCAGTAAAATGGCTGAGCGAGGCCAAATTAAAGGTGCTATTGTGGATGGGCCCTTATCACTGGATACAGCTATTGATAAAGAAAGTGCCGAAATTAAAAAACTCAAGAGCGAAGTAGCCGGAGATGCCGACTGCCTGCTATTTCCCAACATAGAAGCAGGAAACATATTTTATAAATTCAACACCAAACTGGCCAAAGGAGAACAAGGAGCCATTGTAGTGGGTGCTAAATGTCCGGCTGTGCTATCTTCTCGGGGCGATAGCGCTCTTACCAAAACCTACTCCATCGCCCTGGCAGCACTGGCAGCCAAATAAAAGAGATTCCATTTTCGATGAAACCCATTGGAAGCTTTGCAGAGCTGAGTGAGAGGCTAAAAGGACAAACACCGAAAACGATTGCGGTGGTGCTGGCAGAAGACCCGCATACCATTGGAGCTGTGTTAAAAGCCTCCAGGGAGGGATTTGCCCGTTTTATTCTTACCGGCCATCCCGACCGCATCGCACATTTACTGACCCAACAAGGAGCTAAGCCTTCCGATTTCGTCATCCACCCTATCCATGAAGAAGCAGAAGCTGTGCGTTGGTGCGTGGAACAGGTAAATCAGGGTGGTGCCGACGTTCTTATGAAGGGTCTGGTAAATACGGATAATTTCTTGAGAGCTGTGCTCAATAAAGAGACCGGGCTGATGATACCCGGTGCTGTAATGAGCTACGTGGCCGCCCTCGAAATCCCCAGCTACCACAAGCTCTTGTTTATCACCGATACAGCGGTCATTCCTTTCCCAGACCTGAATCAAAAAATAGCCATGCTCAACTACGCTGTGAACATGTGCCACCGATTCGGCATTATGGAGCCCAAGGTTGCCCTCATAAGCGCCACAGAAAAAGCCGGCCTCCAGCCTCCCTCGGTGGCCGATTACGCCATCATTTGTAAAATGGCCGAAAGAGGTCAAATCAAAGGCTGTGTGGTGGATGGGCCACTGGATGTTTTCCTCGCTACCGTTCCTGAAAGCCTTGCTATAAAAAAGGTAAACACCCCGATTCAGGGTGATGCCGATGTGTTACTATTCCCTACTCTCGAAGCCTGTAATGCGTTTTACAAAGGGCTGGTACGTTTTGCCGGAGCCGAGCTGGCCGGGCTCATCCGTGGTACCCGCAAACCTGTCATCGTTATGTCGCGTAGCGAAAGCGAACAATCTAAATTCAATTGTATTGCACTTGCCTGCCTGATGGCAGAATCATGATTTAATAAATAATTTTTATGAGCAAAGAAAGAGTCTTGGCCATCAACCCTGGTTCAACTTCCACCAAAATAGCCGTTTACGAAGGAAACAAAAACATTTTCCTAAAAACGCTCCGACACTCGGCTGAAGAATTAAAAGACTTCCCCAAAATAACCGATCAGTTTGCCTTTCGTCGTGAAATTATACTTAAGGAACTTTTCCAAGCTGGTATAGACATAAACACCATAGAAGCCATTGTGGGCAGGGGAGGTCTTGTTAAGCCAATTCCTTCGGGAGTTTACGAGGTTAATGAAAGAATGATTGAAGACCTGAAGGTAGGGGTTATGGGGGAACATGCCAGCAATTTAGGCGGGCTAATAGCTTACGACATTGCCCAAACTCAAGGTAAAGCCAAGGCCTACATTGCTGATCCGGTGGTGGTAGACGAACTCCAGGACGTAGCCCGCGTGGCAGGGCATCCGCACTTTCAGAGGGTTTCCATTTTTCATGCCCTCAACCAGAAAGCCGTAGCGCGCTCGTATGCCAAATCGCTGAATAAAAAATACGAAGAGCTCAATCTTATTGTTGCCCACCTGGGTGGGGGAATATCGGTGGGGGCTCACTGCAAAGGAAAGGTTATCGATGTAAACAATGCCCTGGATGGAGACGGCCCCTTCTCTCCTGAACGCAGCGGATCATTACCTGTGGGCCAGTTGGCTGCCCTATGCTTCAGCGGTAAATATACGCTTGAAGAAGTTAAAAAAATGATTACTGGTAAAGGAGGCTATGTTGCATACCTGGGGACCAACAGCGCCTACGATGTTGAAATAGCCGCCCGCAATGGGGATGAAAAAGCCAAGCTCATACAAGATGCCATGGCTTACCAGGTGGCCAAGGAAATCGGGGCTATGTCAGCTGTACTTAAAGGCCAGGTGGATGGCATCATACTCACGGGTGGCATTGCACACAACACTTATTTTATCAACTATATCAAAGAAATGGTAAGCCACCTGGGACCCATCATCGTTTACCCCGGTGAAGACGAAATGGAAGCCTTGGCAATAAACGGCCTAATGGTGCTCAGAGGAGAAACTCAGCCCAGGGTTTACGAATAAATGCTTGGGTCTGAATAAGACTGAGCTTATTGCGGATAAACAAACATTTCTATTCAATCCCCTGCTATAATTTTGCATCCAAAACGCATTACCCATCAGGCAAAACATTCTTTCCCGGGCCCTTATGCTCAACCATGTCAGATATGGTGAAAATGGCGTGGTTTGTAAGCTCTATGTCCGTGAGGCTGGTCTGAAATCCTTCATGGTAAAAGGGCTGGGAAGTAAGCGCTCGATAATCCGGCCTGCTTATCTACAGCCCCTTACCTTGCTGGAGGTGGTTTTTGAAGACCTCTCCCATCGCGAACTGCTCCATCTGAAGGAAGCCAAAATTTATCAGGCCACTCCTTCGCTGCATACTCAGCTAATCAAAACTGCCCTCACTTTTTTTATGGCTGAAGTGATTCAGCGAAGCATACGCGAAATGGAGACCAACAAAGAGATGTACGATTTTCTGGAATCCGCTGTTTTACAATTAGAAAATTGTCAAAACTCGGTCTCTACTTATCCACATTGGTTTTTATTACGCCTTTCGAGATATTTGGGCTTTCATCCCCTAAATAATCAAGATGCTCAAAGGCCTTGGTTCCACCTTGAGGCAGGCACTTTCACCGACTTACCTCCAGGCGAATCATCCCTTATTCTTCAGGACGAAACATCGGCCGACTTTGCTGAAATGCTGAATATATTCACCTCCGACGTTTTTCAACCTACACCTCTTCGCAACAGGAAAACCCTGCTGGAAGTACTTCTTTTTTATTTTTCGGTTCACCTACCCGAATTTAGAGACCTGAAATCACCCTCTGTTTTTCAGGAAATTTTTCACTCCTGACCTTATTATCAGGTTTTCAGACATATCCTCTTTATTCAAAGCTAAAAGCTAACCGCAAGCCAATTATAACCCGAGCCACAGAGGTAATTTTATATTGTTAATAATCAGTTATTTTTTGTATAACTTCGGTAAAAATTCGTACCTTTGCAAGGGAAATGAGTAACGTATCAAATAATCTGCAATGAACAACGCCCGGGTTCTTATCGTATCTCAGGAAATTATCCCCTATCTTCCTGACAGCCCTATGGGCAAAATAGCCAGATACTTACCACAGGGGATACAGGAAAGGGGAAAAGAAATCAGAACCTTCATGCCAAAATACGGGCATATCAACGAAAGAAGAAATCAGTTGCATGAAGTGATTCGTCTTTCGGGAATGAACATCATTATCGACAATACCGACCGGCCCCTGATCATTAAAGTGGCCTCCATACAACAAGCCCGTATGCAGGTTTATTTTATTGATAATGATGACTATTTCCAGCGAAAAGCTAAATTTGAAGATAAAAACGGTAAATTTTTCAAAGACAACGACGAGAGGGCAGCCTTTTTTGCCCGGGGTGTCCTGGAGACGGTTAAAAAATTGGGCTGGGACCCCGATATTATTCATTGCCATGGTTGGTTTACCAGCCTTATTCCGCTATACATAAAAAGAGCTTTGAAAGACAACCCCATCTTCCAGGAATCGAAGATTGTGGTGTCGCTCTATGACGATGATTTTGATTTTGTTTTCGGAAAAACCTTTAAGTCGAAAATAAAAATGCCAGGAATCGCAGAAAAAGACCTGGTCAATTACAAAGAGGGCAACTATATAGGCATGATGAAGGGTGCCCTCCAGTTTGCTGACGGAGCCATTCTGGCTGCTGAAAAAATTAATCCGGAAGTGCTTGAATATCTCAATACCCTCAAAATTCCCGTTCTACCCTTGCAGTCAGATGAAACTTACATTGACGCCTACAACGAATTCTACGATAAAATTCTTGAAAATAGAGAGAGCTGAAAGGTTTTGCATCATCTTTGCACTACGTTTACGATCAACCGAACTTAAACACAGGAGAAATTGAAAACCTACCGCCTGATTTATATCTTTGCAGCCCTTGCAGTAGTAGTGGGCGCTTGCACTAAAGAACCCAACCGTATTGGCACCGACATAATTCCTCCCAGCGACAGACTGAGTTTTGGTCATGACACCACCATAACCGTTGAAGCCTTTTCTTACATCGACGATTCAGTCAGAACTGACGAAACTTCTCAAAACATTCTGGGTAGCTATTGGGATCCTGTTTTCGGAATAACCACGGCCAGTATTTATACCCAGCTTCGCCTGCCTTTTGTCGGTCACAGCTTTGGAACCAATCCTGTGGTGGACTCTGCTATTCTGAAATTGGCTATCAAAGGGGCCTACGGAGATACTACCTCCTTCCAGACATTCAAAGTGTATGAACTTACTGGTGATTTACACTACGATAGTGTTTACTACTCTAAGCGCTCTATAGCTTACCATTCCACACCATTGGTTTCCAAAACTTTACGTGTAAAGCCTTTCGATAGTGTTTATATTGATACCGTAAAATACGCTCCTCACTTGCGCCTGCGCATCGACCAATCAGCGCCGGCATTTATCCAGAAAATTTTCTCAGCTTCTAGCGACGCTCTTTCCTCCAACGACGAATTCATTAAATATATTAAAGGACTTTATATAACTGCCGAACCAGCCAGTGCCCCGGGAACAGGCACTCTAATGTACATCAATCTTGAATCGGCCTTGTCTGAACTTGTCATTTATTACAAAAATGATGAAAATGACAGCCTTTCCTTCAGTCTGGTAATTAGCAGCTCAGCTGCCCGATTCAACCATTTCGACCACAACAATTACGCCCAGGCCGATGCCTCTTTCAAACAACAGGTAATTCAGAAAGACACAACCTTAGGTAAGGAAAAGCTGTATTTGCAGGCCATGGGGGGAGTAAAAACCCTCTTACGCATTCCTAATTTGGACCACCTGACCAGCAACGGAAAACATATTGCCATCAACGACGCCGTGCTGGACCTTTATAATATCGATCCCAACTCTTCGTATGGAGCTCCTGATAAATTGCTACTGTATGAAGAATCAAAAAGCGGAGAGATTAAGTTTTTAAGTGAGCAAAATCAGGGAAACGATTATTTTGGAGGCAGCTACGACAGTAAACAAGGGAAATACTTCTTTCGTATTCCCCGCTATGTTCAAAGCATAGTAGATGGAACCCGCGACAGCAGCAAACATCTCACTCTGCAAGCATCGAGTCCCTCGGTAAGGGCCTATAGAGTAGTACTGGGGGGCTCGCAGCCATCCAATCCTTCGACATACAACCAAAGGATAAAATTAAAGGTCACATACACTATTCTTCCCTAAATATATTATTTTTACACCCCCATTTCAACACAAACAACAGCTATGTGTGGTATAGTTGGTTACATTGGCCCCAGAGAGGCCAAGCCTATTCTTATCAAAGGCCTTAAAAGATTAGAGTACAGAGGGTACGATAGCGCCGGTATTGCCATCCTGAACGACAGCTTACGGGTTTACAAAACCAAGGGTAAAGTGGCCGATCTCGAACGCCACATTGCCGACAAAGACCTGCACGGTACCATTGGCATGGCTCACACCCGTTGGGCCACCCACGGAGAACCTAATGATGTAAATGCCCATCCTCATTTTTCACAAAACGAGGAACTCGCACTGATTCACAACGGAATCATCGAAAATTACTCTGTATTGCGCGAAAGCCTGATGCAAAACGGCTACCAGTTCAACAGTAGCACCGATACCGAAGTTTTAATCCAACTGATTCATTACATTAAAAAATCGGCTAATCTTTCGCTTTTCGAAGCTGTAAGGGCAGCACTTAATCAGGTGGTGGGTGCCTATGCCATTGTGGTAATGGAAAAAGATAATCCCGATATGCTGGTAGCTGCACGGAATGGAAGTCCACTGGTCATTGGGATTGGAAAAGATGAGTTTTTCCTGGCCAGCGATGCATCCCCTATCGTTGAATACACCAAAGATGTAGTTTATCTTGATGATGAAGAAATAGCCATACTGGAACGCGGCCAAAAGCTAAAAGTAAAGACCATCAAGAATATTGAGAAAAATCCGGTGGTTCAAAAGCTGGAACTCGACATTAGCCAGTTAGAAAAAGGGGGCTTTGAGCATTTCATGCTCAAAGAGATATTTGAGCAACCATCGACCATTCGCGACTGCATGCGGGGTCGCATCAACAACGATAGTACCACCATCAGCATGGCAGGCATTATCGATCACCTGGATAAATTTTTGAATGCCAGGCGTATAATTATCACCGCGGCAGGTACTTCATGGCATGCAGGACTTGTGGGCGAATATCTGCTGGAAGAATTGGCCCGAATACCTGTTGAAGTAGAATACTCCTCGGAATTTCGC
The DNA here is from genome assembly GCA_049969475.1 of Bacteroidales bacterium. Lineage (GTDB taxonomy): Bacteria > Bacteroidota > Bacteroidia > Bacteroidales > TTA-H9 > UBA2030. The sequence continues at coordinate 99,649 of JBMFOU010000008.1, read as the reverse complement.
TACCGCAATCCTATCATTTATCCCGATGATATCGTCATTGCCATCAGCCAGTCGGGCGAAACTGCTGATACCTATGCAGCCATTGAAATGGCCAAAAAACAAGGCGCCTTCATTTATGGCATCTGCAATGTGGTAGGAAGTTCTATTGCCCGATTTGTTGATGCCGGTTCATATACTCATGCAGGACCCGAGATAGGAGTAGCCTCCACAAAGGCTTTTACAGCTCAGGTTACCGTTTTAGCCCTGATGGCCCTGGCCCTGGCCCAGAAAAAAAAGACCCTTCCTGACAGCCGAATCCGGGAAATTCTCCAGGAAATGCAGACCATTCCCGATAAAGTGGCCAAAATCCTCAAGAAAGCAGAGGAAATTCAAGAATTCTCGAAAATATTTACTTACGCCCGCAACTTCCTCTATCTGGGCAGAGGTTACAATTTCCCGGTAGCCCTTGAAGGAGCACTCAAGTTGAAGGAAATCTCTTACATCCACGCCGAGGGGTATCCTGCTGCCGAGATGAAACATGGCCCCATTGCGCTTATCGACCAGGAAATGCCTGTAGTTGTTATTGCCACCAATAAAGGCACTTACGAAAAGGTGATTTCCAATATTCAGGAAGTGAAAGCCCGAAAAGGACGCATTATTTCTATAATTACTGAAGGTGACATAACTGTAAAGAACCTTTCAGATTTCTATGTAGAGATTCCTGAGACCGAAGAAATGCTCGTGCCCCTATTGGCGACTATTCCATTACAATTAATGGCTTACTACATCGCCGTGCTACGAGGCTGCAACGTAGATCAGCCCCGCAACCTGGCTAAATCAGTAACCGTTGAGTAGAATTTTGCGCAAGATTAATAGAGACTGAACCCTTTTCAACTTTCGTACCCTAAGGGGTAAAATGCCCAGGTTCCTTTGAGCTTAACCAGGTTAAAAAGTTGTGCACCAGAGATCACCCGGGAAACTTTATGGTTATAAAAAATGTAACCCTGTTATTCTCTGGGTAAATACACCCGAAACATCTATAAAAGAGGCTGTTCCATTGATACAGCCACTTTTTTATTTTCCAAAAGCTTCTTTACCAGGATACTGCATTCTCCTGACGGCAATGCGCTCCGGCACAATAAAGTACTCAGCTATTGAACGAGTGCGCACTTCGTTGTCCTCATCCAAAATGGCCAATTCTATATAGGCTATTCCTTCCTTTATTTCTCGCAGTTTTCCCCTGATTTTAACTTCCGGCTGATTTACATATACATGCTTCAGAAAATCGAAATGCATGCTACGTGTAAAACCTGCCGTGCCTACCTTTACCATCATTACCCAGCAAGCTGTTTCGTCCATCAGAGCCATCTGTATACCCCCATGCACAATGTTTTCATAGCTCTGAAAATCAGGATGAGGTTTCCAGATCCCGACAATATCATCCCCATCTTCATAAAACTCTAAATGCAAGCCTCTTGGATTATGGGGAGCACATCCAAAACAATTATAACCGGGATTGGATCGCGGTGGATTAGGAATATATTTCATGCTGAAAAAGAAACTTTAATAACGGGCAGCCACCGCAGCCCAATCAACTATCTTCCAGAAGTCGGCAATGTACTCAGCCCTACGGTTTTGTTTATCTAGATAATAGGCATGTTCCCACACATCGCAAGTAAGCAGAGGAGATTTGCCATAACGCAATGGATTGCCGGCATTACTCTCCTGAACGATCTCCAGCTTTCCTTCCGGAGTTTTCACTAACCAGGCCCAACCGCTTCCAAAAAGCGTGGCTGCAGCTGTAGAAAACTTTTCGCGGAAAGCCTCAAACGAACCAAAATCACGTTCTATAGCCTCCGCCAGCTTGCCTGTTGGCAGTCCTCCTCCTTGCGGTGAGAGACAATGCCAGTAGAAAGTATGATTCCATACTTGAGCCCCGTTGTTGAAAATGCCTCCTTCGGCTTTAAGTATTATTTCTTCGAGACTGGCATTTTCGAAAGGTGTACCAGGTATCAGATTGTTGAGATTGTTTACGTAGGTCTGATGATGCTTTCCATAATGAAATTCAATGGTTTGCTTCGAAATAAGCGGTTCAAGCGCATCGGTAGCCCACGGAAGGGGCGGCAATTCGTGTTTCATAAGCATACGATTTTGGTGATTGCTCCTACAAAGATAATCCAAGACATCCAACAATGAAAAATTTTTATAAAAACAAACAGACAGGCCGTTCGTACAATTCAGCCTGTCTGTGCAAAAAGATTCGTTTAAATGAAAAAATCGTATTCTACCAAAGGAAGAGACATCGTGAGCAAAGGCCTAACCACAATGGAAATACTTCTGAACCAGGGCAAGAATAGCTTCAGGATTGTTTCCGATTTCTTCTCTTAGTTTCTGATCGTTGTATGATTTCAATTGTTTTACAAAACCATCGATTACGCTTTGCGGAAAGACTCCATACTGAGTGTAAAAATCGGCCTGCTGTTGAAGGTGGAGCGCAGAGTCGTAACATGAAACCGGTAATTGCCTGAGGTTCTTAACTTTATCTTTGTGTTCTTTGTTGAAAATATTTACATCGACGTAGGTTTTCTCAGCAAATTCGAGGGCATCGGGCATTTCGATACCATGACGGGCAGCCACGGTGAGGCCTGCCAGAAGCAAATACACGTCGGCCGATCCATCAGGAGCACGGAATTCAACGGTTTGTTTTTGGCTGAAATCATATTCCCCGGCAGGTTCCAATGGATTGGCGTCCTTGGCCATATTGGCCTTACCCAACCATCCGAGGGGAACCCTCACCAGCACCGAACGATTGCGGTCGCCCCAGCAGATATTGGTGGGTGCTTCCTGGTGAGGTACCAGCCGGAAATAAGAGGTGGGATTTTGATTTCCAAAAGCTGTAAGCGAAGGCGCCAAGTCGAGATAACCAGCAATCGCTTTTTTGGCAATATCGCTAAGCCGGCCGTCTTCAATCATAGCATTGACCCCGTCCTTCATCAGCCGGGTGTGGACATGCAAACCACTGCCGGCCTTTCCAACTGTAATCTTGGGCGCAAAAGTGATATGAACATTATTGCGGTAAGCCAGATTGCGTAATATCCATTTGGCTACCACCAGTTGATCGGCTGCATCTTCTACATCCACTGGCATGAATTCAATCTCGTTTTGTTCGAATTCGTAATCGCCAAGAGTAAAGTTGCCTACCTCTGAATGCCCATATTTGATAAATCCACCGGCTTGTGCAATGTAAAGCATGGCCTGACGCCTAAGTGCAGCTCCTTTGCAGAAAGGTGTAGATTCGTGGTAGCCCCGCTGATCGTCGGCGTGGAAAAACTCAGACTTGGGCCGGATGAGATAATATTCAAGTTCGCCCATGGCCTCGAAGGAATACCCCGTGCGTTCTTTCAAAACCTGGTGAGCCTTACGTAATATGTATTCTGGCGCACTTTCCAATGGAGTACCATCTTTGGTGTAGTAAGAACAAAGAATGTCAAGCGTAGGTACGTCGGTAAAAGGATTTACAAAAGCCGTCCTGTATCGAGGTATTACATACAAATCGCTACTTCCGGCTTCAATATATTTAAAAAGACTGGAGCCATCCACGCGCTCGCCTGCCGATAACAATGTGTCGAGATGCTGATAGTCGTGAATGACAAAATTCAGGGTCTTTAAGCGGCCATCCCCCCCTACATAACGAAAATTAAGCATGCTGATATTATTGTCCTCAATGTATCGGATAATATCAGCCTTGGTAAAATCAGTGCTGGGCTTGTTCAGATACTGCACCAATGGATTGGGATGCAAAGAAGTGGTATTATTCATAAATTTCCTCGGTTTGAATACTATTCATCAGTCTAGGGGCGGCAAAAATACCAAAATAGCCTTTCACCCAAAAACATAGGCAATTTGCTATATGCTTTTTTCAATTCATTAGCGTTTTCGGGAGAGCAAATCAATAAATTTGTGCTATTGAAAAAGCTTGAATTTATGCGACTCGCTATCTTTGAAGATGAACACGTAAGATACTTTCAACCCATGGTACGACTCAGAGCCTTGTTTGAGCTCCGTATGGGTATTAACTTATTATGGGAAAAAACAGCCAGGTATTTTCCAGGACTTCCGGTCGATTTTTTTGTCAGAGACATTTTAAAGGATGTAATTGGAGAAAATTATTCCTCACAACGTGTGAATGAGGTTATATCAAGCGATTATATTTTTATTAACGCGCGATTGTTGGGTACACAAGAACTCTGGGAAAAGCTGAAAAAACACCAGGGGTTTGCTTATTTTGTAATGGACGGAGAGCTTGCGGCAGCTAAAGTTCCAGCTCAGCACTTATCTTTCCTGGCGTTTGATGAAGATGGATTACTGGTATTCCCGGAAAAAGATGATGCAGATAGAATTGAGATTACGACAGGAGAAGGACGTATGCTGCACTATCTATGGGATTTGATATCCCTTAACGGTGAAGAAATAATTCGTGATTTCAGGTTTTCGCCGGGTCAGGGATTGTGCAGGGGAAAAGTCATGGATGGAAGCTGGCTGCTGAATGATAATCAAATATACGTGGGTTCAGGAGCCCGGATATATCCTGGATGTGTTATTGATGCCAGTCAGGGTCCTGTATACATTGATGACGAGGTAACCCTGATGCCCTTGAGTTTCATTCAAGGCCCTTGCTTTATAGGCAAGGGAAGCGTGATTAAGGCAGGGGCTAAGATCTACGGAAATACGAGTATTGGTCAGGTTTGTAAAGTGGGGGGCGAAGTAGAAGGAAGCATCATTCATTCATACTCCAATAAGCAGCACGACGGATTTCTGGGCCATGCTTATTTGGGCTCATGGGTAAACCTTGGAGCAAATACCAACAACTCTGATCTTAAAAATAATTACGGAACCATCCGCGCCTTTGCCGATGGAGAAGAAATAAATACAGACCTGCGTTTTCTAGGCCTTATGCTTGCCGATCACTCCAAAAGCGGAATTAACACCATGTTCAACACCGGAACGGTGGGGGGCATATTTTGTAATGTTTTTGGTGCAGGATTTCCTGACAAAAACCTTCCTGATTTTTCGTGGGGAGGGGCCGAAGGATTGGTTCCTTATGAAATTGACAAAGCCCTGGCTACCGCACGCATTGTCATGCAACGACGTAAAATAGAACTAACACCTGCGCTTGAGCAACTCATCAGGTACTGGTACGAACACCTGGTTAATTCGTAAAAATCTCACTTAATTTTTTTTCCATTAAAAAACAAAATGCCAACCCTGTCGGCTGGCTTGAAGTTGATTTTAAATAAAATAGATGCTATGAGAACAAACTTTCTGGTAAACAAGCCCTAATCCTGAGGCTCAACTACGGTTTTGTTTTTTACATATTTCTCAAGCCACCGGTCGGTTTCCCAGAGCATGTGAAGAATATTTTCGCGTGCAGCATATCCATGACTTTCGAATGGCAAGAGCACCAGGCGGGCAGTTCCTCCCAGGCCATTGATGGCAGCATACATCCTTTCACTTTGTAGGGTAAAGGTACCGGGATTGTTGTCGGCATCGCCATGAATAAGCAATAGAGGAGCTTTAATCTTATGAGCATACACGAAAGGCGACATTTTCATATAGACATCAGGGGCTTCCCAGAAAGTTCGTTCTTCCGATTGGAAACCAAACGGAGTAAGCGTGCGGTTATAAGCTCCGCTGCGGGCGATACCGGCTGCAAATAAATCAGAATGGGCCAGCAGGTTGGCAACCATAAAGGCACCATAAGAATGCCCACCAATAGCCACTCTTTGCCTGTCGGCAATGCCCCGGTCGGCAAGGTAATCGATGGCTGCCCTGGCGTTATCCACCAATTGTTCCACAAAGGTATCATTGGGTTCACCACCCTCTTTGGCTACAATGGGGAAGGCCGCTTCATCGAGCACGGCAAAGCCTCTGAGCACCCAGAAAACCGGGGAACCATAATGAAGTCTTACGAACTGATGCGGAGAATCTTTCACCTGACCGGCATGGGTTGCATCTTTATATTCCCTTGGATAAGCCCACATCAACAATGGCAAGGCACTGTCCGTTTTCGGACTATATCCGGCAGGTAAATAAAGTGTGCCATCAAGTTCTACTCCATCGGCTCTGCGATAAAATACTTTCTCAGAAACCACCTTATGGCCAAAATCAGCATAGGGATTAGGAAACTGAGTAATTGCCCTCAACCTGTCCTTTTCTCTGAAGTAAAGGTTCGGGTTTTCAAATTTACTCTCTATAGCTGTGATAAGTTTAACCCTTTCAGGGTCGATAACTCTGATGATATTTTCATAGTTAGATTTACCGTCAGCCTGCCATAGCCGACGAGTTATTAGGGTCTGAAGGTTCAGCTCGTCCAGAAAGGGGCGGTTGCCCTGAGGAGAGAAACCCTCCCCCTCCAGAAAAAGCGATTTGTTGTCGCCCGAAAACCACAAAACCTGGGTCTTGAAAGGTCCCCGATGAGTTATAAAATCTCCGGGATCGTTATACAAATCCTCAGTAGAGAGATCAAAGACCCGCCTTTTAACCGGTACAGATTCATCAGGAGAAATAAAACTTACAATCTCCTTTCGGGTCTTATACCAGAACTCCTTCAAAACAGCCAATTGACCGGTACCCCAGATGATATCAGAAAAACGGAGGCTGGTGGTGGCTATTCTGCGGGGCTGACTTTCAGGGTCGTCAATGTTAACTAAATAAAGGGCATCTCTTTCTGATGTTTCTATCGTGGGATCTCCTCCGTCGAGAGCTTCAACCCAGAAAAGCTCTGCAGGTGCATCGAGCCTCCACGAGATATGCCTTCTCCCCTTTTCGCATGCATCAAACGAAGGAGGAACATCCTCCACCACTTCCCTCCGGTATATTTCCCGCAATAATTCCCCTGAATGAGTGTGAATGGCATACCGAAGGCCAAATCGGTAGAAAGGTACTTTATACGAAAAAGGCTTTTCTATGGTGGTCACAAGCAAATATTTGCCGTCGGGCGACCAGGAGAGCCCGGAGTAGATGGCCGGGGGTAAAAAAGGAGCCCGTGTTCCGTCGAAATTTATCTTTAATACAGCAGATGTAGCATAATACTCAAATAATTGCTCATCATATTTATTTCTCAATAAATCCTGGAAGGTACGCACCGGCGCTTTTTTTCCAGCTGTTTCCTGAACCGAAGGCCCTTGAGGCAGGGGCTTGCGGGGAGGTGTTTTCCCTGTGCCTTCGGGGACTACCATCACCAAAAGGCTCTTTTCATCAGGGATCCAAACGTAGGACGCACCCAATACTCCGTTCATGGGCTGCCGGAAGAGCTCCCGCACCTGACCCGTTTTTATCTCAATCAGCCATAGGCTAACATTTTCTCCCTTAGTCAGATTAAAAGCCAGGTAATTTCCATCGGGAGAAAAACTTACATCAGAAATTCGTAGGGTATCCGGCAAATTATGCAACGTGATTTCCCTGTTCTCAGTAATATCCTGGATAGAAATTCCGGTGTAATAAGTTTTACGACTTGGCATAAAAAGACGGGGATTGATCCTTACACCTGCCAACCGCACTTCTTCCTCTGCCAACTCTTCAAGACTCTTCATGGCATTACGGTCGAGCATCACCAGATAGCGGTTCATTGGATCCATTATGACCGCCGGCTGGGGTTTAATATCCACTAAATTCAGGATTTCTGCCGGGGGTAACTGAAATTTAATGTCTTCCTGTGCGTAATCACTCATAATCAATAAATTAAACACTATTAAACTAAAAAAAAATTTCCTCATGACTCCGTTTAATTTTTCAGGCTAAATTAGCCATTTCGTGAATTGGCTCAGAATCAAGAGCAAAAGAAGTAAGGAAAAAACGAGACTAATAAAGCCTCTCTATAATTCTACCTTAACTCTCTTTTCCCTGAAAACCCGGATAAGGCGTTCTTTTTCCTCTTTGGTAATCGGGTTACCCGTAAGCTTTATGAATTTCAGAGACTCCATGAAATCCAATTCAAGCGGAAGTTTTTTCAGAGAATTATTTGACAGATCGAGCACTTCAAGCTGTCTGAGGTTTGCAAGCGAAGGTGGAAGCTTATCCAATTTATTTCGGCTCAAATTTAGTTCTTTGAGGTGAATCAATCCACTTATAGAATCGGGAACTGATTGGAATTTATTGCCCGCCAAATTAAGATACACCAACTTATTCAAACGGGATATTGTACTGGGTAAGGTAGAGAGATTGTTATCATTAAGCACAAGCACCTCCAGATTTTGCAGATTTTCCACATCCTCTGGAATAGCACCAGCCTGATTGCGCCCCAGATTAAGCTCCCTGAGGCCCGCCAGATGAAAAATATATTGGGGGGGGGAGGAAAGCAGATTGGCAGATAGATTCAACATTTCTAGCTGTTGCAGATTCGAAATGGTTACCGGAACCGATCGAAGATTACAATCACTGAGGTATAGATTTTTCAGGGAAGCCATCTGATTAGCCATAGCAAACAACTGCCCGAAATCGAGGGAGGGATTGCCGCTCAGGTCGAGGGTATGCAAACTGTCGAGATTTCCCAGGCACTCGGGCAGAATTCGAAGGCGGTTATGATGAAATGAAAGCACCTGAAGGCTTTTCAACTGACAGATAAAGTCTGGTATTTCCGTAAGATTGTTTTTTCCGGCGAAAAGCATTCTCAGCCCCACATATTTTACCAGGCCTGAGGGTAAGTATTTTAAACCATTCTCTTGAATATCAATAATCTGAATATACATAAGGCCTCCAAAAAACCTGCGGGTAAAAGATTGATCCAGGTCCAAGGAGGGATTACCGGCCAGGTGCAGCACCTGCAGATTTTCCAGCTGATTAACTCGTTCAGAATTAAATTTTAAATTTTTATAGCTAAGATCTAAAACCACGCAATTCCATGGATCTGCAAATGCTTCATCCAGACTTTGATATACTTTTTCCCTGGCCAGTTGTTCGATGGAAAGTAACTGGGCCTCCATTTTACCCAAAATCATAACAAGGAGTATACTTAATCCCAGCGAACTGAAATGGTTCATTCCTGAGTTTTTTGGAGAGTTTTATTGAATTTTCTTCCAACAAAGGTAAATTCTTAGTGATAGACAATTACTTTGTTGGTCCACGTTTTTCCGCCGCACTGATAACGAAGCAAATACACGCCTTCGGATAATGGGATGGATTCCATAAGTCTGGGACTGATTTTCTCCCAGATTTTATGGCCGGTCAGGGAATACAATTCTGCTTTACCATTCAAACAAGTGCTTTCCAAGTACAAAGCACCAGCGTGATAACGGGATTTAAAGAAATTACCTTCACCACTTATTAGCATGCCCACTGTACCAAACCATAGCCTGAAGCGCAGCGGGTCATCGCCCTGCTGGGCGCTGATTGCAATGGAGTCTGTACTTCGCAAATCATAAACCTGACCTGTTTTCAGGTCTTCGAGCTGTAGAGGAATACCGATTAAAAAATTCTCTATTCCTGAAAAGGTTAAAGTGTAGGAAGTATTCTCGTAGGGTTCAAAAAAGAGGGGCACAGGAGACGAGGGATTTTCTGATAAAGTTTGCACCGCCAGCTCATAATCTTCCGACGAAGTAAAATATAATACGGGGCACTGAGGATTGCGCAGCTTAAAGGCATCCCACTGCACATCGTAGCCGGGGCTTCCTCCTTGACGTAAAGCCAGAATCATTTCATCGGAAATACCCGAAATGCTTTTAATCCTAAACTTCAACGAATTGAAAGGCAGATTCTTGTAAAAATCGTGAGTATGGTGCACGCGGGCAGCCTGAGTCACAGCAAAAGTTCCTATATTGCCTGGATTATTCACTTTAAGAAAGAAACCCTGACCGGGGCCTATATATTGGCTACCACCATTGGTGCCCCCTATACCTCGCGTGTAAGTTGCGTATCCACCCAGGCCTCCGTTGAGTTCCTGATTCCAGAAATAAGCTGTTGAAGTGAGATGAGTAAGCGTGATACCCGTAGATTCAAAATCAAGCACCGAGGGGTAGGGATTTCCCACTAAATTATAACCATCGTAAGGAATCGTGCTGTTGGGGGTAAATGTCAGGCCTGAAATGGAAAGTGAGCCATTATGCAAGGGCCCCATAAATGTTGCCGTTACATCACCATTGGGCAAATAGGTAGCATACCCCACCAAACTTTTCAATGTATCGCTTCCGGTAAGATTAATCCACTGATTTACAGGCTGGGTCTCATCATATCTGCGCACATAAGCCCAACCCGGAAAAGCACTGATGGCCTGTGTATTTATGACGGGTGATGAAATATAATGATAATCCGTATAGCCTGATACGTCACGTTCAACCGTGGCTGGTACACTATCAGTTCCATGCAAGAGGGTGGAACCATTTTTTAAAAGTAGTGCTGCTTCTCCAGCTCCATTGGTCAACGTACCCGTTACCGTAAGTGCCTTATTTTCATTAAGAGTAAGCTGGGCACCGCTGAGCAAAGTAAGATCTGCCACTATCGTAGGACTTGAGTAATCGGAATTAACTTTTGGAAAATAGGTACAACCATTAGGTATTAACACAGGTGTAATTGCTTGAGGAAGCAAACCATCCGACCAGTTGGAGGTAGTAGTCCACTCGTCAGAAACCACTCCAGTCCAAAGCCCTGAGGGACCTTCGTAAAGTTCTACGTCATCTACTGACCAGTACCAAAAATCATAAAAATCACCCTCTATCACAAAGGCCACATAGGTTGTCGGACTATTTAAATTGTTTACTATGGGTACTGCCCTTATTTCAGGTCCCAGGTTTCCGTTACGGCTGGTAAAACTCCAGCCTTCGTTGGTCCAGTTTACTCCGTCGGTACTACTTTGAATTCTGACAGTGGCTGTGGAAATACCATACCCTAAATCGGCAAATTTATGTTTGAAGCGTAGGGTTAAACGGGACATACCGGTAGTATTTACTGCAGGAAGTATCAGTCGACTGGTGGCCAGCGGCGTGCCATATGAATAGTTATTATACAAGTCTTCCCAAAGATGCATTATTTCTAGAGCCAAACCGCCGGCTGAGGCACTATTGGACGTTTTCCAGCCCTCAGTATTTCCGAACAACTGACGGGTCCAACCTTGCGGTAAACCAGGTTGCGCAAAATTTTCTCTGATTGGCAGAGGTACAGGCTCACTTAGTGTTCGGGCACTGGCAGCATTGGGTTCTGAGTAAGTAGGTGTTCCGTCAATGATGGAAAAGATGCGGTAATAGTAATATTGAGAAGCATTCAGGGAATTATGAGTAAAACTGGTTGCCGTTCCTGTGCAAATAACTGTTCCTCCACCGGGAATGGGATCACCGGCAGAATAAGACATGCCATTAACTGGTTGCCCGAAAACATTAGAAGTATTATAAACCAGTAAAACCGGTTTTCCGGAATTGAGAGTCCAGCTGAGATTAATTTGCCCCGGGGTGCTCGGATTGGCCTCAAAAGCAAGGGGGGCATTGTTCTGAATACCTGTAACTATTAATCCAAAGTCCTGCAAACCCCCAGCCAAATTACCCTTATGCGAAATCTCTATTGTGTAAACCCCTGCTGCCGGAGTAGCAATAAATATTTTTTCCACGTTGTCGCGGAAATTATCGCCTGTAGTGGCTGGACCAGTAGGTATAGCAGGATTCAATACATAAGGATACCAAGTATTTACATCTTTCCGGATCCGTAGGTCCAAATCGTTGACCAACATTAAATTGGGAGGATCGAGCGAAGGAGATGGATTGACACCTGCTGGATCATTCCATGCAATAGTAACAGCCAGGGGAACCGTTCCATCAGAATATACTTGCAGCCGGAAAGTATCAAGCTGAGCCAGCGTAAGTTCTTTCACCCATGTGGATATGCCGTTATTGGAAAGTGCCTGTGCCGCCTTTTGGGTATTAAGTAGTCCCCATCCAAATTGATAATCTGGGCCCGTCCAACTTCCCGCTTCATCGGCCGTAGCAATAACCAGGGCTTTCAGGGTGGCAGATTTAAGATATTTCCCGTTCAAATTATAACTGTGCTGCTGCAGTAGGCCAAGAGAACCCGAAGTATTAGGACAGGCCATAGAGGTCCCTGTCATAGTAACGTAATCGGTATCACCCGTTGAATTTGTTGAGTACAGAGAGGTTCCATTGGCTACCAGGTCGGGTTTGATGCGGCCATCGTCTGTAGGCCCACAAGAACTGCTGGAATTTAGCACCACATCCCCTGGGTTGGTGTAACCCCCGGGAATATCATTTACATTTCCTACAGTAAGTCCATTTTTTATACCACAAAATGAAGGAATGCAATCATAAGGACCATCCGGCGGACGATAAGTATTACTCCAGACCCACGACGAACCATTCCAATAATAACCGACTCCACCGGGCGACGTATTCCCCCTATCGTTACTGGCGGCAAAAACCGGCAAATAGTAAGGTGCTGCGTTGCATATCAGGTCCATCTGACGGGAGGTGTAATCATAAAAGCCAAATTTGTAATCTTCAACTTCGCTGATCGTAACATCGCCGTACCAATATTGTCCTTCCCAACCTGAAAGATATTTGTAGGAATGATTAGAGATTAGTAGTCCGTTGGCGGCCTCTTTCGACATTTCATTGACATCGATATTCCAATCATAAGCCTTCAGCGTGGCCTGGTAAGACATTCCTTTGGCATTGGCATCTACTCCTGCAGCAATCATAGTACCCGAAACATGGGTGGAATGCTGCGAAAGCGAGGATGCTCCATCCATCTGGGTCACTCTGCCGCTAAACTCCTGATGCGTGGTTCTCACTTTTCCTCCATCCCAGATGGCCAGGGTAATACCATTTCCCGTAAGATTCAATCCTGCCCCTCCACCAGGCCAAACCTTGTCAGTAGATACGGTTTTAGCTGCATTGAGATTCGATGTACCATAAACCCACAATTGGCCCCGGTCATCCAAACCCTGAACCTCTCTGATGCTCCCATCTGCCTCCTCAATCCGAAAAGGATAGGGATAATTTTTTTGCGCATTTTCCCGTATCTTCAAGGCATAATCCATTGACTGAACTGCTATTTTCTTCAATTGAAGGGTATCATTCTCACGAACAATGATATCTTTTCTTTGCTGAGCCGCTGCTACCTGGCTAATTCCAATGCAAACAAGCAAAATAAAGGTCTTTTTCATGGCTCTGGGAATTAGATTTAATTTTCGCTGTATAAAGGGGAACCAATGTTGAAAAACAACTTTCATATTTCAAAAGTTGTATTAAATCGTTTCACATGAAACAAAAAAACGGAACCTCAGGGTCGAAAAGGTTCCGCTAAATTAATATAGCCTAAAGGCGAATTAACCGGGATATTAAAATTTAATCCGGTTTTTCGTTGTCTTTTATCCATTGTTTTCTAAAACCTGCATCAGGCAAAGGAGGTAAATTACGGCGCTTACCCCAGAGCGGTGCTACATATTTTTTAAATAGCCAGCGTCTTAGCCAGGGTTTACCGGCATCAAGCAAAGACGGCTTAAGCAAAGCCCACTGACTTATCTTCATCCCCTTTTTCCACTTGGAATCCACATGCCCGGATTTCACCGCGGCAAAGCGATTATACAGCAAATATTCATGCAAAGGAATTTTTACCGGACATACTTCGGTGCACTTACCACACAGGGTAGAAGCAAAACTAAGATGGCCATAATCCTCCATGCCTTTCATATGAGGAGTAATGACCGCTCCGATGGGTCCCGTGTATGTGGCATTGTAGGTATAACCCCCTACGTTTTTATAGATGGGACATGCATTCAGGCAAGCTCCACACCGGATACACGTAAGGGCTCTACGCTGCGGATTTTGGGCCAAAACGTGAGTTCTGCCATTATTTAGCAAAATCACATACATTTCCTGAGGTCCTTCAGATTCTGAATCCTGAACAGGCCCAGTGACAATTGTATTATAAACCGTCAGATGTTGGCCCGTACCATGCACGGCAAGCAGAGGCCAGAATAAATCCAAATCTTCCAACGATGGAATTATCTTCTCAATGCCCGCAATGACAATATGTATTTTTTGTGCCGACAGGCTGAAAACTCCGTTTCCTTCGTTTTCGGTGAGGGCAATGGCTCCGGGATCAGCTATCAGAAAATTGGCCCCAGTAATACCAGCTTCGGCTGCTATAAATTTTTCCCGCAAATGTTTTCTCACCCAATGGGTAATTTGCTCAGGGGTGGCAGAAGGGTCAATTCCAAACTTTTCGTGCATGCTCTGGGCTATATTCTCTTTGGAAAGATGCATTGCCGGCGTTACGATGTGATAAGGTTTTTCGCCCCTCTGCTGAACAATGAATTCACCCAAATCTGTCTCCAGAGGTGTGATACCAGCTTTTTCTAACTCATGGTTTAATTCAAGTTCTTCGCTGGCCATCGACTTCGATTTTACAACTTCTTTGATTTCAGCCTTTTGAAGAATATTTAATACATGATTAACAGCCACCTCAGCATCCGGAGCCCAGAGTACTTTAGCCCCCCTCGAAACGATTCTCAACTCGAAGTCGATGAGCATTTTATCGAGATTTAAGAGAGCCTTCATACGAATATAAGCAGCTCTAATGCGGGCCAATTCCAAGTTTTTATAAAAAGCTTTACCCCGGGCTACTGCTTCGTCGTATCGACTGATATTAAACATCAACCGCTGGCGGTGTTCCTTATCGAAAGCAACTTTATTCGCCTGCTCTATAAATTTTGATTCATTAGCATTCATACACCAGGAAGTTAGGTTTAGTCTCTGGGGATTTTATTAACCCTCCGTTCATGTCGTCCTCCTTCGAAAGGTGTCTCAAGAAAGGCATTTAACATTTCGAGCGCCTGACTAGCCGAAATAAAACGAGCACCTATGGCAAGCACGTTAGCATCGTTATGCTGGCGGGCCAATCGGGCTCGTTCTACATCGCAACATAAAGCCGCCCTGACTCCATTATACTTATTGGCCACCATACTTACGCCTATTCCGCTCCCACATATGATTACCGCACGTGTCAATTCACCTTTGTCCACCTGGGCAGCCAGGGGATGAATTATATCTGGATAATCCACACTTTCTGGGGAATGACATCCAAAGTCCTGAACTTCAAATCCTTTATTAACTAATTGATTCTTAAGATATTCTTTTAATTCATATCCTGCGTGATCGCAACCTATCCCTATTTTCGGCTTTTCCGACATTTTGTTAATAAGTTTGATTTTGCAAAAGTAAAACGAAGCTCGCAACGCCGGGTAAATTTATCTAAGAATGAAGGTTTTCGGTTTAAACAGATTTTTTTCTATAACTACACCAAGCTAAAATTCAGGAAGGTAATATTACTAACAATACTATGTTAATTTCATGTTAAGCCTCTTTAAAAGTCTCCTTAACTCCTCCCCTGTTACTACCCTAATAGTTCCCCCTGTTAACAAAGCTGGATATTTTCAATTTTTTTCAAACCTTTATTAACAATCGATTTTAACTTTGCACACTCGTTTTTTAAACCTCTGCCTATTATCAACAATTGTTAAAAAACTCTTTAATGAATTGGCTTACAACTTCTGTTTTTCAACAACCCCCATTGAAAGTTTGTTGATAGCAAAGGACTTTTAAATTACGCAAGATACACGACCAAAAGTTTTCAGCCTTTTCAACAAGCAGAATTAACGTTATTAAATTAATTTTTTAAATGAATAACAATAAAGACTTAATAGAAGGCATTCTCGATCTAAAACGGCAAAAGCAGGCCACGATACTGGCCCATTACTATCAAATTCCTGAAATACAAGACTTAGCTGATTTTATTGGTGATAGCCTGGCTCTTTCGCAAAAAGCGAAGAACGTTGATTCACCACTAATAGTTTTTTGCGGGGTGCATTTCATGGCCGAAACTGCCAAGATACTCAATCCAGGTAAAAAAGTGATAGTACCCGACCTCGAAGCGGGTTGTTCATTAGCAGATTCGTGTCCGCCAGATCGTTTCGCAGAATTTTTGCAACAATATCCTGATCACAAGGTCATTACATATATTAATAGTACAGCTCGCATCAAGGCCATGTCAGACATCATCTGCACATCGGGTAATGCGGTTCAGATTGTGGAGTCTCTTCCTAAAAACGAAAAAATCATCTTTGCACCTGACCGTAACTTAGGAGCTTACATCAATCAGATGACCGGAAGAAACATGGTTTTGTGGGATGGCGTCTGCCAGGTACACGATCTGCTTACTGCCGAATCGATCCTTAAGCTCAAAATGGAGAATCCTGATGCCCTCCTGGTGGCTCATCCGGAATGCAACCGGGCGGTGCTCGAAGTAGCTGACTATATTGGCTCTACCAATGGAATGATAAAATTTGTGCACCAGGCTAAGGCACATAAATTCATCGTAGCTTCTGAAACAGGTATTGTTCACCAGATGAAAAAGTTGGCTCCAGAAAAGGATTTTTTGGTAGCTCCGGCCAACGAAACCTGTAGTTGCAATGATTGCCCATATATGAAAATGAACACGCTGGAAAAACTCTCTAAAGCTCTACTTACTGAATCCCCCGAAGTGGTTGTAGATGAAGAATTGGCTCACCGGGCATTGAAGCCTATTGAAAAGATGCTGGAAATCAGTCGGAAAGCGGGTCTTATTTAAATCCTTTTTCCCATCTGAGGAAATTTCCATATCTTTGCATGCACAAGCCTCTTTAGCTCAGTCGGTAGAGCAGTTCACTCGTAATGAACAGGTCGGGGGTTCAAGTCCCCCAGGAGGCTCAAAAAAAAACCGGGTAAAAACTCCCGGTTTTTTTGCTTTATAAGTTTCGTTTAAAGTAATCCTCAATTTTTCGTACTAAATGCGTCCTGTCAGGCCCCTGTACATTATGGTCGTGGCCGGGATAAACGAAATAATCCACCATTCGTCCTTTTTCGATACATGCCTTTACAAATTGTAGGCTGTGTTGCCAAACAACTACAGGGTCGGTAGTGCAATGGATGATCATGAGGCGGTCCTGTAATTTATCGGCATTTTCGATGAGGCTGGAAGCCTTGTATCCTTCCGGGTTTTCTTCAGGTGTATCCATATATCGCTCGCCATACATGGCTTCGTAGTATTTCCAGTCGCAAACGGGCCCCCCGGCAGTAGCTGCCTTAAAAACTCCCGGATAGTGCAACAGCATGTTAATCGTCATAAAACCTCCGTAGCTCCAGCCATCTACACCAATGCGTGAAGAATCAACATAAGGCAAAGATTTTAAATACCTCACCCCTACCATCTGATCCTGGGCTTCCAACTCTCCTACTCTCCGATGAATTACACTTTCAAAATCAAAACCTCTGTTGGCACTTCCCCGGTTATCGAGCGTGAAAACGATGTAACCCTGTTGGGCCAGGTAATTCAGATAAAAGCCGCCCCCATTGAGCCAACCATTGGTAACCAACTGAGCATGGGGTCCTCCATAAACATAAATGATTACAGGATATTTGTGGGTCGAGTCAAATTCTGGCGGGGTAATCATTCTGCAGTATAAATCTATACCTTCTTTATTCTTAAGGGAAAAGACGCGGGTTTTTCCAAGCTTATACTCACTGAGCGGATCAGATGCCCTGAAAATTTCCCTACGATTCAAATTTTTAAGCGTTACAAGCTCTAATCGTCTGGGAAGCGAAGGAGCACTGTACGAATCAATCAGGAATGAACCATCAGAACTCAAAAAGGCTGTATGAACACCTCCTTCAGCACTTATTTTTCTTATTTTTCCATTGTCGATGTTAACAGCATATAAATTGGTTTCCAAGGGACTATCTTTAGTACTTGTAAAAATGAGTTCACCGGTTTTTTCTGAGTATCCGATGATTTGTTTAACGACCCAGGACCCTGAAGTCAGTGGTTTAATGAGTTTTCCGTCGATATCATACAAATACAGATGATCAAATCCATTGCGCTCGCTAAACCAGACAAATTGGTTGCTTTTTCCGGGTAAAAACCAGGGACCTCTTTCAGGTTCAACGTAACGATCATTCGTTTCTTCGAAAAGCGTCTTTTCCCAGGCTCCTGTTGCAGCATCATACCGATTGAGCCATAGATGGTTCTGCGCTCGGTTGAGGATGGCTATAAAAATTTTTCGGCTATCGGGCGACCAGGTAACATTGGTAAGGTAATCAAATCCGGGTCGTTGTGTATCGAGGTAAACGGTTGTGCCATTTTCAAGATTATACACTCCTACCGAAACCTTATGAATGGTCATCCCGGCCATGGGATATTTAGTGTTTGTAACTTCGGCCGGCCTGGGATCTATGTTAACCAGCGGATAATCTGTTACCATAGTCTCGTCCATCCGGTAAAAAGCTAGTTGTTTTCCATCAGGGCTCCAGAATGTTCCCTTAGTGATTCCCCATTCGTTACGATGTACCCTTTCGGAACCAAGCAAAATACCAGAATTCTTTTCGTCACTCACAGCCCATTGGTTTTCACCTTTGGCAATGTACAGGTTGTTTCCCTGGGTGTAAGCTACCGACTGATTTCTATCACAAAAATCTTCATTCTCTGCATTTTCGGGCAAGGAAGCAATGAGCCAGAGTGTTTGTCCAGGAAGGTTATATCCGTAATATTTTTTTCCTAACCTAAAGTAGATTTCTTCCTGATTGAGCCAGCTGATCGATGGAAAGTTTTTCCGGGCTTTTTCGTTGTTTTGAACCAACAGGGGATTAAGCTGTGAAAGCTTTAGTAGCGTGTCAGTAGTTCCGGTAAGTGCATTTACCTTAATTAGGGCATTTTCCAGCGTATGGGTATAAAAATTGGTTCCTGGCAACCAGGCCAGGTTTCTTAGGTTTTTGGGAAAAAGTGAAGGATTATTATTCGAAGCATCTTCAGGAGTAAGCAGCTTTTGCTGCCCCAACATATTTAAAGCAAGAGCTAAGCCTATTATGGCTGAAAATATTTTTTTATACATGGCATTAAATGTTTTTTACTTGATAAACTGCGTGGTATAAATCATAGCCTCGAGCTGAAGCATGTATTTCTTTTGTTCATTGTTGGGATTATACAGATAACCCTCGATGGTAAACAGTTCTTTATTATCGGGCGATGTAAAAGTATAGCTGACAAAAGGGCCGCCCATGAAATCGCCTTTCACTTTCCACAATCCTCTGATTTCAACTGTATATTTATTGGCCGGAAAATCTGTGATAACCTTACTTTCGGGTTGAATGACATCGAAACTGGTGGCCATATAGGTTCCTTCGAATTGTCCGGGAACATAATTTTTCAATAAAGTATCGCGGAGAGACAGTATGTTTTCAGAATTGAGTTGCTGGGTACTTTTATAAGGCCTGCGATAAATCATAAAACCCAGATCGATGTCCTGCTTTTTACGGCGTATAGTCTGCCGTATCCAAAGAAAATTACTCTCTTCACGGGCTATGTTGAAACCTCCCGGTACAAGCATTTCGAAACCAAATTTATTTTTAATTTTTTCCTGAATTTTTTTTGCCGGGTTTGTGGAAAAAAGGGTAACAATACGCTTTTTTTCAACCTCACGGTACATTTTAGACATAGCCGGATAATACTGCGTAAGTATTCGATATAGGCCAGTGTCTGTAGGACTGCTTACCTTTACAATCAGCTGAGGCTCAGCCCAGTAATCCTTTTCTACCTGCAAAGAAGGTTTTTCGAGCTTTCTATCCAAGTTAATGATAAGTATGGCATGATGCGGCTGATACAAGGGATCGTTGTATAACTTTTGCGCATCAAGCTGTATGAATGAAAAGGATTCTTCTGGCATGGGCAGGCCCGGAAGGTATTGTCCGAAAAGGCTTCGGAGGGTATCGCCTATCTTGCCTTTCCATTGTTCATCGTTTTCGGTAGCTACTAAAATTTCGAGTGTGCCCCCGGATGATTTCTTTTTCCTTTGGTCTTCTTTACAGGAAAAGAGTCCGGCTATGAGGGTGAGGGTTAAAATGAAAACAATACTTTTTTTCATATTATCTAATTTGAAGCCTGAATTTTCAATCGTTGTCCCACTACTATCCTATTGTTTCTTAATTTGTTAATCCGCTTAATATCATCTACTGTCACTCCGTCAAATTGCTGGGCAATATCCCAGAGTGTATCTCCTTCCTTAACAGTATAATATTTTATTTTACTGTTTTTAGAGGAGGTGATGGTAGTAGAGTCTTTGGAAGAACTGGTTTCACGTGAGACTATTAATTGCTGCTTTACTTTAATATTGTTGTCTTTCAGTTTATTCCATGCTTTTAGTTCATCTACCGTACAGCCATACATGCGGCTGATTTGCATGAGCGTTTCGCCTGGTTTTACCGTGTGATAACGAACGGGACGTTCAGCACTAACACTTTTTTCTGTGTGGTGTTGGCCTTGATCTTGATTTTGATTACGAGACAGATTCGTATTTACTGAAGCGGAATTTCCTGGGTAGATGTTTAATTTCTGGCGGGGTTTTACATAGTTGGATTTCAGATTATTCCATCTTTTAATGTCATTTATGCTTACTCCATATTTTCGGGCAATTTGGCGGATACTTTCACCTCTTTTCACCACGTGAAGAATCAATTCTGATGCCCGTTGAATTTCTTCGGCAAGGGTTTCCTTATTAATGCCCTTGGATGTGGTGTAATTATAAATCGTGTATTCATTATTGATAAAATCGCCCACTAGATCTCTGGGAAGCCTCAAATAAAAAGGTCGATCTCCTTTGACGGGTATAACTCCTTGTTTGTAAATGGGATTCAGAAACTGCAAGTCCTCAATAGGAATACCCAATACTTCGCTGATTTGGTCGAAGGAAACTGGTTGTTTAACTTCCACTGTGTCAATGCTATTATACAAAATACCTGGATGTAACGGATACAGATTATGTTCTTTAGAATACTGCATTACGTAAGAAGCTGCAATAAAAGCAGGTACATAACCCCTGGTTTCTGCTGGCAAATATGCCCAGATAAGCCAGTAGTTTTTACTTCCTCCGGCCCGGCGAATAGCCTTGTTTACGTTGCCTGCTCCGGCATTATAAGCAGCCAGCACCAGAAACCAGTCTTCATAAAGATCGTAAAGGTCTTTTAGGTGGCGGCAGGCAGCATCGGTAGCCAAATAAGGGTCGAAACGGTCGTCAATGTATGATGTGGAGGTCAGGCCATAAACTTTGCCAGTTCCATACATAAATTGCCAAAGTCCTTTAGCTCCGGCCCGGGAGCCAGCTCTTGGGTTTAAGGCCGATTCAATGACTGCCAGATATTTTAATTCCAGCGGTAGGTCGTATTTATCGAGATATTCCTCAAATAAAGGAAAATACAGGTAAGCAAGTCCTAACAATCGCTGGGTGAGAGCCCTTTTTTTAACAGTGTATAGATCAATGTAATCCTTTACATGTCGATTGTAGGTGTATTCGATGGGCGAGTTTTTCCTCATTTCCTGTATTCGTGCACGGTAAACTGAATCAGAGTATACAGGTACGTAACTCGACGGAAAATTGTAGTAGTTGGTTAAGGTTGGATCGGTATCGAAGAAACTGTCCTTAAAAAAACGTATGGATGCCAGGCTATCCAAGGCTCTGACAATGGGAGAATCTCTCACCAGATCCATGTCAGGATTGAATTTCTTTTTTACGGGCACAAAAATCGTCGTGGAATCGGCCGTGTAAAGGGTGTCAGTTTTTACTATAATCTGAGCCATTCCCAGGGTGATACTTCCCGAAAGAGCAAGAACCGTCATAATTTTCCCTATCCTCATTATCAAGTCAATTAAGTAGTATTAGTTTTCATTTGCAGAATGCACCGGGATGTTATCCACTGAAATTGCAAAAATAATGATTATGAGCAAGCCATAGCTCCTGGCCACTCCCTAATGAAGTGGGGCAGAGGAGAAGGAAGTTCCATCGAGAGCTCCATAATTCCCTCTGTCTTATCTCCTGTTTTCCAAGGTAACTGGATAATTATCTTACGGATACTATTCTTTTCAATAGTATAAACATTACTTTCGCCCGTTGTGAGCATCTGCCTGATTTTTTCTGAGGATTTTTCCGAATGGCATTCAAAAAGGGAATGTCTTTCCAGTGAACCGTATTTAGCAAAGACTTTTTTAGCCTTTTCGTTCATGAAAATGATTTTTCCTTCTTTGTCCGCAACTGTTAAAGCTATTTTGGCTTCTTTGAACTAGGTATCTTCCATGTTTTGATTTTTTAGGATGGCTTAAAAGTATAAAAGGTTTAAATGATATGAAGGTGGATGTAATTATTGGAAACGAATTAATCTAATTTTGTGCAGAAGAAGGAATGATTCAAAAATCGAATTAATAGATTAATTTCTAATGATTTAAATTTACATTCACAATGACTTTACGACGAAAGAAAGGCTTCGGGCTATGGCTTGGGATGATTCTCTTGCAGGGAGTCATGTTTGCACAGGAACCGCTCAATCCTGCTTCTGAAGTGCTTACTCACTGGATGACGCCTGAAGAGCTTCTACGGCGTCATGAGATTGGACGCAGCTTTACTCCTACTGATCCTCCTCCTGCTCCGGTAGTTAATATTGCTGAATTCAACTATAATGAAGGGGTACTGATTCGTTATCCTTTGGGAATACCCATGTCGTTGATCAAAGAAATGTCGAACACCGGTAAGGTTCTTACTATTGTTTCCAATTCATCACAGCAAACTACGGTGTATAATCAATATGTAAGCAATGGAGTGAATGTAGCTAACTGTGAGTTTCTTATTTCGGGCACCAACTCTTATTGGACGCGCGACTATGGACCTTGGTTTATCATCAATGGAGATAACCAGCTCGCCATAGTGGACTTTCCTTACAACCGGCCCCGTCCACTTGATGATGACATTCCCATCAAAGTGGCCCAATACATGAATGTCCCTCTATATGGGATGAACATTGTTCATACGGGGGGCAATTATATGTGCGACGGCATGGGATCGGCTGCATCCACTACTTTGGTTTACACCGAAAATCCTTCCTTGCCTCAGGCTACCATTCATCAGATGATGCAGAATTACCTGGGAATAGATAACTACCACGTCCGGCCTGACCCCAATGGTACCTATATCGACCATATCGATTGCTGGGCCAAGTTTCTTGATGTGGACAAAATTTTAGTAAGGCAGGTACCTTCTACTCATCCTCAGTATTCCCTTATCGAACAGGCCGCAGCCTACTGGCAGACCGCAATTTCAGGTTACGGCACCCCTTATCAGGTTTTTAGGGTTAATACTCCCAACGACCAGCCATATACCAATTCATTCATTTTTAAAAACAAGGTGTTTGTCCCTCTTACGGGCAATACAGTTACCGACAATGCTGCTATTCAGGTTTATCAAAATGCTATGCCAGGTTATACCATAGTTGGGGTCTACGAAAATCCCTCCACTCCCTGGGAATCGACCGATGCGTTGCATTGTCGCACTCATGAATTGGGCGATAAGGGAATGCTTTTTATTAAACATTATCCTATTGTTACAACCCAACCCTGCGACGAGGATTATCTGATTTCGGCATATATAAAACCTCTCAGTGGCGCTTCGTTAGTCGAGGATTCACTGCGTGTCTGGTACAAGACTTCCCCCAATGGCAACTGGTTATCTATACCCCTGGTTTCTGTAGGCAATGATTATTATCAGGGTTATATACCCCGTCAGCCTCAGGGAACCCTGGTATCCTATTTTATCAGGGCCGTGGATGCTTCGCCGCGTTTTATGAATCATCCCTATATTGGTAAACCCGACCCTCATCAATTCACAGTAGGTGCTGGTATCCATCCTCATATGGCTTTATCTACGGCGTCTATCGATACTATGGCTTATGTTGGTCAGGTTGTTACCACTGCTTTTGAAATTTCCAATACAGGCTACGATCAACTAGCTTACACTGTTTATACCGAACCGGCCAGCAGTCTTTGGCTGGCCTCTTCAAGCCAGGGAGTCCTCGCCCCAGGCAACCAGGCATCGGTGGATGTTTTCTTAAATGCCTCAAGCCTACTACCTGGAGACTATCAGGGAAAAATTTACATTGCCTCCAATGACCCTGATAAAGCCCTCGACAGTATCTTGGTTTCCTTTACCATTTTATCGAATGTTGGCCTGAATAAACAGCCTTTATTGTCTGGTTTACAGGTTGTACCTAATCCCTTTGCTGATAATCTGATCATTCGTTATTCTACGGCCACAACTCAGCAGGTGAAAATTGAAATATTCAATATTGAAGGCCTGTGCGTTTTTTCTCAGGAATACATGGCTAACTCCGGATTTAATGAAATTCTTTGGAATGGAGTTTCACGACAGGGTAATCTTTTGCCACCGGGGATTTATTTGTTAAGAATTTCAGCAGGTCAGGAGGGGGTGCAGAGCCGCATTATTCGTAGTTTCTAAGCTAATAAAACCATCAAAATCAGGTCGATCAGCATAGCGGTCGGCCTTTTTTTGTATCTCATGCGTTAACTTTGGAGAATTAAAATGGTATGTATGAAGTCATGCTTTCTGCTGATTTTACTTGGTTTGACTCTTTATGCGGCTAAAGGTCAACCAACTTACGGCCCGGATGACAGGTATAATGTCCTTAAAAACCCCTCCGTTCATTATGACAACAGGGTCGATAACATGTTGTACTGGAATCACGCTTTGCGTGAGGGCTATGTGGAGGCTTACCGGCCTAAGGGACCTCCTTCCATGGCTCGTTATGTGGGTTCGCAAATTGCCACGCCGCTTTTCATTTTACAGGATTCGCCCGATGTGGCTGTTGCTGAGGGAAATCTGACCCAGAGCGAGAATTCGATTATCACCCATCCGCTTGATTTTGAACGAATATTGAATAGTAATAATAGCAGTAATTATCCAACTAATAACTTATTTGGCGCCAACTGGCTTACCAGTGGTGATGCCGGTGAAACCTGGGAGGGTGAAATGTATGGGGCCGGCGGAGATAACAGTGGAGATCCGGCGGTAGGCATCAATGCCCAGGGAAGATGGTTTATTGGATATATCAATGAAAGTTTTGGTCAGTCGGTCGCTTATAGTGACGATGAGGGTCAAAATTGGATAAAAATACTGATTGCCCCTGCTCCTGGATTTTACCCTGCTGGGCTGGATAAAAATCATTTGTGGGTTGATAATTCTTCAACGAGCATTTATAATGGAAATGTTTATACGGCCTGGACTCGTTTTTCTGCAGGAGGAACCTATGATGGCGAGATCCAGCTTTCAAGGTCAACCAATGGAGGTACCGTTTGGTCCAATCCTATGGTAATCAGTGAAGGAGTGACTGCCGGTAGCCACAATCAGGGTGTAAACATTCAAACAGGTCCTGATGGTCAAGTTTATGTTGTGTGGGCTATTTACGACACCTGGCCTGCCGACGAAAATGCCCTCGGCTTTACAGCGTCTCTCAATGGAGGAGAAACCTTTCAACCTGCCCGTCGGATTATAGATAATATCCAAGGAATACGGTATTCCCAAACCAGTAAAAACCTACGGGTGAATTCCTTCCCATCCATGACGGTTGATCTGAGCAATGGTCCCCATAGGGGCACTATTTATGTTGTCTGGGCCAACTATGGTGTGCCGGGGATTAATACGGGTGATGATATTGATGTTTACCTGATAAAATCTTCCGATCAGGGGCTTAATTGGAGTCAGCCCGTAAGAGTTAACCAGGATATACCTGGGCTGGGTAAGCAGCATTTTTTTCCCTGGATTTCCTGCGATCCCGCAACAGGCAACCTGGCCGTAATCTTCTACGATGACCGGGAGTGTTCTGCCACCGAATGCGAAACCTGGGTTGCCTATTCCACGGATGGAGGAGAATCATGGACAGATTTCAGGGTGAGCGATGTTGCTTTTACTCCTCAACCAATAGCAGGCCTTGCCGCCAATTATTTTGGTGATTATCTGGGCATCACCTCCCACAATCTGAAAATTTATCCTGTTTGGACCGACAACCGTAGCGGCAAGGCATTGAGTTATGTAAGCCCTATTAATTCAGGCCCTGCACCCAATCAGCCCTATGTGGTACATGATAATCATTCTTTCCGTAATACCCTGGGCTCACAGGTTGTTTACCCTGCTTTTGGAGACACCCTCTGGGTTGACCTCTCGGCCATTAATATCGGGGACCAACCGGTCGAGGGAATTTCAGTCACCCTCTCCTCTCCTTCTCCCTATCTAAGTTTTATAGATTCTGTCGAATTTTATGGAGACTTTGCTCCGCAACAGTCCATCTCTAAAAATCAGGCTTTTGTCTTTAAAATTTCTGATACAGTGCCTGATAACCTTAGGCTTAAGTTTATTACTAAGGCATACAATAACGACACTTCCTGGTTAAGTCATTTTTATGCTCTTTCCTCGGCACCCGATTTGCGAATTAAAAAGCTTTT
Organism: Bacteroidales bacterium; assembly: GCA_049969475.1. GTDB lineage: Bacteria > Bacteroidota > Bacteroidia > Bacteroidales > TTA-H9 > UBA2030. The sequence goes on along the minus strand of JBMFOU010000008.1, from coordinate 73,312 downwards.
AATCGAGGATGAGTTGGGAAATGGCAACCATATACCCGATGCCGGGGAAAATGCAAATGTGGGGTTTATTTTAACCAATTCGGGCGACTTTGTTTGCGATTCCGTTCTCTGCCAATTTTCATCGCATCCCCTCTGGGTTCAATACTCCGATTCTATTTTCAGAAGTGGTCCTCTGTATCCTGGCCAAACAGATACTGTGCGCTTTGCTGTGCATTTCAATGATTCCCTCCCTTATGGAACTAACCTGTTTTTTTCTTTGCATTGTTTATCGGGTAAATACATCCGTAAGCGAACGTTCCATCAGCGTTCAGGGTTGCGTATAGAAGACTGGGAAAGTGGCGGATTTCAGAAATTTCCCTGGAAACGGACGGGCATTTCGCCCTGGCTGGTTCTTCAAAATTCTTTTGAAGGTAAATATGCGGCCCGTTCGGGCACCCTTCCCGATGGTGGTTCAACCATTCTATCAATTACTTATGCAATTCAGCAACCCGATAGTGTTTCTTTCTGGTATCGTATTTCCACCGAGTCGAATTACGATTTCTTTTCTTTTTTCGTAGATAACATCCTATACGGCAAATGGTCGGGTATAAGAGATTGGCGCAGGACGGCCTTTAAAGTTCCAGCCGGACAGCACACCCTTAGATGGCAATACGAAAAAGATATTTATCAGGCGGGCGGAGAAGACCTGGTATGGCTCGACTATATCACCTTGCCTGTGTTTGCTATCCCTCAGGTAAATGCTGGCAACAACCTTTCGGTTTGCCTTGATGTTGATTCTATTCGGTTATCCGGACAGGCTTCTGATTTTACCCATCTTCAATGGACCACCATGGGCGATGGAACCTTTAGCAACAGTCAGGCATTGGATGTATGGTATTTCCCGGGTGAAGCAGAAAAAGCAAACGGCAAAGCAGTGCTGATACTTACCGCTTTTAATGAAATGGCCTCAGCTTCCGATACTTTGCTGATTCATATCGATAAAGCACCCCTTCCACCCCTGGTGCTAGCAGCCCAACCTGATACATTTTGCGCGGGCAGTATCTCTGAAATTAAGCTTTCTGGTCAGCCTGTCAATCCTCAAGATGTTCTTTTATGGTACGAAAGCAGTTGTAGCAGCCTGCCGTTAGGTTCAGGCCCTGTGCTTACTGTTGCCGCCCCGTCTGTATCCACTGTTTATTATGCAATGAGCGAAAATGCATGTGGGATATCTGAGTGTAGGAGTGTATCAGTAAAAGTAAATTCTTTGCCTGAAATTACGTTGGGTGCTGATTCCGTTTTTTGCGAAGGACAGGTGGTGGTACTCGATGGGGGCAGTTTTGCCCGTTACGAATGGTCAAACGGAAGTAACCAACGTTTTTTAATGGTTGATACAACCCTTGTACCCACCGGAACATTGCATACTTTTTCTCTGATAGTAGAAGACTCGGTAGGATGCCGTGCCTGCGATTCCATTACCCTTGGTTTCAAAAAGTGTGCTCCGGGTATTTCAGAAAATTCTCTTGTTTCATTCAAAGCATTTCCCAATCCCTCTGATGGGCGTCTGATACTTCAATGGATTCAAAGAGAGTCCCTGAGTCTGTCGTTGGAACTTCTAGATAACACTGGAAAAACTGTTTTTCAGAAGTTTTTCAGTAAGGCTACACCTCCACTCGACCTTAACATCAGGCCTAGGCCTGCTTCTGGTAATTATTGGCTTAGGATACGGGTAGAGGGAAAGACCTATATTATTCCCCTACAATTCCTTCCCTTCAACGAAGAATGATACGGCCGAGGTCCTGAGCCAGGTCGGTTTTCATTTGGTTTAAAAGCCTTATTTCGTTAAGAATAATCATCGCATCTTCTGGATTGGCTGAAGCCAGCTGCCGTTGTTTTTCTTCAATGGCAAGTTCAAGCCGGCGGATTCGGAGGTTTAATAAGGAGTGAATGGATAAGTCTTTCAGAACATCTCTTTCCTGGCGCGTATTAATACCCGCTTTCTTCTCCCAATTAGGGCTGATACTGTAAGGTGAGGTCATCAGCTTGATGGCCAAATCTGAAATAGCCTCATTGGGGTGATTGATGAAATATTGATCTTCAATGATTACGTTATTCTGAAAGGCTTCTCTAAATTCTGTGTAGATATGCTGGTAAGCAGGGTCCTGAAATTCGTATTCCGATTCCATGAGTTCAGTAATCAGGAAGTTCTGAATATTAACTTCAATTTCTTCTTCTTCGCCGTTTTCTTTTCTAATGGGAAAAATAAAATTTTCTTTCCCATAAAGAAGCAAAATGCGTATGATGTTGGTTTCCTGATGATAAATGTCTCTTTCCTGAGCTTCTTCCTGCCGTGGAGCTATAAATTCAGTTTTATTCTGAAAAGTTTCTTCGCCAGCAGGAATATTTCGGTTTTGAGACAGGATTTTGTTTAACTCGAAATAAAGGACCTGCTCTGAGGTATCAAACATTCTGGCACAAAACCTGATATATTCAGCGCGTTGAATGGAATCGGGAACCAGGGCTACTGAAGAAAGAATATCTTTAATCAGCCCGGCTTTTTTGATGGGGTCTTCTTTTACTTCCGAGAGCAGGAGTTCGGTTTTAAATCCAATGAAATGCTGGGAGTGGTTTTTAATAAAGTCAGCTACTTCTTCCGAACGATGTTTTCGAACAAATGAGTCGGGATCGTCACCTTCAGGGAACAGCACCACGCGTACATTCATGCCTTCTTTCAGAATCATGTCGATACCTCGAAATGAAGCCTTGATGCCAGCCGGGTCTCCGTCGTATAGAATTGTAATATTGGGAGTATATCTTCGGATAAGTCGAATCTGTTCGGTGGTAAGCGAAGTGCCCGACGAAGCCACTACGTTCTCTATACCTGACAAATGCAGTGAAATAACATCTGTATAGCCTTCCACCAGATAGCAGTTGTCAGCGCTGGCTATGGCTTTCCTTGCCAACGACAAACCATATAAAACATTGCTTTTGTGATAAATGTCGGTTTCGGGAGAGTTGATGTATTTGGCCAGGGTTTTATCGTTAGTCATTATGCGGCCGGCAAACGCAATAACCCTTCCCGAAAGGTTGTGTATAGGAAAAATGACGCGTTCTCGGAATCGATCAATATATGAATCACCATATTTTAGAATCAGCCCAGCTTTTTCTAAAATTTCGGGTCTATATCCTTTGGATAAGGCATATTTCACCAGGGTATCCTTTTTTGCTGGCGAATACCCTAATTGAAAGCGCCGAATCATAGGATGCGTGATGCCTCTTTCTTCGAAATAAGCCAGGCCAATGGTCCGGCCTTCTTCCGTTTCCCATAATTGATTCACAAAAAAGTCGGCAGCCATGGAGGTAACATCAAACAGGCTTTCCTTTTCTGCAGCTGCCTGCTGGTCTTCTGCTGAGGGCTCTTTTTCAACAATTTCGATGTTGTATTTCCGGGCCAGATAGCGCAACGCCTCCACGAACGAATAATGCTCGTGTTCCATCAGAAATTTTACCACATTGCCTCCAGCTCCACACCCAAAACATTTGTAAAACCCCTTGGTGGGAGATACGGTAAAGGAAGGGGTTTTTTCGTCGTGAAAGGGACAGAGGCCAATCAGATTACTTCCCCGTTTACGCAATCTTACAAATTCCCCCACCACTTCTTCTATTCGGGCTGTGTCTATAATCTGATTAATAAGGTCTTGGCTAATCAATTCCGTGGTTTTTTCGCTTAGCGAAGGTACTTCAAAAATGAGTAGGCGTAAAAATAAAAAAGCCGGCGTTCACCGGCTTTTTTATGGCTAATTTATTATTTATCAATAGAATAATACTCTATTATCTTTCACGTCAGCCAGTTTCTCCAGTGCTTTATAGGCATTGGTGCTGGTGCGTGCAAAGAAGTTGTTTTCAAGTTGTTTACGTTCAAATGTAAAGTCGGTTTTGGCAGGAGCATCAGAGAAACTCTTCACTTTTACAACCACTGTGTAGTTAAGTCCGGGTATGGGTTCCGATACTTCGTTGGGATTGAGGGAGAAAATGGTACCGGTAATTTCTGGTTCGCGACCCAAGCCGGGTATGTTGTATGTAAAGAAGGTGATATCGGAAGCCGTATCTACGCGGGCATTTAGTTTGTTGGCCAGTTCAGACAGGCTTTTCGCATTCACTTCTTTCATTTTGGCGGCCAGATATTCCAGTTTTTTCTTCTTCAAAACGGTAGCTTCAAGTGCTTGACGCATATCTTCGAGCGGAGCAATTCCTTTGGGTCTTATTTTCTTTAATACTGCGACCACAAATTTATTTTCGAACTCTTTTACATCTGATACATCCCCTGGCTTCACATCCTTGCTGTAAGCCCAGCGAATGATTTCTCGGCTGTTGTCGATGCCTGGGAGTGACATTTCCATGGGGCTCAAATAGTCTTTGGTACGTTTATTTAGGCCGAGTTCTGCCACAGCTTTATCGAAAGCTTCACGTGTACGGTTTTCTCCTGCGAATTTACTGGCTTCGGCATATACCTTTTGCATGGTAACCGTGCTGGGCTGAATCGTCTTCTTGACAATAGCAACTTTGACCTTTTTGATGGGTTTGGTCTTGCCGGTAATGTTTACCACATGGTATCCAAAGGGGCTTTCTACCACTTTGATATCCCCAATATTCCCTCTAAGCACCGCATCGTTGAAAGTAGGTACCATTTGGCCGTCAGCAAACCATCCCAGATCTCCGTTATTATTTTTTGCAGAAGGATCATCAGAAATGTTTGCTGCAATTTCTGCAAGTCTATTTTTATTTGCCCTGATAATCACTGATAGACTATCTGCGGTTTTTTTAGCTGCCTCTTTGCTACGTGTAGTTTTCTGCGATGCACCATAAGCCCCTTTATAAGCTACAAGGATATGAGAAGCCTTCAGGCTATCAGGCCGTGATTGAACATCCATCAGGCGGGCAATGTAGAAAGTGTTGTTATCAATCCATGGACCGGCCATAGTACCCACTGGTGAATTGAACATCAGCGAATCGATCTGAACGGGTAGACTACCCTGTTTCTTCCAAGTACTATCGTATTTTTCTTCCGAATTGAAGTTGACAAAATTGGCGATTTTGGTCGCAACGGCCATATCTGCGTAAAGCTTGTTGATTTCCTGCTCTGCTGCTTTTTTGTCTTCTTCCGAGGGATTTACTTCAAAAACAACATAATCAATATCACGGGTTTCTTCTTGTTCGTAATTCTTTTTGTTCTTTTCATAAAACTCTTTCAGATCTTTATTCGTTACTTTCACCAGACTGTCAGGTACCAAGGTGAAGCTTTGAGCAACGTAGCTGAAGGAAGATTTAATGTTTTTCAGTTGGTAATCTTTTTGTACCAGGGCCTTTGGCATGTAAAAAGCCTTGCCAATCATGGCATTGTATTTCGAATTGAGTCGTTCTTGCTTGACAGCCTCAATCAGATCCTGTACTTGTTTCTGAACTTCAGGTTCCAGTTTATCGAGATTTTGGAAAAACTGAATAAGTCTTTCTCTGTCGAGCTGGTTGGTTTCAGGGTTACGGAAATTTTGAACGATGTATTTGTGAGGATTGGGCCCCTGAATAAGGTCGGTAAGTTCATCGGACGAAATTACCAGACCGTTATCTTTGTATGCTTTCGCCATGATGACTTCGTTAAGAAGCTGATTCCAGGTATTTTGCCTTATGGAAAATATCTCTTCCGGAGTAAGGTTTTCTTTCTGTGAACTCATCTTGGTGTACTGAATGTTTTGTTCCACCTTTTTTTCAAAGTCCTGGAAAGAAATTTCTTCTTTTCCGATAATACCAATGGCTGTGGGGGTTCTCCAGGTGCTTTTACCAATATCTCCCAGCACAAAGGCAGTGATAGCCACACCTACAAAAATGACGGCAAGTCCTGATTTTTTTCTGATGTCTCCTAAAATAGCCATTTTGAATTCGTTTTTTTAGCCCGCAAATGTAAAGAAAGTAAAGCAATTGGAAAAAAACAGCCTGGAAGGCTTATAACTTATAGTTGGGTTATTAGTTTGAAGTAGGATGTTTTTGACTAAACCATAGCCTATTTTTTAACGATGAGCTTTACCTTTTCGATGCGTTTTCCATTGGCCTGTAAAATGTAAAAAGAGAAAGGACCAATATTAATTTGGTCGCCTGCTTTTGGAATGCTTTCGTATTTATGTATGATCAGCCCGGCCAAGGTTTCGTAGTCCCCATCCTGGGGTAAGTCAAGATTATACTTTTCGTTTAGGTAGTCTATTTCCACACGTCCTGAAAAGATAAATTCTTTTTCATTTATCTGATTGTCTGTTAATGAATTTTTATCGAATTCATCGTTGATCTCACCAAAGATTTCTTCTATCAGGTCTTCAATGGTTACAATACCGGAAGTGCCTCCAAATTCATCCAAAACTACGGCTATACTTTTTTTTGAGTTCATAAGCTTTTGAAGAGCCTCTTCGGCCTTCATGGTTTCCGGGAAATTCTCAACCGGACGGATGATTTCGCCAATGGTCGATGGTTTTTTGAATATGTCGAACGAGTGTACGTAACCAATAATGTTATCAATGGTCTCCTTATAGATAAGTATTTTTGAATGCCCTGATTCCACAAAATGGTCGATAAGTTTTGAAATTTCAGCGTTGTACTCTGCTGCTACTATTTCAGTACGGGGAATCATACATTCCCTTAGCCTTATTTCTCTGAAATCCAGAGCGGCCTGAAGCATTTTTACTTCTTGTTGCACGTTTTCATCTTCGGTTGGACGGGCATATTCACGTATGAGATGATCGAAGTCTATCCATGAAAATTTCTCAGTCTGTGGATTTATTTTTTGCCTGAAGAAAAGAGCTAGTATCCAGCCAGAAATTTTGTTGATAAGGATAATAGCTGGATAAAGCAGATAGAAAATGACTACCAGTAAAGGGGAGAAGAATTCAAGTATGCTATTGGGTCTTTGCCGAAACAGTGCTTTAGGAAGAAATTCTGCAAAAATCAGTACCACTCCGGTTGAAATTAGGGTTTGGAGGGCTAGCATTCCTAAAGGGCTGCTGATATTTATGTGAAGGGCTGGAAGTGCTTGGTAGCTGAGCAAGGGTTCCATGGCAGAGCCATATAACACCAGCATGAGGGTGTTTCCAAGGAGCAAGGCGGCCAAAAAGTGTTGCGGTTGGCGGGTTAAGTGCAGCACCAGCCGCGATCCCAACTTATTGTCTCTGTTAGCAACGGCTATTCTTAAACGATTGGCTGTAATAAAAGCTATTTCTGCACCGGAGAAAAGCGCAGAAAATAGTAATGAAATCAGTATGATAATGACCTGGCCGTCCATTACTGTTGAATCTGTTACAAAACTATTCAATATCTTCATTTACCTGGAACTCACCAGTAACATTTCTCAAAGTTCGTTTTTTAAGTTTTTCATCTGCTTCGAGTCCTTGCCCCAATATGAGTTTGTCTGGGGTTTTTATCTTCACATGGGCTTCGGTGAAAATCTTTTGCTTACGTTGAGCCCAATTGAGCTCCTCAGTTTCGAGGGTCTCCTGCTTTTCATTATTCACCAAAACAACATTATTTCTGACCTTCAATACTTTGTCATCCATCTGGTTAAGTCCGTATCCTGCTCTGAGTATACCCGTAGTTTGGCCTTGGGTGTTCAGAAAAAGTACTTCAAGCCCCTGAGGAAAAATCATTTTATTTTCGGAGCCATAATAAGTGTAGAGTACAGGCGCTCGCAAAACAAGCTTTAGCTGTCCAGAGTCATAATACCTGATTTCTACATTTTTGATGGATTCTGCCGGTAGGGTATCAGGTGTGGTTAACTCCCTGATTTTTTCCATTTTGTTGGAGCAAGAAAAGCTCATTGCCATAACTGCAGTTATGGCAATGAGAGATAGATATTTTGAAATAAAATTTATAATTCTCAATATCATTCGTTTACCTTGAGGCCCTGACCGTAGTGGTTTCGTTGATCCAACATTCCACCCTGTACGATTCACCCTCTTTATATCCATGGAAGAAGATCGTTTCAATTGATGGGAAGTAGGCTGAATAGGTAGCAATTCGCTTGTTGGCAGTTTCTGCTACTTCAGGGTCTACTTTTCTTGCTTGAATGTATTTATCAACTGCTGCCCAGTAACCTGCTCTTTTCGAGAGTTCGTTATCTCCACAAGTGGAGGCACCAAATGCGTAGGCGTCTCCCAGAAGGATTAGGGCATTGCCATCGTAAGGATTGGCTTCCAACATTTTCAAAGCAGTTGCCTTAGCGGCAGTAAAGTTTCTTTGTGCAAGATAAACCTGACCCAGCATTGTATAGGCTTTCTCCTTTTTCAGCGCATCCTCAGGTCCAAAAAGACTTATACTTTCATTGAGGTATTTAGCAGCTTGACTCCAGTTCTCTTCTTTCATGTTTTTGATTGCCATCATGTAGGCACTGCTGGCCGAAGGTTCTAGCTTATGCAGCTTTTCGGTAGCTGCGAAGAAAAGGTCTTTATCCGTGCATTTTTTCTTTTCAAGAATTTTTGTGATTTTTCTTAGTAGTTCAATATCATCGGGGTTTGCTTCAAACTTCGACTGGTAAATATTCACCAGGTCTTCGCAGGTGGCAAAAGGTTCAAAAAGTGCCTCAATGTTGTTTTTGATTACTAAGTATTTGCTTACTGCTGTGGTATCACCAGCTACCCTCTGCATGGCGTTGTCCATAAGGTCGCTCAGTTGGTCGTAAGCATCTACCACAATGGTTTTTTCTGCTTTGTTGAGTTCTACCATTTTGATAGCACTCTGCAGGTAAAGCTGTAGCCCTTCGGGCAATACTTCCGCTCCATCCAGTTCGATGGCCTGTTTCACATAATTGTAAGCATCTTCGGGTTGGTTGGGTTTGTACGTGAATGCATCTATAGCTTTGCGAGTCAGGATATTACCAACCTGCGAGCGTCCCTTGGCATCTTTAGGAAAATACTTGATTCGGGCATCGTAAACTCCGAGCAGGCTGTCAATTATACTTTCTCGAGCCTGTTCATTGGCTGCTTTTGATATCTTGAATTCAAGTATCTTGATTCCATCAACATAAGTAAATTGGCTTGCACAAGGGCAGTTTTCATAAACCCACTTCCAGGGTTTATAGGCATCCTGATAATTTTTTTGCTTTACTGGTTCTCGGTAAAGAGAAAGATTAGTTACGCACTGTACGCTGTCTTTACCGAATTTGGGCATTTGCTTACATGGCGAATCCTGTGCCCTGGCAGGAATGACCAACACGGCTGCCACAGCCAGGAGTAAAGCGACTTTTAATCTATTCTTTTTCATGATCTTTGTTTTTTTAGATGTTAATCAGTTGTACCTTCTTTTAATGAACCACCTCTCAGTGATGGATATCCCAAAATAAAATCTGAGATAGTTTTCCTGTATGAGGTTGTTCTTCTTAGTTCCTCTGCTTCCAATTTCTGCGCCAAAATTTAAAGTGGCTGCCTGTCGTTTGATGGGAAGGCCCACCCCAAACGAGGTATAAAAATCTTTTACCTGGGTCTGTTTAAGGTTCAGGTATGTAAGTGAGTAACTAAGCCCTGCCCGATATCTGATTTTCTGCCAATACCCCGAAATGGAGCGATTGTCGGGAATAAACTCTATACCTCCATTTACCCGGTAGTTATTCTTTAAAGAATCTTCTTGACCATCCAAGCGATAGTCGTTCCAGAAGCCATAATTTCCTTCCAAAGAAATAGTAAGTTTGTCAGGTTTTTCATACAGCAAACCTCCCGACAACAACAACGGCAATTTAATACTTCCAGCGATGTCTTTCGAATAAGAAATGGTATCTCTGAAAAATTCGTAGCCTGAGTTAATTCCTCCAAAAAGTGTCTCTGTTAGCTGTTCTTTGTTGGTTTTCAAGGTATTACCATATCCACCGGTAAGCCCCATAGTAAACTTGCTACCCCTGCTCAAGGTTTTGTGATACTGAATACCAGCCGAAAAGCTAAAATCTCCGATATTTACAATATCTCTCACCCGAGTATTCAGCATAGCAGCAGAATCAGGGAAGTGTAGCAAACGGCTTCGGTTGATGGTACCAGCCAGGTAATAGAAATTAGCTCCAATTGAAAGGTATTTGTTAAGCTGGATACCCGTTCCTACATAATATTGATTGAGTCCCCCGTCACCTTCGTAGTAATAGTCCACTTTACCAACGGTTGGGTCTGTTTGCTCGTCGAGAATTTTGTAACCAATAGTGCTAAACGGCATTAAACCAAAGCTCATTCTTACCCCCCGGGCTACCGGAAAACCGAAATACATGAAGTCTAAACCTGCGGTGGAAGCGCTTTCCGAAATATTTACTGTCTTTAATGTGTTGAAGTTGCTTCGCATTCCTGCCTCAAAGACAAAAGAAAGACTATCGAAGGAGGTATAGGAAGCGGGATTCTGCGGATTCACATTATAGAAACCTCGTTGTGCTACTCCAGTAATACCCATGGTGCGGTTTCGGGTATTACTGATGTTGTTTAAATCTCCCAAACCGTAATGCGAATAAGGTGAAGTAAGGCTTGACTGCGATACCACCGCATTTGCGGACAGCGTCATGAAGAGGGCTATAGAGACTTTTTTAAGATTGTTTAGCATTAAAAAGTAAAATTTGATTAAGACCTTCCATAATAAGGTTTGGGGCTGCAAAGATGCTATTTTTTAGCTGAGTAGCAAAATAATGGGCATCGCCGCCGCTAAGAAAAACGTGAAGATTCGGCTGAGATTGTTTGAGTTCATCGACAAATCCATCAATTTCATGTATTATTCCCCGCATAACTCCGGCCAGAATCGACTGTTGCGTGTTTTTTCCGGGAAAAGCGGGTGCATCCTGAGGTTCAACCCAAGGGAGCCTTGCACTTTGTTCATGAAGTACTTTAAGTCTTTGCCGTAAACCTGGAGAAATGGCTCCACCTAGATAATTTCCTTTTGCATCGATATAGTCGTAAATGATGCATGTTCCGCATGTAATGGCTAAAGAGGGCCTGCAGCCAGCCTTATGCCAGGCAGCTGAAGCAGCCGCAATTCGGTCGGTACCTAGGGTTGAAGGGCTTTCGTATTTGATTTCTATGGGTAGTGGAGTCTGAAAATTAAGTTCGATTACTAATGGAATAGCTGCCTTCAACTGGTTTACTAACTCTGTTTTTTGTTGGCTAACATTACTCAGAATGGCCCCATGAATCTTATTTGCCTTAACCTTTCTTAAAAGCTTGCTGGCGTCGTTAAATGTTCTGGTGGGCATTATCAGTAATTCGTCCATTTGAGTGCCCCTAAATACGGCAGTCTTCACGTTGGTATTGCCTATATCGATGCAGAGCGATACAAATTCATCCATAGAGCAAAATTACCCCAAATGGTGGTATTCTTTAACGCGATTTGGATTTCTCAAAATTTTCGTATCTTTGCACGCAGAAAGCACAACGTTGGTGTTGTAGCTCAGTAGGTAGAGCAACGGACTGAAAATCCGTGTGTCGCTGGTTCGATTCCGGCCAACACCACCCAAAGCCACCGAGTGTGGCTTTTTTTATTTTACCAGGTTTACCAGCAAGTCAGGTATAGATTCTAAGGGCACAACGTAATCGGGGTTCGATGCTTTAATGGCAGCCTCCGGCATTACGGGCACCTGTGCGCTCGCTGGGTCCTGTACGATGATAATGCCCCCCATTTTTTTTATTAAGGCCGCTCCTGCAGCTCCGTCATGGTTTGCACCCGTAAGCACAATAGCAATTACCTTCCCATTAAATGCGTAGGCTGCTGATTCAAATAAAACATCAATGGATGGCCGTGAATAATTAACCTTCTCGTCCACCGTCAAGGTAAGTGTGTGGTCATCTTCTATCATCAAATGGTAATTTGGCGGCGCAACGTATGCAGTGCCCGGTTTAATGGTTTCCTTTTCTTCGGCTTCTTTCACTTTTATTTTCGACAGAGTATTTAAATGTCGGGCAAGAAAGTTATCGCTGTTGGGAGCAATGTGTTGGACAATCATGATGGGAAGCGGAAAATTATGATGAATAGCAGGCAAGATTTTCGACAAGGCCTCTAATCCTCCAGCGGAAGTTCCTATTACCACTGCTTCAATTGAGGGATGTTTTAAACGTGCTGCCATTCCTGCCTCTTTTTAAGTTCATTTCTTTACGATAGGAGGACTTTCTTCGTAGTTATAGCCTTTTTTGTATATTTTCTGGTTAGAATTGATTACCAAGAAATATCTGAAATAGGCTGAAATCATCAGGTTTTCTTTGGTTCCCAGAGCAAGTATCCCTCCCGGAATCAAGCTTTCAAGAAATAAATGTATCACCCGATCTTGAAGGTCCCGTGTAAAGTAAATAAGTACATTACGGCAGAAGATCATGTTAACTTCAGCAAATACGTTATCAGTCACCAGATTATGTTCGGCAAAGACTATATTTCTTCGCAAGGTTTTGTCAAGGATTACCATATTGTAATCTGCGTTGTAATAATTCGAGAAGGATTCTTTGCCACCTGCCTTTTGATAGTTATGGGTGTACTCTTTGATTTTATCTATTGGATAAATTCCCTCTTTGGCTATTTTTAAAACTTTGGGATTAAAGTCTGTTGCATAGATTTGTGCTTTATCCAGCAAACCCTCTTCTTTCAGCAATATGGCCATGCTATAAACTTCCTCACCTGTTGCGCATCCGGCATGCCATATTTTAAAGAAGGGATAGGTCTTGAGAATAGGTATTACCTCTTCTCTTATCGCCTTGTAAAAATCCGGATCACGGAACATTTCTGTTACATTGATAGACAGGTCTGAAAGTATGGTTTGTAGAAAACCCAAATCGTTTAATACCCGATGAATCATCGCCGAAATGTTAGGCAATGCCTCCAATCTCATCCGGTGCAAAAGCCGTCGCCTTACGTGGGCGGGACTATAATGTCGGAAGTCATATCCATACTTTTGATACAAAGCCTCTAAAAATAGTTTGATTTCGAGGTTCAGGTTTTCGTTATCCATGTCGCTTTGTAAATCCTGCATATATGGTTTTTCTTGACAGGTTATGGTATTGATTCTACAAATATAAAAAAAGGGCGAAAGGTAAATTCGCCCTATGTCAAAATTATAAAGGTCGTTTTTCTTTTATTTGATAATAACAGTAATTCTATTATCGCGTATTTCTACAATCCCCGAGGGTATTTCTACCCCAATGGTTGCATTGTCGTTATAAGTTATCTTTATAATGCCTCGGGTGAGCAAAGCAACCAATGGCGCGTGATTGGATAACACCCCAAAACTACCGTCTTTACCAGGGAAGACGACACTTTTGACGTTATCAAATTGACCTTCGGTTTTGTCTGGCGAAATAATCTCGAGATACATAGATCAGGTTTTTCAAACAGATGCTAGCATAGCTTTACCTTTCTCAATGGCTTCTTCGATAGTACCCACCAGGTTAAAAGCAGCCTCTGGATATTCGTCCACTTCTCCGTCCAAAATCATATTGAAACCCTTAATAGTATCTTCTATAGATACCATTGTTCCCTTTATTCCTGTAAATTGTTCAGCTACGTGGAAAGGTTGGGAGAGGAATCTTTGAACCCTTCGGGCACGGTGCACGATTAGCTTGTCTTCTTCCGAAAGCTCTTCCATGCCGAGGATGGCTATAATATCCTGTAGTTCTTTATAACGTTGCAATATGTTAATAACTCTTTGAGCTGTTTCGTAGTGAGCTTTTCCAACAATTTCTGGGGTAAGTATTCTTGAAGTGGAGTCCAGGGGATCCACAGCAGGATAAATTCCCAATTCTGCAATTTTTCGGCTAAGAACCGTAGTAGCATCTAGATGGGCAAATGTGGTGGCAGGGGCAGGGTCAGTGAGGTCGTCGGCCGGAACGTAAATGGCTTGTACCGAGGTAATGGAACCCCGTTTCGTAGAGGTAATGCGTTCCTGCATCAAGCCCATTTCAGTGGCCAAAGTCGGCTGATAACCTACAGCTGAAGGCATTCGGCCAAGCAAGGCGGATACCTCGCTACCTGCCTGTGTAAATCTGAAAATGTTATCAATAAAGAAAAGAATATCTCTTCCACCGGTTTCTTCGTCTCCATCACGGAAATATTCTGCGAAAGTCAGTCCCGAAAGTGCTACACGGGCTCTTGCCCCAGGTGGTTCATTCATCTGTCCAAATACTAGCGTTGCCTGAGATTTTCTCAACTCCTCCAAATCCACTTTCGAGAGGTCCCATCCGCCCTTCTCCATGTCTTTGATGAATTCTTCACCGTAGCGAATTACTCCCGAATCTATCATTTCTCGGAGGAGGTCATTACCTTCCCTGGTCCTTTCTCCTACACCACCAAAAACAGAAAGCCCCGAATATCGCTTGGCGATGTTATTGATCAATTCCATGATAATAACAGTCTTTCCTACACCTGCACCGCCAAAAAGGCCGATTTTTCCTCCTTTGGCATAAGGTTCTATGAGGTCGATAACCTTAATGCCGGTGTAAAGAATTTCTGTATTGGTAGTAAGTTGTTCAAATTTGGGGGGCTCCCTGTGAATAGGGTAATATTTGTCAGTTTTTATTTCTGGTAAGCCATCAATAGTTTGTCCGATTACGTTGAAGAGCCTGCCCCTTACTTCATCGCTTACTGGCATGCTGATTGGATGTCCCAGAGGAATTACTTCCATTCCTCTACGCAGGCCGTCGGTAGAATCCATTGCAATGGTTCGTACGGTTGATTCCCCAATCTCCTGTTGACATTCCAGAATGAGCATTTCCCCATTTTCCCTGTGAATCTTCAGTGCTTCGTGAATATCGGGTAATTCAGCATCAGACTCGAATACAACGTCAATGACAGGACCGATGATCTGTGCGACTTTACCTGTTTTTCTTGTTTTGGAACGCATATAGATTGTTATCTTTTTAATCTGAAACGAAATTATTATGTTTTTCTAAGTTTAGTTGATCTGAAATCAGAAGATTCTTTTGTGAAAGATGAGAAGAAGTAAAACGCCGATAGTTATAGATGAATCGGCTATATTAAAAACAGGTCTGAAAAAGAGAAAATTTTCTCCCCCCATCCAGGGAACCCACGAAGGTAGGGTAGTATCGATGAGAGGGAAGTAAAGCATATCTACCACTTTTCCGTACAATAAAGGTGCATATCCATGGCCAGGGCTAAAAGTAGCTATCTGATAATAGGTGCTTTCTGTAAACAATAGACCGTATAAAGCACTATCGATGATATTGCCGGCTGCACCTGCAAAAATGAGTGCTAAAATAGAAGTTTTGAGTAATTTTTCTTTTTTTTGGATAGATTTAATTAAATACCAACCGATGGCTATTACAGCAATAATCCTAAAAAGGCTGAGCATGAGCTTTCCGGCGGGGATGCCCAGTTGCATCCCAAAAGCCATTCCTTCATTTTCAATGAAGTGAATTCTGAACCAATTAGGAATAATAATATACTCCTGGCCAATAAACATGTTTGTTTTGACCCAGAATTTACTGATCTGGTCTAGCGTTAGCACCAGGAAGATGATAATAACCGGAATGAAGGATTTAAATCCCTGTTTTTTCAAAATCTGATTATTTCTTTTGTTTGAGTTTGGCATCAATGCTTAAAGTTGCATGAGGTACCGAACGGAGTCTTTCTTTGGGGATAAGCTTTCCGGTTTCTCTGCAAATGCCATAAGTTTTGTTTTCTATTCTCACAAGTGCTGCTTCCAGCGATTTGATAAATTTCTCCGTTCTGGCAGCCAATCTTGCATTTTCCTCTTTGGTTAGCACTGCATTTCCTTCTTCCAGAACCTTGAAGGTTGGAGCTGTGTCGCTGGTTCCGTTTTCTTCTTGAGTGGAATATGCTTCGATGAGAATTTGAAGATCTGCTTTCGCTTTTTCTAACTTCTTAAGGATAATTTGCCGAAACTCTTCCAGTTCCTCGTCCGAATAACGAACTTTGTTAACTTCCTGATTGCTCATAACGTTTCCTCCTGTTTATTTTAGTTACTTACTTCCTTTTTCCTGACAAGTAAATCAGCCGATATTCCATCAGCAATCTCTACTGTCAGCATATCAGGAATTCTATTTTCTATCACTGTAATTTCGTCGGCTAAGGTTTCGGAGCAAATATAATGATAATTTTTTTCGATGGCTTTATCGAGCTCAGGCTGATGTACGATGGCAACCACAATCCGGTCTGTTACTTCAAAGCCATTGTCTTTTCGCAAGTTTTGGATCCTATTCACCAGGTCGCGAGCATACCCTTCATATTTTAAATCTTCAGTGATGGTAATATCGAGAGCTACGGTAACGGGTCCGTCCGAAGCAATTTCCCAGCCCGGCATGTCTTCTACCATGATCTCACATTCCTCAGCCTTTATCTCAACCTTCTCTCCATGAAGTCGAAACTCGATTTTACCCTCTTTCTCAAATTTCTTGATTTCTTCTTGGCTCAACTGGCTCAACCTTGTCGAAACCTCTTTCATTAATTTGCCAAGCCTGGGGCCTAATTGCTTAAAATCTGGTTTAACTTTCTTTATAATGAGAGTATTGTCTTCTGGAAGCACTTCTAACTCTTTTATATTGGTTTCGCTGAGAATAATATCCTTGACTGCGTTGATTTGTTCGACAGTTTTGAAGTTGATAGCGGGAATCATAGCTTTGCGCAAAGGCTGACGAACCCTGTTATTGGTTTTCTTGCGCAACGAAAGGATGAGAGAAGAGACTTTTTGAGCCAATTTCATACGGTCCTCCAAATCCTCATCAATCCATTCAAGTTTGCAGGTAGGGAAATCTGTCAAATGCACCGAATCAGCGCTTTCTTTTCCCGTAACACGGTTTAGATCCATGAACAATGCGTCCATATAAAAAGGTGCAATAGGCGCAGCTAATTGTGCGACCGTGGAAAGGCAAATATATAATGTCTGATAGGCTGATATTTTATCTTTTGTATAGTCACCTTTCCAGAATCTACGCCTACTTAACCTTACATACCAGTTACTAAGGTCTTCGATAACGAAATGGGCTATTTGTCTACCCGCATGAGTTATTTCATAGTTTTCATAGTTGGCATCCACCTCTTTCACCAATGTTTGAAGCGTTGAAAGTATCCAGCGGTCAAGCTCGGGGCGCTCGAAATAGGGAATGTCTGGCTCTTTATATGTAAATTCATCAATGTTAGCATAAAGCGCAAAGAAAGAATATGTGTTGAAAAGCGTACTAAAGAATTTCCTATTTGCTTCAACAATCCCGTTCATATCGAATTTTAAGTTATCCCAGGGATTGGAATTGGTAACCAGATACCATCGTGTAGCGTCAGGTCCATATTTATCAATTGTATCGAAAGGATCAACAACATTTCCCAACCTTTTGGCCATTTTGTTTCCATCCTTATCGAGAACCAGTCCGTTTGAAACAACTGCCTTAAAAGCAATAGAGTCGAATAGCATGGCAGCAATCGCATGCAATGTATAAAACCAGCCGCGGGTTTGGTCAACTCCTTCAGCAATAAAATCAGCTGGAAAGAAATCCTGGAGTTCATCTTTTCTTTCAAACGGATAATGGAATTGCGCATAAGGCATAGCGCCCGAATCAAACCAAACATCTATAAGGTCTGCCTCACGATACATTGGCTGTCCTTTGGAGCTCACCAGAATTATTTCGTCGACATATGGCCTGTGAAGATCTATGGATGCATAGTTTTCCTCTGATAGGTCTCCTGGTTTAAATTTTTCCAGGGGATTCCTGTTCATCAACCCGGCCTTAACACTTTTTTCGCATTCTTCATAAAGCTGGCTTACCGAACCAATGCAGATTTCTTCTGTTCCATCTTTCGTTCGCCAGATGGGTAGGGGAGTACCCCAAAATCGGGATCGAGAAAGGTTCCAATCAACTAAATTTTCCAACCAGTTTCCAAATCTTCCTATGCCGGTAGATGTTGGCTTCCAGAGAATTTTTTTGTTAAGCTCGATCATACGATCTTTGAGCGCAGTGGTTCTGATAAACCATGAATCGAGCGGGTAATAAAGGATCGGTTTATCGGTGCGCCAACAGTGGGGATAACTGTGTTCGTATTTTTCAGTCTTGAAAGCTTTATTTTCCTTTTTGAGCTTTACGATAATTTCAATGTCCACAGATTCTTGGTCGGTGGGTTCTGGTTCATACTCTTTTTTAACGTATCGACCTTCAAATTCACCCATTTCCTCTGTGAATCGTCCCTTCTTATCCACAAGGGTTAAGCTGCCAAGATTATGTATTTTATTTGTTTTAAAATCATCAGCACCAAAACTGGGTGCTATGTGAACAATTCCCGTTCCATCCTCAGTAGTTACAAAATCAGCCGTTACTATTCTAAATGGATCCCCGTCTGAGGGCTGTGCATAGGGTAGTAGCTGTTCATAACGAATATTTTGGAGTGCCGAGCCTTCAAATTCAGCTATGATCTTAAAAGGAATTTTTTTATCACCTGGTTTATAATCTTCCAGCAATAAATTTTGATTTTTAAAATCAAATAATGTTGGTAACAAATCTGTTGCTGCAATAACAGCTATCGGCTGATAAGTATATGGATTATAAGTTTCTACTAGGCTATATTTAATCTGCGGACCTACAGCCAGACCGGTGTTTGAAGGCAAGGTCCACGGAGTAGTTGTCCATGCGAGGCAGTAAATAGGTTTATCTGTTTTCTGGAATAAAAATTCTGATAATTCGTTTCTAATTAACTTAAACTGAGCTACTACTGTATTATCTTTAACATTTCTATAACAACCAGGCTGATTTAGTTCATGCGTGCTAAGTCCTGTACCGGCTGCCGGTGAATAGGGCTGAATAGTATAACCTTTATACAATAAATCTCTTTTATAAAGTTCAGATAGGAGGTACCATAGGCTTTCAATATATTTATTATCAAAAGTAATGTAAGGATGTTCTAAATCAACCCAATATCCCATTTTTTCTGTCAGGTCGTCCCATTGAGCTTTATATTTCATTACTTCGCTCCGACACTCTTTATTATATTCTTCAATACTAATTTTTGTGCCGATATCATCTTTCGTAATTCCTAATTTTTTTTCTACACCTATCTCTACGGGTAATCCATGTGTATCCCATCCAGCTTTTCTCTCAACATAAAAGCCCTTTAACGTCTTATACTTGCATACTATGTCTTTAACTGCACGTGCCATTACATGGTGGATTCCTGGCATTCCATTAGCTGATGGAGGTCCTTCATAGAAAATGAAAGGTTTTCCTTTTTTTGTCTTTTCAAGACTTTTTTCAAATATTTTGTTCTCTTTCCAATGCTTTAATACTTCATCTGCTGTTTGTTTAGGATTAAAAGCTTTGTATTCTCTGTACTTTTTCGACATTTTATTTAGTAATTTTTAGATTAATTCACTCAATAAAGCTTCTATCTTAGCGTAATCCTTGAGATCTTTTGAAAGGGTCTCTAAAAATGCTTTAGGTGCATTTTTGACATCCATAAGCATAAGTGCATCCAGGCAATCATTAAAATCCGGGTCTATGTTAAAACTGAGTACTTGTGTTCTTAGAACGGATGTGTATTGTCTGACTAGTATGGGTGTTGAATATCCATCTTCTATGTCTGAAATGTATTCATCCAATTTTTGATAATCATTTCCAACATAGTTATTAAAGGCTTTTAAATCAAAATCTTTTGGTATTGAAAATTTCGTTTTAATTCGGTTTTTAAAATATTGGCTATATATCTCGCTTTTATAATTATTGTTTAGAAATTCAGCTACTAAAGATTTAGTAAGAAGCGAGTATTTTCCTGGTATTGAAACAGGGCCTATTAAATATCTATAGTCGTATTTTACAAGCAAGATAAATAAAGCTTTCCAAAGTAAAAACAGAGGCGTTGCTTTACGCTGGTAGTCCCTCACTATAAATGAACGC
The DNA here is from genome assembly GCA_049969475.1 of Bacteroidales bacterium. Classification (GTDB taxonomy): domain Bacteria; phylum Bacteroidota; class Bacteroidia; order Bacteroidales; family TTA-H9; genus UBA2030. The sequence continues at coordinate 53,453 of JBMFOU010000008.1, read as the reverse complement.
CCCAACTCCATTGTATCATTAAGCAACGGCTCAAGCTTTCGATTTATTTTAAATAGAGAGTGCACATAAAAGCCGGATATTCCATGTGTTTCCAAGATTTCACGACCTAGTCCGATCCGGTATGCACCTATCAATTTGTTTTCGGAATAGTCCCAAATAAATAGTTGTCTGTAATATCTATCGTATTTATCTGTGTCAATAGGCTTACCTGTTCCTTCTCCCACCTCACGAAATGTGATTTCCCTCTGCCTTGCAATTTCCAACATTATATTTGGAATTTCTTCCGTCTTGACACAGTAAACTCCAAAGTCCTTCAGAGCAAATAGTTGATCTCCTTTAATCTTTTCGAGTTCCTCATCAATAAGTCTCTTTTCTGTAGGTTGGGCTATCTCTGCGAATCCTGGTTTGTTAGATTGGTCTATGGGTGTATGATTGTATTTTAGTTTATATACTGCATTACGAAGTATTCTATTAACATTTGGTAAAGAATCATTTACAAGTATATCAGGTTTAATTGGTTTTCCAATCCTCACTCGTATCGTACGTCCGGTTTTATTAACTAGTTCAGAGGGAAGTAAGATGGTACGAAGTCTGGGATGAATGAGTCCCAAGAGATGAAATATCAGAGAATTAGCACCTTCAAAATAAATGGGAACTATGGGGGCAGGTTGCTTAACCAGCAACTTTATAATGTTTTCTGGCCAGGGTTTGTCGCTAATAGTAAAATCCGACCATCTCCAGGTCGATACTTCTCCAGCAGGAAAGAGTCCCAATCCACCACCTTGACCCACATGTTGCATAGCTGCCCGAATACCTTTAAAACTTGAGTAGGCATCCTTGTATTCCTCAAAGGGATTAACTGGTAGGAAATAAGGCGCCAGGGGTTCTACCTTTGAAAGAAGGTAATTGGCCATCAGCTTATAATCAGGTCTTTTTGCTGTAATTAAATGAGCCAGGATCACTCCATCAATAGCTCCAAAAGGGTGATTTGATAGGGTGTAAAAAGCTCCTTTGGCTGGAATGTTTTTTAAATCGGCTTCAGATACTTCAGTTTTAACATTAAATGTGCTTAAAATTGCTTTTGGTGCTTCTATTCCTTCATTAGACAATTTTAAAAGGTTATCATATGCTTTGTTTATCTCATCAAGCTTTAGAATTCTCATAAGCCAGATGATAGGCTTGTCTCCTATTAATCTTAACGTAGGAACACCTTTTCTGAAGTCATCTGGTTTAACAATCGCCATATCAAAGCTTTTTGGGGCGCAAAGGTAAGGAATATTTCAGATTTAATAGGCCACGCTTTCTTCGTTTGATTAATTTTGCAAAAACTTTGAGAAAGGATTCCATGAAGCATCAAATAAGTTATCGGTGTATCTTTACTTATAGACTTATTTCTCTTTTACTTTTCCTTGTCCTATCAATCATACAAATGTTTTTATGGGTGGAATATGTTCTTTACTTGCCAAGTGGATTTCGATTTAGTCTTCTCATAATAATGGTTTTAGTTATTTTACTTTTTCTTTCTTTGACTTATTTATCTATTTTTTCGAGTGCAACATTCTATTATACCTTTAGAAATGCTTTTTCAAGTATCAAAATTTCTAATCTTTATAGTTTATATCGATTCATAAATGATTTACAGCTCAAAAAATTCTTCTCTAGTTTCAAAGCGATTTCCATAAAACGGTCTTCAAATTCATTTTCCCCTGAAAAAGTATATGTACGCATACACAATGTTGATAAGATTTTACTGTTTACTAATATCCTTCTTCTTTTTAACATACTTCTTTTTAGTAATATATATTCTGAGGCATTTAATAGAATCATATTGTTTAATAAATCTTTTTCACCTCCAGACCTTTTGCAATACACATTTACTCCAAAAGAACTTAATGTATTTGAGGATGAACCACTTGAATTGAATGCTTATATTACTGGTAACAATATTCCTGACTATGTATTTTTTATTTATGAAAGTATTAAGTATAAAGTCCCGGTAATCAATCGCTCTTTTTCCTTTAAATTTAAACATGCAAATAAAGACTTTAGTTTTTCGATTGTATGTCCTCCTCTTCATCACTCAAAAAGCTTTTCAGTTCGGGTTACCCCTAAAGTTTATTTTGAGAATTATTACCTTGTAGTAAATAATCCTTTATATATTGGCGGAGATACGGATACCATTTATGATTTTATATCTGTTGGGTTCCATGAATTTTCTAGGGTGACTTTATATCTCAAATGGCATGGAAATGCCTCCTTACATGTCAATGGGTCCTCTGTACCTAGTTCGAATAATACTTTTACTTTTAATCCCTCAATAAACTCCTCCAAATATTTATTTGAATTAAAAAATAGTGAATCTCTCATTGATTCTTTAGTTCTTTCTTATAATATATATTCTGACCAACTTCCACAGGTTTTGCTATCAAAGATTGCCAATGAAACCAGTGGAATTTTATCTTTTACTGATGATATTGGATTAGCTTCTTGCTCCATAACTTATCTCAAAACGATAAGAGGCAAACCTATAATAATTTCACAATCTAATTTAAATCTTGAAAATTCTAAATTTTACAATTTGTACTTTTCCGGAGTGGATACAGTGCGTGATTTTGATACTTTAAAACTTCTTGTTAATGTCAAAGATAATTGTCCTTATCGTAACCAAATTATAAACAAGGAATTTATTCTTCAAACCCGAAATGATCGTTTATCCTCAACCGTTTCCTTTTACGATTCAGTGGGAAAAAATTTTCAATATAGTTTAAGTAACCTTAATAACCTCCAACAAATATTAGACAGGCTTCGTAACTCGGTTGGCAATTATTCGGGATCTGATTATTCCAAAGAAGTTTACCTTAAGTCCGTTGAAAACTATCTTGAAAGTTTGAAATCTTTAAAAGATAATATAGTCTCTAAAAGTGAAGCCAATAAGATTTTACATCTCATGGATAGTATTTTGAGCCAAATAACTAATCCTTCATCACTTCCATTTAATGACCCTTCAAAGCTTAATGATATAAAGAAAATTTTAGAATTAAGTGATTTATTAAAGAGTAAAATTGAAAAAGAACAAGAACTAATTCAATCAGATATTCTACAAACTTTGAAAAAGGAAATTAATGCTCAGATTAATGCTAATAATAACCTTCTTAGGGATACAAATGAAAATTTATCTGATGAAAGTTTTATTAAAATTGTAGAATCATTAAAAAGTAATAATTTAAAATTATCAGAATTAGCTAATAAATTATCAAGTCAAGAACTTGAAAATAGCAGTAAACAAATATCAGATAGTTTAACTGATATTAATAATAGATATGATTCTTTAAATAAGCCTTCATTACCTGGTTCAGTAAAGACTAATCAGATATCTAAAATTTCGAATACCTATAGGAATATTCAGAGCCTTCTAGATCGTTTTTCTCCTGATCATAACGATATGAAAGTGCTTAATTATAATACGCTTGTAAATCTCATTAAACGAGGAACTTTACTAAGCCAAAATATTGAGAAGGCTACCTATAGTGGTACATCAGGGTTTACAAATCAATATTTTAGTCCCTCCGTTTCGCAGAATTTTTCATACTTTGAGAAATACTGGTCTCAATACCGAGATAGTTTGATGACTTTTATCAAAGAAAATGATCTGCCAGTTACTTTTTTTATTGATAATATATTTAGGATTGACCAATCTTCTGCAAGACTACGACGCGCAACTAAGAATAACAATACCATGGAGATTGGTAAAAATGCAGGTGAAATCATGGACGGACTCAATACAATTACCCTTGCTATCACTGAATTCCTTAACACGATGGAAAACGATAATTCTATGCAAATGGAAGGACAACAATGCATGAAGCCCAAAAAAGGGGGAAATAAGGGAAGACCGAAGCCTAATCCTACCATGCAAGATATTATACATCAATTGCAACAACTTAATCAGCAGATGAATTCAATGAGTTCATTAGGTAATCAAAAATCGATAGAAGCAAAATCCCTGCTGAATTTGATCAGTGAACAGCAAATGCTGAGGGAAACCCTTTCGGAACTAATGAAACAAGCTGAGAACAAATCTTTAGGCAAGTTATTACAAGAAACTATAGATGATATAAAAATGAATGAAAAGCAACTTATAGAGAAGCGGATGATCGATAATTCTCTTTTGAACAGGCAACAAAAAATTTTAACTCGTCTCCTCGATGCTCAGCGTGCGAGGGAAGAACAAGAGTTTGATAATAAAAGAGAAGCTAAAGATTTTGGTAACTTTGTTCGCAATTGGAATGAAGAAGGCTATCCTAATGAAAAAGCTTCTTTAAAATCGATTAATGAAATCCTGAAACCTAACCGGATCAGTATACGTAAATATTACGAGGACAAAGAACGTATTTTTAAAACCATTAATAAATAGTTTTATGGCCAAGATTGAACTAAAAGGACCAAAAGAGATTTTACTTGAATCTGCCAACAATTATCTTTTAAATTACTTATCTACTTCATTACCTGATCTTTCTATTATTATGTACATTTATGAGGAGATATTTACTTTTATTAGCGACAAAAATATTTCTATTAACCTCTTAGAACTCAATATTGAATCAAATACACTTGCAACTTGCATTTCTATCGATTTGCCTCAACGAGAGATTTCTCAGTTTAAATATGGGATAGAGGAATTTTTGTCGCAGACAGGAATAAATTTCCTAATTCACAAGCATGAGATGAGCGATAAATCCCTTTTTTCTTTTAATTATAATTTTTCTTATCTGGATGATAATTTCGTGAATAGAAGGCATCGACTCATTCACTCTTATTGGAAGAATAGCACTAAAATAATAATTCATGATTAATTATTTTTTTGAAGAGGTTTCCTTGCCCTTTAAACTTAAGAAACGTCTATTTAACACTTACCTAGGTAAATACGTTAAATCTTTAGGATATAAATCATTAAGCATTAATTACATCTTTTGTGGTGATGAATATCTTTTATCTATCAATCAAAAGTATTTAAATCACGATTTTTACACTGATACTATTACATTTAGCAATAGCACTGATAGTGCCATTGCAGGCGATGTTTTTATTAGCGTTGATCGGATTATTGAAAACCACAAAATTTTCTCCGTCACGCTTGAAGAAGAGGTGTACCGCGTTATGATTCATGGCTTTCTTCATTTACTAGGCTATACTGACAAAGAAGATCTATTTGCTGAGAATGATATGACAAAGACACAGGAGATGTTGTTACAAGACTTTCTTCTTGGCCGTGTTTCACGTGAAACACCTAACGTTGACTAAATTTTTGTTGTTTCACGTGAAACAGTAAACAAATTGTAAAACAGATGATTTTTGGATATTATGATGTAGTGGTTGTGGGCGCTGGTCATGCGGGTTGTGAGGCTGGAGCTGCTGCCGCTCGTTTGGGGTCGTTGACCCTTTTAGTCACAATGAATATGACCACCATTGCCCAAATGTCATGCAATCCTTCCATTGGAGGGGTAGGGAAGGGGCAATTGGTTCGTGAGATAGATGCATTGGGTGGATACACTGGGCTGGTCTCAGATAGAAGCATGATTCAATTTAGAATGTTAAATCGTAGTAAAGGGCCCGCAATGTGGAGTCCCAGAGCCCAGAACGATCGTATGCAATTTCATTTAGAATGGAGAAGGGTATTGGAATCGATTCCCAATCTCCATTTTTTGCAGGATAGTGTGCGGGATCTTATTGTGAACAGGGGTCGCATTGAAGGGATAAAAACCGGGCTGGGATATACAATATATGCTAAAACGGTTGTCATTACTGCCGGGACTTTTCTTAATGGTAAAATACACATTGGAGAAAAAAATTTTGGCGGGGGGCGTATTGGTGAAGCCCCTGCCACGGGTCTTACACAAAGAATTAATCAATTAGGCATTAAATCGGGTCGGTTAAAAACAGGCACTCCGGTCAGGATAGATGGACGCTCAGTTGATTTTAGTAGACTTACCGAGCAGCCGGGCGACAGTCAACCAGGCCAAATGTCGTTTCGGGAGGAAGTTGACTGGACTCATTTTAAGCAGATGTCATGTTTTATTGTGTACACGAATACTCGGGTGCATGATATCCTCCGAACTGGTTTTGATAGGAGCCCCCTCTTTACAGGAAAAATTGAGGGTGTTGGGCCGCGATATTGTCCATCTATTGAAGACAAAATTCAACGATTTCACACAAAAGAAGCACATCAATTATTTCTTGAGCCGGAAGGAAGGCATACCATTGAATATTATCTGGCGGGATTTTCATCCTCCTTGCCCGACGAGATTCAGTTAGAGGCTTTGCACAAATTGCCTGGTTTTGAAAATGCCCGAATTTTTCGCCCTGGATATGCCATTGAGTACGATTTCTTCTTTCCTACACAACTTACCGAAACACTTGAATCAAAAATAATCGAGAATCTCTTTTTTGCTGGGCAAGTCAATGGAACTACGGGATATGAAGAGGCTGCTGCTCAAGGCATCTATGCCGGTATAAATGCACACATGAAAGCGCACGGGCTGGCTAAATTTGTTTTAAGTCGGAGCGAGGCCTATATAGGTGTTTTAATTGATGATTTGATTTCGAAAGAACTGGAGGAACCCTACAGGTTATTTACGTCCAGGGCTGAGTTCAGAACTTTATTGCGCCAAGACAATGCCGATTTCCGGCTTACCCCGTTGGGCTATGCTATAGGATTGGCCGATAAAGAGCAATACACTAAATTGCTTCTAAAATATAACAAGATACAACGAATTCTTGAGTTCGTAGGTGCGCATAAGGTACTTGGATCGGATTATGAATCTTCGGAATGGAGGCTACCAGAAAACAATGCTTTTGTGAATCGTATTTCGCAGCCCGGAATGACAATTGAGATGGTACTTCAGGAGTTTCCAGAAATTAATCGATATATACAGAGCCTTTACCCCAGTCGTGCAGAACTTGAACAGGTGGAGATTCTTATAAAATACGCTGAATATATTCTAAAAGAAATTGAAATTGCCAAACGAATAAAAAAGTTTGACAACCTCTATCTATCTCCAGATATTGATTATTCCGTATTTACCTCTCTGACAATTGAGGCTCGGGAAAAGCTAAATAAATATAAGCCCACCACCTTGGGACAAGCCTCAAGAATCAGTGGAATTTCTCCATCTGATTTGAGTTTCTTGTTGATTTATCTAAATAAAGAAAGACAATAAGGTTATGAAGTGTCCTTTGTGTGATTCAAGGGTGGATGTTTTTCGGGTATATAGAACCCTTGATTTTTTTCTTTCGAAAGAGGAGTTTGAAATTTGGGAATGTGACCACTGCAAAATAAGATACACACATCCCTTTCCTTCTTTATCTGATTTGGCTAAATACTATAAGTCTCCAGAATATTTCTCTCATGCACAGCATAGGAAGAACCTGTTCTCTTTACTTTATGATACTATTCGCTCAATTAATGTCAAATGGAAGGCCAACCAGATAAAGGCTTTTTACCCAATACAGGGAAAAATCCTTGATGTGGGTTGTGGAGCCGGTTCCTTTTTGGTTGAAATGAAGAAACGAGGATGGGAATGTACGGGCGTTGAACCTAATGCTGAGTCTCGTTATTTTATTAAATCGCAATGGAATATTCCTGTTTATGAAGATATTTCTTTGTTAGACGATAAGCTTTCTTTTCAAGTAATTTCTCTTTGGCACGTTTTGGAACACTTCACGGATCCTTTAACCTCACTCACTCGAATAAAACATTTTCTAACTGATGATGGCGTGCTTGTTGTTGCAGTCCCGAACTTCGAAAGCCTAGATGCAGCTACCTTTGGTTCGTATTGGGCTGCTTACGATGTGCCCCGCCATCTTTATCATTTTTCTTTAGCTGGGTTGAAATCTTTATTGGATAAAGCGGGTTATGAAATCGTTCAGGTTAAATCTATTTGGGTGGATGTTTTTTATATTTCTTACCTTTCGTATCGTTATCTTGATAAGAGCTTACCGCTGTTTCGGGGTTTTCTGAAAAGCCTTGAGATTTTATTAAGAGCTAATAACATAACTGACTATTCAAGTATTGTTGTTTTTGCAAGAAAAAAAGCAGAATGAATTACGGGTCAAAAATAACTGGTAGCTCGAAAACCGTAATAGGACTTCTTTTAGTTCTTCTTCCATTGCTTTTTTTCTTTGTGTGGAGAAACTCTTATTTAAATGAATGGGCTTTATCTCGTGTGCTCTCTTCAGAACTGAATTATTGGAAAAAGAGCGAAAAGCTTATTCTTCAGATGTTTAATTCCTCTAGAGAGAAAGTCATAAATCCGGGTTTTGAAAGGGACGTTGTATTATACGATTCAACCGGAGAAAGGATATATGGTTATGGAAACAGATTTTCTTTCCCTTTTGAAAAGCTTAAACACATCACGCAGCCTTCTTTTATTGAAACAGAACAGGGTGTTTTTCTGAGTTTTCCCTTTAATTCTGGCCTTACGAGAGGTATCAGAGGATATGGTTTAACGGCCTTGTATTATACCTATTCTGACGAAAATAATTACTTTAAATCGGGCCCTTCTAGTATTGTAAGTTTTCTAGGAGATATCAGGTTTAAATTGAGTTCATACCCTGGGTTCAGGTACTTATATAGCCATAAATTTTCTAATGGATGTTATATTAGTTATAAGAATCCTTTCAAAGGGAAGGAAATTTTTATTTTATTGTTTGTTTTTATTTTAATTCTTGGGTTTTTTATTCTAACTAAACAATTAATTGGATATTTAAAAGGCATACAAAAAGGATCTATTTTTATTTGGATTCTATCTCCATGTTTTTTTATATCACTAAATCATTTAATTTTCATTACAATAGAATACACAGGCATAGAATTTTACGATAAATATATTTTGGTTTTCCAGTATTTAAATTTATCCTATTATGAAATATTTTTACATCTCTTTATTTTAAATTATTTCTTTCTTCGTCTCTGGGAACACTTGCGTTTCATAAAATGCCATCCTGGTGAATATCGATGGTATTTGTTCGTTGGAGTTTTGCTTTTTATTATTTTAGTGGGAGTCTTGAATGATTTACTTTTGAATTATGATTTCATCAGATACCTGAGCTACTATGCTTCTGGGAAACTAGTTTTATTTAATTATTTAATATTTGCGTTTTTAATAAGTGGCATTCTTTTATTTTCAATTAACTGGTTAATTATTTCAAAAGAACTTGGATTCATTGAGGCTTTAGCCTGGTTAGTAGGCATAACCTCTTTGTTTTGTTTTTTATACGGACATGATTGGTTAAAGTGGTGGATTTTAGGATTTACAGGTTTATTAATTTCGGTTTATTTTCTAAATAAATATTTTACAGTATATATAGACCGAGAAAAATTCTTCTCAATATTCTCTATTCTTACACTCGGCCTAAGCATTTTATCCTCAGTTTTAGTTTATTATTTCTTGCAAAACCATGAAAAGCATCGAAGGTTTTTACTCCTGACGAGGCTGGAATCTATCGAATCAGGAGACCCCATTTTGTTTAATGGTTTTATCGAAATAGCTGAAAAATTAGCATCAGATTCTTCTATAATTAGGGCGTATCATCGAGGTCAAACTCAATTAGGTGATAGCCTAATCATCAATAAATATTTTACGGGTATATGGAAACAGTTTTCTCTTTCGCTTACCTATTGTACTTCAAAGGATAAGATCAGAGTTAATCCATCTCTGGAAGAGTATGATTGTTTTGATTATTTTGCTGGGGCTACCGGATTAAAAACCGAGGAATTTGTTAAGAAATCTATTTTAGTACCTGTAGAACAAGGCAATAACATCAAGGGCTATCTGGGATTTATAAAACTTTCTGGAGCTGATACCATTGGAAAAACAAGTGGTGTTTTTTTAGAATTTTCATATGCCAATTTTTCTCCCTCTTTCTGTTTTGGGGATGTTTTTTATAGTAAAGGCATTTGGAATGCCTCCGAGACCGTGGGCTATTCATTTGCACGTTATTTCGACGGTAAGTTGATATCCCATTCTGGCTCTGCCTGGTTTCCTGACCGTCTGTATGATTTAGGGCCTATTAACCACACCATGGATGAGTTTTCTATTGATCAGTACCAATACACCTATCTTTTCAACTCCAATAATAAGACTGCCCTAATAATTGCCCGTTCGGAAAATAATCTGGTGAAATTTATTGGAATTTCTTCGGCCAACACCTTTCTTGTAATTATTCTCAGCCTGATTTGTTTTTTACTTACACAATACTCAATTAGGCAGATTAAGCAGTTATTGATGCTCTTGAGGGTTCGTCTTCAAATGGGAATACTGGGAATAGTATTTTTGATTCTTTTTGTGATGAGTTTAATTTTAAATGATTTTTATGTAACCTCACTTGTTCAATGGACTCAGAGAGATATTCGGGATAAAGTACATTCTCTTAGTCTTGAGATTGACTCCAGATTAGAACGAAGTGATCAACTTTTGATGGATAAAAATCTTCTCTTTCAGTGGTTACTCAAGCTAAGTAATATATATTTTCTTGACATAATATATTACAACTCTGCTGGGGTAATGCAAATATCCACTGTACCTCAAGTTGAAAATAAACGTTTTTTTAATGGACATCTACATTTTAACGCATATAAAAAGATTATTCTCGAAGGGCTACCCTATTTTGCTCAGGAAGAAAAATTAGGGTCATTGTCGTATTATGCTGTCTATTTTCCGGTAAAAACCAGTAATAAACTTTATGGAGTAGCAAGTATTCCTGTGGTCGCTGGAAAGCCAGAACTGGATAAGGAATATAGATTCTATTCCAGCATGATGGTGGGACTTATCTTATTTCTTCTCTTGGTTGCTATGGGTTTTGCCTTTCTGCTGTCAGGCCTTGTGGTTATACCCCTTAAGCGTCTTTCAGAAAATATTTCAAGGTTGAAAATTGGCATGAGGAATGAAAAAATAGATATTCGAAGGAGAGATGAAATTGGTGAACTATCGCAAATGTATAACAATCTGGTGGATGAGCTGGAAACAGCGATCCTTGAGCTGAGAAGAAAGGAACGGGAACTTGCCTGGAAGGATGTGGCTCGCCAAATTGCCCATGAAATCAAAAATCCACTAACGCCTATTAAACTTCAGATACAATTTTTACATAATTCATTCAACCCTGTAGACGAGCAATGGAAAGAACGATTTAAAGCTTTTTCGGGGACCTTGCTTGAAAAAATAGAAGAATTGACACGACTGGCCAATACTTTTTCCGAAATAGCCGTTTGGCCTTCCAGCCATCCCGAACGCACTAATTTTACTGCTCTTATCCTAAACAACGTTAACTTATCTCTTACAGGTTTTTGCGGGAAAATTGTCGTTGAAATGCCTGAGGAGCCAGTATGGGTGGATATTGATAAATATCAGATGGGAAGAGTAATTGATAATCTGCTGAAAAATGCGCGACAAGCTATTCCTGACGAGTTGACTGGAGTTATTACAGTTAAGCTTGAAGTTAGAAATGATGAAGTCCTTTTCTCTGTACGCGATAATGGTACGGGCATAACCCAGGAACAAAAGGCGCAGATTTTCTTGCCCAATTTTACCACCAAATCATTTGGCATGGGTTTGGGCCTGTTTATTTCGCGAAACATCGTACTGAGTCATGGAGGCGAAATAGAATTTACTTCGGAACCAGGACTGGGCACTACCTTTACAGTCAGATTGCCATATAAGCGGAGTTAAGGTGGGAAACCATTGCGTTTCTGCAATTGGCATATCTTTGCAGGCTATAAAAACCCAATACATGCTGGAAGTAAAAATTATAAACCATTCTACAAACGATTTGCCACAATACCAAACGTTATACTCTGCTGGCATGGATTTAAAAGCTTTTCTCCCCGAAAGCTTGATTTTAATGCCAGGAAAACGCGTTCGTATACCAACGGGGTTATTTATTGAGCTTCCTGCCGGCTATGAGGCGCAGGTTAGGCCCCGTAGTGGATTAGCAGCCAAACACGGTATTACTGTTCTTAATTCTCCGGGTACGATCGACGCCGATTACAGAGGAGAGATACAGGTGATTTTAATAAATCTGGGAGAGGAGCCATTTGAAATAAACAATGGGGACCGTATAGCTCAATTAGTAATATCTCCAGTGATACAAGTTACCTGGAAACAGGTTTTTACGCTCAGTGCGACCGAAAGAGGTCAAGGAGGTTTTGGACATACAGGGAATTAAAAGCAATAAATACAATGAAAAAAACAATTTGTTTTTGGATTTTTATTTTATTTACATCGGCTCTTTCAGCTCAAACTGATACCCTTAAAACAACTTTTGATCTGAAAGCTGCCGAAACCAGTAACTATCTTAATGCATTAAAGTTCCTCTTAAATGGTGATACAGAAAATGCAAAATTTATTTTGCTCGATATTCTTTCAGCAAATCCAACTAATGATGCTGCAGCCTTTGAATTAGCCCGAATTTATTTTATGGAAGGTAATTATACAGAGGCGGTCCAGTATGCGAGCAAAGCCATTGAATCAAATCCTTCCAATTTTTATTATCATAAGTTATTATTGGATATATATCAGTCCGTTGTAGAACCAGAGAAGGAAACAGCTGTTATTAAAGAAATTGTTCAACGTTGGCCTGACAAAATCAGCATTCTGCATCAATATAAAAAAGCTCTCTTGGATAGTAAAAGATTTAAAGAAGCGTTGAATGTCATCGACATTTTAATTGAGAAAGACAATACGGATGAAGATTTATATCTGGAGAAATTCAATGTTTTGAAATACTTAGGGAACAAAAAAGAGGCCGAGAAAAGCCTTGCGAACTTTATTTCTAGATATCCTTGCAATCAAAAAGCATCGCTTTTTTTATCTAACTTTTATTTCGAACAAAAAGATGATAAGAAGGGAATCAAAGCTCTTGAAGGGATTCTAAATTGTGATTCATTGAATGATATTGCTAATCTTACATTAGCGGAATATTATCACAAGAAGGGGAAAAGACAACTGACCTATTTATACCTCAGGAAAGCCTTTGCCAATCCGGCTGTATCTGTATCGAGCAAAATGAATTATATAGTCAATTTATATCCGGTGGACAATATGAAAAGCGATCCACTCCTTGAAAGTCAACTCAAGAATCTTGTTGAAATAGTAGCAAATACTCATCCAGGCGATCCAGATGCACAGCGCATAGGTGGTGATGTGTTTTTTATAGACAAGGTTTATGATAAAGCTGCCACATTTTATGAACGACTTCTTAAGCTGGGAAATTATCCTTATCAATCCGTTGAGAATTTGATGTTTTGCTATATTAACCTTAATTACAATGAAGCTTTAAACCGGATAGCCCGCAAAGCTGCTGATGAATTTCCTTATCAGCCGCTGCCACATTATTTTTGTGGTATGAGCTACTTTGCCGATAGCAACTACTCTTCCGCTATCGCAGAGCTTGAAAAAGCAGCCCAATATGGGTCGAATATCCCTGAGCTTCAAAAGCCTGTTTATACTGCTTTAGGAGATTTGTATGGTTATCTCAAAGACTATGATCAATCCTATATGTATTACGAAAAGGTACTTTCCATCGATTCGCTGAATGCATTGGTATTAAATAATTATGCATACTCCTTGGCCGAGCGTAAGATAAACCTCGATAAAGCCCTGAAAATGTCAGAAATGTCATTAAAAATAGATAGTGTTCAATCTTCGTATCTTGATACCTATGGCTGGGTTCTATTTAGACTGGGACGTTATCAGGAAGCCCTAAATTATATTAAAAAAGCATTGCAACACAGGGAATCGCCTGATCCTGTTTTGCTTGAGCATTTGGGTGATGTGCTTTACCATTTAGGACGAAAACAGGACGCATGGGATTATTGGAAAGAGGCTGCACAATTAGGAAAAGGCACCCATTTTCTGTTGCGGAAAGTAGAGACAGGAGAGTATTATGAAGAATAATCGATATTTCTTTTGTTTCTTTCTGGTTATTTTTTTTGTTTTTTCATGTGGAACACCTAAAAAGGTATCACAAGTGCCCTCTGCACCTATTTCTTTTGATACCCTCTTGTTTAGAGCTAATGATTCTTATAATCAGATTTTTTCTCTTTCGGGTCGTTATACTATTGATGTTTCAACAGGCCGGGAAGAAACCTCTGTGGTCGCTCAGGTGAGGTATTTACGCGATTCTGCCATTTGGGCATCTGTGTTCATTGTTCCAGGTATGGAACTTTTTAGGGTTGTACTTACACCTGATTCTGTGAAGTTGATCGACAGGATACATGAAGCTTATCTATTGGGCAAAATTGAACAATGGACAACGCTTCTTCCAATAAATTTGAATTATTACATGATTGTTAGGCTTTTAATACCTCATTTGAAACTGATCTCCTCTGAATGGTGCATTAATTGTACTGGCAATATGCTGACTTCTAATCCTAATCGAGAGGGTTATAATGTCGAAATTGCTAGTCCTAATATATCAAAGTGTGTTTATGATTTGAATGACAAAGGACAGATACGATCATTCGCTTACGAGAATAATCAGGAGATGATAGAAGTAAGATACTCGAGTTATAAGAGAGTACATGCTTTTTCGTTGCCAGATCGGATAAAAATAATCACTCGGGGCAAAAGCAAGATGAAAATTGACATTTCGAATGTAAAAGTCGATGTTAATATCCCGATTGAAATACCGTTTAAAGCTCCTAAAACCTATAAAAAATTAGCAGTTCATGGGAGCTTTTAAAATCGGTAAAATTGGAGGTGTACTTGTGTTTCTGCTGTTTTTGGGCTATTCCATGCTGGCCCAGGATAAGCGGCGCGATTTAGAGAGCCAACGGGAACAGATTGAGCGGGAAATACAGCAAAACCTCCAAGCCATTGAAAAACTCAATAAGACAAATAAATCAATTAGTCAGGAAATATTTCTCCTGGAAAAAAATATTCGTAACCGGCAACGTATGCTTGAGGCTATCAATAAAGAGCTTGAAATCACAGAGCTACAAATTCGTAACGTTTCCCAGCAGATTACTCAGACAGAACTGGACCTTAACAGACAACGAAAAGAATACGAGCGACTTATTCTTGATTTTCAGAAAAATTACCGTCAATATGATTTGCTACAGTTTTTGTTTTCGGCCGAAACTTTTAATCAGGCGTTTCTTCGCTTTAATTATTACCGTCAATATAAAGATTTTCTAAAACAAGAAATCGAAAATATTCGGCAAAACAATGAAAAATTGAGCGCTCAAATGGCTGAGTTAAACCAAGCCAGGGAAGAAAGAGCGAAAATTCTTGAGCGGCAAAAGAAAGAACTTGCCCGATTGAACGGTGATAAGGAGAAAAAGAATATTGCGCTAAGAAGGGCAAAATTACAGGAGCAAGAGTTGAAAAAAGATATTGAAAAGAAGAAAACGTCTCTCCAGTTAATATCACAGGCAATCAGGAAAATCATTGAGGAAGAGGCCGCCCAATCTAAACAGCAAGTAGCCTCTGTAGCAAAAGAGAAGCCGGGTAAAACCACCAGTGCGGGGTTAAATATTCTTTACTCTCCTGAGGATATTCAATTATCTGGAGAATTTCAGGCGGCCAAAGGAAATCTGCCCTGGCCGGTAGAGAAAGGTGTAATTACTGAAAATTTTGGTGAGCACCCCCATCCTGTTTTAGGTGGTATAAAGGTTAAAAGCAACGGAATTACCCTTTCTACTGAAAAAGGCAGTCGGGTTAAAGCGGTCTTTGGGGGCAAAGTAAGTAAAGTAATGAAAATAGGTATCAACAATTTGGTTGTTATTCTGAGGCATGGGCAGTATTTGACCGTTTATAGTGAGCTCGCAGAGGTGAAAGTTACGGAAGGGCAACAAGTAAAAGCCAGTGAAGTCATTGGTTTAGCCAACCCTGGTGAAGAAATTACCAGTGTGCACTTTGAGATATGGAACCAGAAAACACCGGAAGACCCTAGGTTATGGTTAAAAAAATAAACATTAGGTATTGGAGTGGAAATTACTGATTTTCGACAGGATGAGTTGATTAAATATTTCTTGTTGTTCCTCGTGAAAACGGATTGAAACTACAATTTTATAGAATGGATAGTTACATAGGGATTCTATCAATTCGTTGTCCATACGGGCTAAATCTTTTTCCGTGGTAAGTATTATTTTTTTCCTACCAGGAATACTTTCGAATTCATCGAGCAATCTGCTCAATTCGTATGTTGTAAAATAATGGTGATCAGAAAACGCCTTTAGATTAACTAAGAAACCTTTATTCGTGAGAAATTCACGCAGGGGCATGGGATTTTCAATGCCCGTTAGAAGGAGGATGTGGTTGATTTGTTTGGGCTGGCAATTGTTTCTATTAGCAATAACGGGAATAAATTCAGAGTATTCGTAATAGGTAAAAAAAATGTGTTGATGGGGTAGAGGAGTAAGGGTGTCGAGCAAGTATTTTTTCATTAATAGAGGTAACACAGGTGTAGTTTTGGTGACGATGATAATATCAGCCCTATGAGCCCCTGTGGCGCTTTCCCTTAGCCTTCCCACCGGAAGAAGATAATCGTGTGAATATGGCCGGGTCATCTCGGTTAAAAGAATGTTGATAGCTGGCTTTATTCTACGGTGTTGGAAGGCATCATCCAAAATAATCACGTCAGTATCTGGATATTTTTCGAGAATATGGTGAATTCCTAGTGCCCGGTTTTCGCACACCGCAACCTGAACTTCCAGAAATTTCGATGCTATCTGAACCGCTTCGTCACCGGCCTCGAGTGCTGATGACTCTTTATTTACCCACCGAAAACCCCTGCTTTTTCGGCCATACCCTCTCGAAAGATAGGCCACATTAAATCCCTGTTTATGTAAAAACTGTAAGAGGTATTCGCAATGTGGTGTCTTGCCTGTTCCGCCTACAGATAGGTTCCCTACGCTGATCACCGGAACTTGGGACTGGATTGTCTTAAATATTTTTTGGTCGTAAAGAAAATTACGAAACCACGTAATTATAGCATAAATTAAAGAAAAGGGTAATAGAAGTAGTCTTAGTGGATTCATGGTATAAAGATATATATTTTTATTGACTTTATTGCAAATTCTGTATTAATTAAGCGCCGAAATGTGTTATTTTTGCGATAATACAGTGAATGAAAAATGGCCACCGTAAGGGAAGTATTAAGTTATTTGGATTTTTTAGCCCCTATTGCCCTGCAGGAAGATTATGACAATAGTGGTTTGCAGTTAGGTTCTTACGAAACCGAAGTAAAAGGGTTGTTATTGTGCCTGGATGTGACTTCGGCAATAATTGATGAAGCCATTGACAAGCATTGCAATATAATACTGGCGCATCATCCCCTTTTTTTTAAGCCTTTGCGCTCAATAAACTTTGATACTACACATGGAAAGATAATTCAAAAAGCCACAGCAACGGGAATTACGATTCTGGCCTTCCACACCAATTTTGATAATCAGTTTCCGGGTTTAAACCAGGCCTTGGCTCAAGGGCTTCATCTGCGTAATTTGAGGGTTTTGAAACCTATGCAAAACCGGCTTTATAAGCTGGTAACGTTTTGTCCTGTTTCACATGCTGACCAGGTAAGAGCCGCCTTATTTTCAGCAGGGGCTGGGCATATTGGTAATTACGATTCCTGTAGTTTTAACACCAAAGGAACGGGGACTTTCCGGGCTCTTGAGGGTGCAAATCCCTTTGTTGGAAAACTGAACGAGCTCCACCATGAACCTGAAGAGCGAATAGAAGTCATTTTTCCTGCATTTATCCAGGAAGAACTTCTTAATGCCTTGATTTCGTCCCATCCTTATGAAGAAGTTGCCTATGACATATACCCTTTGGCTAATTCCTATTCTGGTGCTGGTTCAGGAATAGTAGGAGAATTGCCTCATCGGTTGCCAGTTGAATCATTTTTGAATCAAGTGAAAGAAATACTCGGCACAAAATTCTTGAGAATATCTTCAGGAAGGCCCGATGAAGGCGAAATAAGTTCTGTGGCCATTTGTGGGGGATCAGGAAGTTTTTTGATACCCGAGGCATTAAGGGTGGGTGCTTCTGTTTTCATTACAGCCGATCTCAAATATCACGACTTTACCGACTATGGCTCACGTATTTTATTAGTAGATGCCGGGCATTATGAAACAGAAATCGGTGGATTTCACCAGCTAAGCCGTTTACTCAAAGAAAAATTTACTAATTTTGCGGTTCATTTTTCTGAGACTGGGAGAAACCCGGTTAGATACGTTTAAGTGATTGATTATAAAGAACAAGAATCCTGTCGCATATGGATAACAAGCCTAATAGTAAACCCCAGGGTGTTCAGGCAGATGAAGCCGCAGAAGTCTCCGTTGAGCAAAAACTCATGCATCTTTACCGTTTGCAGTTGGTGGAGTCGCAAATCGATAAAATACGCATTGTTAGGGGAGAGCTTCCATTAGAAGTTCAAGACCTAGAGGATGAGATTGCCGGACTGGAGACCCGTATCGACAATTACATTCAGGAGAGTGCTGCCCTTGAAAAGAAAATCAAGGAAAAGAAGAATGTTATTTCCGACGCCGAGGCTCTTATTAAAAAGTATGAAGAGCAACAGATGAATGTTCGCAACAATCGTGAATACGATAGTTTGTCGAAAGAGATTGAATTCCAAGGCCTGGAAATACAGCTTGCCAAAAAACGCATCAACGAATATACCACCGAGCTCAACCGTCTGCAGGAAGAAATTGAAAAAGCTCAAAAGTTGGTAAGCGAAAAGCGCAATGAGCTTGAAATTAAGCGCAATGAACTGGAAGACATAATCCGTGAAACAGAAAAGGAAGAGAAAGAGCTTTTACAAAAAGCCGAGGAGAGTAAAAAACTCATCGAAGATCGTTTGCTTACGGCTTACACCCGAATCCGTAAAAATGCCCGCAATGGGCTGGCTGTGGTAATGGTTGAGAGAGATGCTTGTGGAGGCTGTTATAATAAAATTCCTCCTCAGCATCAGCTCGATATTAAAATTCACAAAAAGATTATTGTTTGTGAATACTGCGGCCGTATCCTGATTGACAAAGAAATAGCCGAACTGGCTGCTCAATCTTAAAGAAAATGATTTTTCATCATTGAAAGCACCTGCAAGCCCGCCAGGTGCTTTTTTTGTTATTTTTACCCGTTTAACAAATGACACAAAGGGATGAAGCAATTGGTTTTTACAATGCTTTTATTATCGTTTTGCCTTCAGGCTATAGAATCTGAAATAAGATACAATTATAATTTCGATACATATAGTGAGTCAGCAATACACTACACAGCTGCATTTCGATTTGCCAAAGCCAGAGAACAAGTAACCCTCGCTCGTCGATTATACCCCTCATCAAACATTCCCGTTTGGGTTGAAAATTATATTGACTTTATTCGATTGCTTAATTCTGAGGATAATGAGCTGTATAAAGAAGTTCGCAAGCAAAAGGAAGCCCGTTGGGAAAGATTTAAGAATGGCGATCCTAACTCTCCCTATTATCTTTTTTGTCAGGCCCAGTTTAAGCTACAATGGTCGCTTATTCACCTGAAGTTTAGGGACTATATGACTGGTTTTCGCGAGGCAAGGTCAGCCTTTGAGATTTTGCGCGAAAGTCAACAAAAATTTCCCAATTTTATTCCTACTAAAGCCGGTATGGGGGTAATGAATGTACTTATTGGTTCTATTCCTGATAATTATCAATGGATAGCCCGTATGCTCGGCTACAATGGCACGGTAGAGGAGGGTCTGAAAATGCTTGAGTCATCGCTTCAGGTTGCCATCAATGACCCATCTTTATTCTGGCTCGAAGAGGAAGTGGTTTTTTACCTGAGTTTTATTTATATAAACCTCGACAGTGGTAAGCAAAGAGCATTAAGTTTTCGGGATAATTATCTGAAAACGAAGAATATGAATTTAACTGGACTTCTGCCTATTCAAGCTTATGCTTTTTCAAAAATTGCCATGCTAACGGGACGCAACGATGAGGCTATCAGTATTTTACAACACAAAAAAACTTATCCCGACCAGGAAGATTTTACATATCTCACCTATATGTTAGCTATTGCTTACCAGAACAAGCTCTCCGATAGTTGCATATTGTATTTCGATAAGTTTATTTCATATCCTGGAATCAGAAATTTTCGAAAGGCAAGTATTCAAAGAAAAGCCTGGCAATATCTTATTAATGGGGATATGGAAAAATACAAAAGTACAATTGCACAAGTTCTTTCCACCGGTCAAACCGAAACTGATGCCGATAAGCAAGCTGAGATTGAAGCCAACACA
Organism: Bacteroidales bacterium; assembly: GCA_049969475.1. Lineage (GTDB taxonomy): Bacteria > Bacteroidota > Bacteroidia > Bacteroidales > TTA-H9 > UBA2030. Next base: position 33,185 of record JBMFOU010000008.1, on the reverse strand, counting down.
GGTAAGGTACCTCATATGAATTTACTGAAGGCTCGTCTTTTATTCGATGGAGGTTATTATCGGCAGGCTCTCGCCACCCTTCAGACGGTTGATGGTGTAAATGGCATGGCAACTAAACTTGAACGTGTGGAATATTATTACCGTTTGGCCAGGATTTACGACGAAATGGGTAGAGATAGCAATGCAATCAACTATTATAACCTTACAATAAAGGAAGGATCGGGATTGCCGGAGTATTTTGCAGCCAACGCCGCCCTGAAGCTTGGGAATATTTATGAAGAACAGAAAAACTATGCCCAGGCGAATTTGTTTTATAAAAAATGCATGGAAATGAAATTCACGGAATACCGTAACAGTATAACACAGAAAGCCAAGGTGGGATATGAAAGGACTAAAAAATTAATGAAATTATGAATCGGCTTAAAAGTGAAAAAAGCCTTTACCTGCAGCAGCATGCAAATAATCCGGTCGATTGGTACCCCTGGGGAGAAGAAGCCTTTGAAAAGGCCCGAAAAGAAGGTAAAATTATTATTGTAAGTGTGGGTTATAGTAGCTGCCACTGGTGTCATGTTATGGAAAAGGAGGTGTTTGAGAGAAAAGAGGCTGCTGACGTCATGAATGCCGATTTCATCTCGGTGAAAGTGGACCGGGAAGAGCGCCCTGACGTAGATCAGTACCTGATGGAGCGGGTGCAAGCACTCGGGCAGCGGGGCGGTTGGCCGCTTAATTGCTTCTTAACACCTGAGGGAGAGTTCTTTTTTGGAGCAACTTACTTCCCTTTGAATCAATGGATTAAGTTGTTGAAAGAAATCCAGCGTATTTTTAAAACAGAAAGACATTTAATTAATCAACAGGCTCGTGAAATTAATCAGCGAGTGAGTTTTCCTTTCGCGAAAATTCAACAATCCACAAAAGTCGTTTTAATAGAAATACCCGATGAACTTCCTCGGCTTCTTGCTCGTTCTCTCGATTCCGTTTATGGAGGTCTAAAAGGGGCACCTAAATTTCCTATGCCCAGTCTTCTATTGCTTTCCTTGGTCTTGTCAAAACGCTACCCAAAGTCTTTTCCTGAAAGTTTAGTGGATTTGACCCTAAGCCAGATGCGAGCCGGTGGTATTTACGACCAGCTAAATGGGGGCTTTTTCAGATATTCAGTGGATGGAGAATGGATCATCCCTCATTTCGAGAAAATGCTTTATGACAATGCGCAACTTGCGGCTGTGTATGCTGAGGCTTCGTTAATTAGAAAGAAACCTTTCTGGGCCGAAACTGCCCTTGATATCATTACTTTTTTAGAAAAAAACATGAAATCTTCTGCGGGTGGTTATGGTTCTGCCATAGATGCCGATAATGCATTAGGGGAAGGACATTATTATACGTTTACAGAGCCAGAAATAGCTGACGCTGCTGAATTTGACATTACTTCTTTTCGTAAATTTTTCAGGATAGATGAAAAATCAGTCCTTGAAAATGGCCGTTATGTTTTGAGAAGACCTGTGGATTTCCTGGAAATAGAAGGCAAAAATCTATCAGAGGACCTTTCATACGAAAAAATTAACGAGGTAATTAGACGTTTGCAACACCTGCAAAAAAGCAGACCCTTCCCGGCTTTCGATACCAAAGTTGTTGTTTCATGGAATGCAATGGCCCTTTATGCATTGGTAAAAACCTGGATAGCGACCAGCGATCAGGGAATTTTTGACCTGGCTGTTAGCCTGGCTGAATTTCTTGCCCCAAAAGGAATTGACGAGTCCAGTCGTGAAGTGTATCATGTAGTTTACGAAGATGAGCCTTCCGTGACCGGTTTTCTTGAGGACTATGCCTGGATGGCTTTTGCTTTTATGAATTTTTACTGTATTTCAGCCCAACCGGAATATTTAAAGTATGCCACTGAATGTCTTGAGCTGGCATATAAAAAGTTTAAGATGGACGAGGGGGGGGTGCTTTCGTCGAACCTACCCGAACCTCCTCTGAATGAGAGCGTGGTGGAGATCCACGATAATGTTACTCCATCTCCCAATTCTGTTTTTTGCCGGGCTTTGATCCTGGCTGGTAAAATCACTGGACATCGGCCCTATCTGGAACAAGCAGATGAGATGTTAAACGGGGTCTGGAAAATAATGGATGAGCATCCTGTTTTTATGGCCAATTGGTGGATGGCAGCCCTTGAGCGTTCGGATACAGCCCTGGTGGTTAAAATACCGGCGGATAAACTTCATGAGGCCTATCAAAGTCTCAAACTGCGGGATAATTTTCTGTTGACTCTTGTCCCTTTAAATCAAGAAAGCAGTAAAGGTCTTTATCAAATTTGCACAACGGATGCATGTATATTTGCTGCCTCCAATTGGAATGAAATTTTGTTGAAAATAGAGGATTATCAGAAGCTATGAGGGTTGTTATTCAACGGGTCAACTGGGCCAGTGTGGAAGTAGAAGGCCGTAAAGTGGGAGAAATTAGACAGGGATTACTTGTATTATGTGGATTTGAAGACGGAGACACATCAGAGGATCTGGAGTGGATTGCGGGTAAAGTGGTGCGCCTACGAATCTTTAATGATGAGAATCAGGTAATGAATCTATCGGTTAAAGATGTAGGAGGGCATATTTTATCAGTTAGCCAGTTTACCCTTCATGCCAGCACAAAAAAGGGGAATCGTCCGTCTTACATCAGAGCATTAGCGCCGGTTAAAGCCAGCCAAATGTATCAACAATTCAATCAGATGCTTCATGCAGAACTGGGATTACCCATACAGACAGGAGTGTTTGGAGCCCACATGAAGGTTTCCCTCGAAAATGATGGCCCTGTAACGATAATCATCGATAGCAAGAACAGAGAATGAAATCTCTTATTCATGTTAAATCACAACAGGTTTATCCTGGCTTCAAATCAAGGATTAACCCAGTTTAGCCATAAATTTTTCGATATCGATGATATATCGGGTATGGGTACCCTCACCGATGAGACCTTTGCTGTCGGAAGCACTCACAGCAAAAACGAGTTTGCGACCTTCTACTGAAACAAGCCGGGCGACGCAGATGATGGTATCGCCAACAGGCGTTGCCTTTACATGACGAATATTTACCTCAGTACCCACCGAACTGAGCTTTGCCGAAAGGTAAGGCTGAATGGCTGAATGACAGGTTTGTTCTATAAAAGCAATCATAGCTGGGGTAGCCAACACGTCGAGAAGTCCCGACCCGTAACGACTGGCAGTATCTTCAGGTTGAACAGTTTTTGAAAGGGTATATTCGAGTGAGGAAGGAAAGCTGAGATTATCCATCAGAGCGTTCGCCATAATGAAAAGAAATGTTTTTATTGAGGTTTTCGTGCAGACTCAGATAAACAGGGCAAGTAAAGGCTGAGTTTTCGATGATTCGTTTTTCTTTTTCTGTATAGTTGTTTGGAGGAAAGTAAAGATGTATCACTATTTCGGCTACCCGTCGGGGATTCGATGCCATTATTTTGGTTATTTCTGCGCGTGTTCCATCGATATTGAAACCATGGGTGCGGGCCGCTATTCCCATGATTGTGAGCATACAGCTTCCCAGGGATGCTGCCAATAAATCGGTAGGCGAGAAAGCTTCTCCCCGCCCTTGATTATCGGTGGGGGCATCAGTAATTATAATAGAACCTGATTGCACATGCTGTGCTTCGGTTCGGAGGTCACCTGTATAAATCGTTTTAATGGTTGGCATATAAATTTTTCCGGAGTGCTAAGTTATTAAAAAGAAAAACCGGCTCAAAGGCCGGTAATATGAAATTAAAGATTTTACTTTTTAGGCTCTTGATTGGGTTTGCTATTAACCTTGGGCCCCTTATCGCAGCAGGCGTTTGGGTCAGGCTTTTTGCTATCGCAACAAGACTTTTTTGAAGCCCCTTTATCACAACAGGTGGTCTTGGTAGTTGCCGAAGTTTTAGTTTCTTTCGCATCTTTGGCCTGGGGAGGATCGTCATCCTGCCAAACCTGCGAATAAGTGGACTGCTTTTGAACAGCAACGCTTGCCGTAGCTATATTGCTGGCAAAGAAACTTATAAGCGCAAGGAATAGAATCACTTTTTTCATGGAAATTTATTTTTAATTATGGCGCAAACATAAGCAACTTCAAGGCAATTATACTGTTAATCGCTTGTTAATCTTTATAAACAAAATGTTAATATGGAGTTCTTATTTAAAAAAGAGGCCTAATTTTGAGTGAATAATCCTTTTTATGCGACAACGTAAGCTTACATGGATTGTCATTGTTGCTGCCAGTGCTTTTTTAGGGGTGATTTTAACTCAAAGTTTTTGGGTAATAAAAGCTATTCGCTTTCAGAAAGTGCAGCTGGCGAATCAAACCACTTTGGCGCTTAAAGGGTTCGTTAACCGTTTATACGATATCGAGGGTCTGGAAGATTTCAAATCTCGGAGCTTTTGTTCTGATTCGGCTCTTGCCAGCTTTGAAATTTTTTACAACCCAACAATGGCTTATATGCTCGATTCAATCCTGAGGGAAGAGGTATCGGTATGCGGTTTACCCCAGGATTACGAGTATCTACTTTTTACACAAAATAAACAGGTGCTTTATGGCCGAGTAATTTCAGACACAGCCCAGGTGCTAGCTTCCCCATTTGTGGTCCCTGTTACCTGTATGCATAGGGAGGGGGGCATCCTGCTGGCTATACGTTTTATTCATAACAATAGACTAATTTTTAAACAATTAGGCGGATGGATTCTGCTTTCTGTCCTTTTTATCATTATGATGCTTGTGGCTTTTTATCGTGTTTTCAATTTGTATTATTCCCACAAAAGGCTTACTGAGCTGAAGTCCGATTTTATCAGCAACATGACCCATGAGCTGAAAACACCTATAGCAACGATCTCTCTCTCGAGTGAAATGTTGATGAAACCTGGCGTATACGATAATCCGGAGAAAGTTAGGAAATATGCAGCACTGATATTTAGCGAAAATGACCGGCTTAAAAGGCAAGTTGAAGATGTTTTGCAGGTAACAACCTTTGAGCAAGGCCACCTGACATTGAACAAAGAGAAAATGGATATTGACGAGATATTATCTTATCTCAGAGAAATATTTCAGGTCTATGCAGAAGAAAAAGGAGGCACATTTATTACCCGAAAACTTACCAGCGCAACTCATATTTCTGCTGATCGACAGCATTTTATAAATCTAATATCTAATTTAATTGATAATGCCATCAAGTATAGTGGCGACAAACCCCAGGTAAGGTTAGAAGTAAAAAATTATCGCCTTGATGTCAAAGAAGGACTGGTCTTTATAGTAGAAGACAACGGGCCAGGCATTCCACATCGGTACCATGAATCTTTATTTGATAAATTTTATCGTATTCCCACAGGCGACAGGCATGATGTAAAAGGCCATGGTCTTGGTCTTTATTATGTAAAAACCATTGCCTTAGCTCATGGGTTTAAGGTATGGTTTAGAAGTCAGGAAAAGAAAGGTAGTAGCTTCTTTGTATTTGTGCCTTTTGACAATGACAAAAATCCCGAAAAAATATGAGCCAAAGAATTGGAATTTTACTTGTGGAGGACGACACCAATCTAAGCATGGTGTTGCAGGACTATCTTGAAATGATGGGATATCTTGTGGTAGCGGCAGCCGATGGAGAAGAAGGGCTGCAGGCATTTCTAAAGGAAAATGTCCAATTGTGTATTCTTGATGTGATGCTTCCCCGAAAAGATGGTCTAACATTGGCTCGTGAAATTAGAAAATTGAATCCTGACATTCCTTTTATTTTCCTTACGGCCAAATCACAAACAGAAGATGTGGTGAATGGTTTCAAATCGGGTTGTGATGATTATATTACCAAGCCTTTCAGTTCGGAAGAGCTTAGCCTGAGGCTGGAGGCTATCCTAAGGAGATGCAGGGTTAGCACAAGCCCTGGCCAGAGGACGGAGGTTTTTACCTTTGGAAACATGTTCTTCGACTATAATAACTTGAGACTTAAAGTCAGTCAGGAAGAAATTATTCTTACTCGTAGGGAGGCCGATTTGCTTCTTTTCTTCTGCAGACATGTTAATGAATTGATGCCCAGAGAGATGATTCTTAAGGCGGTTTGGGGAGGCGATAGTTATTTTGCCGGTCGCAGCATGGATGTATTTATAGCCCGTTTGCGTAAACTCCTCAAAGGCGAACCGCGGATTTCAATTACTAATGTACATGGGGTGGGTTTTGTGTTTGAATTTAAACCCTGAAACGTTTGAAATATCAATTAATTATAAAATGCCTGGATATCGGTATTAACAGAAGGTGGTGGGTTTTACAAGTCCGGCTTCTCAGCCTTGTATTTGATAATTCTGTCAATACCGGGACCTTCTATTCAGGCTGGATTTTTACCTTTGCACCCTATTGCTTTAGCCAAAATAATTTACAAACCAGCACATGAGGAAAATAGTCAGTCGTTTGAGCCGCTTTGTAGTTTTATACTTTATCCTTCAACTTTTTGGGATAGGTTTATACGGGCAGAATGCCAGCATCAGGGGTTTTGTATATGAGAAAGAAACCGGGGAACCCGTCATTTTTGTCAATGTGTATCTCGAGAAGACGACCCTGGGCTGCGCTACAGATGTGAACGGATATTATCTCATCAGCAACATACCGGCAGGCGCCTATAATTTAATGGTTACTGCAATGGGTTATGATTCCCTGAAAATTCCGATTACCCTGAAGAAAGGCGAACTACTAACCAAACAGCTTTATGTTACGAAAAAGGCCGTGGCCATTGCAGGTGTTAGTATTTCGGCAGAAAGGGAGGAAGCCCGCAGTGAAACCAAAACCTCGGTGGTGAAGATTACACCTAAGCAAATTAAACAAATTCCCAGCATTGGCGGGCAGCCCGATCTGGCTCAATATCTACAGGTATTGCCGGGTGTTGTTTTCACCGGCGACCAGGGTGGACAACTGTACATCCGCGGAGGGGCGCCCATTCAAAACAAAGTGATCCTCGACGGCATGGTGATTTACAATCCCTTTCACTCTATTGGGTTATTCTCTGTGTTTGACACGGATATTTTGCGTAATGCGGATGTGTACACCGGTGGTTTTGGAGCTGAATTTGGAGGAAGAATTTCTTCGGTAATGGATTTGACCACTCGCGATGGTAATAAGAAGCGTTTGGCCGGTAAATTAGATGCTTCTACATTTGGCGCCAAGCTCTTGTTAGAAGGCCCTTTGAAGAAACAGAACGAGGAAGGAGGCGGGAGTTCATCTTTTATACTCAGTATGCGTAATTCTTATCTGGAGCAGACTTCCAAGGCCTTATACAAGTATGTTAATAAAGAGGGTTTACCTTTCAATTTCTTCGATGTATATGGCAAGGTGTCATTTAATGCTGACAATGGAAGCAAACTCAATTTATTTGGCTTTAATTATACCGACAAGGTTAACAATTACAAAGCGTTATCAGACTTTCAATGGGATGCCTTTGGCGGAGGCAGCAATTTTGTGGTAATACCTGGCAAGGCTCCAGTATTGCTGGAAGGAACATTTAGTTACTCAAAGTACAAGGTAAGCCTGAAGGAAACCGGGAAAAATGACCGTACCAGCGAAATCGGTGGATTCAATGCCGGCCTCAATTTTACTTATCTTATCGATAGGGATGAGCTAAGGTATGGCTTTGAATTGTTGGGCTTTAAAACCGATTATTTCTTTTTCAATTCGCTCAATCGCATCATACAGCAGGAAGAGAACACCACAGAGATAGGAGCTTATGTGAAGTATAAGAAAATTTTAGGCGACTTGATACTTGAACCCGGTTTGCGTTTGCAATGGTATGCCTCTTTGGGCAACTTATCACCCGAGCCCAGATTGGCTGTTAAATACAATCTGACCGACAAAATTCGCCTCAAAGGGGCGGGTGGGTTTTATTCCCAAAATCTAATCAGTGCCAGTAGCGACCGCGATGTTGTAAACTTGTTTTATGGCTTCTTAAGCGGGCCTGACAACCTCCCTGCTACATTTGACGGGAAAGAGGTAACCGATAAATTGCAGAAGGCCTGGCACGCCATCGTTGGAGTAGAGTTCGATCTGGGAAGCAATCTTACCATGAATGTTGAAACCTATTACAAGAAATTTACTCAGCTTACCAATCTCAACCGAAATAAGATTTTTGAAGACACCGAGGCTTTTGCTGATAAGCCCGACGAGCTCAAAAAAGATTTTATTATCGAAAATGGAGACGCCAGTGGAGTGGATGTATCCCTCAAATACGACAGAGACAGATGGTATTTCTGGGCTGTTTATTCGCTAACCTATGTAAACAGGTATGACGGCAAAATCACTTATCATCCACATTTCGACCGTCGCCACAATGTAAACCTGGTAGGCAGTGTACAGTTAGGTCCTGCCCGTGCTTCCGAAATCAGTGTGAGATGGAACCTGGGATCGGGCTTCCCCTTTACCCTCAGTCAGGGTTATTTCGAAAAGATTAATTTTCAGCAGGGGATATATAGCGATCCAGCTACAGCCAGTGGCCAACTGGGAATTTTATATGGAGACTTAAACACCGGCAGGCTTCCCTATTATCACAGGCTTGATATTAATTTCAAACATAAGTGGGAGCTTACTTCCCGCTCTTATCTCGAATTGAATGCCGGTGCTACCAATATTTATGATCGTAAAAATGTGTTTTATTTCGACCGTATCAAGTTTGAGCGGGTAGATCAGTTACCCTTTATGTACAATGTGGGTCTGACCCTGGCTTTCTGATTTAGGCTGTGAAGGATTTGCTGAGTCGGTCCAGATCTTCTTTCTCAAGCTTTAACCTCATGGCTGCTGCATTTTCCTCTAAATGCTGAATGTTTCCTGTTTTGGGGATGGTTATTATTCCCTCTTGAGCAATTAACCAGGCCAGAGCTATTTGAGCAGCACTTGCATCGTATTTGCGACTCAACTCGATAATAAGCGGATGACTGGACAGCAGGGAGAATTTTTCTTTCCCGAGCGGCCTCCAGGCAATTACTGTGATTTGATTGTGCTGGCAGTATGGGATGATTTTGTTTTCGGCTCCGTCCACATAGGTTCCTTTATTGCGAGCCAGCAAACTATATTCTATTTGATTGGCTACAATGGGGTAGCTGCTATATTTTACCGCCTCTTCCAATTCCCGTCGAGTGAAATTGCTAACACCTATTTGCCTAACCATTTTTAACTCTACAAGGCGGTTCATGGCCTTCATGCTTTCTTTTAAGGGAATATTGGGGTTAGGGAAATGAATAAGATAAAGATCCAGATAATCCGTTCTGAGTCGTTTCAGGCTTTTTTCACATGCCTTCAGAAGTTTATCATGTTCCAGGTTTGTAGTCCATACTTTGGATGTGATAAAAAGGGTATCCCTTTGGATGTCACTGATGGCCTCGCCGACAATTTCCTCGGTATGGCCATTGCCATACATTTCTGCGGTATCAATATGTGTTAATCCCAGTTCAATGCCTTTCCGAATAATCTCTACCCAATGTGTGTCGCGGGAGAAATCAGCTTCCATGCGGCCTCCCATTTCCCAGGTTCCCAGGCCTATAGCAGACACCTGGGCAAATCCAGTCTTTTTCAACATAGTGCGTTTTTTTACTATAGAAATTTTATTTGAAGAAGGGAGGAATGCCCTTTGTTGTCATTCCTTGGATACCACCATATTATCCTTTAACTAATAACTAAAACTCTTGAAAAAGCCTATTTGTTTGAATAGAGAGAAAAGATTTTAACCTATTGAGGTTCAGTGAGGGAAGTCGCTCAGATTTTGAGGTAGGGTAAAACAAAACAGCGAACCTTGCCCGGGTTGCGATTGAACCTCCAGTGTGCCTTGATGAGCCTGTAAAAAGTCTTGTACCAGCGTAAGTCCCAGGCCATGGCCCTTTTCGTAGTTGGTGCCAGGGGTGGAGTATTGCTCATAGCGATTCAGAATACGAGGTAGATCTTCAGGTAGAATGCCCACTCCTTCATCTTTTACACAGAATTTAATCTGGTTGTTGTTTGAGTTGGAACTATAAATTTCGATTTTACCGCCTGGGTACGAGTATTTTATGGCATTCGAGAATAGATTTCTAAAAATAATAGTGAGCATATTTTCGTCAGCAAAGCAGATGGTTGGGCTTTTGACATGATTGATTACCTCAAGTTTCTTTTCGCTCCACAACCCCTTTAAAAGTTTTATGTTATCGTTGATAATGATAGAAACGTCAATGTTATGGGGGTTGAAATTGATTTCGTTGCGTTGATTTTTTGCCCAGGCCAGGAGGTTCTTCAGTAGTTCGAGCGTTGAGGTATTGGCCAGCAAGGCATCTTTGAGAAAATCGAGGAGCACCTCTTTTTCCATGGGCTGGTTAACTGCCAGACTTAGCACATTGTTGATATTTACCACTGGACCAATGAGATCGTGCGAGATGATGGAAAATAGCCTGTCTTTGGTTGCTAAGGCTTCTTTGAGTCTCTGATTGGTTTGTTGAAGTTCTTTTCTTTGTCGGATGATAGTTAGATGAGCCTTAACTCTTGCCAGCACTTCTTCTTTATGGAAAGGCTTGGTGATGTAGTCGACCCCACCGGCTTCGAAGCCCATTAATACATCTTCTTTAGAGGTCAGGGCGCTGATAAAAATGACGGGTATATCTCGGGTATTATCATTTTCTTTGAGCTTTTTACAAACGGTTATGCCATCCATTTCTGGCATCATAATGTCAAGCAGGATGAGAGACGGGGGCGATTGCAAAGCCAGCAAGAGTGCCTCCTCTCCTGAGGTGGTAGATTTGCAGGGAATGGAGGCTCGTTCCAGAATACTCTGCAATACCATAAGGTTTTTATCATTATCATCCACAGCAAGAACCCACATTGTGTTTTCTTCGATCATGGTGCAAGGTTTGCAATTTTTTGAATTTCATAAGGTTTTATTAATCCCCTGCTTGTTATAAATGTATGAATGAAGGGAGCTGGGGTTACATCGAACGCTGGATTCAGGGCATTCGCATGGGGTGGAGCTATTCTGAGGGTTTGAAGCCTGTTTTGTATATCCACTCCCTGTATGGAAAGCACTTCTTCCTCGGCTCTGTATTCAATGGTTATGGAAGAGCCATTGGGGCATTTAAAATCGAAAGTAGCTAGTGGAGCAGCCACGTAAAAAGGAATGTTATAATGCCGGGCAGAAATGGCCTTGTCGAGCGTACCTATTTTATTGGCTGTATCGCCATTTAGGGCTATTCGGTCGGCTCCAGTGATGATAGCATCTACTTTTTTCTGTTGCATTAAATAGGCCGAAGCTCCATCAGGAAAAATCTCATAAGGTATTCCTTCGTTGGTGAGTTCCCAGGCGGTAAGACGTGCTCCTTGCAACCGTGGACGTGTCTCACTAACATATACGTGTATCTTTTTCCCTTTTCTGTGGGCGAGGAAAAGCGGAGCCAGAGCACTTCCCCAATCCACAAAGCCCAGCCAGCCTGCATTACAATGGGTCATGATATGGGCTCCATCAGGTATTAACTTTTCTCCAAATTCGGCAATGGCCAGAGCTTCCTTAACATTTTCTTCTGATAGTGCCTCTGCGGTGTTCAAGGCGTGTTGGTATCCACCCTTCAATCCTGCTTCCCAGACTTTTTCTACTGCATAAAAAAGATTGCGCGCCGTAGGTCGGGTAGATTCAATTTTTCGTTTGTCCTCTCTTGCCTGATGAATTTCTCTACCATTTAATTTGAATGCCAATGCCATAGCATAACCTGCTACGGCTCCAATAGCTCCGGCACCTCTCACATGCATTTTTACAATGGCTTCGCAGGCGGCCTCTACGTTGGGAAGCGTAAGCACCTCAAAACGGAAGGGCAAACGATTTTGGTTGATGATTTTTATCACTCCTTCTTCGAACCAGACGGTGCGATAGGGCTTCCCTTCAACTAACATGTGGCTTATTTGTTTTTGAATTTTAACAAATATTGTTTCGATTTATTTCGCCAGCCAGCCTTCGATTCGTAATCAACGAAATAGATTTTAAGGTCGGCTTGCGATTCGTAGTCGGTGAAATAGAGTTTGAAATCGGCCTGCGACTCGTAGTTTACTGCAAAAAATAAGCCGTCGCGTGTGGCCTGCGATTCGTATTTCACAAAATACACCAGCAAATCTGCCTGCGTCTCATAAGGCACCACGTAAACTTTAAGGTCGGCCTGCGATTCGTACTTCACTCTAAATACTTTTTGTGCCCAGCCCTGGTGGAATAAAACCACGCATAAGAGGGCTCCAATAAAACGCAGAAATAAAACGCGGGGTACTTTCATGAGCTTTGCGCTTGGTTTAAGGTTGTAACTTTGCAAACCGTTTCAAAATTAGTAAAGATTGTCTGTTTTTTGAAATATTAATGAATGTCGGAAAAATTTATTGAAATCATGTCGCCGGTGGGCTCTTACGAAACGCTGATGGCAGCAATTCAGGGTGGAGCCGGATCGGTGTATTTCGGGGTAGGTAATCTTAATATGCGTTCGCGTTCTACCCAAAATTTTACCCTTGACGACCTGAAGCAGATAGTTAATGTTTGTGAGGATAAAGGGATTCGTTCCTACTTAACTCTTAATACAATCATTTACGACACTGAACAGGATGAAATGCGTCGGTTGGTTGATGCGGCCCGCGAGGCTGGGGTCTCAGCCATCATCGCCTCCGACCCGGCGGTTTTACTATACGCCCGTTCCATTGGAGCCGAGATACACATCAGCACGCAATGCAATGTTACTAATGTAGAGGCTGTTAAATGGTATGCCCAATTCGCCGATGTAATGGTGCTCTCCCGTGAACTTAACCTGAAACAGGTCAAACATATTTCTGAAGAGATTCATCGGCAAAATATTGTAGGGCCTTCAGGAAATCCGGTTCAGATCGAGGTATTTGTACATGGCGCTTTGTGTATGGCTATTTCAGGCAAATGCTACCTGAGTCTTCATACCATGAATTCATCGGCCAATCGGGGGGCCTGTCTTCAGCCCTGTCGTAGGGCTTACGAAGTTACCGACAAAGAAACGGGTATACAATTGGAGATTGACAATGAATACATAATGTCCCCCAAAGATTTATGTACTATTGATATCTTGGACCAAATATTGGATGCCGGTGCCACTGTTCTTAAGATTGAGGGTAGAGGCAGGTCACCAGAATATGTAAAAACAGTTACCAGGGTGTATCATGAATCTGTGCAGGCCATTCAACAGGGCAACTATGACCGTAAACGCGTCGAAGCCTGGCTTGAAAGATTAAAGACGGTTTATAATCGAGGATTTTGGGAGGGATATTACCTGGGCCGTAGATTGGGTGAATGGAGCAGTGTCTATGGCTCGCAGGCTACCCAGCGTAAACAGTACCTGGGAAAGGTAACCAATTACTATTCAAAGATTGGTGTGGCCGAGGTTAAGCTCGAAACAGGGGATCTTAAACCCGGTATGCAATATAGTATCAATGGGCCAACTACCGGGGTGGTGGATGGACGTGTGGAGGAAGTTAGATTAACCTACGAACCAGTAGCCCTGGCTCCCAAGGGAAGCATTTGCAGTTTCAGGGTAAGTGGGCCTGTCCGCGAGGGGGATAAAGTGTTTATAATCATAGACATAGATCCGGTAAATGGTCAATAACGGAAAAAATATAAAAGTACCAGGCAGATAGCGAGGAAAATAAAAAAATAAACCCAGTATATGGTTTCGTTATCTTTGTTACTTCTGCCTTTAACTGAGGTCTTATTCCCTTTGAAGTTTAGTGGTTCATTCGTTTTTTGGGTGGTTTTGGTTTTGGCCATTGTCATTCAGATTTTTCCATGAGGATCAAGCGATAAAGATAATTATTTATAGGAGGTTATCAAAATTTTCATAAGAATGTGAGAGGCAAATTTATTAAACATGATTGACAATCAATGCGAATGCGTAACTTTGCACCCCCTAAAAATGGAATAATCCTATGCAATTGAGCGAACAGGAAATAATCAGAAGGAATGCACTACAGGAGCTGATGAATCTGGGTATTGACCCTTATCCAACAGGGGTTTTCCCGGTCAATGTTACTACCACTGAAATTCATACTCATTATAAACCTGAGAGTGGTCTTTATCAGGACGTTAGTATTGCAGGCCGCATCATGGGCCGACGCATCATGGGCGCCGCAGCTTTTGTAGAACTACAGGATGCTTACGGACGGATCCAGCTTTACGTAAAACGGGATGATCTTTGTCCGGGAGAGGACAAAACCCTCTATAATACGGTATTTAAGAAATTACTCGATATTGGTGATATCATCTGGGTGAAGGGTTTTGTTTTTATAACCCAAATGGGCGAAATTACCATTCATGTAAAGGAATTTAAGTTGCTGGCCAAGTCGTTGCGGCCTTTACCTGTTGTAAAGGAAAAAGATGACAAGGTTTTCGATGCCTTTACCGATCCCGAGCAACGTTATCGCCAGCGCTATGTTGACCTGATTGTCAATCCACAGGTAAAAGACATTTTTATCAAGCGCACCCGTATGGTGAATTCCATGCGTGAGTTTTTGAATGGTAAAGGATACCTCGAGGTTGAGACCCCCATTCTTCAACCCTTGTATGGAGGTGCAGCTGCCCGGCCCTTTAAAACTCATCACAATACACTAGATACTACGCTTTATTTGCGTATTGCCAACGAGCTGTATTTAAAGCGGCTGATTGTCGGCGGATTCGATGGGGTGTACGAATTTTCGAAGGATTTTCGCAACGAGGGAATGGACCGTTTCCATAATCCCGAATTCACCCAAATGGAGCTTTATGTTGCATACAAAGACTACTATTGGATGATGGATTTGGTGGAGGAGATGGTGGAAAAAATAGCCCTCGATATACATGGTACCACGCAGGTAAAAGTGGGGGAACATGTGATTGATTTTCGTAGGCCCTGGAAGCGTTTTACCATGTTTGAAGCCATTCAACATTTCACCGGTATCGATATTTCACATATGGACGAGCCTGAGCTCAGAACAGTAGCCGAAAAGTTGGGGGTTGAGTTGGATGCCTCGATGGGTAAAGGCAAGATCATTGATGAAATTTTTGGAGAAAAATGCGAGCCATACCTTATTCAGCCCACTTTTATTACTGATTATCCCATAGAGATGTCGCCTTTGGCTCATAAACACAGAAGTAAACAGGGATTGGTAGAGCGTTTTGAAGCCATTTGTAATGGCAAGGAGATATGCAATGCTTTTTCAGAGCTGAACGATCCGCTCGATCAGCGCGAAAGGTTTGAGGCTCAACTGGAGCTTGGACGCCGGGGCGACGAAGAGTCTATGGTTCTTGATGAAGATTTTCTGAGAGCGCTTGAGTATGGAATGCCACCTACGGCAGGTCTTGGTATCGGCATCGACCGATTGGCCATGATTATGACCAACTCTCCCTCTATTCAAGAGGTTATCCTTTTCCCTCAAATGCGTCCGGAGAAAAGACAGGAGTTTTCGCGCGATGACGATTTTGCTGCACTAGGCATTCCCCAGCCATGGATTCCCCTTATCCGGCAGGCCGGTTATTCAACAGTGGAAGCCTTTCGCAAGGCCAATCCAAATGCCCTGTTCAATCAATTAGGTGGTCTGCGAAAAAAGAACAAGCTGGAAATACCTATGCCTACTCAGGATCAGGTTAGGCAATGGATAAGTCAGGATCAGGCTTAGTTTTTTACGAATCGCCGGGTAGCTACCGAACCATCGGAAAAGCGAACCCTGAGTAAATAAATTCCAGGCCTCAGTGTCTCAAGGTTTAATAGCACTGAGGTGGTTTTTATTTCTTGTTCGGTGATCTGACGGCCCTGGATGTCCAGCAGCGTATATGAACTCATGGTTTTATGGGCTGACAGAACGGCCTGCGTTGCAACAGGGTTGGGTGTTAATAGGAGTTCATGTTCATCTCGTGGCATGTGCCCGACTGAAGTTATATCGCCTGCGTAAAAGCTTCCACCTGTTGAAGCACCCGTAGTATCATAGGATATGGATGCAAAAGGATGGGTGGAAAGTTCGGTAAACCAATTGTAAGCAGTATCCGTCTCAGTCATAGGGAAACCGGGAATGGGTATCCAGCCCAGGAAAATTACCTTAGTCCATGCACTATCAATACGGGTGGTAATGGTTTTTTCGAGTAATGTTCCTTCATAGGTTCCACTTCTAAGTATTAAGGTTCCCCAGGCATTGACCGCCCTTTGAGTAATGATGGTGCTTACAAGTTTCACTGAATCGAAAGGTAGGCCAAACTGGGAACCCGTACCTTTAATCTGGGCTTTAGCAGTTGAGTTTATAGAGCTTCCAAAGGTGTAGGGAAAATTGAAAAGTACCAGCGGTGGATCGAGAGGTACGGGCATCACCCCATATCCTGCATCTCCGGCAATACCAATCAGGTGGCCATAATTGTCGTTGTATGAGATATAACCATATCCATCGCTTCCCATGGTTACTGAAAGATTGGCTGTTGGAAAATTGCTTCCGTATGGGGTGGAGGCTGGTTCGGTATAAAGCACAGAATCATAGCCTGAATAAGGCCACATGGATAAGTCCCAGGTCAGGCCTGCGCCAGTGCGTTGAAAAGAAAATGAGTCTGGCGAGGCCATGTTGCAGAAATACAGAACGGTGCCAGGTAGGGGCATTTGGGCCGAGGTGAGTACAACTTGTGTAAAGGCTGGTTTCAAGCCGAGAATGATCCAGAGAATGATCAGAAAAGATTTGGTTTTCATAAGCTGTTGGATATTAAATTTATAGTTTTTAAATGATTTATCAGATCGTTGAGAATGCTTTGGTGGTCGAAAGCCAGCTGAGGGAGTTGGTTGAGTCGGAACCAGGAGGCATTGTTTGCATCGTCGCCGGCGTGAGCAGTTGTATTTTCCTCAACAAAACCATAGTAAACGATGGTAATGGTTCGGCAGCGAGGGTCTCTTCCGGGGTCTCCATAAGTTCTAAATTGAGTGAGTTCAATATCGTGAATGCCTGTTTCTTCCTCTAATTCTCGTAGGGCAGAAGCCAGCAGGGTCTCATTCATTTCGATAAAACCTCCCGGAAGAGCCCAATACCCTTCGAAAGGAGGATGCAAACGTTGAATAAGTAATATCTCATACTCAGCCTGAGCTGGTCGGAAAAGGGCTATATCTACGGTTACACAAGGGCGGGGGTATTTATAAGTGTAGCTCATAACCCTGGGTTAAATATCTTGCAAAAATACGTTTTTGGGACTGTAATGACGTTTGAGCCATCGGCTAAGGCCATCGAGGCCAGGAAAAAGAACTCTTTCTGTGATGTTGGCCTGGTCGAGTTTATCTCTGATTTCCCACTTTAAATGTTGGGGAATAATGATTCTAAAATAAATATCAGCGTGTTCATTGAGCCAATGGCCTAAGCGCCCGGTCGAGGTTGACATGAGAGAAAATAAGGCATGCTGGTTCACAATTCGGTCATCGAGCGAGGGAGGCTCCAAAAAAAGGTTGAACTCCCTTTCAGCCAGTTTTTCAAGTTTTGTAAGGGAATTGCATACCTTATCGAGCATATAAGGTGTAAATACGTTGGAACCCTCATTGCGTATAATGTCTAAAAGTTGTGCAGGTAAATATTGGTTCCCTTTCACATAGTTGACGCACCAGATAACACCATCTGTATTGAACTTTAAAGGATTAGCTGTAGCAAAATGAAGGGCTATAAGGGGTGAATAGGTCCAGTCGATAAGGCGGGTAGGAAGACCATGATGTTGGGCAATAGCCAGCCAGTTCCAAAGCGACTCGTTTGGAACTGTAGTTCTTTGTGCGTATTTAATGAAATTTCGCAGCAGGTGGCGCTCAAGGGTTTGATAAGGGCCTCCAAGTCTTATTAGGCTCGAAATCAGCTCATAATTAATGTCAGAAAGTCCTCTGTAAACAAAAGGTGAGCGAAAGCGCTCCAGATTTTCATCCCAGGTATCTCTAAAAAGGAATCCCATAAGTTCCTCCCAGCAGGAAGGAATCAAATCATTTCTTGTCATGTTCTTGCTTCCCTTCCAAAACGATTACAATTTCACCTTTTATGGGTTTTTCTTTCGACCATGCAACGAGTTCTTCCAGGCTTCCTCTGACGGTTTCATGATACACCTTTGAAATTTCCCTTGAAACCGAGGCTTTACGTTCTTTGCCAAAAATCCCGGAAAATTCTTCGAGTGCCCGGGTAATTCGAAAAGGTGATTCATAGAAGATCAGGGTTGAGGTTTCGTCGGCTAATTGGGTCAGGTGGTTTTTTCGTCCTTTCTTCTGCGGGAGAAAACCCTCAAATCGGAATTTGTCGCAGGGAATCCCTGACTCCACCAGAGCAGGTACAAACGCTGTGGCGCCGGGCAAGCATTCTACCTGAATATTTTCTTTAATACATTCTCTCACCAGCAGATAGCCCGGGTCGGATATACCTGGAGTTCCAGCATCGCTGATGAGTGCTGCCGTTGCCCCAGATTTAATTCTTTGCACCATCGCCTGCACCGTTTTATGCTCATTGAATTTATGGTGTGATACTAAAGGGGTTTTTATCTCATAGTGCTTGAGCAGATGCCCCGACTTACGAGTATCTTCTGCAAGAATAAAGCTCACTTCTTTTAAGACGCGCAGCGCTCTGAGGGTGATATCTTCCAGATTACCAATCGGGGTGGGTACCACATAAAGCTTCGACATGGGTTAAGCGGATATCTGTTGATTTTTCGTAAAGGTAGATAAAGATTCAGAATTTTTTATACCTTTGCACGCTGTAAACTCTGCTGGGGCGTTAGCTCAGTTGGCTAGAGCGTTAGACTGGCAGTCTAAAGGTCAGGGGTTCGACTCCCCTACGCTCCACAAATCGAAAGGTCGCTGTCTGTTGGCAGCGACTTTTTTTATTGTTTGATAGCCAGGTGTTTAATGTTTAATATATAATTTTTTTTATTTGAATCGAAGGTTTGGGAAAGTAAATGTTTCTAATCTTTCAAAACCCTTAAAACAGAAGAGTTATGAAAAAGCAGATTTTAATTGCAGGATTAGTAACCTTGTTAGTGGCCGTAATGGGTAACAAGGTCAGCGCTCAGAATCAGACTTCGACTCCAGCCACTAGCGCGTCCACTTTTCAGCCTGGTCGGTTTGTAGATGAAAACCAAAACGGGATTTGTGATAATTATGAAGCCAGGCCGGCTCAGGGCCGAGGATGGGGCCGCGGATATGGTCAGGGACCTAATTTTGTGGATGCCAATAAAAATGGGATTTGCGACTACCGCGAAAAAGGTATCTCTGGAAGAAGAGGGCCCGGTTTCGTTGACAAAGACAACGACGGTGTGTGCGATAACTTACGTGGGGGAAGAGGATATGGCTGGCGCCATGGCTGGCGAAATGCTCAGCCTCAGACCACCCCGGCTCCAATCAATCAAAAGTAGTTTCTTCGTTTGTGGTAATTTTGATGTAGCCGGAAAATATTTCCGGTTACATTTTCTTTAGAAAGATTCCATGAATGAAAACGAAAAACTCTTAGACCAGCTGCAAGCCGGAGATCAACAGGCATTCAGGATTCTGGTCGAAAAATATCAACCCATGATTAGGGCTATTGCTTTGCAGATGTTTGGTCATGAGGAAGACCAGGAAGATTTCATGCAGGAGGTCTTTGTCAGGGTTTACCAGGCCCTTCCCGGGTTTCGACGCAAGTCCATGTTGTCAACATGGATTTATCGTATTGCCCTCAATCATGCACTGAATCTTGCACGCCGGAATAAATGGAAGGCCTGGTTTGGTGAGAGCCTCAGTAAGTGGGGTATTAACGACAGGAAAGATGAAGAGGTATCTCGTGTTTATGCGCAGCCAGAGAACGGAACTGAGCAACGTGAAATGCGCAGAATGCTGAATAAGGCTATTCAGCGATTGCCCGAAAACCAGCGCATAGCTTTTATAATGACCCGTATTGATGGACTGTCATACGCCGAGGTGGCTCAGGTTATGAATCTATCGGAGTCAGCCGTGGATAGCCTAACCCAGAGAGCACGTCAGAATTTACGGAAGTATTTAGCGAATTACTATAAAGAGTTATGATTTATGAAAATACGTTGTGAGGAATTTAAGCATTGGTATCCGGCCTACAAGAATGGGAAATTATCAAACATTAACAAACAACTTGTTGCAGAGCATCTTGGCTCATGTGAGGGGTGTCAGCTGGCTGCCCAGGCCATCGAAGCGGTGTTGGAAACTACGATTCAGCCTGAGTCCGATCCGTTTTTTTATACCCGCCTGAGCGCCAGGCTCGAAAAAGAAAAGGCTCCCCGCGTGGTTAGAGTTCTTAAGCCTGCCTTTATTCTGTCTCTCGCTCTTTCCCTGTCGATTCTCATTGGAATTCGTATGGGAACCATACTCTACGAGAAGTTCTCGGCGTCCGATACGAGTTCCTTAATTGAACAGGATTATGCTCTCAGCACCTCCGTTTCGCAGCTCGATCAGATGTTTTATGATGTCAATGCCGAAAATCAATAAAAATGGGTCTGAAATATAAAATTATCATGGGTGTGCTTGCTGCTCTGGTTATTATTCTTGGAGCAGCCCTGGTTACGCATATTGTTTTTACTGATAGACAACAGAAGGCTGTAATAAGCTCTAATTCAGTTCCTGCAGGAATGGGTCGGGGTATGATTATCCGTGAACTGGGGATGAGCGGAGAGCAAATACAGAAATACGACAGCTTACGAATAAGCTTTTTTGAAAACACGAGCAGTCTCCGCGATTCCATTAGCGCTCTTAACAGCCAAATTGCCGGCCTCTTGAGTTCATCTCGACCTAACCAGCAGGAAGTATTAGCTTTGGTTAAACAGGTCGGGAATAGGGAAAATCGTTACAAACAGCTTTTAGTAAAGCATATATTTGACCTTCATCAAATATGTACTCCTGAGCAGCGAGAGAAGCTGGGAAAAATCTATCCTCAGCTTATCAATCCGGGTCAGGGTATGGGTCGGGGTATGATGTACCGGCATAGGTGGGGACGTCAGCAGCGGGCTCAGTAAGTGATGTATTCGGCCTGAATATCGTTTCCCGTGATTGTCACTAGCACAAAGCCCGGAGGCGTTCCCTTGTAAGCTCCCTGCCACCATTTGCCAGATACGGCTCCTCCGGTGATAATCTGAACTCCGGCAATCTCAATTTTTTCCCAGATATGTAAATGTCCCTGTAATATTAATTTCAGTGGACGACCTTCGAACAATTTGAGCAAGTCTCTTGAATTACCTACTACTGCCATGGGATGGTTGGGTTGAAGTGCCCCCTCTTCCCACTGAGTTTCTGCAGTTACCAGGGGTATATGAGATACCAAAACAATCGGGGCTTCTTTAGGTATGTTTTTCAGGTTTTCTTCTGCCCATTGCAGCGTCTTTTCTGAAAAACCTCCCACGTAAGCAGATCCTTGATTATAAACCATAGAGGGTACCAACATAAAGTAAATTCCCTGGTGAGAAAACAACTGGTAAGGATTACCCCATCGTTTACCAAACATTCCTAATCCATAATCAGGATCTAGAGTGTCGACGTTTTTAAGCCCCCATCCCCATACATCATGATTTCCAGGTGTGTTGTAAACCGGTAACCGAGATTCACTCATCAGGTTTTGATACAAGGAAAAGAGGTTTTCGGCCGTTTTTTTGTCAGCCTCCAATGCATCCATGATGAGGTCACCACCTGTGATGATAAAATTGGGATGGAGAGTAGCTGCCTTGTCAAGGGCCTTTTTCATTTCCTGCTCTACTCCGGGTTGCACATGTAGGTCGGTCATGAAAACAAATCGAAGAGGTTGGTTAGCAGAAGTTGGAGCCGACTGGGCATTGACATTAAAGGGAAAATGCCCCAAAATCCAGAGAACCAGAACTATTAAAAATTTTTTATACATCATATGGATAGGATTTTAATTAAATCAAAGGTAAATGATAAGCCTGAGCCTAATGTTAATATGTGTTTAACTATTATTGTGTTTCCTTTTTAATTTTGGCGCATGGCAGAAGGGCTGATTTATGGTATATTATTGGGACTGGCCCTGGGCTTGTCTACAGGGCCGGCCTTTTTCATTTTGTTATCGGCTACTGTACAGGGGAATAGGGAAAGCGGTCTTTGGGCGAGCGCTGGAATGGTAGATTCTGACCTATTGATGGCCCTGATGAGTCTGCTGGGTGTGGGATTTGTAAAATCGATCCAGGATTATGAAGCACAGGCAGCATTAATTGGAGGTGTTGTTTTGATAGGCGCCGGTTTCTTTTCATTGTTTAAAAAGCCTGATAACAGGGAAGAAGGCGCACCAGTATTAGGATCCGGACTGGCCATTTACAGTCGAGTGTTTCTGGTGAATATTATAAATCCCCTTAATTGGTTGTTTTGGCTGACAGTTTGTGCCTGGATACAAGTGAGGGGAGGAGGAACGCTCGGTTGGTGGGTATTGGTGCCTGCTTTCGTCATTCAATTGGGGCTCAATTTGCTTAAGGTAGAGCTAATAGTTCGATGGGGTAGGGCTTTTCTTGAAAACAAGTTGTTTTGGCTACGCTTGATTGTTTCATTCTCTCTGTTGGGTTTTGGTATTTATTTGGTAACTCGGGGTTTATAGCTTGATTCTCTTAGGTTTCAAGGAATAGTCTGAATTCCCTACTTTTGCACCTTCAAAAATAGCTGAGAAAGTTATGGATTATAATTTCAGGGAGATAGAGCCCAAGTGGCAAAAATACTGGAGCGAGCATAAGACTTTCAGGGCAGAAAATCGGAGTGAAAAGCCCAAGTACTATGTTCTGGATATGTTTCCTTATCCTTCAGGGGCTGGTCTGCATGTAGGGCACCCTCTGGGATATATTGCCTCTGATATTTATGCCCGCTATATGAGGCTCAAGGGATATAATGTGCTGCATCCTATGGGATATGATGCCTTTGGGCTGCCAGCCGAGCAGTATGCTATTCAAACGGGTACCCATCCTGAGATTACGACCCGGAAAAATATTGAGCGCTATCGTCAACAGCTCGATAAAATTGGTTTTTCGTACGATTGGGATCGAGAAGTGAGAACCTGCGATCCGGAATATTACAAATGGACACAATGGACTTTTATTCAGCTTTTTCACCACTGGTACGACCGTTCGCTTGACAAGGCAAGACCCATTGCAGATTTGATCAGTATTTTCGAGAAAGAAGGAAATCTGCATGTGAATGCTGCCTGCGGAGAGGTTAGAGCATTCAATGCGGACGAATGGAAGGCCATGAATGAGCAAGAGCAATCCGATATACTTATGCAATATCGGCTGGCTTACTTATCGGATACCATGGTAAACTGGTGCCCCGAGCTGGGTACGGTTTTAGCTAATGATGAGGTGAGCAATGGCCTTTCGGTAAGAGGCGGGCATCCGGTAGAAAGAGTTAAAATGAAGCAGTGGCTTTTGCGTATCACCGCGTATGCACAAAGGCTGCTTGATGGTCTGGAAAGGATAGAATGGAGCGAATCCATCAAAGAAATTCAACGAAACTGGATTGGCCGTAGCGAGGGTTGTACAGCTGTGTTTAAGGTAGCCGAAAGCAATGAGGTTATCGAAATTTTTACTACCCGTCCTGATACCATGTTTGGGGCTACTTTTATGGTGCTGAGCCCTGAGCATGAATTAATTGAGAAAATTACTCCTGCCGAGCACAAGGAGGCTGTCGAGCAATATGTTACCTGGGCGAAAAACCGTTCAGAGCGGGAGCGCCTGGCCGAAGTGAAACAGGTAAGCGGAGTCTTCAGCGGAGCGTATGCCGTTAACCCTTTTACCCAGGAGAAAATTCCTGTGTGGATTGCCGATTACGTGCTGGCAGGGTATGGTACGGGAGCCATCATGGCGGTACCTGCCCACGATAGCAGGGATTTTGCCTTTGCCCGCCATTTTGGTTTGCCTATAGTGCAGGTGGTGGTGCAGCCCGGCGAACAGCCTTCCGACCCAGCCTCCTGGACAGAGTCATATGACTCGAAAGAAGGTGTCATGGTAAATAGCGGTTTTCTGAATGGTCTCGAGGTAAAACAGGCTATAAAAGCTGCAATAGCGAAAGTGGAAGAAATGGGTATAGGCAAGGGAACGGTAAATTATCGCCTGCGCGATGCCATATTCAGCAGACAACGTTATTGGGGTGAGCCCTTCCCCGTTTACTACAAAAATGGAATTCCCCACACGCTTCCGGAAGATAAATTACCACTGACCTTGCCCGAAGTGGATGCTTATCTTCCCACTTCTTCGGGCGAGCCTCCCCTTGCCCGTGCACAAAATTGGACCTTTGAAGGCTATCCGCTCGAGACCAATACCATGCCCGGCTTTGCAGGTTCCAGTGGTTACTTCTTCCGATACATGGACCCTCGTAATTCAGAAGCCTATTTTAGCCGCGAAGCGGTGGAATATTGGCGCAGTGTCGATTTATACATAGGTGGAGCCGAACACGCAACCGGACATCTCATCTATGCCCGTTTTTGGTGTAAGTTCCTCTTCGATATGGGGCTGGCTGTGGAAGATGAGCCTTTCCGTAAGCTTATCAATCAGGGCATGATCCAGGGAAGAAGCAGCATCGCTTACCGCATCAAAGGCACCAACACCTTTGTTTCACTGGGCCTTAAAGACAATTATGAGGTTCAGGAAATTCATGTTGATATCAATCTGGTTGATAACGATGTGCTGGATATTGATTCCTTCCGCAAGTGGAGGCCCGACCTTGCCGATGCAGAATTTATTCTCGAAAACGGAAAATATATCTGTGGCTACGAAATCGAGAAAATGTCGAAATCGTTGCATAATGTTCAGAATCCCGACGATCTGATTGAGCGGTACGGAGCTGACACCCTTCGGTTGTATGAAATGTTTCTGGGCCCCCTCGAACAGTCGAAACCCTGGGATACCAAGGGAATTGAAGGAGTATTCAGATTTATCCGCCGTTTCTGGAAGCTTTTCCACGACGAAAACAATCATTTCAGCGTGAGTTACGACGAGCCCACAGAAAAAGAGCTGAGAGTGCTCCACCGAACCATTAAAAAGGTGAGGGACGATATTGAACGTTTTTCATTCAATACGGTGGTGAGTGCCTTTATGATTGCCACCAACGAATTGCATGATCTCAAATGCAATAAGATTAAGGTGCTCGAGCCCCTTGTGGTTTTGATATCGCCCTATGCACCGCACATGGCTGAAGAGTTATGGCAGCTGCTGGGCCACAGCACAAGTGTGGCACATGTATCTCTGCCAGATTTTGATGAGAAGTATCTGGTGGAAAACACCTTCGAATATCCAGTTTCTTTCAATGGTAAAATGCGTTTCTCATTGGCTCTGCCATTAGATTTACCAGTTCAGGAAATTGAAAAACAGGTACTGGCTCAGGAAAAAACGCAGAAATATCTTGAAGGACGGACTCCTAAGAAAGTTATTGTGGTTCCTCGGAAAATCATCAACGTGGTTTTCTAATTTTCAATAAAAACCGCAGAAAAGTTATTGTTTCATCATAAGCCCGGGTCTTCCTCAGTTTCCGGGCTCTCTTTTTTTAAGTATTTTAAGGAGAAATTCAGCAAATAAGAGGTCTTCCTTTCGGGTAATCTTCAGATTGTAGATTTCCCCTGGAACTAAATAAAGAGGATGTCCGGCTGATTCCCAAATGGCAGCATCATCGGTGAATTTCCTGGCTATTTCTTCGATATTAAGAGAGTCGGGCACGCGAAAGCCTTTTGACTGGTATATCTCAGGAATTATTTTTTCATAAGATTGCAGGAGAGTACTTCTGTGAAAGACCTGGGGTGTTTGGATAAGAAAAACCTGGTCTCTGGGATAAAGAACAAGGGTTGGTTGTTTTTTTTTATTTTGTGAGCCTGACTGGAACCCGGATACATGGATTTCCCTTTCCTCCGTACTGGATAGATGAGCCCATGAGTAGTTCAGTCGCACGGTTTCCGTAGGATGGATAGCCGGTATGGCACAGCCATGGATTTCGGCTTCCTGGAAAAGTCGATTGATGAAAGTGGGAGTAATCAGTGGGCGGGCTGCGTCGTGTATAGCCACGAGGCAATCATTGGGCGTTTTGGACAAGCCCTTGAGCACAGAAAGAAAACGTTCGGAACCTCCGGAAGTAAAGTCGAGATTTGCTTCTGTAAAACGCGATGCAATGCGCCGGCTCCATTCATCTAATAGGGTTTCCGGCAGCACGACGATGATTTTTAAGCTGGAATCGGCTTGAAGAAAAGCCTCAATGCTGTAGAATAATACCGGAAAACCATTTATTTCAAGAAATTGTTTAGGGGTAGCAGTACCCAGTCGTTTGCCGCTACCCCCAGCCACAATAATAGCAGTTTTTTCCATGTTAATTAAAGGCCTTCAGCCATCAGATTATCAGCATAGCATTGCCGTAAGTAAAGAACTTGTATTTATGCTCGATAGCTTCTTTGTATGCCTGCATCACAAAATCGTATCCACCGAATGCACACACCTGCATAAGCATGGGTGAAAGCGGAAGATGGAAATTGGTAATCATGGCGGTGGGAACCTGGTAGGTATAAGGCGGGAAAATGAATTTATTAGTCCAGCCCCGGTATACTTTTACTTTTCCATTAATAGTAGCAGCTGTTTCGAGTGCTTTGGCGGTAGTGGTTCCTACTGCGCATACTTTTTTATTATTCTTTTTTGCGTTATTGATGATTTCAACGGCTTCCTCTTCAACAAACATCTCTTCAGAATCCATCTTGTGTTTGGTGAGGTCTTCCACTTCGATGTCTCTGAAATTGCCAATTCCAGCGTGAAGCGTAACCTCGGCAAAAACTACTCCTTTGATTTCGAGTCGTTTCATCATTTCGCGGGTAAAGTGAAGCCCTGCTGTGGGAGCAGCTACAGCTCCTTCGTGTTTGGCGTAAATGGTCTGATAGAGTTTGTCTTCGTTGGGTTCCACCGGCCGGTTGTGGAGTTTGGGGAGAGGCATTTCTCCCAGCTGCATCAGCGTTTTGCGGAATTTTTCATAGGGCCCATCGTAAAGAAAGCGAATGGTTCGCCCCCGAGATGTGGTGTTGTCGATCACTTCGGCTACCAATTCATCATTTTCTCCAAAATACAGTTTGTTACCGATACGGATTTTGCGGGCTGGTTCTACCATTACATCCCAAAGTCTTGACTCGCGGTTGAGCTCACGAAGCAGAAAAACTTCAATCTTGGCACCGGTTTTTTCTTTCTCACCATAAAGCCGGGCAGGAAAGACCTTGGTGTTGTTTAGTACAAAAACATCACCTTCGTCGAAATAATCGATAATGTCTTTAAATAAACGATGCTCGATGGTTTGGGTTTTTCGGTTTAGCACCATCAAACGGGAATTATCGCGGTCTTCATCCGGATAATTTGCAATGAGTTCTTTAGGAAGATGAAACTTAAACTGAGAGAGCTTCATAAAGATTTGTTAAATTTTAGAAAGAAGCATCATTAAATAGAGAGAATTCCGGCATTGTTCAACGCGGGAAGGCCCTTTTTAATTATCTTTAGTCAATTAAAATACTGACTTTGTCTAAAAAGGCGTGCAAAGGTACAACAAACCCACCCCCTTTGTCAAGTAATTTTAACAACTAGTTAACAAAATATTCCCTCAAAAATTACGAACAAAGTGTATACGTAACAATTTTCAACAATCCCGATAGTAGGCAAGATTTGAGGCCTTTAGGAAATAATGAATCCGTAAATTGACTTAAGTTGCTGCGCCTTATTAACCTTCTGGTGAAAAATGAATCTTTAACCTTATGTTGATTTTATATTATATTTGTCCGTTTCAAACATATCTTAATTATGAATTAAACCCTAATCAATAACCAAATATTCGGCATCATGAAAACCAAGGTTTACCCGCTTCTCCGACTAAGTGCTACGTTCTTATTGGTACTTCTAAGTTACTGGGTTTTTTCCCAGGTGCAGACCATTACACTGCAAAATAGTAGTTTACGTCAGGGCTTCAATGTGTTGGATTCAAAATCCAATAAAATTGAAATCCATTATGCTGTCAATGAATTTTTTCTGGAAGACTTTGTAGTGAATGGGGAAAGGATGAAAAGCGTCCTTTTGCCCGGAGTTTTTCTACCCAACGATGAAGGAGCGCCCAATGTGGCAGGCGAAAGCCGCTATGTAGCCATTCCTCAGGGCGCTACTCCCGTGCTTAACATCAAATCGATGCAGGTGCAGAAGTTTGAAAATGTGGAAGTAGGCCCTGCTCCACGTTTGCCTCTCGAATCTGAGGTTGGGCCTTTGCATTATGAAAAGAATCCTGCCATTTATAACAAAAACGCTTATTATCCTGAGCAGCCGGTGCGTCTTTCGGAACCTATGCAAATTCGTGGGGTCGATGTCGTGCTGGTGGGTGTTACCCCTTTCCAGTATAATCCAGTTACTAAAGAATTACTGGTTTATCAGAACATTGAGCTGGAAGTAAATTTCGAAGGAGGAAATGGTCATTTTGGCTCGGATGCCTACCGCAATCCCTATTTTGATGCTATTTTGTCGGACAATTTGTTAAACTATAGCTCTCTTCCAAAGATCGACTATGCAGCCCGTTATGCCTCCTATTATGGAGCCACCGATAACGATGAATGCGAATATATCATTATAAGTCCCGATGGACCTGATTTTCAACGTTGGGCAGACAGTATCCGGAAGTTCAGAACAGAGCAGGGTATCCTAACCAAGGTGTTTACTCTCTCTCAGATTGGCGGAAATACTACCACCGCCATTGAGAATTTCATCAACAACGCATACAACAACTGGACTATTAAACCCATTACCTGTCTATTGTTGGGGGACTATGGCACAGATCCCAACAACAGCATTATCTCGCCCATATACAACAATTATTGCGTTTCTGATAATATTTATGCAGACGTTAATAACGACATGATGCCCGATGTGGTGGTTTCGAGAATGACCGCCCGTAACAATACAGAGTTACAGGTTATGATCACCAAGTTTTTGAATTACGAGCGAAACCCACCTACTGATACTTCCTTCTACAATCGGCCTATCACTGCCCTGGGCTGGCAGACTGAACGCTGGTTCCAAATTTGCTCGGAGTCCATCGGCGGATTTTTCAGGCATAAATTAGGAAAGTCACCCCGTCGCCAGAATGCTATCTACCAGGGTAATCCCAATGTAGACCCCTGGAGCACTGCCACCAACACCGCCACTGTTGTAAACTATTTTGGGCCGAATGGTCAGGGTTATATTCCTGCCACCCCACAGCAGTTGGGAGGATGGACTGGAGGAACAGCCACAGGAATTAACAATGCTATAAATTCCGGCGCATTTATTCTTCAGCATCGCGACCATGGCATGGAAACCGGATGGGGCGAACCATCCTACACCAATTCCAACATCAATGGTCTATACAATACAAACCTAACTTTTGTGATGTCTATCAACTGCCTCACAGGAAAATACAACTGGAGCAGTGAATGCTTCACCGAAAAATTCCATCGCTATACTAAAAACGGGGTCAATAGTGGGGCACTTGGTTTGTTGGCAGCTTCCGAAACCTCATATAGTTTTGTGAACGACTCTTACGTGTGGGGTGTATATGACAACTGGTGGCCTGAATTTATGCCTACTTATGGGTCGACTCCTGAGCCTCGTGGTATTTTACCTTCATTTGGAAACGCTGCGGGTAAATATCACCTCCAGCAATCCACCTGGCCTTACAATACTAATAATAAAGCAGTTACTTATAATCTTTTCCATCACCATGGTGAGTGCTACAGTGTGATTTATTCTGAGATGCCCCAGCAACTTACGGTTGCACATGATGACCTTATTTATCAAGGCGCAGTTTCCTTTACTGTGACTGCCACCCCTGGTGCCATTGTTGCTTTAACCGTAGATAACCAGATAATTGGCGTGCAAACTGCTGGCACTGCGCCCCTGGTTTTCAACCTTCCTGCTCTGGTTAATGGACAAAAAGTGATTGTAACTGCTACTAAGCAGAATTACTTCCGTTACAGAAAAGAAGTTCCTGTCACTATTGACCAGCTACTGGCAAATTTCACCGCCAATGTAACTGCAGGTTGTGAAGGGTTGACGGTTAACTTCCAGGACCTTTCTACCGGTCAGCCCACTTCCTGGGAATGGACTTTTGAAGGGGCCACCCCCTCCACTTCTACTGAACAGAATCCCACAGGCATTCAGTATCCAGCCGCCGGTTCTTATACGGTTACGCTAACTGTAGGTAAGAATGGTGAGTTTAACACCCTCTCGTTGACCAATTTCATCAATACGTTCACAGCACCCGAGGCTCCTGTAGCTGAAAATAAATCGGCCTGCTATGCTACGCCAGTTCCCGATTTGACGGCTGAAGGTGAAAATGTGAAATGGTACGCTGATTCCTCTCTGACGCAACTGTTGGGTACAGGCAATACTTTTGCTACCGGACAGACTGCCATAGGTACCTACACTTACTATGCTACACAGATGAATGGTGCCTGCGAAGGTCCGGCCACACCCGTAACCCTGA
Source organism: Bacteroidales bacterium (assembly GCA_049969475.1). GTDB lineage: Bacteria > Bacteroidota > Bacteroidia > Bacteroidales > TTA-H9 > UBA2030. The sequence continues at coordinate 2,725 of JBMFOU010000008.1, read as the reverse complement.
CTATCAGCGACTATCCTTACGTTACCCTTACTCCATTCGAAAATACCTGCCTCAACAGTCCTGCTTTTGAACTTACCCAGGGTAGCCCTGCCGGTGGTAGCTGGATGGGCAATGGAGTGGAAAACAATATATTCAATCCTTCACTGGCTGGAGTGGGCGAACATCAGTTGGCTTACACCTACACCAATGAATACGGGTGCGCTACTACGGTTGCACAACCTATCATAGTAAATGCTTTGCCGGAAGTCTCCCTGGCTGCTTTGAGCCCCATCTGCGACAATGGTCAACCGATTACGCTCTCAGGTGGTATGCCTGAAGGAGGTGTTTATTCAGGTGTAGGCGTTGAAAATGGCATTTTTACCCCCTCAGTGGCCGGTGATATTGAAATTGCCTACTCCGTAACCGATCCTACCACTCAATGTGCTAATACGGCTACCCAAATCCTTACAGTAATGCCTTCGCCGGTTATAACTTTTGGCGGTGATACTGCCATTTGTCATAACCATGTGCTTACTCTCGATGCCACTAATGCAGGCGCCACATATAACTGGTCAACTGGTGAGACCACACCTACGGTTACCGTTGATATTACGGGAACTCAGATTGGTGGAACCAAAGATGTATCGGTTACCGTTACCGGCTCTAATGGATGTGTGAAGACGGGTCAGATAACTATCACTTTCAACGATTGCACGGGTATTGATGAATTAAGTGCCCAGCTCGGTGTAAATATTATCCCCAATCCCAACGATGGGAACTTCCTGCTGGAGCTCAGTAGTATTAAACCCATGAATGTGGACGTTAAAGTGGTGAATGTTTTCGGTAAGTCTATCTTTACCCAGAAGGGGTTGCGGGTGGAAGGCAAGATACAATCCTCTCTCCATCTTGCAAACATTGCTGATGGAGTTTACTTCCTCCTACTCGATGCTAATGGTCAGACCTTGAGCTACAGATTGGTTATAAAGAAGTAATTTTTCGTGATTACCCTGTGTCGCGAATGCGGCACAGGGTTTTTTTGTTATTCATCAAAAACATTCTCATATAGGTAAATAACTTTAATCCAACAAAACCAAAAACAATGAAAAGAACCCTTTACACGTTTATTTTTTTACTTACTGCCCTTTTTATTCAGGCCCAGCAGGTGGAGCGACAGATGGTGGTTTTAGAGATTGCAACGGGAACCTGGTGCACCTATTGCCCTGGTGCTGCTATGGGTGCTGATGATCTTCTGGCCAATGGCTGCCGTGTTGCTGTTGTCGAGAATCACAACAACGATCCTTTTGCTAACCAGTATAGTAATGCCCGGAATAATTACTATGCTGTGAGTGGCTTCCCAACAGCTTATTTCGATGGAATTCTCTCAGTAGTTGGGGGCAATCATTACAACAGTATGTATCCCACATACCTTCCCAAGTACAACCAAAGGATTGCCACACCCTCAAGTTTCACCATGGACATGCAGATCTCGAATCAGGGCCTGAGCTATACAGCTGTTATTACCGTAACCAAAGTGGCCCCCAGCTCAGCTACCAATATTAAGCTGCATTTTTTCATTACCCAATCGCACATAAGCTACAACTGGCAGGGACAGAACCATGTGAATTTTGTGAATCGTAGGATGGTGCCAGACCAAAATGGAACTCCGCTTTTATTTGCTAATGGTGATGTAGAGACTGTAACGCTTAATTTTAATCTTGATCCCAGCTGGCCCCTCGAGGATGTTGAGTTTGTGGCAGGAATCCAGGCTGGCAATAAGGAGTATCTACAAGGTATCAAACGGGCTGCCCTTGACCTGAATGTAGATTTTTCTGCTAATACAACGGTTGTAGGAGCCAATGGTACAGTAACTTTTTCCAATAATACCACGGGTGGATATATTGGGACCCCAGAAACTTATGAGTGGTCCTTCCCAGGAGGAACTCCTTCAACTTCTACCCAGCAAAATCCCACGGTTACCTATACTGAATGCGGTTTCCATGATGTTACACTTACGGTAAACCGCGGAGGCCAGATTAAAACCCTGACCCGACAGGCTTATGTGCAGGTGGGCCCCTTAGTGAATATCACCTCAACACCTTCCGATACAAGCTACTGGCCTTTTAATCCTATAACCCTCGATGCTACTGTGGACGATCCGAATGCAACATATCTGTGGGAGCCGGGGGGTGAAACCACACCAACCATCACAGTTACAGAAGCTCAATACGGTTTGGGCGAGCATACATTCACAGTCACTGTTAACTCCATGGGATGCAGCATTCAAAAGAGCCATACGGTTTATTTCATGGGTACAGTAGGCAGAAAAGACCTTGAAAACTCAGAAATTAATATTACCCCGAATCCTGCCCATGGCTGGGTGGATATTTATGTGGCACATCCCGGTCAATATCAGGTTTCTGTATTAGATCTTTCCGGGCGTGAAGTGCTCTCTGGTTTATTACTTCAGTCAGATGCTACAGGCAAACTTTCCCTGGATATTCAGAAGCTTGTACCCGGGTCCTATTTAGTGAAGGTGGCAGGATCTGATGCTGTTTACACCCAAAAATTAATTGTAAAATAAGGGAAAACAGCACCCTGTAACAATTTCCCCTTTCCGGTCGCGGAAAGGGTTTTTTGTATTAAGGAAATAAAAAAACACCCGCTTATTTGGGTGTTTTAAGATGTTGTCCTGCCAGGGGTCGAACCTGGAGTCTTCTGATCCAGAGTCAGACGTGTTGCCAATTAC